>CAWHIX010000001.1:0-214565 GCA_963829545.1 uncultured Actinomycetes bacterium
GATGATATTGAGCTCGTCGAGTTCCCCTACCCCGACGACTGGTATGACAAGCCTGAGATGCTGACCCCGCCAATGAACAACCCGTCCGAGTTATGGATGAGGCGCTACCACAAGCACGATTACGCTTTCCGCCCGCTGGAGAAGCCACTGCTCGCGGGTACCGTTGATGCCATCTACAACCAGATGGGACAATTGGGGACAGCTCTCGGAGGCGACGGGCGAAATCAAGTCCATCTTCGACCTGTCCAAGTATCCGGACTGGACGATCCAGGTCGCCAACACCCCCGCTGTCATCACCTGCACCGACGTGATGGCCAAGGAGCATCCCGAACTGGTCGTCGCCTAATGAAAGCCATGATCAAGGTCGGCCGCTGGGCCAACGAGCACAAGCACGCCGCGGCGGTGATTCTCAATCGCCAGACCTTCTACCTGGATGCCGAGCACACCTACGAAGGCATTAAGCACGTCGACATGGTGCCGAGCCTGAGTGCGC
Organism: uncultured Actinomycetes bacterium; assembly: GCA_963829545.1. Lineage (GTDB taxonomy): Bacteria > Actinomycetota > Thermoleophilia > RBG-16-64-13 > RBG-16-64-13 > JAXGXJ01. Next base: position 494 of record CAWHIX010000001.1, read on the forward strand.
AGAACCTGCAGTGCATCAAGATCGGCAAGGACTTCATGTTAAGCCACGGTTACATCAAGAACGACTTCGACGTGGACGCGTGGGCGGCGCCGGAATTCCTGGAGCAGGCGGCGGTTGAAGTGCTCAAGGAAGAGTGGCAGAAGAGGAGCTGGAGCAAGCTTCCTTCGGGAGGCGGGCTCGAGGCAGAGGGCTTGCGGCTGGGCTAGTCGAGAGTAACCTCGGCCGACAGCGTCCCGGCACACGGGGCCAAGTCGAGTTGAAGGCGGGCGCCGAACCCAAGACCTAGGTTGGCGCCCGCCCTGTGCAATGGGGAGCGACAGGCAAAGGGGAGAGAAATGGACGGCGCGAACGATACCCGGATGAAGCGGCTGGGCTACCGCCCGCCGGCCGATGTCCCCGAGCCCGATCAGCTCGTGCTCGTCGAGTACGTCTCCCGCGGCGGTGTGGCCATCGTCCCCCCCCCCCCCCCCCCCTCCCTCCCTCCCCCCCCCCCCCTTCCCCCTCCCTCTCTCTTCCCCCCCTTTCCTCCTCCCCCTCCTCCCTCCTTCCCCCCCCTCCTCCCCTCAACACCGCTGCCAGTCCTACTCGCCGCTGATCGAAGAGCTCGGGATCCCGGAAGGCAACGTTCCGTATGGCACGTTCGTGATCGGATATCCGGCCGAAACGTACTTGCGGATCCCGGTGCGGAAGCCGGTGGACGTGACTTGGCGCTGAGAGTCTTCGTCGTCTCAGGGGGGATCTACGGGCTGCTGCTCTGGGCCCCCATCGTCTTGCGTAGGGCTTCGAGCTCGGTACGGATCGCGCGCAACTCTTCGCGCAGGTGCGGGTCCGACCCCGCTGCGGGTTCGGCGGGCGCCTGAGGCGAGGCGGCGCTGGGCTCGTCGGTGGAATCCGGCGCCGGAGCCACCAGCACGCTGGCGAGGATGCTGGCCAGAGAGCCTATGATCCCCACGCCGGCGATCATGACGAAGACCCCGGTTATCCGCCCGGCTGCCGACATCGGGAACGTGTCCCCGTAGCCGACCGTGGTCAGCGTGACCATCGCCCACCACAGTGCGTCGCCCCCGGTGGCGATGTTGCCCTCACCCGAGCGGGTCTCGAAGGTCAGCACGAGGATGCTCGTGATGACGAGGAGGATGAACGCGGACAGGATGGTCACGAACGCCGCGTACTGCCCTCGATGGGCGAGCACGTCGGCCATTATCTCCTTGCCCCGCTGGCCGCGGAGCAGGCGGATGATGCGGGCCAGACGGCCTAGTCGAGCCAGCCGGAGAGCCCCGCGTACTTGAAGGCACCTCCCAGGCTGGGGATGGAACCCAGGAGGTCGAGCCAGCCCCCTTCCCGGAAGAAGTACTGCTTGGCCGAACCGGCGCGGGTGATCCTCAGGCAGAAGTCGAAGAGGAACACGACGCAGATGGCGTTGTCGTAGACCCCGGAGCTCGAGGGTGGCCTCCGGCAGGGGCAGCAGAAGGAACACCATGATCGCGAGCGAGAGCACGGTGAGGACCAACGTGAACATCTCGTATGCGTTGCTGAATCCGCGAGTCTCTTTGGGGCGATCCTCTGCCAACGCTCTGTCCTCCGGTTACTGGTACGTGCACGGCGCTCGTGCGCGCGTCTCAAGTCCTGCCGGGTTGATGTTCTCGCCCGCGCTCTCGTCTCCTGCCTCGCCCGTGCTATAACAGGGCCTGGAGGTACGGAGAGACTCGAGCCGAACCGGCAGAGGGGGGCACTTTGAGCGGATATCTGGTCCTTGCAGGTCTCGTCGCCCTGTACGCTCTGGGGGCGGCCAAGCTTGAATACCTCCTGGTGACCGGGCCGATCGCCTTCGTGGTTATCGGCTTCCTCATGGGTACGGGGGCGCGGAGTTGGTGGACCTGAGCACCAACTCGGAGATCGTGAAGGTGGTCACCGAGGTGACGCTGGCGTTACTCCTCTTCTCGGATGCGTCGAGCGTCAACCTGGCGGCCCTGAGGCGGGACGCCTCGGTGGTCGTGAGGCTCTTGTTCATAGGACTCCCGCTGGCGGTCGTGTTCGGCGCGTTCTCCGCCTGGGCTCTGTTGCCGACCCTGGGGTTGGCGACGTGTGCCCTCCTTGCCTCCATCCTGGCTCCTACGGACCTCTCGCTGGGGCTGGCCATGTTCAGGAATCCGCAGGTACCCGATCGGGTTCGGCGTGAGATCAACGTGGAGAGCGGCCTGAACGACGGCGTGGCTACCCCAGTCGTCACGCTCTTCATCGGCGTGGTGCTGGCGGAAGCCGCCGAGGGAAGTCGCCCGATCGTCACGGCCATCGAGGAACTTGCGATCGGCATCGGTATCGGGGTGGCCGTCGGCATCGTCGGGGCCCTCCTGATGCGCCTGTCGGAGAGAAAGGGCTGGTCGTCGAACCCGTCACGAAAGTTCGCGGCTCATAGCGCTCGCGCTACTGGCCTACGGTGGGGCGGTCGCCCTGGGGGGGAACGGCTTCATAGCCGCCTTCGTGGGTGGCATAAGCTTCGGAGCGATAAACCATCGACTTGCGACCGAGGCGGTCGAATACACCGAAAAGACGGGCATCTTCCTCACGTTCGGCGTGTGGTTCATCTTCGGAGCCGTCATCGCGCCCGTATTGCTGACCGACGGGCTCCAATGGGAGCCTATCGTCTACGCTCTGCTCAGCCTCACCGTGGTGCGGATGCTCGCGGTGGCTCTTTCGCTCTTGGGCAAGAAGATGCATCGGTCGACCGTGCTCTTCATCGGGTGGTTCGGTCCTCGCGGGCTGGCCAGCGTCGTGTTCTTGCTGCTCGCCTGCAGTCGCTCAGCGAGGCAGGCCTGGACGTATCCTTACTGACGGCCACCGCAGGCTGGACAATCCTCCTCAGCGTGATCCTGCACGGTCTTTCGGCCGGCCCCGTCGGCGGGCTGGTATGGTCCCATCGCGGCTGCGTTCAAGCCGGGGAGCCCGGAACTCGAGGAGACCACGCAGATCGAGCGTCGGGAGGGGATAGCATCGCCGAGCCCCAGCAGGAGGACTGAAGCGGCGCCTGGACGGCTAAGGCGGCGCCGAGCGGGCGGGGTGGCGACCGGGAGGCGCATCGGCGGCGCCGGCTGGCCGGGGGTCAGTCGCTCAGTGGCGCCAGAGCCGTGCCGGGGTCAGCTGACCTCAGGCCAAACAAGCGGCCGATGGTCCGCGGCAGTTTCACACGGCGTCCGATGTGCGTCATCGCTCGACCGGGCCGGCGTTGTCGGCCGAACCGGCGGTGTCCGGGGTCGTCGCGTCCGGGGTGGTCGCCTCCGCGGCAGCGTGACGGCGACGGAAGCGGGTGCCGACGAGGATGTAGACGCTCACCAGGAACACCCAGGCGGGAAAGACGAGGACGGCCCAGAACGACTGCGCGAAGAAGAACAGTAGGACCAGGCCCGCGAGGAAGGTGAGGTAGGTGATCCAACGGGGCATGACCTTGGTGCGGAGCCACAGGGTAGCCTGGGAAAGCAGGAACACCGCGGCCATCTTCAGCGCGTAGATGCTGAACAACTGAGTGACGATGTCTCGGGCCAAGTAGTACGTCGTACTACCTGCGAACCCGGTCGGATCACGCGCATAGCCCGCCAGCAGGGCGCCGGCGACACCGGTGGCCACGAACACCATGGCCACGAAGATCAGTCCGCTTCCCAGGAACACCGTGGCGAAGAACTGGTCCTCGAAACGGCCCAGTCGCGCCCGCACGACCCCGATGAACCAGAGGAAGAAGATACCGGCGAAGGGCATGAGGCCCAGCGCGAACTCCACCCATCCGGCTCGCTCGCCAAGCCACTGGCCGGTGTCCCTGCCTACCCCGCCGACCGATACGTAAAGGATGGTGACACTGGTCGCGAAGAGGATGGCGAACAGCACTCCGGCGATGCCGGCCGAACGGGGACTTCTCGACGCACGCTCCTCCGGCGGCACATAGCCGTCGGGAATCTCCGGAGACATCCCATCCTCCTTCGCGCTGTTCGTGGCCTGGGCGGCATCGTGGACCATTGTTCCTCGCGAGAACAGCAGCCTATCGGCCAGTTTGGGGCTTGTGCGATACGCTGTCAAGCGGGGCGGGGGCGCATCCGTTTGCCGCGCCCCAACGGATCTATGAGAACGTGGGGCCCGTGTGGGCGCTCGGAGGAACTGCTGGAGGCTGTGGGAGCGAGACGGGGAGGCGGGAGAAGAGATGAGCCTGAAGGGGAAAGCAGCGCTTATCGTGGGGGGCGGCACGGGCATCGGCGCGGCCTGCGCCCGGCGTTTCGCCGCGGAGGGTGCGCGGGTAGCGGTGATGGGGCGGCGGATGGGCCTACTGGACGAAGTGGCGGCTTCGGCCGGCGGCCTGGCCGTCCGCGGGGATGCCGCCGATACCGCCGACATGGAAGAGGCTCTGCGGCTGGTCGTCCGGGAGTTCGGCGGTCTCGACATCCTCGTCGCGTCGGCCGGCGGTCACGATATGGGAGCGGCGCTGGAGGTGTCCGACGAGTGCTGGGAGCAGAGTCTGCACGCCAATCTCAATAGCGCCTTCGTCTCGGCGCGAGCGTCGCTTCCCCTCCTCATCGAGCGCAAGGGGACGATCGTCATCATCTCGTCGATCGCCGGCCTGGTGGCCGGCGCCGAAGTGTGCGGGTATACCACCACCAAGCACGCTCTCATCGGGCTCACCCGGTCCCTGGCCCGCGACTACGGACCGCAGGGCGTCCGGGTCAATGCCGTCTGCCCGGGCTGGGTCAGGACCCCGATGGCCGACGATGAACTGGCCGTCTTGCAGGAGCGACACGGCATCTGCCTGGACGAAGCCTATGCCCTTGTCACCCGCGACGTGCCTCTCCGGCGTCCCGCGACGGCGGAGGAGATCGCGTCAGTGTGCCGCTTCCTGGTTTCGGAAGAAGCCTCCATCGTCACCGGCGCGGTGATCACGGCCGACGGGGGTTCCACCATCGTCGACGTGCCCACGCTGGCCTTCGGGGAGATCTAGCGCGGCATCGGCCCTACTGTCACGGCGTGCTGCTGCGGCGGGCTGAGCCGGGACGAACTCAGGCCCCTCTGCCATCGTGTCGGGCGAGGTAGAAGACGTAGCCGTAGTAGGCCGAGAAGCGGCGATACATCTCGATCTCTTTGTCGACCCAGGCGAGCATCTCCAGCTTCGCGGCATCTTCCCGATAGTTCTGGCGCAACTCCGCGACCCGGGAGGCGAGCGGATCGTAGTAGGGAAGCCACCACGCGGACTCGGGGAGCACGAAATGCCCGACGACCGCGTACCCGCTGCTCTTCATCAGCGCGAGGTTGCCCGCCACATCGTTCATCTCCGGGTACTCGGCGGCGAAGTAGTCGCGACACTCCTTTGGCGCGTCGGGTCTCAGCCAGGTGAGCTCGCTGGCGCCCAAGTACCCTCCAGGCTTCAGCATGCTCCGACAGGCGAGCAGACCCTCGGCGAAGTCCATCAGGTAGAGCGAGCCCTCGGCCCACACCACATCGAAAGGCTGGTGGTCTTCCAACAGATCCTCCATGTCGGCCATGTCGAGTTGGTGGGTCTCGAGGTTGTCCGCCAGCCCGGCGGCCTGAGCGCGTCTCTCCAGTTCGTCGAGGAACGGCCGGTGGCTGTCTATGGCAACGACCTTCGCCCCTGCTTGCCGGGCCAATACGAGGGTCTGGGCTCCATTGCCGCAGCCCACATCGAGGATGCGCCATTGGTGAGGCTCCTCCGCATCACCGGGGCCGGCGTCTGGTCGGCGACCGGCCTCCAGAAGCAGTCTGAGCGCTCTCTGGGTCGACGCGTCCTCGCCTGGTCCCTGACGGGGCAGGGACGGGTCGAAGATCTCGTAGAAGAAGGCCAGTTGCTCTTCGTCGTCCATGGGCCCCATCTCCCCCTTTGTCTCTTCAGCGGTTCCCGGCGCTCGGTCTCAGTGCCCTGATCCCGCGCTCGCGGCCGCCCGGCGCTCGCGGATCCGGCTCACCCACTTCTGTCCCTCGATGAGCCAGAAGATGGCGGAGCTGATCACGAAGGCGATGACGACGTGCGTGAGGTCGAGGGCCACGAGGCCGAAGACGTCCTGGAGGAAGGGCACGTAGATGAGCGCGAACTGCAGGAGGATCGTGAGGAGCACGGCGCCCAGGAGCAAACGGTTGGAGAGCAGCCCTGCTCGGAAGAGAGACTCGCGTTCCTGACGGATGGCCATCACGTGGAACATCTGCGATATGGTCAGCACGGTGAAGAGCATCGTCTGCCAGGCTTCGTCGCCCGCATCCCAGTAGGCCCATCCGGCGGCGAGAGCGATCAGCCCCATCAAGGGGCCGGCCCACATGATGTGCGTCCCCAGTCCGCGGGCGAAGATGCCCTCAGCGGGCGGGTGGGGCGGGCGCTGCATGACCTTCGCCTCCGGCGGCTCAAAGCCCAATGCAAGACCGGGCAGGCCGTCGGTGACCAGGTTCATCCACAGGATCTGCAGCGGTAGCAGCGCCAGCGGCATGCCCAGGAAGGGCGCGACCAGCATCACCGTCAACTCGCCGACGTTGGTGGCCATAAGGTACTTGATGAACTTGCGGATGTTGTCGTAGATGGCCCGGCCTTCGCGCACTGCAGCCACGATGGTGGCGAAGTTGTCGTCCATCAGGACCATGTCGGCCGCTTCCTTGGCGACATCGGTGCCGGTGATGCCCATGGCCACGCCGATATCGGCCTTGCGCAGGGCGGGAGCGTCGTTGACGCCGTCTCCGGTCATGGCCACGATGTGTCCCTGCTCCTGCAGGGCCTGCACTATGGTGAGCTTCTGCTCCGGCGCCACTCGGGCGTAGACCGCGACCTCCTTGACAGCCGCCTTGAGTTCGTCAGGAGAGAGCGAATCGAGATCCACCCCGGTGAGCACGCGGAAATCGGGTGCTGCCGCCTGCTCCTCCGTCACGATCCCCACCTGGACGGCGATGCTCGCCGCCGTGAGCGGCTGGTCCCCGGTTATCATCGCCGGGCGGATGCCGGCGGCGAGTGCGGTTTGGACGGCGTCCCTGGCCTCCGACCTGGCCGGGTCGATCATCCCGATGAGCCCGGTCAGGATCAGGTCCTCCTCCCACAGCGCCGGGTCTCCTTCCACGTGCGCGTGGTCGAGGGCTCGGAAGGCGACGGCCAGCACGCGCATGCCGCGGGCGGCCAGGCCATCGTTGGCTTTCTGGGCGCGGCGATGCGTCACCTCGTCCCAGGGGAGGACCCGTTCTCCGTCCCAGATCCCGACGGTGTGGGGCAGGATGGATTCCAGCGCCCCCTTGGTGAAGGACACGGCCTCGGCGTTCTCGGCCGCCAGGTAGTCGTTCAACTCCTCCAGTCCCCAGACGGTCTCCAGCGGGCCGGCCGTGGACGGTGGTCATGCGCTTGCGCTCCGACTCGAACGGTATCTCCTTGATGCGCGGGAAGGCTCGGTCCAACTCGGGTTTCATCAGGCCCAACTGCGCCGCCGCGGTGATGATGGCGCCCTCGGTGGGGTCGCCCAGGGCGCGATACTCCTCACGAGTAGCCGCTTCGTCGGCCCCGACGGTCACCGTCTGCAGTATGGAGTCGTTGCACAGAGAGCCCCCGGCCACGAGCACCGGGACGGCGGGCTTGTCCTGGAGCAGTTCCCGTGCCTGACCCGCGTCCTCGACCGCGAGGGCGGCGGGATGACCGTGCCTCATCTCCTGCTGCAGATCGACCTCGTGGCCGACGACGTCGAGTATGACCACCGTCATGCGGTTCTCGGTGAGGGTGCCCGTCTTGTCGGAGCAGATGACGGTCACGGAGCCCAGGGTCTCGACGGCCGGCAGCTTGCGGATGAGCGCCTTGCGGCGCAGCATCCGCTGCGCACCGAGCGAGAGGGCCACGGTGACGATGGCGGGCAGACCTTCGGGGACGGCGGCCACGGCCATGCTCACGGCCGTGAGGAACATCACCCGCAGTTCCTCGCCCTGCAGCAGCCCCTGGGCGAATATCACGATCACGAGGATGAGCGCGGCGATGGCCAGCCAGCGTCCGAGTTGCCCCAGCCTCTTCTGCAGCGGAGTGGGGTCGCGTTCAACTTTCTGGATCATGCCGGCGATCTTGCCCAGTTCCGTGTTCATGCCGGTTCCGACGATCACGGCCTCGCCCCGCCCGTAGGAGGCAGAGGTTCCCATGAAGAGCATGTTCACCCGGTCGGCCAAGGGGACGTCCGGTTGGGCGAGAGGTTCAGCGATCTTCTCCACCGGCTCGGACTCACCGGTGAGGGCGGCCTCCTGAACGCGGAGACTGGCAGAACGGATGAGCCTGGCATCGGCGGGTATGACGTTGCCGGCTTCGAGCAACACGACGTCACCCGGCACCAGTTCGGCGGCGGCTACCTCGGTCACCTCGCCGGCCCGCCTCACCCTGACTACGGGCGCAGCGAGCTTGCGCAGGGCGCTCATGGTCTTCTCGGCCTTGTATTCCTGGCGGAAGCCCAGGGCGCCGTTGAGGACGACGATGGCCATGATGACGATGGCGTCTTCGTAGTCACCGAGGAAGGCGGATACCACGGCTGCGATGATCAGGATGATGATGAGCAGGGAGGTGAACTGCTCGGCCAGGATGCGCCAAGGGCTCTTGACTCCGGCCTCGGCGAGCTCGTTGGGCCCGTGTTCGGCGAGCCGCTGCTGGGCCTCCTCGTTGCTTAGGCCTTCCGGCCGGCTGCCCAGTTCGCTGAGGGTCTCATCTGCGCTCAGACGGTACCAGTCGGTCAAAGTCGTCTCTCCTCATAGAACGTGGCCTCGACTCTGCGGCTGTCGGCCGGTTCCCCGGACGGCCCCCGGCCGGCGGCCCGTCGGCCGGGCCGGCAGGTGACTAATATCCTACTACCAAGTTAGAATGTCCAAGCGTCGCGGTCCGCCGAGGCCGCATCGATCATCGCCGGGTGTACCGGTGGATCGAGCTCACGACGGAGAGGGGGAACAGCCACGATGTCTCCAGCCATGTTCGAATCCCAGGAGCGGGGACTCCCGCTTTTCCGCCGCGGGAAGGTGCGTGACGTCTACAAGCCCGGCGATGATCACCTGCTTATCGTCGCCTGCGACCGCATCTCGGCTTTCGATCACGTCCTCCCCACACCAATCCCGGGCAAAGGGCGCGTGCTCACCCAGATCTCCAACTTCTTCTTCAAGAGGACGGAGCACATCATCGCCAACCACATCGTCGATCCCGACCCGGGTCCGGAATGGTATCCCGAGATCGACTGGTACTACGACGATCTGCGCGGCCGGACCGTGCTGGTGCGCAACGCCCGGCCGTTGGTGATAGAGAACATCGTCCGTGGCTATCTGGCGGGCTCCGGATGGAAGGAGTACCAGACCTCGGGGACGGTCTGCGGCCTTCCCCTGCCTAAGGGTCTGCGCGAGGCCGACCGCTTGCCGGAGCCCATTTTCACGCCGTCCACCAAGGCCGAAGCGGGCCATGACGAGAACATCCCCTTCGAGATCGCCATCTCGCTGGTGGGGCGGGAGGTGGCCGAGAAGGTGCGCGACACGAGCATCGCCCTCTACCAGTTCGCGGCGCGTCACGCGTTGGAGCGGGGCATCATCATCGCCGACACCAAGTTCGAGTTCGGACTCCTCGATTCGGGGGAGCTCATCCTCATCGACGAGATGTTCACCCCCGACTCCTCCCGGTTCTGGCCGGCCGACTCCTACCAGCCCGGTGGCTCGCCGCCCAGCTTCGACAAGCAGTACGTGCGCGACTACCTGGAGTCGATCGAATGGGACAAAGAGCCGCCGGCGCCGGCACTGCCGGACGACGTGGTGGCGAACACGCAGGCGAAATACGAGGAGGCCATGCGGCGCCTGGTGTCCTGAGCGGCGCCCGATGTCGTGAGAGCCGCCGGATGTTTGCAGGCGGCGCCGGTCTGGTTTGCGGCGCCCGGCCGCTCTCAGGCGAGTGGGAGTCGCAGCTTGCTGCCGCTGAAGCGGAAGCCGCCCCGTTCGTAGAAGCGGGCCGCCACGCCGGCCACGTCGTCCTCTGGGGCCGTCACCTCCAAACGGCGCCAACCCTTGTCGGCGGCCAGGGTCGCCGCCCGCTCCAGCAGCGCTCGCCCGACACCCTTCTCCCGGAAGGCCGGACGTACGTACATCTCCTCGATGACCCCGCAACGTCCTCCGGCGTAGATAGCGAAGGTCTCGGAGAGCGTGAGGACGCCTATGGCTTCACCGTCGTCGTGGCGGGCCAACAGGGCGACGAAGCGGCCGGATACGAGTCCCTGACCCAGCTCTGAGTCCAGCGAGGTCCTGTCCGCGCCCGCGAACTCCCGGCCCTCTGCTCCCAACTCGCCAAGCAGCTCCGTCACGAGCGTAACCACAGTGTCGAGGTCGTTCTCTGCGGCGATGCTGATCTTCATGGTGTTCATGCTAACAAAAGGGCGCCCGTGGGCGCCCTTGAGAGATCAGTCGGCCGCGACCGATGGCCGCGATTGCAGAGTCGCCGCCTACCTGCTGCGCCGGCGGGCGCTGCCGTTGTAGACGAGGCGCGGCTTGGGCTTCCTGGCGACGCGTTCCGGATCGGGCACGTGACGCTGCATGTAGGCGAAGCCGTCGAGGTCCTTACAGGGCAGGGGTTGGCCGAGCAGCAGCTCGATGTCGCGCAGCTCGTTCGCCTGCTCGGCGGCCAGGAAACTGATGGCCGTGCCGGAGGCGCCGGCGCGGGCCGTGCGGCCGATGCGGTGCACGTAGTCCTGGGCCACTGAGGGGAGATCGTAGTTGATGACGTGCGATATGCGATCGACGTCGATGCCGCGAGCCACGATGTCGGTGGCGACGAGCACGCGATAGGTGCCGTCCTTGAAGCCATCGAGAGCACGCTGCCGCTGGGCCTGGGTGCGATTGGAGTGGATGGCAGTGCCCTTGATGGAGCTACGCTCCAGGTGTCGGCACAGCCGGTCGGCACGGTGCTTGGTGCGGGTGAAGACGAGTACGCGGTCCAGTTGCTCCTTCTCGAGCAGCCGCACCAGCAGGTCGACCTTCTGCACTTCGGCCACGGGGTAGATGGCCTGGGAGATGGCTTCCACGGGTGTGGCGCTCGGGGCGACTTCCACCCGGGCCGGGTCGTGCAACATGGGCCCGGCGACGCGCATGACATCTTTCGAGAGAGTAGCCGAGAACAGCATGTTCTGACGTTTCGTCGGCAGCAGGGCCAGGATGCGACGGACGTCCGGCCAGAAGCCCATGTCGAGCATGCGGTCGGCTTCGTCCAACACCAGGATCTCTACCTGGGACAGATCGACGTCGCCCCGCTGTTGGAGGTCGAGCAGGCGGCCGGGTGTGGCCACCAGGAGCTCGACGCCCCGGCGCAGCTTCTTGATCTGGGGCTCGTAGCCCACTCCACCGTACACGGCGGCGATGCGCTGGCCCGTGTGCTTCGAGCAGTCGCGGGCCACGTCCTCGATCTGGCCCGCCAGTTCGCGGGTGGGGGTGACCACGAGGGTGCCGATGCTGCGGCGACGGCCCATCAGTTGCAGAGCGGGCAGGATGAAGGCGGCCGTCTTGCCGGTGCCGGTCTGGGCGCAGCCCAAAATGTCACGGCCGGTCAGGGCGAGAGGGATGGCCTGTTCTTGAATGGGGGTAGGTTCGGTGTAGCCGAGGCTTTCGACAGCTTTGAGCAGGCCTGGTTCCAGGCCAAGGTTGGCAAAACTCATGTTGTGGGTAGCTCCTTGCCGTGCGTCTTTCTGGATGCACTGCGGTTGTAGACGCAGTTGATCCAGGCGTGTCTTCGGAAAAGAGCGGCGGGACAACCGAGTCTGTAATAGTATGTCGACAGTATAGCAGAACAAGTGTTCGGGCCTCGGGAACGCGCCGGGGCTCCCTGGAGTCACCCGCGACACGTGGGTGAGTGATCGGATCGAGGAGGATGACTGTGACCGCTCGCATTCTTGTGCCGGCCCTGGCGGCAGCACTGATCATCGCGTTGGCCCTGGGAGGTTGCGGGTCCGACGAGGAGACCACGACCACAGGCGCGGTCACCACCAGCGTCACCGAGGGGACTACGACCTCCACCACGGCCGCACCGTCGACCACTTCCTCCCCTACGACAGCATCCAGCGTGGTCACCTCGGAGAGCAGCAGCACCACCGAGGCGTCGTCCACCACCACCGAGGCGCTGTCGAGCGCCGAGACCCGGCTCCCCAACGGCAACATCAAGGCCATGGGCTACATCGACGAGGTATGGGAAGAGGGTGGCACCCGCTACATCAGCATCGACTACGCCGAGATGCTCACCGGCCAGGAGGCCGTGGATGCCGCCGTCGAGGCCGGGTACATCGCTCCCGGCGAAGACCTGCCCAACGACTACTTCATCCGCAACGACAATCCTCAGAAGCGGGAGTTCAAGGTGGCTGAGTCCGCCCTCATCACGACGGCGACCTACGGGGGCGGGATGGAGGAGTCGGTGAGTTGGGACGTCTTCAAGAGCTTCTGGACGGAGTTCCCCCCGGAGGGCGCGGCGCATCTGAACGCAATGCCGTGGTGGATCGAGCGCGACGGCGACACAGCGGTGAAGATAGCCGAGCAGTACCTGCCCTAGGATGGGTCCGGGGGCTACGCGCCCCCGCCGGCCAGGGTGCGGTTGGCCCGCTTGCGCTCCTCGGCGTCGAGCACGGCCTTGCGTACCCGCACCGTCTTGGGCGTGACCTCCACCAGTTCATCGTCCCCGATCCATTCCAGGGCCTGGTCGAGCGTCATCTGCCGGGGCACCTTGAGACCGACGTCGATCTCCTTGGTCTCGGAACGATAGTTGCCCAGTTTCTTGGTCTTGGTGGGATTGCAGGCCATGTCGCCCGAGCGGGAGTGCTCCCCTATGATCATGCCCGTATACACGGGTTCCATGGGGGAGATGAAGAGCGTGCCCCGCGCCTGCAGGTTCTCCAGGGAGTAGCCGGTGGCCGGGCCGCTGTCCATGCTGACCAGCGAGCCTCTCTCCCTGTGCGAGACCTCGCCGCGCCAGGGTGCATATCCCACGAAGCGCGAGGACATGATGCCCAGGCCCCGGGTGTCGGTGAGGAAGTCGCTGCGGTAACCGATGAGACCCCGGGTGGGTATGCTCATCTCCAGCCTCACGATGCCGGTGCCGGCGTTGTGCATGCCAGTGATCTCGGCCTTGCGCTGGGCCAGCTTCTCGATGACGATGCCCTGGAACTCGTCGGGCACGTCGATGGTCAGGTCCTCCATGGGCTCGAGAAGACGACCCTTCCCGTCGCGCTGCGTGATGACCTCGGGCCGCGACACGCACAATTCCATGCCTTCGCGCCGCATCTCCTCGATGAGGATGCCCAGGTGGAGTTCCCCTCGCCCCGATACCTTCACCCCGTCGGGACGACCCAGGTCCTCGACCCGCAGGGCCACGTTCACGCGCAGTTCGCGCTCCAAGCGGTCCTTGACCTGGCGAAGGGTCACCGCCTGGCCGTCCTGGCCGGAGAACGGACCATTGTTGACCAGGAAGAACATGGAGACGGTAGGCTCCTCGATCTCCAGAGGGGGCAAGGCCGGGTCGGGAATCCCGGGTGCCGACAAGGTGTCACCTATCATGATGTCGTTGGGGCCGTTCACCCACACGATGTCGCCCGCGTGGATCTCGTCGACTTCCTCGCGTTCCAGGCCGCGGGTGACCCACAGGTGGACGGTACGGGTGCTCTCGCTGCCTGTGACCGTCCAGTCCTGCTCACCTCTTTCCAGACCGTCCCACTGGGCTGAGGTCCGGACCAGCTCCTCCCCTCGCCGGTGGACTCCCTCCAGGACGCGGCCGCAGCCGATGCGCCCCAGGTAGTCGCTCCAGGCCAGGGTCGACACCTGCATGCGGAAGGGGGCGTCGATCTGCGCTTTGGGAGCAGGCACCTCAGCGATAATGGTCTCGAACAGCGCTTTCATGCCCTCGTGGGGGTCGTTGTCCGGGTCGCGGACGATCCACCCCTCCAGGGCCGATCCGTAGACCACGGGGAAATCGGCCTGGTGGTCGGTGGCGCCAAGCTCCAGGAAGAGATCGAAGGTCTTGTCCAGCGCGCCATGAGGCTCCGCGCTGGGACGGTCGACCTTGTTGACCACCACGATGGGCCGCAGGCCCAGGCGCAAAGCACGCATGAGTACGTAACGCGTCTGGGGCATGGGACCCTCGTTCGCATCGACGAGCAGCAGCACCGAGTCGACCATGGAGAGGACACGTTCCACCTCGCCCGAAAAATCAGCGTGCCCCGGCGTGTCGACTATGTTGATGAGATAGCCGCCCCACTCCACCGTGCAGTGCTTGGAGCGGATGGTGATGCCGCGCTCGCGCTCCAGGTCGTTGCTGTCCATCACCCGCTCTTCCACCCGCTGGTGGTCGCTGAACACCCTGGCTGACCGGAAGATGGAATCGATGAGCGTCGTCTTACCGTGGTCGATATGGGCGATGATTGCCACATTGCGGATGCGCTCTGCGGCGCCGGCCATGGTGGCGGCGGAGGCGTGCTGCTCGGATGTCGCTGCAGGGGGCATCTAGACCTAGGCTCCTCGGGGTTCAAACGGATGGACACGAACCGGGCAGAAGATTATAGCGCCTACTCGGCCGAAGCGTCCGCGCGCGGCGAGGGGCTTGCATCGTTACCCCTTCGGGTCGCATAATGAAAGGCGATTCTAGAAAGCGATTCCAAAATGGTACCGCGGGGGGCTCCATGGGATCCATACGATTGTCGCATGGCCGTGGCTGAAGCGGAAGCGAGCTACAGGCTGCCTCAGCAGCAGCGAAGCAAAGAATCTCTGGAGCGCATTCTCGACGCGGCCGAGTCGCTGATCCGAGAGCGGGGCTTCGACGCCATGACCGTGGCCGAGGTGGTACAGCGCTCGGGTTCCTCGGTGGGAAGCCTCTATGCCCGCTTCCGCAACAAGCGCGGTCTCCTGAGGGCCGTCCAGGTCCGTTATCAGGCGCGGGTGGAGGAGGCCATGGCCGCCGCATTCCGCGAAGGCCGCGAGGAATCACTGCCAGACGCCGCCCACCGCGTGGTGAAGGTGCTCGCCGACCATCTCCTTGCCGAACACGAACTGTTCCGGGCTTTCATCGTGGAGGCGGTCTTCGATCCCGTGGTACGCGCCCAAGGCGAGAAGATGAGCGGCGGTAGGCGGGAGTTCGTCACCCAGGCCCTGCTGGCTCACCGAGATGAGATCGCGCATCCCCACCCCGAGCTCGCGGTCCGCTGGTGTTACACGCTCTGCATGGCCGTACTTCGAGAAAGGATGACGTTCGGAGCGGCGTCCGAGCTCGCGGGCGGTTTCGCCGACGAGACGGTGATCGCCGAGCTGAGTAGGACCGTCACCGGCTATCTGATGAGATAGAAAACGCACAGGAGGAAGAAAGACTTGAAGACCATCGATCTGGAGAACCATTTCGCCACCGAATCGTGGCTGGACGCCCTCAAGACCAACAAGGGCTATCCCACCTACGACGACGAGAAGGGGATCGGCTTCGCCGCCGACGCCTGGATGCCGCTGCGGGTCAAGCCGAAGCTGCTCGACATGGACGACTATCGCCTGGGGCTGATGGACGAGGCCGGCGTCGACTACGCCGTACTCTCGCTGGCGGCGCCGGGTGTAGAGCAACTGGAGATCGACGAAGGCAAGAGACTGGCCCGCGAGACCAACGACGCCCTCGCCGCGGCCATGAAGCGGCACCCCGACCGCTTCGGGGGTTTCGCCGCCCTGGCTCCCAAAGATGCGGAGTGGTCGGCGCAAGAGCTGGAGCGCTGCGTCAAGGAGTTGGGCTTCACGGGCTGGAACACGCACTCCAACTTCGGCGATTCGTACCTCGACGAGAAGCAGTACTGGCCCCTGCTGGCCAAGGTGGAGGAGCTGGGCGTGCCCATCTATCTCCATCCCACCGTGCCCATGATCCCGCAACTGCGCGAGTTCGGGATGGTGCTGGGCGGTCCCACCTTCGGCTTCGGGGTCGAAGTGGCCTACGCCTTCATGCGCATGATCGTGCGCGGCGTCTTCGACGAGTTCCCCAAGCTGAAGATCATCATGGGGCACTTCGGCGAGGCCTTCCCCTTCCTGGTGTTCCGCGTGGACCGCGCATACATGCAGAAGCACTCCACGCCGAACCCCGCGATCGGCCCGGGGAGCAAGGAGTGGGCCAGCCACTACGTGCAGAACAACCTGTGGGTGACCACCAGCGGAAACTACCTGCCCGCGGCCTTCAACTGCTCACGGGACGGGCTGGGAATGGACAAGATCACCCTGGGGACCGACTTCCCCTACGAAGACATGGACGCCTGCATGGAGTTCCTCGCTTCGCTGCCCATGAGCGAGGAGGAGAAGACCATGCTGTACGAGACCAACGCGAAGGGTCTCGGCTTCTGAAGCCCTGTGACTGGGGCTGTCTCCGCACCGGCGGGGACAGCCCCCCATATCTCGGCGCGGCACCTAGGCCCGACTCCGCCGTCTTCAGGTGGTGTGGGTAGCGTCTAGATAACCCTCCAGCACGTCCAGTCCGGTCTTGAAGTCCCCGCGGCCAAGGCCGAGGCGGAAGTGAGCGTCGCCAAAGTCGTACACCGTCGAGGGCAAGAGGAGCACACCTGTGTCCTTCAACACCCGAGCGCAGAAGGCCTCCGCCCCGGCCTCAGTGGCGCCGCGGTCAGGCGTTGCGCTGTGGCCTGGGACGGCGCCACCGGCGTTCAGCCGCGGAAAGCACACCGTTCCCCCCTCAGGTGGCACCCATGAGAAGGCGTCTGCCTGCCGCGCGAAAAAGGCCGAGGCCGTCTCGATGTTCTGCCGTAGCCGCAGGCGATGCTTCTGCAGTAGGTCGTCGCGGGCGCGCAGGGCGATGAGCGCCAACATCTCGCTGGGAGCGCTGCTACAGATGGTCGTGTAGTCCTTGATCGCCTTGCACCGCTGCAGAAGTCCCTGGTCGTGGGCGGCAAGCCAGCCTAGCCGGAGTCCGGCCAGCCCGAAGACCTTCGACATGCCCGCGAGCGAGACCGCTCTCTCGTAGCGGTCGACTGCTGCCGGCAGACGCTTCTTCGGCGAAGGCTCGAGTAGCCGGTACATCTCGTCGGAGAAGACCCAGGCGCCCACCTTCGCTGCGGCGTCCAGCATGGCCCGGAACTCCTCTTGAGAGGGGAGGGCACCGGTGGGGTTGTGCGGGAAGTTCCAGACCACAAGCTTGGTATGCGGACGGATGAGGCTCTCCAGGCGGCGTGGATCGAAGCGCCACCGCGCATTCTCCCGTGGCTCCCAGAACGACACCTCACAGCCCAGCGACACAGCCAACTGGTACAGAGACTGGTAGCCGGGAAAGGTGCAGACCACGTGATCGCCTGGGTCGAGCAGGGCGTTCATGAAGAGGAAGACGGCCTCCTCCGGTGCAGAGACGAGGATCGCGTCACCCCTCACCGATTCGTAGAGGCCGGCCACCTCCGCCCGCAACTCCGAAGCTCCCTCCGACTCCGTGTATCCCAGCCGCAGACCGTGCCACTGGGCGAGAAGGTCGTGGTTGGCGAGGGCCAGCAGTTCCTCCAGCGCCAGCCCCTCGCAGTCGGAAGTCGCGAGCAGATGGCGGGCCGTGAACTCGGTCCGGGCGAAGAACCGCTCGAGTGCAAATGGTTCGGGACGCATGGTCCCGAAAGCGTAGCAGGTAGCCCAGTCCGGTGGCGCGCCCGCAGGCGCGCCACCCGCGGCGGGGACCGCGACCCCAAGAAGCCCACGACGGGAGCCTTACCCTCTCCGAGAAGGCTTGCCGAAGGCGTGGCTTGCCGAAGGCGTGCTTGAACGGGGAGGGTAAGGCTCCCGACCCGGTTGTGCCGTCGCCGCCCAGCGTTCATACTTCTGTGCGTGACCCCGACCACCCCCACACGCGCGCTATCCCCTCATTGGTCTCTCTTTGCCGCTACCTTCATGGTGGGCCTGACCATGATCACGCTAGGTCCTGTGCTGGACCCCATCCTCAACGAACTTGACATCCCCCTATCCCAGGGGGGGCTCATCTCCGTGGCTTTCTCGGTGGGGATGCTTATCGGCGTGGTGGCGCTCAACTTCCTCTTGGCCCGGGTGCCGGTCAAATGGGGACTGGTGGGCGCGGCGCTGATCGAGGCCGCCGGTCTGGCCGCTTCCGGAGTTCTGGCGAGCGGGCTGTGGTCGCTTTTTGCCGCCTATCTCTTCGTGGGCCTTGGATGCGTCTTCCTGAACAGCCTTCCCGGTATGTGGGTGACCTCGCACATCAAGAACGATTCCGGCCGCACCATGGTCATCTTGCTACTGTTCTTCGCCCTGGGCATGATGGCCGGCCCGCTGGCCATCGGCGGTGCGCTGAACTGGGGGGCCACTTGGCGCTGGGTCTTCGGGGCCGAGGCGGTGCTGTGTCTCGTCTTGGCCGTCATCCTCGCCCTGTCTCCCATATCGAACATCGAAGGAAGGGAGAATCTGCGGCCGCGGCGTCTGCTGGACGTGATCAGTTACAATTCGCGCCTGTTCATCGCCGTGCTGGTCGCTTCGATCCTCTATATCGGAGCCGAGTTCACCCTCAACGTGTGGCTGGTGAAGTTCCAGATCGATGTCTTCGGGGCCGACAAAGGTACGGGCAACATCGCCATGACGCTCTTCTGGTTGGGCCTGCTCATCGGCAGGCTGGTCGTCATACCTCTCACCCGGCGTTTTCATCCTGCCCGCATCCTGACGGCGGGCATGGCCTTCTCGGCGGTCTTCTCTCTGGGGATAGCGTTCGCGGTGAACGTGGAGATGGTCATGGTAATGTCGTTCTTCGCCGGCCTGGGGGCCTCGGCGGCTTTTCCGCTCATCCTCAGCTTCTCGGCCCGGTTCCCGCGTTGGCACGCCGGGGTGGTCTTCTCGGCGGTGATCATGGCGGGAGCGCTCGGGCGCATCGTGTTCCCCTATCTGGTGGGCCCACTCGCCGAGAGCTTGGGCTTCCGCATAGCCCTGTGCCTCACCTTCGTGTTGTCGGCGGCGCTCTCACTGCTTGCGCTCTATCTGTACAGGGTCTCCGGTGAGGTCCCTGCTGCTGCAGAGGGCGCGTCCACATAGGTGTCGCTGGGGCCCGGTCGCTGTATACTCGGGCCTCCGCGTTCCTAGCAAGCGAGGTCATGATCGATGAGGGCGAATCTGGTCAGCCCGTCATCGGCGCACCTATCCTACGCTATCCGCGACATCGTCAAGGTGGGCGACTTGGTGCGCCGGTTCGGCGTGGAAGTGACATGGGAGAACATCGGCGACCCCATAGCCAAGGGGGAGACGGTCGCCCCTTGGATCAGGGAGATCGTCCATGAGGTCGTGGAGCAGCCGGACTCCTGGGGCTACTGTCCCACAGAGGGCTTCATGGAGGCCCGGGAGGCACTGGCCGCACACGTGAACGCCCGTCCGGGCGCCCGGGTCACGGCGGACGACATCATCTTCTTCAACGGGGTGGCCGACGCCGTCTCCAAGGTCTACGGCTTCCTCAATTCCTACGCAAGGGTCATCGGGCCTTCTCCGGCCTACAGCACGCACTCCTCGGCCGAGTCCGCCCACTGCGCCATGCCTCACATCACCTACAATCTCGATCCCGACAACGGCTGGATGCCCGATCTCGCCGACCTGCGTCAGAAGATCGAGACCATCCCGCTCATCGGCGGCATCCTTCTCATCAATCCCAACAACCCCACGGGGGCGGTCTATCCCCAGGAGTTGCTGCAGGAGATGGTGGGCTTGGCGCGCGAGTTCGGCCTCTTCCTGGTCGCCGACGAGATCTACATCCACATGGTGTTTCCCGGCGTGGACACCGCTCATCTCTCCGAAGTGATCGGGGATGTGCCGGCCATCGTCATGCGCGGCATCTCGAAAGAACTACCCTGGCCTGGTTCGCGCTGCGGGTGGATCGAGGTGCTGAACCGCTCCGGCGACGACAACTTCTCCGCCTACGTCGACACCCTGATCGCCGCCAAACGGCTGGAAGTCTGTTCCACCAGCGGGCCGCAACTGGCCGTACCGCGGATCTTCGGCGACTCCCGCTACCCGGCGCATCTGACCGAGAGGGCCCGCATGTACGCGGCGCGGGCCGAAGAGGCCTACAGCATCCTGAGTGCCGTGCCCGGCATCAAGCTCAACCGGGCCCAAGGGGCCTTCTACATGACCGCTCTGTTCGAAGACGGAGTGCTCAACGGTAGGAACACCCTCCCCATCGCCGATCCGACGCTCCGCGAGATCATCGAACGACAGTCAGAAGGCGTGGCGCCCGACGCCCGCTTCGTGTATTACCTCTTGGCCTCCACGGGCATCTGCGTGGTGCCGCTGAGCGGCTTCTGCTGTCCGCATCACGGCTTCCGCTTCACCCTGCTCGAGACCGATGACGCCAAGAGGGAGTGGACGCTACGCACGCTGGCCAACTCGCTGGAGGCGTACCTCGAGAGCGGGCGCGAGAGCGGGCGCGCGAACGCCTAGGCGCTCCGTCGGCTGTCGGTGTCTCCAGTGCTGTAGAGGAGCCTCAGAGAGTTCGCCTGTGCGCACAGCCCTTCTAGTCGCACAGCCCTTCTACCACCTTGCTCTCCAACATGGAGATCCGGCGGGATATGACCGCCCCCATGCCTTTGAGCACCCGGTAGCCGATGTGATTGTTGGCCTCGAAGATCTCGCGCAGCTTGCTGCCGCTGAAGACGATGAACTTGGTCTTCTCGGCGGTCACTCCCGAAGCCGTGTAGATGTAGGGGCCCACTATGGCTCCCCAACCGAAGACCTGCCCCGGCCCTATCTGGTCCGCCCCGATGGACTTGCCGTGCGGGCCAACGACGTTGACGTCGAGTCGTCCCTCGACGATCAGATAGAGGTTCTTCGCCGGAGCCCCCGCCTCGGAAAGGCGGGCGCCTGGTCCCAGCTCCTCCCATTTGGCAGCCTTTGCGATCGTCTCCACCTCTCGGTCGTTCAGCTCCTCGAAGATCTTGAATTCGCGAAGCATCGCCGTGTCAACGAACACGTTGACCTCCCTTTCTGTGCGGTGAGCCCTCAGCGGTCGCCGCTCATCGTCGGACCATGGCGTCATTGTACCCGTTCGCCTCTCCCAGATATCCTCGCGGCGGTCGACTGTGCCCTCGCTCGTCCGTCACCGCGCGTGGGGTAATCTAGCGTCATGGATGATAAGCAGCAGAACGGCTCTCGCACGCGGGGCTATCGCAGGGTGCTGTTGATCGTCGCAGGTTCGTTCTGCCTGGCGCTGGGGGTCATCGGGGTAATCGTCCCGGTGCTGCCCACCACTCCGTTTCTCATCCTGGCCGCCCTCTGCTACGCGCGCAGCTCGGAGCGCGGTCACCGCTGGCTGATGTCCAATCGGATCTTCGGCGCATATCTACGCGGCTATCTCGAGGGCCGGGGACTCTCATGGAGGGCGACCATCTCTGCGCTGGCGCTTCTTTGGGGCGTCCTGACGGTGACCGCGCTGTGGGCGGTAGATTCTCTGGCCGTACGGGTGGTCCTTCTCGCGGT
Organism: uncultured Actinomycetes bacterium; assembly: GCA_963829545.1. GTDB lineage: Bacteria > Actinomycetota > Thermoleophilia > RBG-16-64-13 > RBG-16-64-13 > JAXGXJ01. The sequence continues at coordinate 21,935 of CAWHIX010000001.1, forward strand.
CGTCGGTCTGGTCACCGTGCACATACTCACCCTCAAGAACGGACCAGTGAGGACCGGTGGCCCTCGCCTCCGCCTCTGGGCGAGCAGGACCATCAGCGGTTTCACGTATCTGCTCGCCCTGGGCATAGCGGTGGGCGTGGTGGAAGTGAGCGGGGTCGAGCATCCTCTGGCGCAACTGGGCCTGGGAACGTTGGCGGCTACCCTGGTGGTTTTCATGGCCTCTCTGTTGGCCAACAACTCCAGTCTCTACGATCCCTACTGGAGCCTCCAGCCGCCTGCTATCGCTGTCTTCTATCTAGTCAGTCTGCCGGATGCGCCGGATGCGCGGGCGCTCGTGGTGGGCCTGCTCGTCTTTCTCTACTCGCTCCGTCTCACCAGCAACTTCTACCGCGACTGGCCCGGCCTGACTCACGAAGACTTCCGCTACCGGGACTTCCGAGCCCGGTCCGGACCGTGGTACTGGCTCGTGAGCCTGTTCGGCATCCATCTCTTCCCCACCCTGATGGTCTATCTGGGCTGCCTGTCGCTCTACGGCATCATGGGCGACGCGGCGGGGCCCCTGGTGTGGCTCGACGCCGTGGCCGCGCTCGTGACGCTGGGGGCCATCGTGCTGGCCTTCGTCGCCGACGAGCAACTGCGGGCGTTCCGGCGCGAGGGGGACAACCGGGGCAAGAGCATCCGCAGGGGTCTGTGGGTCTACTCCCGGCACCCCAACTATCTGGGGGAGATAGCCACGTGGTGGGGGCTGTTCCTCTTCGCGCTGGCGGCCGGACGGCAGTGGTGGTGGACGGGCGTGGGTGCTCTGGCCATCACCCTCATGTTCGTCTTCGTGAGCGTGCCCATGATGGAACGGCGCGCCTGTGCGACCCGGGAGGGATACGCGGAGTACCGCGCGTCTACACCCATGCTCCTGCCCAGGCTGCGTAGGGCGGGGGTACCGATCTCGAGCGGCGTAGCCGGTGAAGACCCGGAACGAGTCAGGGAGGGGCTGTGAAGAGCGCAGGTGGCGGCGCGCCAAGCGGGCGGGTAGACTGGCCTTGTGTCGGGCATAATCCGGGAGACACACTCAAACCTGAGGAGGCTGGGCCTTGGCGGAGATGATTGACATCGCGGTCGTGGGCGGCGGACCGGCCGGACTGACGGCTGCTATCTACGGCGCGAGGGCCCGGGCAAAGACCGTCGTGTTCGAGACAGGGCTCCCCGGCGGGCAGATCGTGTCGGCCTCCTGGGTGGAGAACTACCCGGGCTTTCCCAATGGCATATCCGGCCAAGAGTTGGCCGATCTCATGGTGCAGCAGGCTCAGGGTGCCGGGGCGGAGTTCCGCACCATCTCCCCGGTGGAAGCAATCCGGCCCAAGGGCTGCGACTTCGTTCTCACCGTGGGGAGTGAAGAGGTCGAGGCTCGCGCCGTCATCCTGGCCACCGGCGCCATCCCCAGAAAGCTGGGCGTACCCGGGGAGGCGGAGTTCACGGGACGCGGGGTCTCCTGGTGCGCGACCTGCGACGGGCCTCTCTACCGGAACAAGGTCGTCGCGGTGGTCGGGGGCGGGGATTCAGCCACGCAGGAGTCCCTCTATCTGGCCAAGATCGTGGATCACGTCCATCTCATCCATCGGCGCCAGGAGCTGCGGGCGACCGAGTGCATCCAGGAGGAGTGCTTCCTGAACCCCGGTATCACCATGCACCTCGCCTGGGTGATGGAGGAGATCATGGGGGAAGGCGGCAGGGTGAGCAGCGTGCGGCTGCGTTCGATGGAGGACGGGGAACAGGTGATCCTCCCCGTGGATGGGGTGTTCGAATTCGTGGGTATCGATGCCCAGAGCGCCCTGGTGGCCGATCTCTGCGAGCTCGACAAGGGAGGGTTCGTCAAGGTCGACCGCAACGGGCTGACCTCACACCTGGGGTTGTACGCGGCAGGCGACGTCTGCGACTACGATCTGAAGCAGGTCGTCACCGCCTGTGCCCGGGGGGCCTTCTCCGTCTATCACGCGGTGCATTATCTGGAGACGCGGGTCTGCTACACGTAGGCGACGGCGCGGCGCCGGCCGGTCGTGGGACCACCGGTCCCGAGCCGGCCCTGACGGCGCCGCGTGGTTGCCCAGGGCGCCTACGGGCCGGCCGGTAGACCGATACGGTGACGGAGAGCGTCACCAGGACGGGCTCCGCCAGCGCCTTCAGCCGATCGTGCACCGCGGCCTCCGGAAGGTGGTGGGCGCTCGGCCCCATGCCCACCAGTGCGGCTATCTCTTCCCGATCGAGCCTCAGTTCCTCGTCGTACCCTTCGTATCCGGCGAGGACGAACAGACCGGAGAACGTCTGCTCTACCCGTTGCTGCTTGCGCGGGTCGACGGTCAGCAGTCCCAGCGCGGGGACCAGTTCCCCCAGATGTCTCTCCGTGGGGGTGACCACCACGACGTGACCTCTGCGATCGAGAATACGTAGGAACTCGGGTGCGTTCCGGGGCGCGAATATGTCGAGTACCAGAGCCGCCACCGAGTCGTGGAGGGGTAGCTCCTGCCACGCGTCGCAGACTACGGCCCCCATTCGTTCATGCACTCCAGCCGCACGGCGCAGCGAGTGCTTCGACAGGTCGAGGGCCAGACCCACCGTGTTCGGCAGCCGGTGGAGGATATCGGCCAGGTAATAGCCCGTGCCGGCTCCCACGTCGACGACGGCCTGCGCTACCGGATGGTCTGCCTCCATAGCACTCAGACAGCGGACCGCCGTGTCGCTTACGACGGTGCGAAGCCCGGAGAAATGGCCTCGCCCCAGGAAGGTCTCCCGGGCGGCCACCATGCGGGGGTCGTCCGCGGTGGTGGGGCGCGCATCGCCCGGGAGGAGGTTCACGTAGCCCTGGCGGGCGACGTCGAAGGAGTGCCCGGCCGCGCAGCATAGCCGTCGTTCGCCGGCCGCGAGCGCCTGCCGGCACAGGGGACAGCGCAAGAGACCGACCAGTTCAGGCAGCACGACCCCGTCGCCTCGCCCTCAGCGTTGCCGCCTCAGTGGCAATCACCGTGATGGTGGCCGCAGGTCGCGTCGGACTGCTCCAGTTCGCCTGCCAGGAAGGCATCCACGGCGGCCAGGGCCGGGCCGCCGATCCCGCAGTAGAGTTCGAACCCGGCGTCTTTGAGGGCGGCCTGCATGGGGCCGCCCATGCCTCCGGCAATGATGACCTCCACACCCTGCTCCTTGAGGAAGTCGGCGATGCCGCCATGGTTGTGCTGCATGCCCTGCAACTCGAAGATAGAGCTGCGCTCCAACTGTCCATCAGATGTCTGCGCCAAGAGGAAGGCGCGGGTGCTCCCAAAGTGGGCGTTGACATCACCGTCGAGATACGGCACTGCGATTACCATCTGCTCTCCTTTGCGCGTGTTGCTTCCTTCGTCTGTAGAACTGACCAAGACCACCGTGACAGGGCCCCCTTCGATACAAACCGCCTTGCCCAGGACCAGAGCCTCGGTGACGGTGTGGTGAGCCCGCTGGGCCATGCGGCTCACGGTGGAGCGTGAGACTCCTAATCTCGCACCGGCCTCATCCTGCGTGGATCCTTCCAGGTGCAGGAGCCGCAGAGCCTCCAGTTCATCGAACGTGAGGACGAGCCTGTCGAGTTGTCCCGCTGGCACTCCCACGGGGCCGAAGACCCTCGTTCCCGGCCGGCACTCCAGGCACCGCCACTTATGGGGTCGAGCCATGCCGGTCGCGCGCTTGCGCGCATGCTGGTGCAGTTATGAACATATGTGCATTATAGCGAACCCGCGCCGTACGAAAGCGAACGGATAGCCCGGGTCGGCCGACGCGCTCGGAAATGTTGGTTCCTGCGCCCTGAGGAGTCAGTCCTTGGGCAGACCCCGCAGCCAGCTGTAGCCTGCTGCCAGCCCGACGACCACCAATCCTCCGAGAATGAAGAACACACTCCGCCGGGAGGCGGGCGCCTGGGGGGCGGGCGGCCGGCCGGAGGTCTGAGGGGAGCTCTCACGTTGTTTCGTCATGAGACCATTATAGGCGCAGCGGCTTGCGGTGCGGCGGGGTCCCTGGCATCCTGCATGTCACGGTTCCCTGGGATAGAGCGGCGCACGGTTCGCACTGTGCTCGTGTAGTAATATTCCGGTACCGGTATTTCGGTACCGGTCCCTGTCGGCCCATGAGGCCGCCAGGCGACTGTTACCGACTGCAACGACAATACTGGGACACGACCCTTTGCGTCATGCCCTGATGAGGATCGAGGTGGCAATCCGATGGCCGTCGACGAGAGGATAACCCGCGTTCGGGCGATGAGGGAAGAAGCCCTCCTAGGCGGGGGCCGCGACCGCATCGCTGCGCAGCACAAGCTGGGCAAGAAGACGGCTCGAGAGCGACTTCAGGAACTCCTCGACCCGGGGACCTTCGTCGAGTTGGACATGTTCACCACCCACAACTGTCCCCTCTTCGGCTTGGACAAGAAGAAGATCCTCACCGATGGGGTGATCACCGGCTGGGGCAAGATCGACGGCCGCATCGTCTACGTCTTCGCTCAGGACTTCACGATCTTCGGCGGCTCCCTTGGAGACATGTTCGCCCAGAAGATCTGCAAAGTCATGGATCTGGCCATGAAGAACGGCGCTCCTCTCATCGGTCTGAACGACTCGGGCGGCGCCCGCATCCAGGAGGGCGTCGTCGCCCTCGGCGGCTATGCCGAGATCTTCTTCCGCAACGTGATGGCCTCAGGGTACATCCCCCAGATTTCCGCGATCATGGGCCCCTGCGCCGGCGGTGCAGTCTACTCGCCGGCCATGACCGACTTCATCATCATGTGCAAGCGCACCAGCCACATGTTCATCACCGGCCCTGAGGTGATCAAGACGGTCACCGGCGAAGAGGTGACCTTCGAAGACCTGGGCGGCGCCATGACCCACAACGCGCGTAGCGGCGTGGCCCACCTGGCGGCAGAGGACGAAAGCGAAGGCATCGAGATGATCCGAAAGCTTCTCTCCTACATGCCCCAGAACAACCTCGAAGAGGCTCCCAGGGTCGCGTGCGACGACCCCGCCGACCGCATGGACGAGGAGTTGGAGGATATCGTACCGGCCGACCCCAACAAGCCGTACCACATCCGTGAAGTGATCACGAGAGTGGTCGACCACGGGGAGTTCTTCGAGATCATGCCCTACTGGGCGCAGAACCTCATGATCGGCTTCGCCCGCCTGGACGGCCGGGCGGTGGGCATCGTAGCGAACAACCCCGCCTATATGGCCGGCATGCCTTGATATCGACGCTTCAACCAAAGGCGCCCGTTTCGTGCGCTTCTGCGACTGCTTCAACATCCCGCTCATCACCCTTGAAGACGTGCCCGGCTTCATGCCCGGGACGGCTCAGGAGTATGGCGGCATTATCCGGAACGGAGCCAAGCTCCTATACGCCTTCTGCGAGGCGACGGTGCCCAAGATGACGGTCATCTTGCGCAAGGCTTATGGCGGCGCCTACGATGTCATGTGCTCGAAGCACATCGGCGCAGACTACAACATTGCCTGGCCCTCGGCCGAGATAGCCGTCATGGGACCGGAAGGCGCCGTCAACATCATCTTCCGCAACGAGCTCAAGAAAGCCGCGGACCCGGTAGCGCGGCGGGCGGAACTCGTGGCGGACTATCGGGAGCAGTTCGCCTCGCCGTACGCTGCCGCCCGGCGCGGCTACATCGACGACGTCATCGAGCCGATGGAGACCCGGCCCCGCCTGATCGCCGCTCTCGAGGCCTGCGCCACCAAGCGTGAGGGCCGGCCGGCCAAGAAGCACGGCAACATCCCCCTGTAGGGGCAGGAGAACCTGAGATGGAACAGCACAAGAATCACCCCAAGGGAAAGAACCCGGTCTACATAACCGATGTCATGCTGCGCGACGCCCACCAGTCGCTGCTGGCCACGCGTCTGCGCACCATCCATATGCTCCCCATCGCCGACAAGCTCAACCGAGCCGGATACTGGTCGCTGGAGATGTGGGGCGGGGCCACTATCGACTCCATGATGCGCTTCCTCAACGAAGACCCCTGGGAGCGGGTGCGGGTGCTCAAGGCGGCCATGCCCGACACCCGCCTGCAGATGCTCATGCGGGGCCAGAACATCGTGGGCTACCGCAACTACGCCGACGACGTGGTCAGGGAGTTCGTCCGCTTGGCCGCCAAGGCCGGCATCGACGTGTTCCGCTGCTTCGACGCCCTCAACGACATCCGCAACCTGGAGACGTCCATGGAGGCGGTGCGGGAAGCCGGCAAGTGGGTGGAGGGCACCATCTCCTACACCATGAGCCCGGTGCACAGCATCCCCTCGTTCGTCAAGTATGCCGCCGAACTGGTCAAGCGCGGCGCCCAGAGCGTCTGCATCAAGGACATGGCAGGCCTGCTGGAGCCTCACCACGCCTACGAGCTGGTGAGTGCCCTCAAGCAGGCCCACCCCGAAGTCCTCGTGCACATGCACTCCCACTACACCTCGGGCATGGCCTCCATGACCTATCTCAAAGCCGTGGAAGCCGGCGCCGACATCCTTGACTGCGCCATCTCTTCGCTCTCCATGGGCACCTCGGGTCCGCCCACGGAGACCATGGTGGCCGTCCTGTCCGAGACCGACCGGGCCACGGGCATGGATGTGGCCCTGCTCAAGGAGATCTCCGACTATTTCCGCATGATCCGCAAGAAGTACCACGCCTGGGAGAGCTCCTTCACCGCCGTCGACCCGGACGTGCTCGTGTGGCAGATCCCGGGAGGCATGATCTCGAACCTGTCCTCGCAACTGGAGGCCCAGGGAGCCCTGGACCGCATGGACGACGTGATGGCCGAGGTGCCCCGCGTCCGTGAGGAGCTGGGCTACCCACCGCTCGTGACTCCCACCTCGCAGATCGTCGGCTCCCAGGCCACGCTCAACGTACTCATGGGCCGCTACAAGATGGTCACCAAGGAGACGAAGAACTACGTGCTCGGCTACTATGGCCGCCCGCCCGGGTCCATCGACCCCGAGGTGAAGAAGCTGGTCATCGGGGACGAGGAGCCCATAACCGCCCGCCCGGCCGACCTTCTGGAGCCGGAGCTTCCGCAACGCAGGGCCGAACTGGAGGAACTGGGCATCGAGTACAGCGAGGAAGATCTGGTCTCCTACGCCCTCTTCCCGCAGGTCGCTCTCGAGTTCTTCAAGCGGCGGGATCGCGGGGAGCGACCCAAAGAGGAGTCGGCGGCCCTGGCCGCGGCGCTCGCCGATATCCTGGGCGTCCAGGAGGAGGCCCTGAAGGAGAATCAGGTGGTGCCCTGTGGTCCTCCGCCGTGGAGCGCGGCCGCGCGCCGGGAGTTGACCACCGACCGCGGCCTCACCTGGAGGTACTAGAGATGAGGTTCAAAGCCCAGATCGACGGCGTGGAACATCCCGTCGCTGCGAGTGCCAGTGGCGCTCTATCGGTGGGATCCGACAGCTTTCGCACCACCGTGACGTTGCTCAACCCGCTGAAGCGGCGGGTGACCGTGGGGGAAAAGAGCTTCGAGGTGCGGCTGGTCGATGTCGACAGTGACCCCGAGGCGGGAAGCTACCTCTTCGAACTCAACGGTGAACTGGTCTCCGTGATGGTGAGCGACGTCTCCAAGGGAGGAGAAGCTCTCCCGGTCGTCCCTCATGACAAGCGCAGCAAGCCCAGGCCGCCGCTCGATTCGTTGAGCGGAGGGATCTCGGCTCCCATGCCGGGCAAGATCGTGAACATCCTCGTCAAGCCGGGTGACGAAGGTCGAGCCGGGCCAGGTGGTGGTCATCCTCGAGGCCATGAAGATGGAGAACGAACTGACCGCCATCAACAAGGGCAAGGTCAAGTCGTTGGCCGTGGAAGTGGGCGATTCCGTCCAAGGCGGCCAGGTGTTGGTGACTCTGGAGTAGGGGAACAGCGGCAGTGAAAGGCGGGGAGATGCCCGAGTACGTCAACGAGTTGGTGCCCCTGGAGCGCGACCTGTCTGTCTTTGCCAAGCTGGAACTGGCCAAGCCGCCGGTGGGGGTCAAGTTCCTGTTCGCCGAACCCCAGGGACTGCTGCGGCTGGACAAGAAGCTCGGCCTGTGCGAGATGGTCACAGAGGCCCAAGAGGGCAAGGCCTTCTTCGCCGGCTTCGAAGACCACGAATGCGCCGGTCCCGTCCCGCTGGGGATGATGGAACTCGACCCTTTCTACCACAGCGGCCAGATAGGTCCGTGCCTGGAGGTGTTCAAGGAGGCCCGGGCCAACCGCAGGATCTACGAAGTGCTGCCCACACTCAAGAAGGGCACCTGCAACTACACGGCCTTCGCCCCCCTCGATAAGCTCACCTTCAACCCCGACGTGCTCGTGCTCTCCGGCAGGGCGCGGCAGATGGAGATCGTCCTGCGCTCCATGAGTTGGACGACGGGACAGATGTACGAGAGCAAGGGCACTCCGGTGATAGGCTGCGCCTGGACACTGGTGTACCCCTACCTCAGTGGCAAGATCAACTTCTCCGTCACCGGTCTCACCTTCGGCCACATCGCCCGTGAAGTCGGCACCGAGGGGAACGTCACCGTCTCGGTGCCCTGGGATTGCCTTCCCACCATGGTGGAGAACCTGCAGGAGATGAAGTTTGTCCTGCCCGCGTACGAGGATGGGCGGGACAACTACAGCAAGCGCTTCGATCGCGTCACGGGCGCCTGAGAGAAGGAGCGCGCAGCAGGACGCCGCCGCCCGGGCGATCCGTGTAGCCGCGCGGCCGATGAGCCCGGTACGGCTTCCCTCGGGGTCTTCCCTGCTTAGGCCGCGGCGGTAGCTTCGATTTCTATCATGTACCCCGGCTGAGCGAGCCTCTCGATGCCCAGGAGGGTCGAGGCCGGCTTGCAGCCCGCCGCTCTGAGTCGAGGTCCTACCAGCGGAACGGCCTCGAGGAAGGCCGGTACGTCGGTGACGCAGTAGTTGAGGCGCACGATGTCGGCGAGAGTCAGGCCGGCAGCGGCGAGCACGCTGCTCGAGGTTGTCGAGAGCCTTGCCGAACTGGGCAACCATGCTTCCCTCATGAAGGGGCCGACCCAAGTTCGTCGGCCGACACTTGGCCGGCGACGTAGACGACCCTCTCCGCCGCCCGCGTTTCGACGGCCTGGGAGAAATCGAACTCGTCCTGCCAGGTCCATGGATTGATTACGCGACGCTGCACGGCGTCTCCTTTCTTGCGCCTTGGGATCTACCCGTCGACGCAAGACTATCAGCCCACGTACATCTCCACCGCGGTGGGAGCCGTCACCCGGTTGAGGTCGTTGGCGATCGCGGTCCAGTCGAGGCTGGGCTGCGGCTTGTACTGATACTGAAGGTTCACCCGCCCGTCGACCACCGACATCGACTGCAGCCGCAGACCACGCAGACGTCCGGCCAGGAAGTCCTTCAGCTGGCCCTCGACCCGGTCGAAGGCGCCGCGATCCACCGACAGCATGAGGCTGCTCCTGGACGCCGCGCCGGAGCGGTCGCGTATGAGCCACTTGACGCCGAGCACGATGAAGACGGCAACGAACAACATCGCCGTCACCATGAAGTTGCCGGACGATGCCCCGATGGAGGAAGCGATGAGCAGCAGCAGGAAGCCGATCTCTGCTGGGTCCTTGACCGGCGTCCGGAAGCGCACGAAGGAGAGCGCGCCCAGGAGGCCGAGAGACAGCGGGATGGAGGACTGTATGCCCAAGAACAGCGCGGTTATGGCCGGTCCGCCGACCAGGAACATGCGGTGCACGCCGGCCCCGATGTGGCGCGAGCCGTAGAACAGCTGGTACATGAAGTAGACGATCAGGGAGAAGAGGACCGAGAAGCCGATGGCTATGAGGGCCTCCGTCCACCCGAGCGAGGACTGCATGCTCTCCCATACCGATGTCAGCTCCTGCCACATAGTCCGATCCTCCGTAGTTCGCTCCGGGACTACTGTAGTCTACTGGGCGGACCATAAGGAGAATGTTAAATCGTGTGGCGGCGCGGCGGCCGGGACGGTCGGGGCCGCCGCGGCCGCCGCGGTCACCTACATGTCGGGCAGCCTGCCCGTCACCCTGGCCAGGTCGCCGAGCGCCTGCGACACCCTCGGCTGCAGGATGGCTGGGGTGACTGTATCGGCGAGTGCCTCGATCACGGGTGCCACGATCTCTTCGAGCACGTCGTTCTCTGACGCCAGCGCGCGCAGCACCCGGCCCGTCATCTGTGCCTGTCCCTTCGTGGGCGGGTCGGCCAAGAGGGATTCCAGGAGAGGAAGGACCGAGCGGGGACCCAGGTTGATGAGTCCATCGGCGGCGAGCCAGCGGAGATCCGACTCGGGGTCGCGAAGCAGGGCGATGAGGGTCTCGGTCGAAGTGGGGTCCGCTATCGCCGCCAGGGTCTTCGCCGCCTCCCAGCGCAGCCTCTTGTCGTCGCCGTCGAGAAGGGCGCCCACGGCCGGGGTGACGGAGTCGCCGATGAGCACGGCCGTCTCGCGGGCCCGTTTCCTCTCCATGCCGTTCTGGCTACCCATGGTGCTCAGTAGGTCTTGGATGAACGCGTCCATGTCCTCATCCTCTCTCGATTGGGTCCACTGATCCGGCCGGCCGCTCAGGCTGTCTTCACTCGGTCAATCATTCCCGGGACGAGCCTGGGGTATTCCTAGGCCACCGTCTCGCCACGAGGAGTTCCTCAGTAGGCGCGGTTTCCACTATGATCTCTACAACGGCCAGTTAAACCGAGGCGCTCGCGGAGGCGTCGCGACCGGGGAGGGCACCATGAGCGAGCATCCGACATTTGAGGCCTGGCTGGACGAGATCAAGAGCAGTCCGGAGAGTGCCGGGGTGGGCATGTATCTCATGCACAACGGGGTCGTGAGAGGACACTCCCGCGACGGATCGGCCGTTACCGGCATGGACCTCGCCTGCGAACGCGACCGCCTGCGCGAAGTCATAGAGGAGATCGAAGCGCGGCCGGGCGTGATCGCCCTGCGCGTGTGGATAAACGAGGGACGCCTGGTGGTCGGCGACGACATAATGCGGGTCCTCGTGGCCGGCGACATCCGCGAGAACGTCTTCGGAGCTCTGCAGGAACTGGTGCGCCTCGTCAAGACCGAGTGCGTGCGCGAACGCGAGCTGGGATAGTTCCCCTCGGCGCGGAACCGAGTGCGGCTCGTCTCTAGCGGAAGCGGATGCGCGAGTCGGTGTTGTAGGACGCGCTCGGGTCGAGACCGGCCAGATGCTTCTCCTCGAGCCTCTCCAGTTCCTCCTCGGGATCCTCGGCCGACGTCGGGACGGTCTCCAGGACTGCGAACCGGAAGGCGTCCTCTCCCAATCTCGCGTAATCGTTCTGTAGCCCCCGGTTCCTGAAAGACCCCAACTGGAGCTCGAAGCGGATGCGGCGCAGCGGCCTCTCCGCGTCCATACAGGACCCGAGGAAGACCTTCCCGTCGACGGTGTTCGTGATGGTGAAGATGCCGGCCACGAGTTGGCGAGACCTGTACTCTTCCTTCATGCGTTTGCGCTCGTCGTTCGCATTCATTGCGCCGCCTCTCTCCGCCGAATTGGTGTCCAGCATGGCTACAGCCGGCTTGCCGGAGCGGCGGTATGTCCCCGCTGATCGTTCCAGGTAGCCGTCGTCCACCAGCAGCCTGCGGACGAGGCAGTAATCTGAGAACACAGGGCGGATCAACGCGTCGACCTCACGTTCCCCATACTCCCGCCCCTGCTCGAACAAGGAGGCGAAGTGCTCCAGCACTAGCTGTCGTTTGCCGCGCTGCACAGGCATCCGCAAGAGCCGGCCTCCCGAGAAGAAGGCCTTCCCGACCCGGACCTCCGCCTGCGACCGTCGCCGTCTTTCCGTCGTCTGGGGCCGAGCGGTGAAGCTGGCCAACTCGGCCAGGGTGAGCTGCATGCTCTCCGGCACCAGTTCCCAAAACGAGTAGTACTGCTCCCGACGGCCGGCGATGAGCCCTGCCTGGGACAGCTTTCTGGAATGGAAGGAGATCGTCGAGGGCGCCAAGTCAAGTCTGGCGGCCAGCTCTTCGCTGCAGAGTGGCCCCGCCGCCAGCTCTCGCAGGATGAGGAGGCGCGAACGGTCTGACAGGGCTTTGGCCAACCTAACGGATTCTGCGAGTTCCATAATATGTGCCAATCATGTTCGATAGATATCGAAACGATGATAGGAGCTTAGAGCGGCTGCTGTCAAGGGCGGTTCGTGCGCCTACAAGAGGTCGAGGACCTGTTCGAGGTCGGCGAACAGGTCGGCGGCGTCCTCCAGCCCTACCGAGAGCCTGAAGATGCCGTCTCCGGCGTAGCTTCTGTACGACTGCTCCTGGGCCTCCGAGAGATGGAACGAGGTGCGCAGCAGGTCGGCGGTGGGCAGGTAGCACATCAGACTACGGTGGTGACCGAGCGACACCGCGTAATGGATGACCTGCAGGCGCTGGGAGAAGAGACGGGCTGCGCCCAGGCCGTCCGCAACCTGGAAGGTCAGCATCCCCGAGAAGTTGTCCATCTGCCGGCGGGCGAGGTCGTGCTGCGGGTGGGAAGGCAGTCCCGGATACATGACCCGCGTGACCTTGGGATGAAGCTCCAAGCGTTCCGCCACCGCCTGAGCTGCCTCCTGATGGGCGCGCATGCGGATGGGGAGGGTGGCGGCGCCGCGGATGATCAGCCAGGCGTTGAAGGGGCTGAGCACCCCGCCCATGTGGATGGCGGTGGAGCGGAGCCGGTCCAGATCTTCCGTGCGGCCCAGAAGCGCCCCGCCGAGGGCGTCACCATGGCCGCAGATGTACTTGGTCAGCGAGTGGGTCACGTAGTCGGCCCCATGCTCGATGGGACGCATGCCGATGGGTGTGGCGAAGGTCGAGTCCACCGCCACGGGGATCCCCGCGTCGTGGCCGATCTGGACGGCTGCCGGGATGTCGGTCAGGCGCAGGAGTGGGTTCGCGGGGCTCTCCAGGTAGAGCAGGCGGGTGTTGGGCCGCAGGGCCTCCCGCAGGGCAGCCAGGTCCGACGTGTCCACCCGCGTGACCTCGATGCCCAGCGCGGGCAGCGTGTCGTTGGCGAGTTCCGAAGCCGCCGCGTAGGTGACATCACCCATGACCAGGTGATCGCCGCTCTTGAGCAGGCCCGAAAAGAGGGTCCATATGGCCGCCATCCCGCTTGCGAAGGCCAGGCAGGCCTCCGCCCCCTCCAACTCGGCCAGCTTCCTCTCCAGCTGCGCCACGGTGGGGTTGGCCCAGCGCGTGTAGGCGAAGGGCGTGTTCTCCGTGATCTCGTTGGCCGAGAAGGCCACATCCGGGTCGATGACGAAGGTCGTCGACATGACGAGGTTGGGAGCCGAGGCATGCGTGCCGCAGTCCGGGGCCTCTCCGGCATGGACGGCGGTGGTCTGGACGCCCAGAGGGCGTGTATCGGGCGAGCGTTGATCCATTGGTAGGGTCCTCCTTTGGCGTCATTGTGCCATACCGCTGGGATCGGCGGAGCAAGGAAGGGCGGTGAGGGGGTGCGCGGGGCGGCGGGTGCGTGACGTCTGCTGAGGGCTCGGGCCGCTGCTCGGCCTGAGGACTCAGGCCATCGCTCGGTCTCTACGCTCGTCGTAGAGTGGACGGTACCGGTCATAGAGGGTTACGAAGAAGGTGATGAGCGCGGCGAACACCAGGGCCGACATGAGGATATTGGGCGAGCGCCAAATAGGTATCACCAACTGGAAGGCGAAGACGATGCCGAAATCGAGGACGGCCATGAGGGGGACGTCGATCCAACCCGGGAGTCTACGCCCGTAACGGCCGGCGATTCCACGCAGGAGATAGTCGACGATCACGATGGTGAGGGCGATGAATATGGCCGTCTCGATCCCGCTGGCCTGCATGCCGGGCAAGGTCTGCTGGAAGATTATCGACACCAGCGCCACGAGCACGATCTTTTCGATCATCACCGCCGGGCGCATGGGGGCGGTGCGTGCCTTCACCCAATCGCGCGCGTCGAGGGCGCGTCTGACCGAGTGGCGCAGCGCCTCGCTCCGAGCCCGCCTCCCCCGGAGTTCAGAGGGGTCGGTCTTCGCCCGCCCTTTCTTGACCAAGCGCCAGATGGCAAGGCCCCCGACGGCGAACGCGACCACGATGGCGCCGGTCACCAGGGGCGCCTGCACCACCGCCAGCCAGAAGGGGGTCTCGGGCGTGGCTCCGAGGATGTACCTCTTGAGGAAGTCGCTTCCGTCGAGCTGGGCCACGTGGATCCACCACTCCTGAGGCAGCTTGAGCGCCAGCCAGCACACGGCGACGGCGATGGCGATAGCCTTCCTACTGACCATGAGGTTGCCTCGTCTGCGCTGCAGCTCGTAGAAGATGAAGAACGGTTCGAACGCGTTGGGGAAGATAGCCAGCAGAAGCCGCACGCCTGTGAGTTCGAAGAGCAGGACACCGATCAGGCGGTAATAGAAGAGCACGCGCCCGACTTGAAAGGCATCCATGCTCTCCCAGTTGCGCATGGTGGCGACGTAGGCGATGGAGAGGTAGTAGACGTCGAGGGCCTTGTCGACGCTCTGGTAGGAGGGGACGCTCACCCCGAAGGCCTGGAGGATGCTCTGGTCGGCGGAATCACCAGCAGGCAGGCGATGATGCCGGAGAGGGGATAGCGGGGGATCACCAATGGCAGCAGAAGGCGTAGCGCGACGATGAACCCCTCTACCAGTAGTGCTTCCGAGCCCAATCCGGCTGCCGTCCCCTTGCTGTTGCCTCTGGCGTGTGCGCCGCCCTGGCATCGTACTGCGGGTCAGGTCGCTTGTCGATAGCCCTATGCGGGGCGGCTCCCGCATGACTTCGGCCGCCGGCGGGTAATAGAATCCTGGTCGGGCCTCTCGGCGCCCGCCGGCCGACGGCGATGCGGACACCGGAGAGATGGCCGGATCGCCTCTCGTCAGTCTCTTGTAGGAGGATCGTGTGAGCGCAGTTCCGTGCCGTCGACATCTTCTGGTCATGGTCATCGCAGTTCTGGTGCTCCCTCTCGTATTCCCCGGCGTCGTCCGAGCCGAGGACCCTTTCCGTTTGGGCTCCCAGATCGAGGACCGCGTGGGCGCTCTCGAGGGCGTGGAGGCCGATGTGCAGGCGGCTCTCGACGACCTCGACTCCAGCGAGCAGGTACAGCTATGGGTGGCCTACGTAGACTCGTTCTCGGGACTCAATCCGCAGGACTGGGCGGACCAGACAGCCATCCAGAGCGATCTGGGCCTGAACGACGTGCTGCTCGCCGTGGCGGTAGAGGATCGGGCCTACGCCTATTCTGTGGATCAAACCTTCGAACTCGATGACGACCAACTGGCCGAGGTAATGACGGTCGCCGTCGAACCCTCCCTCCGGGAGAACGACTGGGCCGGAGCGGCCATCGGGGCGGCCAACGGCATGGGGCAGGCACTCCGCGGCGAGACCGTCACCGGTCCGGGTGTTCAGCCCGAGGAGCCCATCCCCAGCGACGAGGGCGGGTTCCCCGCCGGCCTGGTGATCCTTCTGGTGGTCCTTGCCGGGCTCGCTCTGCTGATCTACTTCCTGGTGCGCCGCGCTCGCGAGTCGGGTCGCGCACTCGGAGGCGCGGGGGCGGAGGAGGGCGAAGGACCCGGGCCGTCTATCGAGGAACTGAGGCGTTGGGCCAGCGCCGAACTGGTGGAGACCGACGATGCCGTGAAGACGAGCACCGACGAGGTGGGCTTCGCCACTGCGGAGTTCGGTGACGAGCAGGCGGAGCCGTTCCGACAGGCGGTGGAGGAGGCTCGGCGCCAGCTTGACGAGGCCTTCAAGCTTCACCGGCAAGTGGACGAGGCGCCGGACGAGCCGCGGCAACGCGAGCTACTCAAGACCGTGATCGAGTACACGACGGCGGCAAACGACAAGCTCGACGAGCAGGTGGAACGCTTTGACAGGCTGCGCGACCTGGAGAAGGACGCGCCCAAGGTACTGGACGGGCTCGAAGTCAAGCTGACTCGCCTGGACGGCCGTGTGCCCCAGGTGCGCGAGGAACTGGCCAGCCTCGCCGCGGTGTACTCGCCCGCCGCGCTGGCCGCGGTCAGGTCGAATCCCGACGATGCCGCGGGTCGGATCGCCTTCTCCCGGGAGCAGGTTCAGGCGGGGCGCGAAGAACTGGCAGCCGGTCGGATGGGAGGAGCGGCAGTGAGCAGTCTTGCCGCCGAGGAAGCGGCCGCGCAGGCAGAGTCCCTGCTCGATGCGGTGGGACGCCTCGGCAAGGATCTGGCCGAAGCCCGAGGGCGGATCGAGTCGGCCATAGCCGAGACCCGTCGCGATATCCAGGAAGCCAGGTCGTCATCGTCGGCGGCCGGTCTCGCGTCGCTCGTTGCCGCCGCGGAGGCCGCTGTGGCGGCGGCCTCCGCGGCGGCGAGCCCAGAAGGGGGTGAAGACCCGCTCGCGTCGCTGCGTCATCTGGAGGCCGCGGACGCGAGTCTGGAAGAAGCTCTGCAGGAGGCTCGTGAGGCTGAGGTCCAGCGCGCGCGGGCGGCAGCCATCCTCGATCGCACCGTCATGGCGGCGCGCGCGCAGATAGCCGCGGCAACAGACTACATAACCACCCACCGCGGCGGGGTAGGCAGCGGCCCGCGCACGCTTCTTGCCCAAGCCCAGAGAGACCTGGACCAAGCACTGGTGCTCGCCCTCTCCGATCCCGTGAACGCGGGTAGATACGCCGCTGGGGCGCACGAGGCGGCTGGGCGTGCTCTGAGCGACGCCCAGAGTGAGGTCGGGCAGGCGATGGGAGGGGGCATGCCCGGGATGCCCGATCTGGGCGGGATGGGTGGCTCGCTGGCCGGCGCGATCATCGGGGGCATCCTCACCGGAGGTCTCATGCGCGGAGGCCTCGGTGGTGGGACTCTCGGCGGAGGCTTCGGTGGGAGCAGCAGTGGCTTTGGAGGTGGCGGGCGTCGAGGAGGAGGCGGCTTCGCCCCGCCGTCGTTCGGTGGCATGGGCACCCGCATGCGTCGCGGTGGCGGCGGGCGCTTCTAGAACCAGGAGTCGCATAGGCACTCATAGAGGGGAGTACAGATGGCGCAGCAATCGATCATGGGACGGGTGAGTCAACTGGCGAGGGCGAACATCAACGCGCTCCTCGACGCCGCCGAGGATCCCGAAAAGATGCTCGATCAGATGGTCCGTGATTACACCAACAGCATCGCCGAGGCCCGCGAAGCCGTTGCGCAGACCATCGGGAACCTCCGCATGATGGAGGAGGACCAAAGGGAGGCCCAGGAGGCCGCGACGGAGTGGGGCACGAAGGCGGCTGCCGCCGCGGGCCGGGCCAAGGAGCTACGACCCGCCAACCCTGCCGAGGCCGATCGCTTCGACAACCTGGCCCGCATCGCCCTCAAACGCCAGATCACCTTCGAAGAGCAGGTGAAGGACTTTGGGCCCACCATCGTGGAGCAGACAGCCGTGGTCGACAGGCTCAAGACCGGCCTGAGCGCGATGGAGGCGAAGCTGGAGGAACTCAAGACGAAGAGGGACGAGTTGGTCGGCCGCGCCAAGATGGCCGAGGCGCAGACCAAGGTCCAGGACGCTCTGACGAGTGTGAACATGACAGACCCGACAAGCGAGCTCGGCCGCTTCGAAGACAAGATCCGCCGCGAGGAAGCCAAAGTCACCGGCAGAGCCGAACTGGCCGCTTCGTCACTGGACGCTCAGTTCGAGACCCTCGAGGACGACTACGAAGACGCCGAAGTGGAGCGCCGTCTGGCCGAACTCTCCAAATAGATCGGGCTTCTGCAGACTTGCCGTCGAGCGGGGCGGCCGCGTACCCGCGGCCGCCCCGCTCACGTTCGCCTCGCCCTGACTTCCGTCTAGCCTTGACACCCCACACCCCTCGGCCTGCCTCGGCATGGGCATACCTTGGCCACCTGGCCAGGTACAAGACTGTCCCGTCGCTCAGCATCTCTTCTCCCTCCCTGGCCGTTATCTGAGGCACACGTGTCTCTCAAAATGGTGGTGAGGAATACAACGGCCTCAGGGGCAGGAGCGGCCCCGAGGGCAGAAGCTGCCGAGGAGAGAGCGATGAGAATCCCGGAGATCTTCCAGAACAGGAACTTCCGCCTGTTGTGGGCAGGCGAGGGTGTCTCCTTGATCGGAGACCAGTTCTACCTCATCGCTCTGCCCTGGCTGGTCCTCAAGCTCACCGGTGATCCGCTGGCCATGGGCACGGTCCTCGCTTTGGCAGCCATTCCCCGCGCCCTGTTCATGCTCGTGGGCGGTGCTTTGACCGATCGGTTCTCACCACGCGCCCTCATGTTGACCTCCAACCTGGTGAGACTGCTGGTAGTGGGTCTGCTCTCTCTGGTGACCATCGCGGGAGTGGTGGAGCTCTGGATGCTCTACGGCTTCGCGCTTCTGTTCGGCCTCGCCGACGCCTTCTTCTACCCGGCGCAGTCGTCGATCATCCCGCGGCTGCTCGGGGCCGAGCGTCTGCAGACGGGTAATGCCGTCGTTCAGGGCACGGCCCAACTCTCGCTCTTTGTGGGCCCGGTACTGGCCGGGACTCTGATCTCCCTCCTCGACGGAGGTTCGGGAGGAACGGCTACTGCCCCCGACATGCTCGGAATAGGAGTGGCATTCGCCATCGACGCGGCCACCTTCGCCGTCTCCGCGCTCACCCTGAGCCTGATACGACTGGCTCCTGTGGCTGCGTCAGGGGACGCACCCACGGAACCCACGGGCATGTTCGCCTCGATAGCAGAGGGGGCGCGGGCCATGTGGAGCGACAGGGTGCTGCGCTACTACTTCATGCTCATCGCAGCTGCCAACCTGCTCATCACCGGGCCCTTTGCCGTGGGGATCCCCGTGCTTGCCGATCAGGAATACGCCGGTGGTGCCGCCGCCTTCGGGCTGGTGCTCTCCGCGTACGGTGCGGGGTCTCTCAGCGGGGTCATCCTGGCGGGGGTGCGCAGGCGGCCCTCTGCTCGGCGCTTTCCTGCCCTCATGCTGGGGCTGACCGCGCTCATGGGCGTGAGCTTGATCCTGCTCGGGTCGGTCACGGCGCTGTTCCCCGCCGCGGCGGTGGCCGCCGGGATGGGGATGGCCCAAGGCTACGTGGTGATCCAGTTCATCACCTGGCTGCAACTGCGCACGCCGGCTCATCTCCTGGGCCGGATGATGAGCCTGCTCATGTTCGCCGTCGTAGGCATGACGCCGCTGTCCACGCTGGTGGCGGGTGCCCTCATCCAGTCGGGCGCCGGGCGGGTGCTGATCGGTGCCGGGGTCCTCATGGTGGGCGTGATCCTGGTGGCGGCGCTCAGCCCCTGCGTGTGGAGGCTGGGGGAACGGACTCCTGCTCCGCAGCCCGAGGCGTCGTAGGGTCGGTCTTCAGCTTCGATCTCCGCGACATGGATCGCCCGCGGTGCGGACCGTCCAGGGCCGCTTGCAGGCAGAGCCGCGCCCCGCTATCTTTCGTTTCCTCCGCGGGGACTGCGAGCATCGCCTCGCGTCTCTTGGGATCTCCAGCAGCGGATCGGCGCTAACGTCCCGGAAGGAGAGGATGCTATCTCGGCGAGCGACGACAGGCGACAGCCGCGTGACGACCCGCGAGGGTCGGTCGACGAAATACGCCCACCCGCCCCTGGGATGTGGGAGCGCGAGGCTCTGCGCCTCCGCCTGACGCAGCGCTGTCCCGGCTTCGACCGGCAGCCCCTGCCCGAACTCCCCGGGATGCCGGCTGCCGTCCTGATAGGCCTGCTGGCCGGTCCCGAAGGACCGCAGGTGATCCTCACCCGGCGCACGGCCCATCTCACCAACCATCCGGCGGAGATCAGCCTTCCTGGAGGGCGCATAGAGCCCGGGGATGCGGGGCCTGCCGAGGCTGCCCTACGCGAGACGTTCGAGGAGATCGGTCTGCCGCCGGAGAGGGTGGAGATCCTGGGGTGTCTGCCGGCGTATCGGACGGTGTCCGACTACCGCGTGTATCCCTTCGTGGGTTGGGTCGAGCCCCCGGTCGAGTTCGTCCCCGACGCGCACGAGGTCGACGACGTCTTCCTGGTCCCGTTGAGTTTCATACTCGATCCGGCCAACCACCACTGCGGCAGCATCGTCCACGAAGGCAAGAACCGGAGCTACTACGTCATCCCCTATCCCGGCTACCGGATCTGGGGGGCGACTGCGGGCATGCTGGTCACTCTGGCTCGCACCCTGACTTCCAGTTAGTGCGCGCGCGGGACAGCACTTGCGCGCTCCGGCGGGGGTCGAAGGCGCCGCAGCAGCCGTTCAGCAGGCGTCCTCTTCGTGCAAGATACGCAGGCCCTCCAGCCGCAGGGTGATGCGCACCGGGGCTCCGTGGCTCAGCTCTAGCTGCTGGTAGAAGTAGCTCGTCCCCCGGGCCTCCAGCTCGTGCCCATTGCTGAGCAGGAGTCTGATGATCTGTAGGTTGTGGCGGTGCTGTACGCTGAGCACCGTGGCGTCCAACTGGTTGTGCGCGAGGCTTCCCAGTACCGGACGGTCGGGGTAGAGCAGCTTGACGTCTTCGGGGGCTATGTAGATGGGGACCAGATCTCCTGAGGAGCACGACTGAGCCGGCGCGTAGAGTTGCAGCCCCTCCCAGTCGAGAAGCACGCGGTCGGCCGTGGCGCTGGCCACCCGCGCGTGGAAGATGTTGCGGATCCCCAGGACTTCGGCCGCGCTCATGCTCGACGGGCGTCGGAACACCTCGCCCACCGTGCCTACCTGCTCCAACTCGCCGTCCCGAAGCACGGCGAGCCGATCGCCGAGTGCGAAAGCGTCCTCGACGTTGTGGGTCACGCAGATCACGATGAGATGCCGCTCGAGCTGCAGGGCGCGAAGGTCGGTCCGCAGCCTCTCCCGCAGTCCCGGATCCAGCGCGGAGAAGGGCTCGTCGAGCAGCAGGACCTCGGGGTCCCGGGCCAGCGCCCTGGCGATGGCCACCCGCTGCTGCTGTCCTCCCGAGAGCTGATGCGGGAAGCGGTCTCCCAATTGGCCCAGCCCCATCTGCTCGATGAGTGCCTGGGCGCGCTGCTCGGCTGCGGCTTCCCGCCCCAGCGGGTAGCGGACGTTGCCGAGTACCGTCAGGTGAGGAAAGAGGGCATAGCTCTGAAACACGTAACCAACGCCACGGCGGCGCGCCGGCATGTTGGCGTGTGCGCCCTCAGTGCCGCGACGGAACAGCACTCGTCCATCGAGGACGATCTCTCCCCGGTCGGGGGTGACGAGCCCGGCGATGGACTCGAGGGTCATCGACTTTCCGGCACCGGAGGGGCCGAACAGGACGAGCACCTCCTCGCCCACCTCCAGACGGAGGTTGAGGGTGAAGGCAGGAAGGCTCCTGTGGATGTCGACGAGAAGCCGGGGTTCGCTCATTGTCTGGAGCCTGCGACGTCCTGTGGGGTAGAGGGCAACTGCGTAGTCCGGAAGGGAGTATAACGGGTCCGCGAGCCGCCGGGCAAGCGGCGGCGGGAGGCGACGCGAAGCCGGCCGTGCCCCGGCGGCCGCTCGCGTCCCAGCGGCGGTCCGCCAAGCGGCAGCGGTTCGCCAACCGGCGGCTAGCGCTTGACCCGATTCCGGATCAGGAGGGCGAGACCGGCTCCGATCAACATGAGGACGATGGAGAAGATGTAGGTGGTGCGCATGGCCCGGGCGAACTCGGTCATAAGGAACTCCGGGCTGAAGAGTTGGCTGAAGAACTTCGTGATCTGCTCCGCCACCGAGGCGGGCGCCTGGGCCAGCATCTCCTGCATGCCGGAGGGAAGCGACGCGCCGATGCCGCCGTCGGACTGCATCTGCCCCATGTTGACGCCCGACGAGCCCACCGCATCGATGATCTGCTGCTCCACGCCTGCCGGGAGTTGGAAGGGGGCTGCGTCGAGTTGCGCGGCCACGCCGTCCCCGATGTAGGTGACGGCTCGATTCTGGAGCACCGCGCCCATGACCGCGATGCCGAGGACAGAACCGATCTGGCGCACACTCGACAGCACCCCGGAGGCCTGTCCCGCCTTCTCGGGTGGGACGGAGCCCATGACTGCCGAGGTCATGACGGGCATGACCATCCCGATGCCGAAGCCCGCCACGGCGAAGGGGAGCACCATGCTCTGCCAGGACGCGTCGGGCACCATCACCCGCCGGGTGAGGATGAAACCGAGAGCGGTCACCAGCATACCTGCGAATATCAGCCACTTGGGGCCGACGCGGTCGGAAAGCGTCCCCGACAGGGGAGCTGCAACGATGATGACCACCGCCAGAGGGGTCATCACCAGGCCGGCCTTGATGGCGCTGTAGCCGAGGATGGCCTGCAGGAAGACAGGCAGGAGAAAGAACACGCCCATCATACCGAAGGAGAGGATCAGGCCAATGCCATTGGTGGTGCTGAAGTTGCGGTCCTTGAAAAGAGAAAGCTGCATCAAGGGCTGGGACTGTCGCCGTTCGATCAGCACGAACACGACCAGCCCAATGACCGCCGCGGCGAAGAGGCTGAGAATGAGCGGGGAGGTCCAACCGTAGTTCTGACCTTCGATGAGGGCGAAGGTCAGGGCCAACAGGGACAGGGTGAGCACGATCACGCCCGGGTAGTCGATCTGCTTTGCGGCTCCGGGCTCGGTCGACTCAGGGACGAAGCGATAGGCGACGGGGAGCAGGATCAGTCCTATGGGGACGTTGATGAAGAAGATCCAACGCCAAGAGGCGGCCTCCACCAGGAGGCCGCCGAGGCTCGGTCCCAGGGCCAGCGAGATGCCGCTGACCCCGCCCCAGAAGCCCATGGCCTTGCCCCGCTCCTCAGGTGGGAAGACGTTGGAGATGATGGACAGGGTGTTGGGCATCATCATCGCGCCGCCAACGCCCTGGACGGCCCGGAAGGCGATGAGAAAACCGACGCTCGGAGCGAGCCCGCAGGCGAGCGAGGCGAGCGAGAAGACGGACAACCCGGCCATGAACATGGCCTTGCGACCGTAGAGGTCGCCGAGACGGCCGCTGGTGATCAGCAGCACCGCGAAGGTGAGGAGATAGGCGTTCATCACCCATTCGACTTCCGAGAACCCCGTCCCCAGGCTGGTCATGATGTTGGGGACCGCGATGTTGACGATGGTCCCGTCGAGCAGGAGCATGAACACTCCGACGCAGAGGATGGCGAGGACCAGCCAGCGCCGTTTGCTCTGGCGGATGTCCGTCGCCATGTCTAGTCGGCCTGCCACGGTCAAAAGGTCAGTCGCTCGGGGCGGAGATGCTGTCGAGGATGCGCGTGAGCATCTGCTCGCCTCGGTTCACTTCGAGATACTCCGTGAGCCCCATGAGGTAGGAGATGTCACGGGTCCAGTAGGCTCCCGTCAGTTCCCAGGCGACCTGCGCGCTATCCGCCTCGGGCACTATCGTCCCCTGGGCCTTTCCCTCATCGATGATGTCCGCGATGGCCTTGATGGCTTTTCTCTGGCGCTCTGCCAGAGCCTCCCGCAGCCCGACCTCGGGAGCCGCGGCTACGAACTCGAACAGCGGGTACACGAACCCGTCGGTCTCCGAGGGGAGGACGCGCGAGTGGACGCGGGCGATGCCGCGCAGCCTTTCGATGACGTTCTCCTGATCGGCGGAGTGTATGACGCGGAAGATGCGCTCGTAAACCAGATCGAGGGCGGCGAGGAGGATCTCCGTTCGGCTGTCGAAATGGCGATAGAGGGCGGCCTCGGAAACTCCAACCGCGGCGGCGATGCGGGACGTAGTCGTTCCCTGGACCCCATGGCGGGCCACCAGATGCATCGCGGTCTCGGCTATCTGTTGCTTTCGGTCCAGGGCGCGCATGCGCCTGGGCTGCACCGCAGCGTCTTTCGTAACGACTCCTTTCGCCTGAAGGAAGCGGCAGGGAGGATGGCGCAAGAGCGCGCCTTTCGACCCAGCATATCAGCCGGGGCCGGAGACGGCCCCGGCCCCCGCCGTCCTTCGCCGACGTCCGTTATGCCTGTCCCGCCTGCTACCATGACGACCAACCCCTCGACAACGAAGGAGCCGCGACATGGCCAACCAGTCCTTTCGCCTGATCGTCCACCAGACCATCAACCCTGGAGGTCTCGAGGAGTTCTCGAAGCTGGCCCAGCAGGGAGCCGCCAATGCCGAGGCGGGCGAACCGGGCACCCTCGGCTACGAGTTCTTCGTCAACGAGGAAGGCTCCGACTGCTACCTCAACGAGTACTACGCCGATTCCGCGGCCTTCCTCACGCATTTCGCGCGCGTGCAGCCCATCCTAGAGGCGTCGATGAAGGTGTCGGGTCTCTTGGAGGCCATCGTATTGGGTGACCCCAGCCCGGAAGCGCGCGAGATGCTCTCTCACCTGGGCGCCAAGTTCTACAGCACCTGCATAGGCTTCTGCCGCTAGGACGCTTTGTCGCTCAGGAGGGCCAGACGTCTCAAGGCGTCCAGCCGTTCTGACCGACCGAGCTTCGCCTGCAGCACCGCTCGGCGCAGGATCTCGGTGTTCTGGTCGTATCTCTCCCGGTCGACGGGATAGGGAAAGCCGTCCTTACCCCCATGTGCGTAGCTGAAGAGGGCCGGGTCGCTGCGACTGGCCGGGCTGTCGTAGACAAGCTCTGCGATGAGCGCGAGGGCTCTGATGGTCGCGGGACCCACTCCGGGCAGGGCAAGAAGGGTCTCGAAGTCGGGCGCCTGTCGCTCGTAGGTGGTGAGGAAGATCTTGCGTAGGTTCTCGGGGTGGACGTCGCGCAACTCGACGGCGTGGTGGCTGGGCATGACGAGCTCCTTGAGCCGGACGAGCCGCGCGAGGGTGCGGTCGGGCCTTTCCCGGGCAAGTTGGGCGACCACTGTCTGAGCGGGCCGGCTCTCCCTGGCCACGAGATTGAGGACGGAGGTGCCCGGAGCCTGCGATGCCACCGCCTGGTGGGGCTCGACCACGTAGTCGCTGACGGTGTCGCTCAGCCAGTGGTAGCGCCGGGCCTTCCGGTTCCGGTCGTTCATGCCCTGTTGCACCACGGCCCACTTGCCGGTGGTCGTGAAGAAGAAGCTGTGGTGGTAGATCTGGTACCCATCCTGTAGCCCAGCGCTGTCGACTTTCGCCGCCATCTTGCTGGCGTAGACGAGCGGCTGGGGCTCGGTCGCCAGGACGCCTGAGGCCGCCGCTGCCTCGATCTCTGCGGGCGTCTTGCGCGACACTCCTCCCTTGCCTCCGGCCACCATAAGCCCCGTCTCGTGCTCCAACCCACGCAGCCCTTCCTTGAGGGCGCCGCACACGGTGGTGGTGACGCCGGAGCTGTGCCAGTCGAAGCCGAGGACGGCCCCGAAAGCCTGGAACCAGGCCGGGTCGGACAGCCTTCGCAGCATCTCGTCAGGACCGTACTCGCTCGCCACGGCCAGCGTGATCTCCCGGGCCAACAGACGCATGCGCGTGAAGAGCCAGGCGGGTGCTTTGCCCCCGTGGAGGGGAAGGATGGCCGTGCCTGTCTTCATAGAATCAGGTTACTCCCGCCGTCGGACGGGTAGCCGACGCGGCACGGATTGACCGCGACCGCACACGTCCTACACTTGTTCTATTGCGGCTGAATCCTCCCGTCCCGTCATCGACCTCCCGGTACTCTGACGCCCTTCACATCCCACCCAAGGAGGTGAGTGCCGTTCCAGCTCCATTTCGCAGTTACAGCAGCCCCCATGTGCTCGTTGACGAAAGGAGAGGAGTCCAAGATGGCCCATATCAAAGACAGCATCCTTATCGATGCCCCTGCCGAGAAGGTCCACGGTCTGGCGGCCGATCCCCACAAGTGGTCGAGTTGGTTCGTCGGCCTTGGTGAGGCGGAAAGCGTGGAGGGCGACAACTCGCCGGGAACTGTCGTCAAGCAGAGCTACCTGATGGCAGGGATGCACATCCCCGTCACCACCAAGGTCACCGACAACCGCGAGGAGGCCGACGGCTCGATCTTCTGGAGGAGTGAGAACGAGGGCTCTCTCGCCGGATGGCAGAGTTGGACCTACGCGCCCAAGGAAGGCAAGACGCTGGTGAGCGTGGAGATGGAGTACACGGTCCCCGGCAGCGTCCTGGGCAAGGTGGCCGATCGCCTGTTCGTCGAGAGGAACCAAGAGCGTGCCATGCACCATACCCTCGAGAACCTCAAGCAACTGAGCGAGGCCTGAGACAGAACTGGCCGACCCGGGCCTCCGGTCAGCGCGGCCGGGATGTGTGCAAGACGGCGAAGCCCGCCCCACGGGGCGGGCTTCGCCGCGTCATCGAGTGGTTGCGGCCGGGCCCGTCCCTGATAGGGTCGCCGACCTTCGGCCGCCTACTCGATCAGAGTGTTGGCGAACACCAGCCAGGTGAGCAGTGACTTCGACGTCAGGCTGAGGAGGATGTAGGCCTTCTCGCCGAAGAGGTAGTCGCGCCAGCGGCCCACCTGCTTGTACTGCAGCACCATGTTGATCGCGAAGCTGTTGAAGAAAACAAAATACGAGCCCAGGATGGCCCAGACGAAACCGGGAGGGCTGGCGCCGCCTTCGACCCCCGGGCTCCAGAGGTAGACGACGATGGCGATCCAGGGGATGATCCCCGCGAAGGAGCCGAACCAGTACGAAAGCCAGCTGGGCTTCCCGGGGCTCTCGTACTTCTCCATCAGCCACCCGAAGAAGATCATGGCCGCGTTCACGCCGAAGATGGCCAGCATGGCGGCGATGTCGGTGATGCCGCAGATCATGGTTATGAGCACGATCATGAGGGACGAGCTGAGGGAGTACTCCATCCAGCGTCCGTAGTTGCGGTTCTGCCCCAGGTTCCGCTTGTACCAATTGAACACGCCCGGGGAGGCGATGAGGAGCAGCGCCGCTGCGGATATGGCCATGAAGGCGAACACCCCCCAGGCCAGCGGAATGCTGCCGATCTGGGTAAGCTCCTGGTCGCTTCCGGGAGGCCCCGTCATATAGGTCGCGGTCACTGGGAGCCTGAAGTCGTTGGCGAGCACGGCAATAACGATCGCCTGCACCGCCAAGACGAGCCCGACCCCGATATTCCACCAGCGGAGATTGCGCAGCCTGGCGTTGAATTCCTGACTCGCCGCGCGGCTGCCCTTGCCGACTTCCCCCTTGCTCATCAGTCGTCCCTTCCTCTCTTCGCTCTGTACAGCTGGTCGTCCGATCGAACGGCGTGCAGACCCGGCAGATCAGCCGGTGAGCCTTGGGCCCAGATTCACGATAGCACTTGAGAAGGCGAAGCCGTGAGTAGTCCCGGGCTTTCGCCGAATGTCACTCCGGTGTGCCGTCGTGCATCTCGTGTCGAAAAGGGCCCGCACCGGGTAGTAGAGTGATGGGAAGCGCAAGACGAGCGGAGACCGCCCGAATGTCCGCGGCTCCGCGAAGTACAGGCGACAAGGAGGCCGAACATGCACATTCTCAAGGGTCTTGGGTTTCTATCCTCCTCGGAGGCGCGCGACATCGCCGGCGTTCCGGAAGACTACCTGGAGGCCTACGGAAATCCCGATGAAGTAGGTCTACTCTTCGTCTCGGACAGCGAGACGGGCGAGCACTTCACCCATGTCGCCGACGCTGCCTACGTCCACATGCTCAAGGAGAGCGAAGACCTCGGCATCATCGACGAAGAGATCCGCTTCCCTCCCGAGGTGGCCCCTCTCATGACGCCGGGCTGGCCTTCCGACTGGGTGTAGGAGGAAGCAGAGGAAGAGTGAGCCGCCCCCGAGCCGAGTGACCGGCCCCTCTCGGGTGGGGAGGTCAGCTCAGGGCTACGTCCAGCACCATCATGATGGCGAAGCCGGCCATGGCTCCCCCCGTGGCCAGGTCGGTGTTGTTGTTGCCCTGTGATTCGGGGATGACCTCCTCTACCACCACGTAGATCATCGCCCCGGCCGCGAAAGCGAGGGTGTAGGGGAGGATCGGCTGGGCAAAGACCACCAGGGCCGCTCCGATGACGGCGGCCACCGGTTCCACCACGGCGGAGAGTTGCCCGTAGAAGAAGCTCCTGCGCCGCGACAGCCCCATCCCTCGCAAGGGCATGGCCACGGCCGTGCCTTCGGGGAGGTTCTGGATGCCGATGCCGATGGCGAGAGCAACGGCCGCGGCCAGGCTGCTGGCGCCCCCCTCCATGGCCGCGGCCCCGAAGGCCACGCCCACCGCCAGGCCCTCGGGGATGTTGTGCAGGGTGATGGCGGCCAACAGGAGGGCGGTGCGGTTCCACGATACATGGATGCCTTCGGTGTGCTCCGAGGACAGCCCGGGATGCAGATGGGGCAGGATCCGGTCGATGACGAACAGGAACAGCCCCCCGAGGGCGAAGCCGACGAGGGCCGGCATCCACGGCGGCAGGCCGTCGGCCTCGGCGAACTCCATGGCCGGGATGAGCAGCGACCACACGCTGGCGGCGATCATCACGCCCGCGGCGAAGCCGAGCATGAGGTCGAGAACCTTTCGGCTCATGGTCTTCATGAAGAAGACGAAAGAAGCGCCCACCGCCGTCATGAACCAGGTGAAGATGGTGGCCAGCAGGGCCTGCAGTACCGGACTGAGCTCTGAGAACTGCATGGTGGTCCGCTCCCGGGTCGCGTCGAGTCAGCCTGAGTCCCGGCGCCGACGGGCGCAGCTCGAGGCCGGGCTAGCATTTCCATTCGCCGCGCGGCTTCAGTATCCCCCCGGATGATGGGGATCTAACCCCATCGCGGGACGGTCCCGGTCAGTAGCTGATGGAACCCGCCTCCGCCATCCCCAGCAGCCCCGACAGGGGTCCGAAGATCATGCCCGGGTCCTCCTGCATAGCTTTCTCGAGTTCGCTCCAGGGCAGAGCGACCGCGGGCGCTTCCACTGCCACCGGCTCGTTGACGTCTCGCAGAGAAAGCGCCATGTCGAGCATGATGGCGTTCATGCCTTGGGCCTCCTCGCCGGCCGGCGGCACCATCTTCGCCGCAGCCTCGAACCTCAGGGGCATGAGACTCTCCTTGGCGATCCACACATCGGCGGTGAACTCCTGGAACATGGCGGCGAGTTGCTGCTCCATCTGCGCCAACTCCTCCGCGCCGGGCATAAGGGAGCCGGCTCCCATCATCTCGCTCGCCGAACCGGTGGGGTCGAGCAGTTTCATGGATTCCTCGTTCTGAAGGATCCCGAGCGCGTCGGTCATGATCTTCGCCAGATCGGGCGACCCGGCCAGGTGATAGGCCGCGGTGCCGTCGATCGTCTCTTCCCCGACCAGGGTCAGGTCCTTGATCCAGGTGAGCGGATCGATGCCCAGGTCGGCGAGCATCTGCTGCGGGTCCGCCATCTGGGCGTTCTCCGCGGAAGATGCGCCCAGCATCTGGCCCATCTCGGGAGGCGCTTCGTACCACTGGTCGCTGAACTGGAGCCAGGCTTGAGTGCCGGCCATCCGCATCCCGACATTCATCGACTCGCCCATCAGGGACAGAGCGAGGGCAAGATCGGCGGCCTGGGGATCGGCACCGTACGCGAACGTTCCCGCGACGGTCATGGGCTCTTGGACGAAGGCCTGCGCTTCATCGGGAAGCTGACTCGGGTCGACGTCGAACGAGATAGCCACCTCGAAATCGCCGGTAGCGCTGGTCATGTCCTCAGCCGCGACCATGGCCGCCGTCAGGATCCCCTGCGGGGTCTCATCGGCGGGCGAGAGGCTGCTCGACTGGGCGCCGCCGCCGCAGGCGGCGGCGCCGACGGTCAACAGAAGGGCGACGATGGTCCCCAGTATCACCAGCATCTTCCGCATCGTGACTCCTTTGCTCAAGGCCCCGTTGGCTCGGAGCCCGATCGCCGACCTTCGGAGGATCCTCGAGCCGCGACTCGAGGATCGTCCCCTCAGTCTATTATCGGCTCAACGGGCGGTAGTCTTCACACGGGACTTCCCAAGAGTGAGGATGGCGGTTGGAGAGTCTGGAAGACAGGGTGCGACGGGTCAGCGCAGAGACATAGATCGTAGTGCTCTTCGTCTCCCCGCTCCGCCCGGCCCAGCGCCTCCTCAGCGGCGTTGACCGGCGGACGCTGTCCCCGCGCTCCCGGCGCCGGAGGGTCGTAGGGGCTGGTGCCCCGAGCCCACGATCGGGTGCGCAGCGGTTTGCAGAGTATCTCGGTGATGTGCAGCTCGTGCAGTCTGGTTGACGGCGCCGCCAGGGCCACGACCGCCGTGTCGGCCCCTCGGGCCGTCCCTGTTACCGCGATCACCTGTTCCCCCGGCGTCACCAACCCGGCGTCGGCTGCCATCAGGACGATCTCCACGCACACCTTCATACCCTGGCAGATGGTGCGCAGAAGGATGGCCATGGTCTCGGGCACGCTCACACCGTAGAAGCTCTCGGTGTGAAAGAGCATGGTGCCGAAGTGCACGCGATGGCCGCGCTGCTCCAAGTCGGCGACAAGCTCCGGGGGGAAGCGCTGCGTGTCGGTGAAACCGAACTGATGGGGCACGACCACCAGCTTGACGTCGGTGGCCGCGAAGCGTTCGGCGGCCAGACGAGCGGTGTCGCCCGTGGTCGACGCGAGGACGACCCTCTTGATGCCCAGCTGATCGGCCCGCTCCGCTGCCAGACGCAGGGTCTCCTCGGTGTTCCTGCGGCCCCCTATCTCGAAATACGTGATGCTGCGCTCCACGTCGACCCCCTGCCCGATGCCATCCCGCATCGCTCGCGACTCGCCACGCCTCGGAGTATACGCCGGGCCTGTCAAACGCCTAGAATGACCAGGGACGGATGTAGTGTGAACACGGACAAGTGAGGGACCGCTGAGGTCATCCCGTTATCTGCCGCTGCTGGTACTCGTCGCGCTGGCGCTCATCTGGGGCTACACGTGGGTGCCGCTCAAGGTGGGCCTCGAGTACGCTACTCCCTTCGTGTATGCCGCCCTGCGCACGCTGCCCGGGGGCATCCTGCTGCTGCTGATCGCCGTGGCGCTTCGCCATCCGTTGAAGCCACGGGGGCTGAAGCTCACCGTGCTCCTGGGCCTCCTGCAGACGAGCGGCTTCGGCGGCCTGACCATGGCCGCTCTGGTCACGGGAGGAGCGGGGCGCACGGCCATCCTCGCCAACACGTGGCAGTTCTGGATCCTGGTGATGGCCTGGCCCATCCTCGGCGAACGGATCCGCGGGGCGCAATGGCTGTCGGTAGCGTTGGGGCTCGGCGGTCTGGCCCTGATCATCGAGCCGTGGAACCTGCATGGCGTCCTCAGCAGCTTTCTTGCCCTCGCGGGGGCCGTGTGCTTCGCCGCGAGTTCCATCGTGGCCAAGGTCCTGCGGCAGCGCCACGATCCCGACCTGCTCACCCTGACCGGCTGGCAGACGCTGTTCGGGTCGATTCCCCTCGTGTTGATCGCGGTTCTGGCCGGCGGCGGCAGCCCCGAGTGGACGCAGGAGTTCATCTGGTCGCTGGCCTACACCCTGCTGATCGGCACCTGCGGGGGCGCCCTTCTCTGGCTCTTCGTCCTCAAGAAGCTGCCGGCCAGCATCGCCGGTCTGGGGACCATGGGGACGCCCGTCGTGGGATTGTTGGCCTCGTGGGCGGTTTTGGGGGAGCAACCCACGGCTCCCGAGGTCGCGGGCATGATCGCCATACTGGCCGGGCTGGGCGTGTTGTTCGCCGTGTCGGCCAGGAGCTCGACGGCGCCGGCCGGGAGCCCGGCTCCTGTCGCCGCGAGGGCTGGAAACGTGGAGGGGGTCGAGCAGTGAGTGGACCTGGCGGAACTCTCTCGCCGGAAGGTCGCCGGGTCGGACGGGCGAGCGCGTCGCGGAGAGGGGACCCGTTCTCGCCATCGTCCCCGCGCACAATGAGGCGGGCAGAGTGGGCGGCGTGGTGGGGGCCCTGGTGGCCCACGGCCTTCCCGTGTTGGTGGTAGATGATGGTTCGATCGACAGCACCGGTCCGGAGGCCGCCGAGGCGGGGGCACAAGTGCTGCGCCTCGAACCCAACCGGGGTAAGGGCGCGGCTCTGAAGGCGGGCTTCAGCGAAGCCCTGAGCGCCGGCGGGATCTCCCCGGAACCCGACTGGGCGGCTTTTCTCACTCTCGACGCGGACGGTCAGCACGATCCGGCCAAGGTTCCGGACTTCCTGCGGGTGTGGGAGGAGGGCGGCGCCGACCTGGTGGTCGGCGCCCGCGACTACAACGCCATGCCCCGCATCCGCTGGTTCACCAACAGCGTCAGCCGCGTGCTGTTCTCTTGGGCCATGGGGGAGCACATTCCGGACAATCAGTCAGGCTATCGGTTGCACAGCCGGCGCCTGGCCGAGATGGCCCTCGCGAGCGAGGAACAGGGCTTCGCCTTCGAGGTGGAGGAGATCGCGCTCTGCCTGGGACGCGGCTACAAGCTGGCCTGGGTGCCCATCCCCACCATCTACGGCACCGAGAAGAGCGACATCAAGCCCTGGAGTCACTTCTCCAGCTTCGTCCGGGTCACCCGCCGGGCCCGCCGGCTCATGAAGAAGGAGCGCCGCGAGCGGAGCGCCGAGGCGTAGGGCGCCGCGACGCGGCCGAGTCGCCCTGCCTCGGCCGCCGGCCGCATCCCACCCGGCTGCTCCCGGCCTAGCTTCCGGGCGCGCTCCGGTCAGATCGCCCGCCCGGGCCGCTCCCCACACTGCGCCCGATCGACTCGATCCTCCCCCGCAGGCAGAAACGGCACTGCTGAGCCGTCTCGTTGATGCAGGCCTTGCCGGGGTAGATCTCGTACAGCACCCGGTAGCGCGGCGGGGTCAGATTGGGCATGACGATGTTCGCCCCTCGCTGGAGGCCCAACTCGCGGCCGGACTCCTTGTTGATGGTGGCCAGCGCGGTCGTGCTGGGGATGTTGGCCTCGGGACACGCCAGACGCGTCAGGGCAACCACCTTGTAGACGGTGAGCTCGTCGCAGGCTATCTGCTCCCCGGGCGGTACGGCCGCGTCCCACGTCCCGTCGCCGAGGGGCGTTCCCGGGTGGGCGATATAGGGGCCGATTCCGATCATGTCCATATCCAGCCGCCGGAACAGGTCGATGTCGTCGCAGATGGTCTCGTACGTCTGTCCCGGGATGCCGACCATGATGCCGCTCCCTATCTCGTAGCCGAGGTCGCGAAGGTGCAGCAGCAGGGCCACGCGGTCGGACAGCTTGCCCGGGAGGGAGGGGTGGATGCGGCGGTAGAGGTCCTCATCAGAAGTCTCGAAGCGGAGCAGATAGCGGTCGGCTCCCGCTTCCCGCCAGGCGCGCAGCTCGTCGTCGCCGCGCTCGCCGAGGCTGAGGGTCACGGCCAGTCCGGTCTCCGCCTTGATGCGGCGCACGACGGCGGTCACCCATTCCGCCTTGAGTCCGTAGTCCTCACCGGCCTGCAGGACCACCGTCCCGTAGCCGAAGTCGAGCGCATCGTGTGCGCAGGCCAGGATCTCGTCCGCGGTCATGCGGTAGCGCTCTATCTCGCGATTGCCGGCCCGCACGCCACAGTAGGCGCACTGGCGGACACAGTGGTTGGAGATCTCGATGAGCCCGCGCAGATGCACCTCGTCTCCGACGTGGGTCCGCCGCGTCTCGTCGGCCCTCCGCCACAGCTCTTCGAGGGCACCCGGATCGGCTTCCTTCAGCCAGCGTACGGTCTCCTCTCGAGTGAGGGAGTGTCCGGTCTCCTCACGGGTCGGGGCGTCTGCCAACAGGCCGCTCGGTCCGGCGCTCATAGGGTCGCTCCTCTGGTCGCTCTCAAGATCTCCAGCGCGGCCGGGAACGGCTC
Source organism: uncultured Actinomycetes bacterium (assembly GCA_963829545.1). Taxonomy (GTDB): domain Bacteria; phylum Actinomycetota; class Thermoleophilia; order RBG-16-64-13; family RBG-16-64-13; genus JAXGXJ01. The sequence continues at coordinate 55,538 of CAWHIX010000001.1, forward strand.
CAACGCGCGTTCGAAGATGCCCAAGCTATAGGCGATGGCCAGACCGTAGTTGGTCACCGGCACCCCCGCCTGGCGGCAGCGCAGGATACGGTTGAGCATGGCCCGTCGGTTGGTGGTGCAGGCTCCGCAGTGGACCACGAGCGCGTAGGGGGAGAGGTCTTCGGGGAAATCGTGGCCCTGGACCGTGTCGATCTCCAGCTTGCCACCGGCGTACTGCGTGAGCCAGCGGGGGATCTTCACCCGGCCGATGTCGTCGGCGATGGGGTGGTGGCTGCACGACTCGGCGATGAGGATGCGGTCGCCGGGGCGCAGGCGCTCGATGGCCAGCGCTCCCTCCACCTGCGTGGGCAGATCGCCCTTGAAGCGGGCGAAGAGGATGGAGAAGCTGGTCATGGGGACCTCGCGGGGCGTGTCGGCGGCCACCTTGAGGAAGGCCTGGGAGTCGGTGACCACCAGCGCGGCGGCCGGTTGAGCCTCTCCAGGGCGCTTTTCAGCTCCCGTTCTTTGACCATGAGGGCCATGGCGTCGGTGTCGAGCAGGTCGCGGATGGACTGCACCTGGGGCAGGATCAGGCGGCCCTTGGGCGCCTCCTTGTCGATGGGCACCACCAACACGGCCAGCTCCCCCGGTCCCACCAGGTCGCCGAGGATGGCCGGACTCTCGATGAAGTGCTCGGGGGCGTTGTCCAGCAGGGCCTGGCGGAAGTCGAGGATGCCCTGCCCGTTGGGCGCCGACGTGAACACCACGGGGAGTTGCAGTTCCTGCAGCCGCGCGGGAGTGCCTGCGTGGCCGTTGGTGTCGATCTTGTTCACCACCACGATGGCGGGCACGCTGTGCTCGCGAAGTCGTTCGACGATGTTCTCCTCGAACTCCCCCCACTCGCCGGGCTCGGTCACCACCACGCCCAGGTCGGTGCGCTCGAACACCTGCCTGGTGCGGTCGGCGCGCAGTTCCCCAAGGGCTCCCACGTCGTCGATGCCGGCCGTGTCGATGAAGAGCACGGGACCCAGGGGCAGCAGCTCCATGGGTTTTTCCACAGGGTCGGTGGTGGTGCCGGCGAACTCCGAGACGATGGACACGTTCTGCCTGGTGATGGCGTTCAGCAGGCTCGATTTGCCCACGTTCCTGCGGCCGAAAAGGCCTATGTGCAGCCGCATTCCTCGCGGCGCTTCGAGTAGACTCATGATCTCACTCCGTAGTGTTGCTCGACGGTGACGGGTCCTGACGCAGGCCGGTGGGGCTTCCCAGGCGCATGACGGCCTCGGGGCTGAGCAGTTCCTCGAACTCGCGCTCGTCGAGAAGGCCGTCGCCGAGCACTACCTCCCGTATGGTGCGTCCTGTCTCCACGGCTCGGCCCACGGCGGCGCACACGGCGTCGTAGCCCAGCGCCGGCAGGAGGGCGGTGGCGGCGGCGGTGGATGATTCCACGTGTCTGCGGCAGCGTTCTTCGTCCGCCTCGATGCCTTCGACGCAGTGGCGGCGCAGCACCAGGCACCCCTGCCCGAGAAGGCTGAGCGATCCCAGCAGGCAGTCGGCTATCAAGGGGAGGAAGGGGTTCAGCTCCAGGCTGCCGGCGGCGGCTGCGGCGGCGATGGCAGCGTCGTTGCTCATGACGACCATGGCCACCTGGCTCACCGCCTCAGGGATGACAGGGTTCACCTTGCCGGGCATGATGGACGACCCGGCCTGTCGCTGCGGCAGCCGTATCTCCCCGATCCCCGCCTCCGGGCCCGAGGACAGCAGACGGAGGTCCCCGCTGATCTTCAGCAGGCTGACCGCCAGCGCCTTGAGGATGCCCGAGACCTCGACGAACACGTCCGCGTTCTGTGTCGCTTCGACAAGGTTCTCGGCCCGGGCGAAGCCGACCCCTGAGAGATCGCGCAGTTCGTCCACCACCCGGAAGATGAACTGACGCGGGGCGGCCAGGCCCGTGCCGACGGCCGTGCCGCCCAGGTTGACGACGCGCAGCCGCTCCTCGCACTTGTAGATGCGCCAGCGGTCGCGGCTGAGGGCTTCGGCGTAGGCGCCCATCTCGCGGCCCAGCGTGATGAGCACGGCGTCCTGCATCTCGGTGCGGGCCACCTTGACCACGTGGGCGTAGCGCTTCTCCAGTTCCTGGAAGGCTTCCTGCAGGGCGACCACGTGGTTCTCCAGGTCGTGGAGGAGTCGGATGGCCGCCAGGCGCAGCGCCGTCGGATAGGTGTCGTTGGTGGACTGGTGGAGGTTGATGTCGTCGAGGGGAGAGACGCGGGCGTAGTCGCCCGGAGCCGCGCCCAGGATCAGCAGAGCCCGGTTGGCGATGACCTCGTTGACGTTCATGTTGGTGCTGGTGCCGGCGCCGCCCTGCAGGGCGTCCACCAGCACGTGCTCGGACAGGCGGCCTTCGGCCATCTCGCGGCAGGCCTGCTCGATGGCGTCGGCCTTGGCGGGGTCGTCGGCCCACACGCCCAGCGCGCGGTTGGTGCGCGCGCAGGCCAGCTTGACGGTGCCGTAGGCGCGGATGAGTTCCTCGTGCACGGGCCTGCCGGCCAGGGGAAAGTTCTCCAGTGCCCGCACCGTGTGGATGCCGTAGAGGGTCCCGGCAGGGATCTCGCGCTCGCCCAGAAGGTCGCGCTCCACCCGGAGGCCGGCGTGCGACTTGGCAACCGAGGCCGCGGTCGCAGGCGCCACGGCCTCCACACCGGGCCCCGCGTTACCGGTCCTAGCAGTAGACATCGCCCTTGCCTTCCCGCACCCGGGCGAGCATGCGCTCGGCCCGCCGGCGGTCGTCGTCTTCCAGTTGCTGCAGTTCCCGCTCGATGAGCGACTCGCCCGCTGCGCGGGTCTCCTCGCCGGCGTATTCCCGCAGGTACTCGGCCAGAGTGGCCAGCGCGTTGGGGGCACAGTGGTGCTTGATCTCGCCGGGCTTGGCCAGATCCATGAAGTCCTCTCCCGTCCGGCCCAGCCGGTAGCAGGCGGTGCAGAACGACGGGATCTCCCCCATCTCCAACAGCTCGCCGATGACCGCTTCCAGCGAGCGATCGTCACCGATGCGGAATTGCTCTTTGTCCAGGTCCTGCACCCCGTCGCCCTCGCTGTAGCCGCCGATCTCGATGCGCGTACCGCCGTCGATCTGCGAGCAACCGAAGTCGATCAGCTCCCGGCGAAGTTCGGCCGTCTCCCGCGCGGTGAGGATCATGCCCACGTAGGGCACCGACAGGCGCAGGATGGCGATCAGGCGCTTGAAGTCGGCGTCGCCCAGGGCGTATTCGGGCTGCAGTGCGCGGTTGCTGGCGTCCTTGAGACGCGGGAAGGAGAAGGTGTGCGGTCCGACCCCGAAGGTCTCCTCCAGGTGGATGGCGTGGGCCAGCAGGGCCAGAGCCTCGAAGCGCCAGTCGTAGAGGCCGAAGAGCACTCCCAGCCCCACGTCGTCGCAGCCGGCTTCCATGGCCCGGTCCTGCCCGTAGAGCCGCCACAGGAAGTCGGACTTGGGCCCGCGCTGGTGGATGCGGGCGTAGGTGGGCCGATGGTAGGTCTCCTGGAAGATCTGGTAGGTGCCGATGCCGGCCGCCTTCATCAAGCGGTATCCCTCGACGTCCAGGGGCGCACAGTTGACGTTGATGCGCCGTATCTCGCCGCCGTCTTTGACGGAGTAGATGACGTCGACGGCGTGGGCGATGGTCTCGGCGCCATAGTCGGGATGCTCCCCGTAGTCGATCACCAGGCGCTTGTGCCCCTTGGCGATGAGCGCGCGGACCTCGGCCCGTAGCTCGTCGTCGGTGAGGGTGCGGCGGACGATGTCCCGATTGTCACCGCGGAAGCCACAGTAGGTGCAGGAGTTGATGCACTTGTTGCCGATGTACAACGGGGCGAAGAGGACGATGCGATTGCCGTAGACGTTCTTCTTGAGTTCGCGCGCCGCGGCGAAGATCTCCTCCTGAAGAGCAAGGTCGTCGGTGGCCAGAAGAGCGGCCATCTCCTCCAGGTCGAGTCGCTCCAAGCGCATCGACTTGGCGATGATGGCGCGGACCTCTTCGGCCCCGGGCGCGGGGCGCTCCAGCAACTCCTCGATATGCGCCGCGGGGATGAAGTCGGTCAGGTGCTCGGTGCCGGGGTGCTCAAACCCAGGGCGCCGGGTCCCCGGGTGCTCGGCCCTGGGGCGCTCAGTGGTCGCGTGCTGGGTGGTCGGGTGGGGGCTCATGGGCGACTCCTTCTGCAGGGGCTTTGGCGAGGAGGGACCTCACCTGGACTCCCGGGAGCTTGCCCAATTTGCCGGTGAGCGCGCTCGTGCGCTCCATGGAGGTGTCGGTAATGAGCGTGATGATGTTCACGCCGCGCTGGGGATACGGAAGACCGAACCGCCCGATGATCTCGTCTCCGAACTCGCTGAGCAGTTCATTGACGTCCTCTACGGGGGCTACGTGCCGTTCCACCATGATGGAGACAGTACCGAGCCTCTTTTCCACCGGAAACGCTCCCGTGAATCAGATGTGGTCTGGAGTGACGCGGGTAGTCTACCCTTTCGCGCCCCACCTGTAAACGAGGCGGGCTGTCTGGCTGAGTGTAGGACGGCGTACCCGTGCTGGGGGCTTGTCTCTCCGAGGCGATGTGGATAGCATCGGAGCCACGCGGACGTCCATCGCGCGGATCGCAACTGGAGCCGAACATGCCCGAGGTCAAGATCGATGCCGAAGCCCCCGAATTCGTCCTCAAGGACTTTCGGGGAGAGGAATTCAGGCTGTCCGCCCTTCGTGGGCAGAGACACGTCGTGTTGATCTTCAACCGGGGTTTCACCTGACCGTTCTGCCGCGCGCACATGGCGCAGTTGCGCCGCGACTACAACAAGTTCGAGGAAGCCGACGCGACCCTCGTGGTGGTGGGACCGGAAGGGCCGGATGCCTTCGAGTCCTACTGGGCGAAGCACGACCTGCCCTTCATCGGCCTGCCCGATCCCGGGCACACGGTCCTCAAGCTCTATGGGCAGCAGATCAAGCTGTTCAAGATGGGCCGGATGCCGGCGCAGGTGCTGGTGGACAAGAACGGCATCGCTCGCTACGTGCACTACGGGCACGACATGACGGATATCCCCAGCAACGACGAGCTGCTTGGTCTGCTGGCGTCTATGGGGTCCTGACCCGGGGCCTGCCTGCACGTGCGCCCTCGCGCGCCGCGCGCTGTCAGCCGAGAGCGTCGATGTTGGCCTGCAGCGCCTCGTAGAATCGGCCGATATGGAAGCCGTCCATCAGGCCGTGATGAACCTGCACCGAGAAGGTCACCAGCACCCGTCCGTCCTGGTGGAAGTACTTGCCCCACGACATCTTGGGGTTGGAGTCGACGCCGCTCTTGGCGATGGTCCTGACGAAGTGCGTGTACTGCAACCAGGGGACGGCCGAGTAGACGATGAGGTCACGGCGGTCGCTGAGGGCACCGAACCCCACGTCGGCGCCCTGCGCGCCCGCCTGGGCCTGCGCCGTCGCATGGAACTCGAGTAGATCCTCGACGTACTCCACGCACACGTTGATGAACAGCTCGCTGTCCGCGGGCATATAGGTGTAGGTCAGACCCATCTTGTCCAGCAGCACCGGATCCCCATCGACGATGCGGTACCTGAAGTTGACGATCTGGTGCGCGGTCTGGTGGGCCGTGTGTATGAGCGTGAGGTACGAGGAGAGACCCTGAGCATGCGCGAAGTCGAGCAGATTGGTGACGTCGACGTGGGCGCCGATGTTGATATAGGGGAAGTCCAGAGTCGTGTAGAAGGAGAAGTACGTTCCCCTGTCCCAGGTGGCTACGTCGATCTTCTTCATGCCCGACGCCCCCCGGCCGGCTCGGCTTCGGCCGCGGCAGCACGGGCCGGCTTGGTACCGACGGCCTTGAAGAAGGTATAGCAGAAGACGCCGTCCGCCTCCGCCGTCCGGTAGAGGGCCTGGATCCCCGCGTCGAAGGTCCGGGCGTCGATGAGGCCGCCGGCGACGGCCGTGTCGCGCACCCCCTCGATCATGGCCGTGAAGGTCTTCCGGGTGAAGCCGTCGACCAGGTGGGGCCTGCTGGAATCGACGTAGACCATCCTTGGCGAGACCGCCACGTTCTCGAACCCCGCGTCTCGGAGGAGGGGGTAGAGCTCCCGTCCTATCAGCGCGTTTCCGCCGGCCTCTCGCTGCAGCTGGATCTGGCAGCTGATGGCGGCGCGCGCCGCCTCGCTGTCGGGATGGAAGTAGGCCGAGCCGTGGTCCCCCTCGATCACAGTCATGGTCCCCCCGGGCCGCAGCAGCCTGCCGAGCGCCTCGAGGGCTTCGACCGGACGCGCCAGATGCTCGAGTACGAAGCAGACAAAGATGTGGTCGAAGGACGCCGGAGCGAAGGGTAGGGAGAAGATGTCGCCCTGTTGGAACTCCACGTTCGACAGCCCGGCCGCCTCCATCCGGGCCTCCGCCTCGGCCAGAGACTCGGCGGAGATGTCGACCGACACGATGTACGCCCCCGGGCTGTTGCGGGCGATGGTGACCGTCTGGGCTCCGTTGCCGCACCCGGCCTCCAGCACCCGACTCCCAGGCGGAAAGGACGTGTCGTGGTGCAGCAGGTCCACGAGCGTCGCCGCCTGGTCCTGCAGACGCACCTGCTCCCGCGAGCCGTACCCGTGGACGTATGTAGCTTCACTCGGCATGCGCTTCGCTCCTCACAGCGGTCAGAGACTGTGAGACTGTATATGGGGCCTCGGAGGGCGTCAAGCAGCGCTGGGACGGTGCGCCGGCGGGGTGCCGCAAGCGGCGCGCCGAGCACGTCCGGCAGAGGACCAACGCACCGGTCCGTAGCGCGTGCAGCCCACTCGGTACCATCGGTCATCTCGCCCGATGCCTTCCCCAGCCGGCCGGCTGACCTTCGACGCCCAGGTGCCGGAGCTTTCCGCCGAGCTGCAGGACTACGTAGTCGACCATGAGTCGGCTGCACCGAAGTTCCTGAGTGCAGGCGCATTCTGGAGACTATGTGAGCCGAGACAGGAGCTTCGTCGGCTAGCTGAAAGGGAAGCGGACTCGACCACTCCCTCGTGATGGTTGTCATTTGACAACCTATGACCTGCTGAAGTATCCTGCCGAAGAGGAAGGCGTCGTTGTCCAGGGACAGGCATCCCAATGCGTCAGTCGAGAACGCCCTGCAGTACGCCGAGAGCAGAGGGTGGCGAGTCGAACCAACGGGCAAGAGTTCTCACGCCTGGGGCTGTCTGTACTGCCCCCACGATGACCCCGACTGCAGATGCGGCATGTTCTGTGTAACGAGCGTCAATGGTACGCCCAGGAACCCCGAGACCCACGCGAAGCAGATCAGAAGGAAGGTTGACGGGTGCACCGGCGGCCATGCAGACCCTGAGGATGAGGAGTAGGGCGATGAGGGAGTACGAGTTCGGGCTGCGGTTCTCTCTGCCGCAGGATGAAGCGCACTCTGACGAATTGATCGAACGACTCGGTGATGCTGGCTGCGATGATGCCCTGATTGGGATCGGCCATGCCGGGCGCATCGCCTTTGAGTTTGCCCGTGAGGCGGATTGCGCGCGAAGCGCAATCCTCGGTGCGATCACCGATGTGAAGCGAGCTCTGCCCGGAGCACAACTGGTGGAGGTAAGCCCAGACCTCGTTGGCGTCACTGACGTCGCCGACATTGTTGGCTGCTCTCGTCAGAACCTACGCAAGCTCCTCTTGTCTTGCACTTCTCGTGGCCCGACTCCACTGCATGAAGGCAAGTGGGTCGTCTGGCATCTCGCGCCGGTCCTGCAGTGGCTTGTTGCTGAGAAGCGCTATGCCGTCAGCTCGGACTGGCTGGAGATCTCAGAGGCGACCATGAAGTTCAATGCCGCACTCGATGCTGGTTGGACGGACGCGGAGACGCAGGAAGAGATACGGGCGCTGTTCGCCCAGTAAGCTTTCACGCGGCGGAGATCGGGCGGGTGGTCGGGTAGAATCTCCGAGTCCCGATCCCACCGGCACCTGCCGGTGCTTCTTTAGCCACTCCCGGAGGGCGAGTTGGTCCGTTCCACACAGCCCTGGCATCGCACCTTTCTCATCATCTTCACCGGACAGGCGTTCTCGCTGCTGGGCAGCAGCGCGGTCAACTTCGCGCTCGTGTGGTGGCTCACCGCCGAAACCGGGTCGGCCAGCGTCCTGGCCTACGCCTCCATCGCGGCATTGGTGCCGCAGGCGGTGGTCGGTCTGCTCGCGGGTCCGTTCATCGACCGCTGGGACAGGCGGCGCACGATGATGGGGGCCGACCTCTTCGTGGCGGTGACGAGCGTGGTGCTTCTGGCCATGGTCGTGTCGGGCGACTACTCGGTGTTGTCGGTCATCGCCGTTCTTGCCGCCCGCTCGCTGGGGGCCGCCTTCCACACGCCGGCAAGCCAGGCGGCTGTGCCCATGTACGTGCCCCAGGACCAGCTCATGCGCGTGTCAGGCTGGAACTTCTTCCTGGGGTCCGGCGTGGCCATGGCCGGGCCGGTACTCGGCGCCTTCCTCATGGGAGTGGCACCGATGACCGCCGTCCTCGGTCTCGATATCGTGGGGGCGCTGGTGGCAGTGGGGTCCCTGCTCTTGGTGCGGATCCCGCATCCGGAGCGGTCGCCTGAGGAGCGTGAGCACCCGAGTCTTCGGGCCGAGTTCGTGGAGGGCTGGCGAGAGCTGGTGAGACATCGGGGGCTCTTCCATCTGACCATCATCCTGACCATCGTCACCCTCCTCTACATGCCCCTCAACGCCCTCTTCCCGCTCATGACCTTCGATCATTTCGGTGGAGGTGCCTTCGCGGCGGGCATCATCGAGATGCTGTTCGGGGCCGGGATGCTTGTGGGCTCGCTTGTCATCGGTGCACTGTCGGCGCGCTTCTCGGCGGTGACGCTCATCGGTACCGGCATTCTGGTGGCCGGTCTCATGCTCGCGGCGTCAGGCATGCTTCCCCCGACCGCCTTCTGGGTGTTCGCTGGCCTGAGCGTCATCATGGGCGTATCGGTGCCGCTCTTCGGAGCGCCGCTCACGGCCATGTTCCAGACGTTCATCGATCCCTCCAAACTGGGCCGCGTGATGTCGCTCTATATGACCATGGCTCTGGCGGTCTCTCCGTTGGGTCTCCTCTTGGCCGGTCCGGTGGCTGAGAAGACTGGGGTCGCTCTCTGGTTTGCCGTCTCGGGCATCCTCATCTTCATCACCGGGCTCTTCGTGTGGGTGCTGCCCGCTCCCCGCAGGCTTGGGCGGGTCGCTACGTTCGGGGCCGGATCGGTGCCGGCAGAGCCCGTTCCTGACATCGAGGCCTCCGCGGCGGACGGGCTAGCCCGGGACCAGGTTCTGGCGCAGGGGGATACCGTCTGACGGTCCCATTCAAGGCTCGCACCTCCCAGGGCGATAGATGAAGACAGGAATGTCACGCGCCGATGAGGGAAGACGGCGAACTTGTCAGCAACGCCCACTACCGAGGAACGCATCTGCCCGCAGTGCGCGGCCGGCTTGACCTGGCCCGACTACGCCGACGTGGTGGTCTGTTCGTCGTGCGGCTCCACCCTGGCGGCCGATGCCGCCCTGCGTGCCGTGCAGTGTCCCCAGTGCGCTGGCCCCCTCGCTGCAGTGGGGGGCCTGCGTCTCCTGGCCTGCTGCCACTGCGGCGTCCACGTCCTTGTGTCTCCCCGAGGTGGTCACGACCGCTGGCGTATCCCCGTGCGCACGGATCGCGCGGAGGCCGAGAGCGCGGCCCGGGAGTGGCTCGCAGGCAGGCCGGATGTGGCCAAGCCGGAAGAGGGGTATCCCTTCACGAAAACGGAACTCGTCTACGCGCCCGTCTGGGAATACAGTGCCCTGGTGGCGGGGTGGGAGTTCGGCTATCAGACGAGGGTCCGTTGCGAGCTGGTGGGTGACGAGGACAGCGAGAGACTGGAGCTGCAACCCTACCGCGAAGAGGTGCAGGAGAGTCGCCTCCAGGAGCGCCGCTTCTACGAAGCGGCCGCCGATCTGACGACCATCGGCGCCACCAGGCCGCGCGTGACGGGGAGGGAGCCTTTGCTGCCCGTTTTGGGCGGGGACCTCGACGATGCCCGCGTGCTGCCCGCACAGGAATCGCCCGCGAGCGTCCTGGAACGCGGCCACCGGCAGGTGCTCCAGCCCACGTCGGCTGCGGAGCGCCCGGAGGGCCGGCTGCTCGTGGTCCGCGAGTCGGCATGTCTGCTGTTCTATCCCCTCTGGGTCCTCGAGTTGCGCCAAGGCGCTCGGCGCTACTCTGTGGTGGTGAACGGGTTCGACGGCACCGTCAACTCTGCCGTCGCGCCAGTTGGGGCCACGGCACGTCTCAAGGAACGCGCGTCGAAGGTCGCAGCGCTCGGTGCTCTGGCCCTGCTCTTCGCCGTACTGGCCCTCATGTCATCGAGCGCTCGCATACCGGCGATAGCCTTCCTTCTCCTGGTTCTTGCTGGGGCCGTAGTGGTCTTCCGGGGAACGCGTGTGCGGGGGGAGGTGGAATATCACGACCCTTACTCGAGCTGACCTGATCCCGCTGCTCTGCAGGGACTGCGGGCTCCGCCTCTCCAGCGATGCCGAGGCGGTCATCTTCGTCTGTCCCGTGTGCGGGCTGGCTCACGAACCGGTGGAGGGGCGTCTGGAGGCCTTCTCTCCTCTCATCGCATCCGTAACCACTCGCGGCACCGTCAGCGCATCGCCCCGATATCTGGCCGTGTGGCGCTTGGCCATGGTCGCCGGGCAAGAGGAGGCAGACGCCTGGCCCAGGATGTCCCCTGGGGCTCCCCACCGGGAGAGGTACATCTTCGTGCCCGCGTTCTCCCTGTCCCGGGTCGTGGTCGAGAACCTGGGAGTGCGACTGACGCAGAAGCGGCCCGTCCTTGAACCCGCTCCGGGGCCGCTCTCTCCCGACGGGGGTGGGTCGGCGGGCTCTTCGGGTCTCTTCTCACCGGTAGTGCTGGGACGTAGGGACGCGCGTCTGCTGGGCGAGTTCGTCCATCTGGGACTCACCGTGCGAGAGGGCCGCCACGAGGAAGCCGTCGACGACCAGCCTGAGACACTGGGGGAAGAGCTGATATATATCCCCGCCGTCTGGGATCCGAGGTGCGTGCACGACGCCAACTGGCGGCTCCTGCTGCGCGAGTTCGACGACTAGGGACGGCTGTCGCCGGGCGGGCTTGACAAACAGAGGCGCTCGCCGTGGGATACTGCGCGCATGTGCGCCGACCACTCGACTCCGGAGATGACACGCCTGGCCCGCTGGGGTCTGTGGCTGGTGGCCGGCACGCTCGCCTACAACGTCGTCGAGGCAGTCGTAGCGCTCTGGGCGGGAAGTGAAGCGGGCAGCATCGCCCTGTTCGGCTTCGGGCTGGACAGCGTCATCGAAGTGGTGGCGGCATCGGCCCTGTTGTGGCGCCTGTCAGTCGAGGCGCGAGGCGGAGATTCCGAGCGTATCGAGAAGGCGGAAGGGAAGGTGCGCCGCCTGATCGGCATCACCTTCCTGGTCCTGGCGGCATACGTGACCGTGCAGGCCGTGTACACGCTGACGACCCAGAGCCGCCCGGAGGAGAGCCTGGTGGGGATCGTGCTGGCGGCCGCTTCGCTGATCATCATGCCGCTCCTGGCCTGGGGCAAGCTGAGAGTGGCCCGAGGCTTGGGGAGTGAGGCACTTCGGGCCGAAGCCAAGGAGACCCTCGCCTGCGCCTATCTCTCCTTCACCCTCCTTCTCGGCCTGCTGCTGAACGCCACGCTGGGCTGGTGGTGGGCCGATCCGGCAGTGGCTCTGCTGATGGTGCCCTGGCTGATCAGGGAAGGGCTGGAAGGTTGGAGGGGTGAGGGGGATGAAGCGTTGAGAGCCATGGACCCTCTGCGGCTTCGGCTGGGATGAGCCCGAACTCATGGCCAACTTCGTCTACTGGGAAGGACCGGCCGGCTCGGGCCGGCGGTCCTTCCCAGACGAGGTAGCCCGCGACCAGACGGGCGGTTAGCTACACGACAAGGGGAGGCTCGGGGGGCTTGGTGTCGCCGGCCGGCTCCGCCGGGCCTTCTGGGCTTGCTGCCACCTCCGGGCCCGCCGGAGATGCGGCCGGGGTTGCCGGCGCTGCGGGCGGGACCGCCTCGACCGGAGGTGCCACGACCGGGGCCACCTCACCCGGGGGAGCCACGATCGGCGCCGCCTCGACCGGGAGCTGTCCGGCGTCGGGGGCTCTCACCGTGGTGGGCTGGAGAAGTTCGGGCGTGTCCGCTTCGCGGGGCAGCGTCGCGGCCGGGCCGTCCGGTACCACCGAGGGCACGACGGGTGTCGCCGTGGTGTCGGTAGGCGCCGAGCCCGCGGGCGCTTCGCCTGGCACGGAGTCCTCGAGTCGGAGACGGTGGAGACGACGGACGCCGCCGGCGAAGGATGATGAGCACGAGGGCCACCACGAGGGCCGCGATCACGATGCCGCCCGCCACGATGATGCCCACGATGGCAGCCCAGTTGTAGGCCACGCTCTCCGCGTGCATCTCTCGGGCGCCGCTCGTCCCCACGTTCCACACCAGGGTGTTGCCCTGTACTTCGTCGGCGTTGTTGTCGCCGATGGTGCCGGGCAGGGTCAAACGGTTCTCGATGACCAGCACCTGGCCCAGAAGATCAAGCGGCAGGTCCACGGCGGCTTCTCCGAGTTGGGACATGGCCCCGCCCACATCGGCTGTGGTGGAGAATAGAGTCTTGGTGCTGAACACGCCCTCGTCGCGAGTCAAGGTGAGGCTTTCGATATCCACGACGGACGACAGAGCGCTGGAGGCAAGGATCTCCTCCAGTTCCTCCGGGGACGCAAAGGGCCGTGTCATAGCCAGCCATTTCGTGCCGTCGTCGTCGGTGCCGCGCTCTACTTCCCACTCGCCGGGGATTTCGCCCAGAATGGTGTCGAACAACTCATCGACGCTCCCCGGGAGCCCCGTCAAGTCGCCGAGTCCTCCGAAGATGTCAAGCAACGAGCCGAGACTTCCCAGGCCCCCAGCGGCTCCCGACAGTGCGTCCTGCAGTTCTTGATCGGCGGCGAGACGTACTGAGACCGTCCCGGACCCATCGGTCTCGACCTGCGTGTCGAGCCCCACGTTGACGGTGCATCCGGCAAGAAGAAGCAGGCCCGCAAGTGTGAGCACAAGCACCAAGAGCGGTGCAATCAACGACTTCCTCCGCCCCTTCGCCCTCTTGCTCGGAGCGGCCTCGCGTCTGCTCACGGTGATCCCCCTATCTGACGATAGCCTCTGTGCGGTCTGCAGTTTTCCGGCGCTCTGACGCCCTCATACCTACGGGGGTTCCCCGGCGAACCACAGGTTCCGGAGGCCCCGTAAGAAGGAGTAGTACCCCGCTTTGCGAAAAAGGGAGCACCCGCCGTGGTGGAGGGACTCCAGGGGCAGGCTGGACTACAGTGAAGGAAAGCCGCCGCGCACGGCGAATGGGTGACATCGGGGAACAGTATCGACTCGGCTGAGCCACGAATCCGGCTCAGATGACCCAGGAGAGGGCACATGCTCAAGTACATCATAATCGGGGCTGTGGTGGTCATCGCTCTGGTCATCGGAGTCCCGTTCGCCTTCGACGGGTGGGGATGTAGCGAGGACGGGGCGGCGAACAGCACCTCGAACCACCGCCAACACCTCGACGACCGGTGGGACCTCCACCAGCGATGGGAGCGGGGGCACGGCGACGACCGCCGCGGTCACAACGACGGCACCGCCGTCGACCAGCACCACCGCGGCTCCCACGACCACCACGGCGGCGCCTGCTACCACCGAGGCTCCGAGCAGCACCACCACCTCCTCGGCCGCGCCCTCGACTTCGACGCCTCCCCCCAGCGACTTCCAGACGGGCGGCGGCGGGACCGCCGGCGTGAGCACTTGGTTCTGGGCGATAGTCGCTCTGGCCGGGGTGCTGTGCGTCGGTCTGCTCGGTTCGGCAGTCCGGATGTACCAGAGAGGCTAGCTCCGATCCTCATGCAGGAGGCGGCGGGAGATCCCGCGGCGGGAGATCCGCTGACTCCTCAGCGGGCGACATAGCGGACCGGGTCGTAGGCCATGGTCTCCAGACGCAAGTACTACGCAGCCAGGAGGCGCCGCCGGCGCAGAAGACTGGCCGCCCTCCTCCTCACCCTTGCCTTCGTCGTCGCTGCCACCAGCGGCGCTGTGCTACTGCGCGAGTCGGAAGCGGTAGCGGTAGTCGCTCCCACCTTCTCGGCCATCGCCTCCCTCGACACCTCGTCGCCTGTCGTTACCTCCGGCGGCGCCCTGCCGTCTTCATCCACCACGTCGACCAGCGACGCATCGACCAGCGACTGCGCCGCCATCCACCAGCACCGCGCCGCCATCCACCAGCACCACGTCTGCGGCCTCGACCACCACCGTCACAATCCGCACTCACGCGATCTCCGCACCCGTGCGGGTGATCATCCAGGCCGTTGAGATCGACGCGGTTCTGATGGAAGTAGGCCTGCTCGAAGAGGGCGTCGCAGAGGTGCCCCCCTTCGGGAAGGCCGCCTGGTACAAGCTGGGACCGGCCCCGGGCGCCAACGGACCGGCCGTGCTTCTCGGCCACGTCGATTCCAAGAAGGGACCCGACGTGTTCTACCGCCTGCGCGACGTCAAACCGGGAGACATGGTGTTCGTCTACGGCGAAGATGGCGATGTGGCGATCTTCTCCGTGGATGGCAAGGAGCAGGTGCTGAAGACCGACCTTCCCACCGAGCGCATCTGGAACGGGAGTCAGCAGCCGCTCATCCGTCTGATCACGTGCGGGGGCGAGTTCGACCGGAGCACGGGCCACTACCTCTCCAACCTCATCGTCTACGGCCACCTGGTGAGGTAGAGTCAGAGCAGATACGTCGAGCACGGCAAGGGCGCGAGCGGACGGATGGGCGCGGCTATGGGACGCTCCAGCGACAGGTCCTATCTGTGGGTCTACTACACCTCGGCTGCTCTTCTCTTCGCCGGGGCCGTTCTCCGCTCCCCGCTGGTAATCAAGGACGACGACGTCCTCCTGCAGGCGCTCGTACTGCTGGCCGTCTGGATGGTCCTTTTCGTGAGCGAGATATTCCTCTCCCGGCGCTGGCGTCCCTGGTCGGCCATCTACCTGATCTTGCAGGCGGCTGTCGTGGTGGCCTTGCTGTCGCTGCCCGGGTCCCACGACTTCTTTGCCGTGCTGTTCGGCGTGCTCTCCATGTATGCGATGCAGCGGTACGGCCTGCCCCTGGGGGCCGTGTGGGTGGCGCTGTTCGTGCCCCTCACGCTGGTGCCTTTGCTGGATGCCGACGACATGGCCGAAGTGATCTCTCTGGTGCTCGTCTACACTGCGGTCGACGTCTTCCTGGGAGCCTATGCCCTCGCTACACGTGGTGCTGTGGAGGCGCGCGGCCGCAACCAGGCGTTGGCCGTCGACCTGCGTGAGGCCAACAGCCGTCTCGAGGACTATTCACGCCGTCTGGAGCGACTCGCGGTGGCTCGGGAGAGGAACCGGCTCGGACGGGAGTTGCACGACTCCGTCACGCAGACGATCTACAGCATGACGCTCACCAGCCAGTCCGCCACGCTCCTCCTGGAGCGCGAACCCGGCCGGGTGGAGGCCCAACTCGAACGGCTGGCGGAACTGACCCAGAGGGCCCTGACAGAGATGCACGTTCTCATATCGGAGTTGGCGCCCGATGCTCCGGTCGAGGGCGGGCTGGTAGCGGCCATCAAGCGGGATGTCGAGCGGAGAGCCATGGACGGCTTGACGGTGTCCTTGGAGGTGGAGGAGCCGCCGAGGATCGGTGTCGACGGTCCGGTCCTGTCGATGGTCGAGGAGCAGGGTCTCCTCGGGATAACCCAGGAAGCTCTCAACAACGTCGTGAAACACTCGGGTGTCTCCGAAGCCACGATCCACCTGCGCCTGCGGGACCCGGCGAGCGTGGAGATCGTAGACCGGGGACGGGGCTTCGAGATGCGAGAGGCGGCGGATGGACCGGGCATGGGGCTGGGGAGCATGAGCGAACGAGCGACGGAGATAGGCTGGCGACTGCAGGTGCTGAGCTCGCTCGGCTCAGGGACGCGGGTCTTGGTGGAGCGAGTACCGCTAGAGGGAGGCGACGGATGACGACGGACGAGGGTAGGGCGGAGACACAGACGGGAGGATCAGAGTGCTCATCGTGGATGATCACCAGGTTGTCCGCCAGGGACTGCGGACCTTCCTCGACCTGCACGACGACATCGTCGTGGTGGGTGAGGCCGCCGATGGGCTCGCCGCCCTGGACTCGGTGCGCGGACTTCTCCCACACGTGGTGCTGATGGATCTGAAGATGCCCGGACTGGACGGGATCTCCGCCACGCGGCAGATACATCGAGTCGGGCGCCGAGACGCGCGTGATCGCTCTCACGAGCTTCGCCGAGGACAGCCAGGTGTTCCCGGCCATCCAAGCCGGTGCCTCCAGCTATCTGCTCAAGGATGTGTCTCCAGACGAGCTCATCGACGCCATCAGAGCGGCCTATCGCGGGGAGCCCAGGCTGCATCCCGATGTGGCCCGCAAGCTCATGGATGCCATGCGTGGATCGGGCGAGCGGGGCGCTGGGGTCGCCGTGGCGGGTGCCTCCGCGGTGGCCGGTGCCGAGATCGTCGCCGAACTGACAGAACGCGAGCGAGAGGTCATCCGCTCCGTGGCTGAGGGCAAGAGCAATCAGGAGATCGCGCAGCAGTTCTTCATCAGCGAAAAGACCGTGAAGACCCACATCAGCCACATCCTGGCCAAGCTCGGTCTGAAGGATCGCACCCAACTGGCCATCTTCGCCATACGCAATGGTCTCGCCGAACTCCGATAATCGAGCCGCCGCCGCGGCGGAGCCCGCAGGCGGCTGGTTCCGCATCGTGCTCGTCGCCGTCTATCTCGCGGCCCTTGCCATTGCCGCGCGGCTGTTGACCAGCGTAGAGGACGAGAGCGATCTTCTCTGGTATCTGGTCCTCCTGGTCGGCTACTTCGCTCTGTTTTCAGTCGTCTGGCTGCGTCCGCGCATGCGGCCGCCGATCCTGCATCTGGTGTTTGTGGTCCAGTGTCTTCTGATCCTGGGCCTGCTCGCCCTCGAGCCCGAGTTCGACTACGTCACGTCGCTGTTCGTGCCTCTCGCCTATCAGGCCGCGCTGGTCTTCCGGGGACGCGTCCGCTGGATATGGGCCGTGATCCTGGTGGTCCTGATAGGTGCGTCGCTGATGATCGCTCTGGGGCCGGTCCGAGGGCTCGGCCTGGGTCTTACAAGCATGGCCGTCGGACTCGTCTTCCCCGCGCTGGCGCTGGCCAGCCAGGAGATGGAGGAGGCGCGAAGGGAGAGCAGGAAGATGGTGGCCGAACTGGAGGCCACCCACCGTCAACTGGAGAGGTACGCAGGGGAGGTGAACGACCTGGCCGCCATGGAGGAGCGCAATCGGCTGGCCCGAGAGTTGCACGACTCGGTGTCCCAGGCCATGTTCGGCGTCACCCTTGCCACGCGTTCCGCCCAGATCATGCTCGATAGAGACCCGGACGGGGTCAGAATCCAACTGGGGAGGCTGCAGGAGTTGACCCAAGACGCGCTGGCCCGCATGCGCGGCTTCCTCGCCGAGTTGCGGCCAAAGGTGCAGACTGAGGTCGAGGGTGGGCCGGCAGCCGAAGAAGCTACACCGGCAGAAACGCCCAGGCAGTAGCGACGATCCTCGTTCCCCGGCCATCTGGCCGGGTCTCCTCTGCGACCAAAGTCGTAGCGCATCCACCCCAGGACCTACGCGCAGACTCATCCTTCCGCCCCCCCGCAAATCCGTCGCCCGGCCGATGTGCGCGCGCCGCCTCTCCGGTCATGCTTTGGACATGAGGAATGTCAAAGGAGGCGACATGACAGGTCAACAGTCCAGAGCGCGGATCCTGATAGTCGACGACGTGGCCGACGTCCGTCGCGATCTGCGCCTGCTGCTGGAGATCACGGGCCGCTTCCAGGTGGTCGGAGACGCAGCGGGGGGTCTGGAGGCCGTGAACTTGGCGCTCCTCCTCCGACCCGACGTGGTCATGATGGACCTGGCCATGCCCGACATGGACGGGTACGAGGCCACCGCTCGTATCAAGGCCGATCTGGCGGACTGCCGCGTGGTCGCCCTCACAGTCCACTCCGGCGACGACAGCAGGCACCAGGCGATCTCGGCCGGCTGCGATGCCTATGTGCTCAAAGGAACCCCTCTCTCTGAACTTCTGCAGGCCATCGACTCTTCCCGCGCCACGGAATCCACCCAGTCAGGAGGCGAGTCATGAACACCACGACCAATACAAGCCACGAGTCCGCGCTTCCCATCCGCCGCTACGACATCGACTGGCTACGCGTCATCGCCGTGCTGCTGCTCTTCCCCTATCACATCGCCCGCATCTTCAATCTCGACGAGGAGTTCTACGTCAAGAGCGCGACCCTCAGCAAAGGGCTGACGTACTTCGTGGAATACCTTGGACCTTGGCATATGCCGCTGCTGTTCTTCCTGGCGGGAGCTTCCACCTGGTTCGCCCTTTCCCACCGCGACGGTCGTCACTACGCCGGCGAGCGCTTCAAGCGCCTGTTCGTCCCCTTCCTGTTCGGACTAGTCTTACTCATCCCGCCGCAATCGTACTTGGGGCTGCTGAGCCACGGCGGCGACCCCGGCTCCTTCTTCAACTGGCTTCCCAACTTCTTCCACCTTAGCGAAGTCGATCCCGACGGCTACTTCATGGGCGGCCTCACCTTCGGGCATCTGTGGTTCATCATCCACCTGTTCTTCTACTCGCTCATCGCGCTCCCCATCGTGCTCTTCCTTCGCCGGGGAGCGGGGAGGCGACTCGTGGGTCTCCTGGCTGTGGCGGCGACCAAGCCGGCGCGTCATACTGCTCTTCGGGGCTGTCCTTCTGCCGGCCTTGTTCGTTCCCGAGATCGCCGGTGGCAACCCAGTCTTCTACGGCATCATCTTCCTTCTCGGCTATCTGCTGATGGCCGATGCCCGTTTCGACCGCGCTGTGGACCGGCACAAGCTGGTCGCCCTCATCCTGGGCCCGGTGTGGTGCCTGCTCGTCGCCTACTTCGACGTGAACGGCGATCCCGCTTGGAGCGGCTGGGCGCTGGACATCCTCGTCCGTCTACTCCTCGATCTTCGCCCCCTGGTTCTGCATGGTCGCCTTCCTGGGATATGGCCGGCGCCTGTTCCGGAAGGATGGTCGGGTGCTCAGGTACTTCGCCCCCGCCTCCTATCCCATCTACCTCCTCCACCAGACCGTGATCGTGGCGGTGGGGTACGTGGTCCTCAAGACCGGACTCGGGGTACCTCTGAGCTTCACGGCCATCCTTCTGGGGTCGTTCATGGTCTGCCTGATGGGTTACGAACTGATACGGCGGACAAACCTACTGCGCTTCCCGTTCGGAATGAAGATCGTGCGGCGAAGCCGGCCGGTGCTATCGGGCGAGGACCGGCCGCAACGCGTCCCCGCCGCCGGCGTCGCGGCGGCCCCGAACTCGATGGCGTCGTCGGAGCCGGGAGCCGCTCTGAGGGCGTGAGCACCGGATATGCGGCGCACTCCCGCCAGAGAGATAGCGAGCCTCGGTCGGAACGACCGGGGCTCGACCGCGTGCCGGGAGGGCCGGAGAGGGCGATGGCGTCGGCCTGCGAACTGCATCGCTGTGGTCCGTCGTGGTCTTCATCTCCGGAGCCGGTCCGCCTCCGATGTCCGCGGGAGCTGTGCTGATCAGGGTGCGCTTCTTCCACTGGGAGTCTCACGAGTGATAGAGGGGTCCTTGCCGCGGCTCCCGACTGCGGTAGTTCGCGAGGGGAACGGCACCGGAAATAGAACCATCGCTGGCGTATTTCGCGGCCTGCGCGCGCTTACAATGGAGCGAGAAGATGTCGGCCGCGCGCTCGCCGCGCGAGGTGTGTGTCTCTCGTGCTCGGACGCATTCACAAGGAGAAAGATCATGCCTGACACGCCCGCGGGTCCCGTCTGGTACGACCTCTCGGCAGAGGAGATCGCAGAAGAGCGAGCTGCAGGTCGACCCCTCGCAAGGTCTCAGCGCCGACGAGGCCCAGCGAAGGCTGGAGAAGCATGGCGGCAACAAGCTGGCCGGCAAGAAGAAGGAGCCGGGCTGGAGAACTTTCGTGCGTCAGTACCGGGACTTCATGCAAATACTGCTGGTAGGCGCGGCTGTCGTCAACCAGGTGATAGATTCAGGAACTGGGGACCACCCTGGTACTCCTGGGACTGACTGTCTTCAACGCCGTCTGGGCATGAACCAGGAATCGAAGGCCGAAGCCAGCCTGGCGGCGCTGGAGAAGATGCTCAAGAGCACTGCCCGCGTGCGTCGCGACGGGCAGGCCATCGAGATAGAGGCGGAAGAGCTTGGTGCCGGGTGACGTCGTCCTGATGGAGGCCGGCAACCGTGTCCCGGCGGACGGACGGCTGTTTCTGGCCGCCAACGTAGAGATCGAGGAGGCGGCTCTCACCGGCGAGAGTGTGGCCATCGTCAAAGGACACGAGACACGATCGCCAAGACCGATGTTCCCTGGGCGATCGCCACTGCATGGCCTACATGAACACCTCGGTCACCCGCGGCCGCGCCGAGATGATCGTCACGGCCACGGGCATGAAGACCGAGATGGGTCACATCGCCGACCTGCTGAACAAGACCAAGGCCGACAAGACGCCGCTGCAGAAGCAGCTGGACCGGCTGACCGTCACCATCGCCGTGTTGGCGGGGATCACCTTCGTCATCATGATCATCCTCGGCCTGCGGCAAGGACCAGGAGTTCGACGCGATCTTCCTGGCCGGCATAGCGCTGGCCATCTCCGCCATCCCCACCGGCATGCCCGCCGTGGTCACGACCCTCTACTCCATGGGCACCCGCGTACTGGCCGGCCAGCAACGCCATCGTGAAGCGTCTGCCCTCGGTGGAGACCCTCGGTTCGGTCTCGGCCATCTGCTCGGACAAGACGGGCACCCTCACCCTGAACAAGATGACGGCGCGCGAGTTCACGGTGCCTGGGCAGAACCGCTTCCGGGTGACCGGCGAAGGCTACAGCACCGACGGTCAGCTACTCAGCGCCGGAGGTACGCAGGTGGATCTGGAGGAGGTTCTGCTCCCCATGGCCCTCTGTGCCGATGCGCGTCTGGATGACGGGGCTCTCATCGGCGACCCTACCGAGGGCGCGCTGATCGTCCTGGCCGAAAAGGGCGGCATCAGCGTGGACGACGCCCGGCAGATGTATCCGCGGGTGGCCGAGGTGCCCTTCGACTCCGACTACAAGTTCATGGCCACCTTCCACAGCATGAAGGACGCCAAGGAGAAGCCCGTCATCCGCTGCTTCGTGAAGGGCGCGCCGGATGTGCTGATCGCCCGGGGTAGCTCCTACTGGCTGCCGGGGGGCGAGGAGCGGCCCGATCACCGACGAGAACCGCCACCTGGCCCTGGAAGAGAACGAGCGCATGGCCAAAGAGGGCGAACGGGTGATGGTGGTCGCGCGGCGCGACTTCGATCCCGCTATCGTTCGACTCCCGGGGCGACCTCATCAGCCAGGTGAACGGGCTGACTCTGCTGGCCATGGTGGGCATCGTCGACCCACCGCGGTCGGAAGCCAAGGACGCCATCGCCAAGTGCCACAGCGCCGGCATCCAGGTGCGCATGATCACCGGCGACCACGCGGTGACGGCGGGGGCCATCGGCCACGAGCTGGGGATCGAGGGCGAGGCTCTCACCGGGGCGGAGTTCGCAGCCATGAGCGATGACGAGCTGCGCCGATAGGCTACCCGACATCGGTGTGGTGGCCCGGGTCGCGCCCGAGGACAAGATCCGCCTGGTCCACCATGCTGCAGCAGCGAAGGCAACATCGTGGCCATGACCGGAGACGGTGTCAACGATGCGCCCGCGCTCAAGAAGGCCGACATCGGCGTGGCCATGGGTATCACGGGCACCGAGGTATCGAAAGAGGCCGCGGTCATGATCCTCACCGACGACAACTTCGCCACCATCGTAAGGGCCGTCGAGTACGGGCGGGGCATCTACGACAACCTCTCCAAGTACATCCGCTTCCAGATGACGGCTCTGGTGGCCTTCATCGTCAGCTACCTGGGCGCGGCCATTCTTCGATGATCGCCGGCGGAGTGCCCTTCCAGCCGCTCACCGTCCTCTTCATCAACTTCGCTCGTGCAGGTGCCCATCGCCATCGCGCTCGGCTTCGACAAGCCGTCCGAGGGTCTGATGGAGCGCAAGCCCCGTCCGCTCACTCAGCCTGTCCTTACCACGTGGCAGTGGGTGCGCATCGCCTTCATCGGCTTGCTCATGGCTGTCGGGACGCTGCTATCTGGAGGACTATTACGAGGCGATCGACCCGGTGGTGGCGGCCAGCATGGCCTTCGTCGTCTTCTCCCTCTTCAACATCATCATCGGGGTGACCAACCGCAGCGAGACCGAGACCGCGCTCAAGCGTGAGACCTTCGCCGATCGGCGGCAACTGAAGCTCCTCGGCCTGGCCTTGCTCGTGACCGTGCTGGGTACGGAACTGGGCTTCCTGCAGGGCATCTTCGGACTCACGCACCTGAACGGCCGTCAGTGGCTCACCTGTGTCCTCTTTGCCATCGGACTGCTCATGGTGGATGAGATCGTCAAGATCTTCCTGCGTGGAGGCGCTCGTCCTAGCCGCGCAACTCCCGCACCTTCTGCACCATCAGGAAGAACGCCAGGGCAAGGAGCACGCCTGCGATGACCCACAACCAGAATTGGACAAGCAGAAGGATCGCGGCTATCACGGCCAGGATGGACGCGATGCCGGTTATGGTGCGCCTGTAGTGGCCGCGCAGGATGGACTCGATGACGAGGAGCGCCACCACCATGATGATGAGTCCCACCCAGAGGTAAGACCGTCCCCCGATCAGTAGTCCCACCACGGCCAGCAGGATGAGGCTGAGGCTGACCGCGCTCCAGGCCTCGGCGGCTCGATTGAAGCGCATGTCGCGCTGCGGCACCGGGCGGGCCAGGGCGTGGATGTGCGCCCGCGGATCGGACTTCCGCCCCGCCTGGAGCCGGGCCAGCTTGTGAGAGAGGGCGCGAAGTACGGAGTCGTTCTCGGAGAACTCCTTTCGCATGACGCTCAGCTCTTCGCGTTGGACGGCGATCGTCTCCATCAGCACGGTATGCCGAGCGCGCAGATGCGGGTGGCCTTCCAGGCTGGCCGACTGCACTCCCAGCGCGTGAAGCTCGGTGGCCTTCTCGCCGATGACCTGCTCCAGCTCTTCCTGGCGCAGTCCGAGGAGCGTGCAGTCCTGCTGCAGGAGCTCGGCGGCCACGGGCGGGGGAGGCTCCTTGTCCAGGCCGGCGAAGCCCACGGGGTCGTACCAGGCGCGACGAGGGGAGCCGTCGCGGTCGTACTTGGGGCCGGCGGGGGCGTTCTCCCCGGAGATGGGGTCGCGGGCGTAAAGACCCCACAGGCCCCGGTACTGACTCACCCAGGGAGTGGACTCGTCGACGAGGACGGGGCTCCACGCATGCTCCTGCCCGGGGCCGATGCTCCTGCCGTCCCCGCGCGCGTAGTCGACGAAGGGGATGCGGAAGGGGTCCTTGGTCCTCCCCTGCTGACCCATGACGTCGGTCCAGACATGGCTGAAGAAGCTGCGCGCTGCCGCGGATCCACCCAGGGAGCGGGAGGGCGACGGCGGCCTGGTACTCGCCCTTCTGGAAGTAGGAAGCGTGAGACCCGGCTCCGGCCCACACGACCGGGTGTCCATCCACGAGTTCGAGTTGCTCTGTGTCGTCCCAGCGCCGGCGCAGATCATCCCCGTGGAAGTCGTGCGATGCGTATCCGGCCCACTCGGGGTAGAGACGGCCTTCGTCCTCGTACAGGTAGACCAGCACGTTCTCCCAGTCGGACTCGTGGTCGTTCACGCCGTGATAGCCGGAACGCCAGCTGTTGTAGCAATAGAAGAACCAGTACTGGAGCGCGGTCCAGCCTCCCTGACGGACCACGCGGCCGTAGTAGACGTACTTCTCTTCGTCGAGCATCATCTGCCGGTACTCGAGATCGGCGGCGGCCGCCGAAACGGCCGGCACCGTGCCGCGCAGCAGGAGGGAAAGGGAGAAGAGGGCGTCGGCTATGCGAGGTCCGAAGCCGCCCCGGGCCAGCCGGCCCATCCCGGGATGGAACACGTCACCGTCCTGCCGGCGCAACCTGGAGACCTCGGCAAGGGCCCGGGCGCCCTCGGCCACATCCAGACTGTCGTTGAAGCGCAGGAACTCGATGGTCCCGAACGGATACTCACGGGGCTGCGCCAGGGTTTCTAGATCGAGTTCGCCTTCACCCAGCAGCACCCCCACGGTCCCATCCGGATGGTGCAGGCAAAGGGACGAACGAGCCACGTACCTGTCGACATCCATGGGGAAGAAACGCTCCCCGCTCGTGAAGCGCACGACGGGCTCGAACGTGCGCAGGAGCTCCAGGTCAGATGCGTCCGCCGGCGCCGACAACAGATCCCGGCCTAGACGACGCCAAGGTCTTACTTCGGCCGGTGACTGCAAGACGCCCTCCGCTGCCGGTGTTCCCGCGGCGCTCACCTCAGTCGTCCACCTTGCGGAAGGCCCGCTGGACGGTCGCCAGGTTGAGTATGAGGATGAAGACCGCGTTCACGATCATGCTCAAGTAGTTGGGATCTCCACGGAAGAAGTTGACGAGGTTCAGAGCCATGGAGAGGGCACCCCAGGTCATGGCCGCAGTCCAGGCCCAACTCTGGCGAAGGAGGAAGCCGACCAGTATTGCCAGGGCGATGGCCCCGAACACCAGCGCCATGACAGACACGACGAACTGGGAGCCCTCGGCGGTGAGGGTCTCCCCTATGACGAAGTCAGGGAGTGGCAATCCGCTGAAGACTCCAAGGTCGATGAGGGAGCCGATACCTACGAGTAGGTTGTAGCCCGCGTGCAGGGCAAGGAGAAAGGCGGTGATGGACACGAACACCGGAAGACCGCGACGGCGCCGGACTCGGGCCGCCGGTTGCGCACTGGCCTCTTCGATCACGCCGCCGTTCGCCTCCTCCATCATGCCGGCTTCGATGGGCGTCGCCATCCGGGTGGGCAGCGAATCGACCATCGCGCCGCCAGAGCCGCGACGATTCCATCATACAGGCATGGGCGGGTCAGACGTCGCCGGCCCGGGTGTTAGAATCCAGCGACAGATACGGATACACAATCGATCCGGGGGAACACGCGCATGGAGATCAGACTGAACGCCAGCGGGACCAGTTCACTAGCGACGAAGGTCTTCTTCTGTGACGACGAAGCGTTCGCGGTCGCTTCCGTAATAGTCATGGGCAAGACCGACGCCGTGCTCATCGACGCCCAGTGGACCTTGTCGAGTGCCCATAGGGTGATCGCGGAGATACTGGACACGGGCAAAGAGCTCAAGACCATCTATCTCACGCACGCGCACCCGGACCACTACTTCGGCGCCGGAGTCATAGCCGCGGCCTTCCCCAAGGCGCGTGTGGTAGCGGTGCCGTCTGAGGCCGACATCATGAACAACCAGTTCTTCGGCAAGATGGAGATCTGGGAAGCGACTATCGGCGCGCATAACGTCTGCCGCACGAGTGTGCAGGTGGAGCCGCTGCAGGATGACTACATCGAGCTCGAAGGCGAGCGCCTGGAGATCATCCCCAAAGTCATCGGGGACATGCGCTACAACACCATGGTGTGGATCCCCTCCATCAAGACCCTCTATGCCAGCGACGTCCTCTTCAACCAGGCCCATCCCTTCACCTGCGAGATCACGGCTGAGGAACGGGGCATGTGGAAAGAGGCCATCGACAAGATAGAGACCATGGGGGCCGAGGTGATCATCCCCGGCCATCAGAAACCGGGCATGCCGTTCGACCGTAGTTCGCTCGACTTCACCCGCGACTACCTGGCGGCCACCGAGGAGGAGTTGGTCCAGCAGGACACAGTCGCCGGCTTCTACTACGCCATGGCCGAGCGCTTCCCGCAGGCCATCCTTCTCCACCTGAGCAACGAGATGAACGCCGCTGTCTTCAAAGGCGGCCGCGACTGGCACTGGAGAGAAGGGGAGTAGACCGGGCGGTCCGGCGCCGAAAGAGGAACGGCTCAGTCCCGCCGCCGCGGCTGAGCCCGCCCAGGAAGACCAAGCCCCGGGCGTCCGTAACGGACGCCCGGGGCTTCTTGCGTCTAGGTTGCCGCGTCCGGCAACAGCCCGGCGCGCCTAGTAGGGCGTGATCGTCAGCTCCTGAACGCTAATCGTGACGAAGAACTGTTGCTTCACGGTCCCTGCCTCATCGGCGTAGATCAGCCGCATTTCCGTGTCCCCGGCCGTCAACACGTCGAAGGTCCACACCAGTGCGCCCTTGTTCGGATCGGTGGTACTGGCGATGAACTGCGGATCGCCCCGCATTCCCAGGATGGCGTTGTCGAAGGGGCTGAGTTGCCAGATGAAGTCGTCGGTGCGGTCATCGGGGAGGACGAGCGCGAGGCCGGTGGCTGTCGTCGGCACCACCTGGATCTGACCGTTGGCCTTCGGACCCACCACGACCATGCCGTCAGGTATGTCGATGGGCGGCAACTGCAGAGACGTGGTGGTCGTCGGCGGGTTCGTTGTGGTCGTGCTGGGTGGCTTCGTGGTGGTGGTAGTGGGCGGCTTGGTCGTGGTGGTCGTCGGCGGCTTGGTCGTCGTGGTGGGCGCGGCCGTGGTAGTCGTCGGCGGCTTGGTCGTGGTTGTGGGTGCCGCAGTGGTCGTGGTTGTGGGCGCCGCCGTAGTGGTCGTTGTGGGTGCCGCCGTGGTGGTCGTCGTTGCTTGGGTCGTGGTGGTCGTCGCTTCCGTGGTCGTCGTAGTGGCCTCGGTCGTGGTCGTGGTCGCCTCGGTGGTAGTGGTCGACGAGGCGGTCGTGGTCGATTCGCCGGCCGTGGTGGTGGTGGCGAGATCGTCTGCGGAGGCGATCAGGATGGTGCAGTCGAAGGTCTTGTTCACCTTGCCGGCTATGTCGACGTTTCTGGCTGCGACCTCCACGCTCCCCTCGTTGAGGGTGATCGCGGAATAGGTGTAGATCGCCTCGGCGTTCGGTTCGTAGGAAGGATAGGAGATCTGAGGTCCGGGCAAGACCTGCAGCAGCTCGGCGTTGACCGCGTCGATGTTCCACACCGACTCCTCAGGCACCCCGGTGAGCTGTAGAAGGACCAGCCAACCCGTTCCCACCGGCACCGTCGCCCCGTTCTGCTCTTCGGTGATTATCATGGTCGGTGCAGGAAGCTTGGGCAGGGTCGATCCTCCGTCGGCGGTTTCGTCTTGGTTGGTGGCTCTGCCGACGAAGAAGGCGATCAGGAAGACCGCGATGACCCCGATCAGTACCCACAGCCACCACAGACGTCGAAAGGTGCTCTTGGCGGGCTTTCGGGACGTTCTCGTCGGCCCCTGTCCCGTGGGCGGGGGCGTAGCCTCCGTGCCCGGGACGTTCGATGCGGTCTGCCCGTCCATTCTCATCCTCCTCGATTCCCAGCGGTCGACCATCGGCCCATGAGGGCTTTTGGATAGGATTCTAGCCCGGGAGCTTGACTCCTCGCTCTCGGTCGGGGTCGAACGGCGTCCGTGGACGCGTCGCGGGAGGGTATCATCAAGCGGCAGCTGCTCGGGGCACGGTTCAGATTGACGGTCGACAGAGGAGGGAACGGGGATGAAGACGCGGAAGGACGCCTTATGCGGGGATTGAACGGCGCCCTCGGGCGTTTCCCTCTATCGCGAGGAGCAGCGCTTTCGCCAGACGTGGGTGCTGGTCATCGTCTTGGGCGTCGCCGGACTGGTGTGGTGGACCTTCATCCGCCAGATCTGGCTGGGCGAGCCGATGGGCGACAATCCCGCCCCGGATTGGGGAGTCTGGCTGTTGTGGATCTTCATCGGACTGGCCCTGCCCTACTTCTTCCTCCGCGCCAGGCTGGTGATCGAGGTGACGTCCGGGCAGATAGCCATCCGCTTCTTCCCCCTGTCGCGGCGTCAGATCTCCCTGGCCGATGTGCAGACGGTCGAGGTCCGGAAATACAACGCCATCAAGGAATACGGCGGCTGGGGGATCAAGGGATGGACGGCGAAGAGCGTGGCCTACAACGTGAGCGGAGATACGGGCGTGCAACTCACGCTGCGCGACGGCCGGAAGGTCATGCTGGGCTCGCAGAGGGCCGAGGAGTTGGCCGGTGTGATCGAAGCTCAGCGGCAGAGCCCGGGAGGATGAGCATGGCCGCTTCGACGGACTCGTCCCGGCAGCCGCTCGATGTCGTTCCTCACGTCGATCTGGAGAGGTATCTGGGCACGTGGTACGAGATCGCCACCATCCCGCAGTCTTTCCAGAAGGGTTGCGTAGGCGTTACAGCGGAGTACTCCCTGCGTCCAGACGGAGATATTCAGGTCGTCAATACCTGCATCCAGGGGACGCTCGACGGCGACGTGCGCCGGGTGCGCGGCAAGGCCTGGGTAGTCGACAAGACATCCAACGCCAAGCTGAAGGTCAGGTTCTTCTGGCCCTTCTGGGGTTCCTATTGGATCATCGGCCTCGACCCCGACTACCAGTGGGCCGTCGTGGGGCATCCAGGCCGCAAATACCTTTGGATACTCAGCCGATCGCCGCAGATGGAGGACGCGCTATACGGACAGATCCTCGAACTGATCGCCGGCCAGGGCTACGACCTGTCACGGATCGAGAAGACGCTGCAGCGATCCGGCGAAGAGCGCTAGCAGCCTCCTGGGCGGCACCGCGGGTGTTACAGTGTGGCCTGTGGACGAAGACCTCACCCGTTGCCGAGCGCTGGCGCACGAGGAACGACCGAATGCGTGATGTGGGAGTGGCGCAGTTCTACGAGGAATCGCTCCGTGAGACCCGTTACTAGCGATCCCGAAGCCGTCTCAATCCGCATCGCAGGTATACCTCCGGGTCCTGGCTCGGCCCTACGATGCGCTCCGCGCATGGGAGTTGACACCGCCAGGGTCAACCCCTACGTTTTAGTCGCTTACACATAGAGGGAGGAGCTTCATGAAGGCAGCAGTCTGCTACGAGTTCGGCAAACCCCTGGTGATCGAGGAGTTGGAGGTCCGCGCGCCCGGGCCGGGCGAAGTTCTGGTCAAGAACGCGGCTACAGCCATCTGCCACAGCGACATCCATCTGGTCCGGGGCGATCTGCCTTTCCCCGCTCCCGTGGTGGCCGGTCACGAGACGGCCGGATACGTTGAGGAGATCGGCGAAGGTGTCAACGGCTTCGAGATAGGCGACCCCGTGGTGGCCTCGCTGCTCATCTCTTGTGGCGAGTGCGTCATGTGCACCACCGGCCTTCCCAGCCTGTGCGAATACCCCTGGGAGCGCGGTGCCGTCTCCCCCTACAAGAACCAGAAGGGCGAGTCGGTAGACCAGGCCTTCCTCATCGGTAGCTTCGCCGAGAAGACCCTCGTGCACAAGTCGCAACTGGTGAAGCTGCCGGCGGACATGCGGATGGATTGCGCCAGCCTGTTGGCCTGTGGGGTGGCAACCGGTGTCGGCGCCGTGGTCTGGCGTGCCAAGGTGCAGATGGGCTCGAGCTGCGTGATCGTGGGCGTGGGCGGCGTGGGGCTGAACTCCGTGCAGGGGGCGGCCCTCGTCAGTGCGTACCCCATCATCGCCATCGACGTCAACGACGACAAGCTCAAAGCGGCCAAGAAGTTCGGGGCCACGCACACCATCAACAGCAGCAAGGTTGATCCGGTGCAGGCGGTCAAGGAGCTCACCGGCGGACGAGGCGCCGACTACGTGTTTGTGACCGTGGGCAATCCGGCGGTCATGGAGATGAGCCCGGTCCTGTCGGCGCCCAGAGGGCTGACGGTGTGGGTGGGTATCCCCAACATCAAGGACGTCATCCCGGTCTCGCCCTTCCTCCTGTTCCGCGAAGAGCGTTCCATCGCCGGCTGCTGGATGGGGAGCACCAATCTCAAGAACGATATCCCCAAACTGGTGAACATGTATCAGACGGGCAAGCTCAAGCTGGACGAGTTGATCACCAAGCACTACAAGTTGGAAGACATCGACGAGGCCATGGAGGCCGTGGAGCAGGGCAAGGCGCTTCGCAACGTCATCATCTTCGACTGAGTCCGACCGAGAGATCTGGGGCGCCCGGCCCGCGTGCGGGCCGGGCGCCCCTTCCCATCTGGCGTGGCACTACTGCGGCGGCGCGGCTGCGCGGTGCGCCGGCCGCGCCGTATTCAGATCGCCCGCATCCTGTTGTTTCTGGCATTGTGCTCCACCTCGGCCAATCCCATAACTTCGAGCACCGGCGGGACGTAGTTGGCGAAGCGGCCGCGTAGGCCCTTCTTGAGCCCATACCAGCCACCGACGGGATTCTGGGGCGACCGGGCCCATGCCTCCACAGTGCCCTCCGCGGCCGGCTTCTGTTCGTCGGCGCTGCCCAGTGGCATCCAGTCGCCGTGCGCCTTCAGCATCGCGTGCAGGTCGGTGATAGACCGTAGCAGGTAGCGCACCTCGGTCTTCGCGGCGAACACCACCAGGGCCGGAGGGTCCGCCTCTTCATCCCTGTAGACCTCTATCTCGGATTGGCCGCTCGGGGTCGTGAGCCGCCAGGGGTCCTCGCGAGTGCCGCTGCCCTTCTCCATCGCCGTCGCCGTCATCTCGGGCCTCCTCTGGGTCTATCGATCCTCATCTGCACGCTACCCATGGACTGGCTCAGCTATTCGCAGACGGGACAAAGCGGCCGGCGCCGGCCGAGAAGTAGCCTGGCACTGGCGGATTCCGCGCGGCGTATGATGGTTGCGGTCGCATGCGGCCACAGACAGTCACCCCGCAGGAAGGAGCGCCATGGCGATCGCCGTGAAGACCGTCTCAAACAAGCGACCGGCCAGCGTCTGGGCCTTGATGGTGCTCCTCGCGATCCAGGCTATCGGCGCTACCGCTGGGGGCATCGGGCTGGTACAGGACCCGATCAACAACATCGGCATGTCTCTCGACCTGCTCGAAGGCAGCCCCTTCGACGACTACCTTATCCCCGGACTGATCCTGCTCATCGCGGTCGGTCTACTGCCCTTTGTGGTGCTCTACGGGCTCGTCCGGCGGCGGGCCTGGGCTTGGTGGCTGGCGGTGGCTGCCGGCGCGGGTCTTGTCATCTGGATAATCACCGAAGTTGCGCTTCTCGGCTATCTGCCGGATATCGGGGGAGCCTTGCAGATAGGCATGGGAGTACTCGGAGTGCTGATCGTGGTGGTCGCTCTGCTGCGGCCTACCCGGCGCTATTTCGGGGTGGGAACGTCGACCGACGGCTGATGCACTCTTGACTGACGCGCCCGGTAGAGTACGCGGGGCTACAGCGGATGGCCCTCAGATAGCCGGCCGTCAGCTCTGCTGGGTCTTGTCGACCGGGGGCTGACCGGCGCCGTCTAAGGTCTGGGTGGGGGCGACGGGCGGGGCCTGCGCAGTAGTAGAGTCGACCTTCACGTCTTCAACGGCCGCTTCATCTTCCTTGATGGCCGTCTTGAACTCCTCGCCGCCCTCTTTCACACCCTTCTTCAGGCCGGTGAACGAGCTACCCAACGAACGGCCGAGACGAGGCAGAAGCCTGCCTCCGAAAATCAGCAAGATGATAACGACCACAATGAGGATCTCCCAGGGACCTAACCAACCAGGCATCCAAAACTCTCCTTATCAGTAACGGAGGATGCTTTGTCCTTACCATTGTCGCACGCCAGGCGCTTTCGCAAAGCACGGGAGGAGTACCTCCAGGGGAGGAGCGGCGCCGCGCCGGAGCCAAAGTCAGCCTCTGAACAATGTCGCCCAGAGTATCGCGTCCAGGATGGCCGTGTGGAAGGCGAAGTAGCAGCTTCCCGTCACCGCCGCCCAGTAGGAGGCGCCCCGGTTGTTGGGCCTCAGGGTCAGCAAGGCCCAAGCCAGCGCGATCGAGGCGAGTCCGACGAGGGCCAGCACCACGCGCACTGCAATCCACGTGCCCGTTCCCGGATCGTTGACGTAGAGGTTGGACAACGGCATCCAGAAAGCGGAGGGGATGAGGATCAACAGGAAGATGGGATAGAACACGCTGTAGCCGAAGCGCCCGCTGATCACCACCTTCGCGGGGTCGACCCTCACGAGGAGGAAGTACAAGAAGGCGAAGTAGCTCAGAGCGGAAAGGATCATGGAGACGTAATAGACGGGCCGGACGCTCTCGGACACTCCACCCCAGAGGACGTCCGCGGTCGATTCCCCCCGAAGGCCCAGGATGTAGCTCCCGATGACCGCCACTCCGCCAAAGATGTTGATGAGCAAGAGTGTGAGCCGCTGCCTACCCATAGGTCCCTCCTCCGATGATGCATGTCACATCGCTCAAGGCAATTCTATTCTACCGCGAGCCCGGGGCGCGGCCACGAGGGCCGGGCGGAGCGCCGTGCCGTCCGCTCGCCGCTGTACCATCGGTCATATGGCCCGAAGAAGACCACCGACCCTAGCAGCAATACGCAACAATCCCACTCTTCATCCGCGGGCGTTCGCCATCGTTCGGGAGCGTTTCCTCGGGCTTCAGTGGCACCTTCATGCGCAGTCACCCGATTCGTCGCAGGCCTTCGCTCTGAGCGCCTTCCTCCCCGTCCTGGAGTTCCCCGACCGCGATGCGCTATTCGAGGCGCTCGTCACAAGCACCTTCGTCACGATCGCGAAGCGGCCAGACCGCTCCTGGAACCTTGCCCCGGAGTATGCTGACGCCCGTATCTTGGGCGAGACGGGGGCGGGCGAGGCCACGAGAGTGGATATCCTGCTCGTCGCCGCCGACGCCGTTGTGTGCGTGGAGTCCAAGTTCCGCATCGACGCGCGACAGGGATGGGGAAAGTGCAGCCAACCAACGCTGTTGTGCAATGGGTTCCACGGAGCCGGTTCGGATCGCAAGGGCACGTCGGCGTGGTGCCGTCTGCAGCGGCCGGACGGCAACCGGGGCCCTCGCTACTACTGGGAACTCGCGCGCGGCCACTTCCGCGAGGACGTTCTTGCGCAACAGACACCCACGGAGGTCTGTCCGTTCTGGCGCGACTACCAACTCATGAGGAACTACCTCTTCGCGGCGGAGTGCGCCCGGCGGGCAGAGAAGGCGTACTTCGGCGTCCTCGGCATGGCACCCTCCGCGAGGTCGAAGCCTCTGGCCTCCGGGGTCGAACGGTTCCAGAATTCGCTGCTCCTACCCGCGAACGCGGCTCGGATAGCCTTTGTGTCCTACGAGAGCTACGTAGATATTCTGGCGTCGGGCTCGGCTGAGGCTCGGGAGCTGGCTGCCTTCCTCCGAGCGCTTCTCGCGTGAGTCAGAGCTCAAACGAGGGCAGTCTCTTCTCCACCGGTGCGTTCTTCAGGGTGATGTAGTCGGGCAACCCGTCCTTGTAGGGCGGATAGTCCTCGCCCTGGATCAGCGGCGTCAGGTAGTCCCGGCAGGCCTCGGTGATCCCAAACCCGTCCTCCGTGATGTAGTCCGCGGGCATCATCTTCTCTACGTTGGCCACGTCCGACAGCGGCGCCGCTCCCACCTCCCACGCATAGGGGTGCGTGGACTTGCGCACGATGGTGGGCATCACGGAGTTCTCCCCTGCCAGAGCGAGTTCCACGGCGGCCTTGCCCATGGCGTAGGCCTGCTCGACGTCGGTCTTGGAGGCGATGTGGCGGGCGGCCCGCTGCAGGTAGTCGGCCACGGCCCAGTGGTACTTCAGCCCCAGACCTTCGCGGACGATGTTGGCTACCACGGGGGCGACGCCACCCAACTGCGCGTGGCCGAATGCATCCTTGAGACCCTGATCCGCCAGGAACTTCCCGCCCGGGTCCCTTACACCCTCCGACACCACCACGGTGCAGTAGCCGAACTCGCGCACCAGCGAGTCGACCTTGGCGAGAAACCGCGCCCTGTCGAAGACCACCTCGGGGAACAGGATGACGATGGGGATCTCGATGTTGGCGTCGGAGGCCAGGCCGCCCGCCGCCGCGATCCAACCGGCGTGGCGGCCCATGACCTCGAGGACGAAGACCTTCGTGGAGGTCTTGGACATGGAGCGGACGTCGAAGCTGGCTTCGCGTGTGGAGACGGCGATGTACTTCGCCACCGAACCGAATCCCGGGCAGTTGTCGGTGATGGGCAGGTCGTTGTCGACCGTCTTGGGGACGTGGATGGCCTGGATGGGGACCCCGGTCTTCTCGGCAAGCTGCGAGATCTTGAGGCAGGTGTCGGCGGAGTCGCCGCCTCCGTTGTAGAAGAAGTAACCGATGTCGTGGGCCTTGAAGACCTCGATGAGCCGTTCGTACTCGCGCCGGTTGTCCTCCAGGCTCTTGAGCTTGTAACGGCAGGACCCGAAGGCGCCCGAGGGGGTGTGGCGCAGCGCGGCGATGGCGGCGTCGGATTCCTGGCTGGTGTCGATGAGGTCCTCGGTCAGCGCTCCGATGATGCCGCTGCGGCCGGCGAACACGGTCCCGATGGCGTCAGCGTGCTCGCGGGCGGTCTCGATGACGCCACATGCCGAGGCGTTGATGACGGCGGTGACCCCACCGGATTGCGCGTAGAAGGCGTTCTTCTTGGCCATGGTCGTGCTCGACTCCTCATCTCGTCGTCTTTCGAGTCTCTTTCATAACAATAATGCCTCGTCGGCCGTGAGGAGAAGAGAGCTGCACGATATCTCCCATCGAGTAGTCGGTGTCGATGCGCAGGGCCGGGCCGCCGGCTGCCTTCTCCGCCCGCCGCCCGCGCGGGTTGAGGTTCTTCATCAGGTCGTGGCCGTCCTATACTCATGTTGAAGCTCATCGACAACGAAACTTAAGGGAGGAAGGGGAGGTCGGCATTGGAGAGGCAGGAGCAGACTCGGCGGCTCGTGCAGGAACTGCTTCGTTCGCAGCGTTTCGCCGCGCTGTCCACTGCTGCTGAGACCGGACCGTACGCCAGTCTGATCGCCTTCTGGGCGGACGACGATCTCAGCCGCATCGTGTTCGCGACCATGCGGGCCACGCGCAAGTTCAACTACCTGGCGAAGCATCCCGGGGTGGCGCTGCTCATCGACAACCGCTCCAACCGCGACATCGACGTGCGCGAAGCGATGGCCGTCACTGCGACCGGCTCTGCACGCGAGCTCACCGAGCAGGAGTCCCGCGCGGCCGCCGCAGACGCGTACCTGGTTAAACACCCCCATCTGGCCTCGTTCGTGAACTCTCCCGGCTGTGCTCTGGTGCAGGTGGACGTCGACGTCTACTACGTCGTGACTCATTTCCAGAGCGTGGTGGAGCTGCACATGCGAGCAGGCGACTCCGGTGGATGACTCTTTGTGGGTGCGAGGGCTCGGTGAGGTAGGTCCCGAGGATCTCGGCCGGGCCGGGGGCAAGGCGGTATCCCTGGCGACGCTGCAGCGCCGCGGTCTGCGGGTGCCGGAGGGTCTCTGCGTGCTCACGACCGCCTACGACAGATTCGTCGACGCCGCCGGTCTCCGTCAGGCCATCATCCTCGAGCTGGGGCGCAAGCCTTTCGAGGACATGCGCTGGGAGGAGGTGTGGGACGCCTCACTCCGGATACGCAACCTCTTCCTCCGAGCCTCGCTGGAGCCGGAGCTTGCCGCCGTTCTTGAAGCCGCCTTGGGTCGGCGTTTCGGCGACGGAAGGGCGGCGGTGGTTCGCTCCTCGGCCCCGGCGGAGGATACGGCGGCGGCGTCGTTCGCCGGGCTGCACGAGTCGTACGTGAACGTGAGGGGCGTGCCCGCGCTGCTGGAGGCCGTGCGCCAGGTGTGGGCTTCGCTCTGGACCGACCGGGCGCTTCTCTATCGGAAGGAGTTGGGGCTCGACGTATTCGAGAGCAGCATGGCCGTGGTGGTCCAGGAACTCACCACGGGCGAGGTCTCGGGCGTCGCGTTCTCGCAGAACCCGCTGGATGATTCACAGGCCGTGGTGGAGGCCATCTGGGGCCTCAACGAGGGTCTGGTCGACGGGACCATAGAGCCGGATCGCTGGTTCGTCGAGCGCGGTACCGGGGTCTTGGTCGAGCATTTCCAGCCCGTGCGCCGGCAGAAGGTGGTCTCCCGCGTCGCTCAAGAGCCGGGAGCTGGCGGGCCGGCAGGGGAGACGGGGCAGACGGGTGGGACGCGGGTCGTCGATCTGCCAGACGGTGAGCGCACCACGCCACCCTTGGACAGTCCGGGGCTTCGGTCGGTCGTCGACGCTGTCTTCGCCGCGGAGGATCTGTTCGGCCGACCCCAGGATATGGAATGGACGGTGGCGGAGAACGACCTGTGGATACTGCAATCACGACCGATCTCGACCCTTGGTGCGACTTTGCAGGCCGAGGCCGATTCCATCGCCGAAGACCGCGCCCAGGAGGAAGTGCGGCAGGTACTGGGAGCGAGTTCCGCGGCCGGGGGTGGCTCGGCTACGCGGGACGAACGTCCCTGGTATGTGAACCTGCATCGGAGCTTCGGGCAGCTGCGTGATCTAAGGCATCAAGTCGAAGAGGTCGCCCTACCCAGCATGGGAGCCGAGGCCGCTTCGTTCGCCGGGGTGGACCTTGGCGCTCTTTCGGATGAGGATCTGGCGGCGGAAGTGTCGCGCCGCCACGAAGCCCTCGCCCGGTGGGAGGAGGTCTACTACCGGGACTTCATTCCCCTTGCGCACGGTGTGCGGCTCTTCGGGCAGGTGTACAACGACAAAGTCAGGCCGGCAGACCCGTACGAGTTCGTGGATCTGCTGTCCGGTTCCGGCCTTCTCAGTGTGAGCCGAAACGCGATTCTCCAGGAGCTGGCCGACCGGGTGGCCCGGGAAGCCACCGAGCCGACGGACGCCATCGACGACTACCTCGATCGGTTCGGGTCGGGGCCGGGCACACCTGAAGCAGTACGCGTCCGGGAGCGCGCGCGGCTCGTGCGGCTTGTCTCCGAGATGGTCCGAGAGCCTGAGGCTGGAGGGGGTCCGTCCGGGGGCACGTCTCAGCCTGCCTCGTTCCTGGCCCCCAAGACGCAGGCCGCCGACCGTTCCGAGGACTACCTGGGTCGGTTCCAGGGCGAGGAAAGGCGCTTTCAGGAGGAGTTGCTGGACCTGGCCCGCGCCAGCTACCGACTCCGGGACGACGACAACGTGTTTCTGGGTCGCTTCCAACGGCTGGTCGCGGCCGCCCTCGCCGAGCTTCGTGCCCGGGAAGGCGGCCTCTCGTCCGGCGGGCCCTCCGCTGGCGAGAGGGAGGGCTGGGCGGCAGTCGCCTCAGCCGCCGAGGCCGCGGGGGCCGTCCCGACCGCTGAGGTGGCAGCCTCGCCCGCCCCACGCTACAAGGTCAGACAGCTGGTCGGCCAACCGGCCGGCCCCGGCCTGGCCGTGGGCCGAGCTCGAGTGGCCCTGGGCGAAGAAGACCTCTATGCCTTCGTCCGCGGAGAGATCCTGGTGTGCGACAGTCTCGATCCCACCATGACCTTCGTCGCGCCTCTCGCGGCTGCCATCGTGGAGCGGCGCGGAGGCATGCTGGTCCACGGAGCCATCATCGCCCGGGAGTACGGTCTGCCCTGCGTCACCGGCGTTCCCGACGCCACCCTGGAGATCCATACGGGCGACCTGCTGACGGTGGACGGCTTCCTGGGCATCGTCGTGGTCGGCGGAGCGCCACCCGGCAGCGGGGTCTAGGCCGGGCCGTCCGGCTCCACGTCGACGAGCAGCCGCTCGTCCTGGACCAGCACGGGATAGGTCCTCAGGGGCCGCGGCGAACGGATGAGCTTGGCCAGACTCAGGCTAAGGCCGGTGGACGCCGTCCACATGGAAACCCGCCCGTCGGTCAGGTCGAAGCGGGAGCCGTGCCGCGGACACACGATCACGGTTCCCACGAGCTGGCCCTCCGCTAGGTGGCCCCCCATGTGCGGGCAACGCGCGTCGGCTGCATAGAAATCGTCTCCCACCCGGGCCAGCAGGATCTCCTTGTCGTCCGCGGTGATCGCCTTCATGGCTCCGTCGGCCAGATCATTCACTGCGGCGACGTCGACCGGTCTGCTCATTTCGCCTCCGATCGTATCGTGGGCACTTTGAGAAAGCGCGGGACACGCTAACATCAGGGCTGATCATAACTCTAAGGAGACCGTCTCTGTGGACAAGTTCTGCCCTACACCCCAACGACTAGGCGACGTGTACGGCAGGGTGCTCTTCCTCACCCTGCTCTTCTTCCTCATGTTCATCAGCCGGTTCATCTTCTCGCCCCTCATGCCGACCATTGGGCCGGACGTGGGTCTGAGCCCCGGAGAGGTCGGGACGGTGTTCTTCCTGGGGTCGCTGGGTCTGCTCGCGGGTTCCTTCCTCTCCGGCGTGGTGTCGGCACGGATCAACCATCGCGGCACGCTCAGCCTGGCGGTGTTGGCGTCCGCCGCCACCCTGATGGCCTGCTATTTCGCCGACTCGTTGTGGTCCGTACAGGCCGCCATGATCGTTCTGGGATTCTGTGCCGGCCTGAACCAGCCTTCGGTGGTAGCGACCACCGCGGCGATCGTGAGGCGCGAGGACTGGGGCAAGGCTCTCTCCATACAGCAGATGGGTCCTCGGCTCACCTACGTCATCGCCCCGTTCCTGGCGGTGGGACTGCTGGCGGTGTTCTCCTGGCAGACCTCGTTGGCCGTACTGGGGGTCTTCATGGCCGTGTGCGGCATCGCCTTCGTGTTTTGGGGCAACTGCGGCGGGTTCGCCGGCACCCCTCCCAACCCGTCGCTGCTTCGGATCGTGTTCGGCACACGGTCCTTCTGGATCATGGTCCTTTTGCTCGCCCTGGGGATCGGGGCTCAGGCCGGACTGTACACCATGATCCCCCTCTATCTCACCTCGGAACGGGGCTTCACCAGCGCCGAGGCGAACCTGATCCTCGGTCTGGCCGGCATCGCGCCCCTGGTGACGGCCTTCCTTGCTGGATGGCTGACTGATCGCATGGGGGAGAAACGCGCTCTTCTGCTGTTCATGGTGCTGACGGGCGTGACCGCGATGGTGGTAGGCAGTGTCTCCGGGGCGGCACTGGTGGTGAGCATCATCGTGCTTTCCACCCTGTCCGCCTGCTTCTTCCCTCCAGCCTTCTCGGCGCTTTCGCGCATCGTCCAGCCTAACCTGCGCAGCCTGGCTGCCGGGTTCGGGCCGCCCATCGCCTTCCTGGTGGGCGGAGGCCTACTCCCGCTCGCTCTGGGTTACATGGGACAGGCTTACACCATCGGTCTGGGCATCGTGCTAACGGGGGCGGCTGTTGCAGTCGGCGCCTTTGTGGCGCTGGGCCTACGCCTGCTGGACACCTTCGAGGAGGGCTGCTAGAGGCGCGAGCGCATCGGCCTCGGCAGCCGGCCGAGCCGCCTCAGTCGACCGCCCCTTGCTTCACCCGCGCAGCCTGCGCGATGAGTCCGATGGCCCCGGGCAGCAGGAAGACCGTGATCACCAACCACGAAGCCTGCAGGCCCACTTCGTCCCCCGAGGCGGCGAACGCGCTGATCATACCGGCGGGGAGGCAAAGAAGCCCAGTGTGGCTTCCAAGTGACCCTACCCTTCTCGCCGGGCGGCCAGACGAGCGTCGCTATCAGCCAGTAGCAGCCGATCGCGGCGATGATCGCTCCTGTCTTCAGCAGCGCCTCCGGCGCAGGCCGGCCGCGACCAGGAGGATGGCTACGTAGAAGATCGCCAGCCCGACGATGACGAGGACCCGCCCCGCGGCCCTCAATCCTGTGTCGAGTCTCGTCATCTGCGGAGGGTCCCCGTTCCCGGGCCGTGTCCGTCACGCCGTCAGGCCGGGCCCATCAGGCCGTCGAGCAACTCGAAGAGCAGGGCTTTGCAGCTCGCGAAGGGGGCGTCGGGGGAGAGGAGTTCGTCGGCGGACGAGACCCACGGCGCCGCGCGGTCCGACAGCTATGGCGCCTGTCGCGGGGAGGCGCGAGTTCGTCCCCGGCATGTTCGACCAAGAGTGCCAGCGAGTCGACCGTCTCCTCCAGATGGAACTGCAGCCCCAGTACTCGTCCACCGTCCCAGGCGAAGGCCTGATTGGCGCACGCCTGCGATCCCGCCAAGCGCACCGCGCCCTCCGGGATGCTGAAAGTGTCGCCGTGCCAATGCAGGGCGGTGAAGCGCCGCGGCAGTCGATCGAAGCCGGGCACCGCGCCCGCCTCCGCCGTGAGTTCCACCGGGTACCATCCGATCTCGGTATCCGGGTTGCGTGACACCGACCCCCCGAGCACCTCCGAGAGGAGTTGGGCGCCCAGGCAAATGCCCAACACGCGCGCCCCGTCGGCGATCGCCCTCCTCAGGAACAGCTTCTCAGCGGCCAGCCACGGGTAGAGGTCATGCTCGTAGACGTTCATAGGGCCGCCCAGGACCACCAGCAGGTCGCCTTCGAAACGAGGAGGCAGCGGCTCGGAGAAGAGTCGCGTGGCGGTGATCGCATGTCCCCGCGCGGCGCACCAATCCTCGATCGCACCGAGACCCTCAAAAGGCACGTGCTGCAGGCAGTGGACCGTCATAGCCTCCCCTTCCGAAGACCGTGGCTCGCGAACGCATACAGTCTACCGTCCGGCCGCGTCGCTTCAACGGGCGCTCGGCCGCGTCGCTTCAACGGGTGGGCGGCCTCGGCGCCATCGCGCTCCCCGGTCGTCGGGAGCGTGCGGTAGACTCAGATGCATGCCGGGAATCCTGCACAACGACCGTTTCCCTCGGTCCAACGGGTACAACCCGGAGTGGATCATGGAAGATCCCATGGGTGCGCATCCGCTCTGGCTCACCGAGTGGCTGGCCGGATACATCGACCTGCAGCCCGACATGCGGGTGCTCGATCTGGGCTGCGGCAAGGCGAAATCCTCCATATTCCTGGCCCGGGAGTTCGGCGCGGAGGTCTGGGCGGTAGACCTGTGGACCGGCGCCGACGAGAACCTCCTGCGTATCGAAGACGCCGGTGTGTCCGATCGCGTGATCCCCATCCACGCCGATGCGCGCCAGTTGCCCTTTGCCGGAGAGTCCTTCGATGTGGTGCTGTGCATCGATTCCTTCAACTACTTCGGGACCGACGACCTGTACCTGAACTACCTGGCCCACTTCGTGCGCCAGGACGGGATCCTTGCTTTCGTCTCGGCCGGTCTGACGCGGGAGTTCGAGGGCCGCGTCCCGGATCATCTGCAGAGGCTGTGGACCGGAGACTACTGGACTCTGCACACCTCCGACTGGTGGCGGGACCATGTGGAAAAGACCGGTCTCTTCGAGATATCCCACTCCGGGGACGTCCCCGACGGGTGGCGGCTGTGGGCCGACTGGGCGGCTGCGACCGACGCCGCCGCCTGGTACCGCGAGACGCTTCGGACCGATCAGGGGCGCTATCTCGGCTACGTCGGCCTGGTGGCCAGGCGAGTCGCGGGCCCGCCACTCGCCGAGCACGCCTGGCCGGCGACCCTGCGCTCCTGGGAGGGCCGGTACGTCCCCCACCCGTTGCTCCGCGGCGAGGAGACCGAGCGCGGCCCCGGGCCCGGCCGGCTGAGGTCGATCATGGCGCGGCTAAGGCCGAACCGCTAGGCGGGTTGAGGGGTCTCGGCGATGAGGAGGGATCAGTGACACAAGCGGCCGGCTCAGGTCACAAGGAGTTCATATCCGAGGCCATAACCCCTGTCGGTGGTTCCTTCGACACCTCGGGTATGGCCGCGGGCGAGCCGGGGCTGCCGGCGCGGTTCGTGTGGCGGGGCGGCGAGTACGAGGTGGCGAGGGTCGTCGACAAATGGAAGACGACGGGGGCCTGCCGCCACGGGAGCGGGGAGCAGTACGTCCGCAAGCACTGGTTCCGGGTGCAGCTCACCGACGGAACGGAGATGGAGATCTACTTCGACCGGCAGGCGCGTACGCGGCAGAAGAACGCAGAGATGGTGGATCGCGGCCATCGTGGAAGAGGAGAGGCTAATGAGCGGCCCTGAGCGGCCTTTCAGCGGCCGAAGTAGCAGAGCGCCGTTCTCGCTACGGACCCAACGCCCTGCCCCAAACGCGCTATCGCCTGGTGCGGCTGATCCTGAGGCAGTTCCGAGGCATCTTCAATCTCCTCTTGCTCGGCGCGGCGGCGGTGACCTTCGCCCTGGGGGAGCCGATCGACGGCGCCTTCATCCTCTTCTTTGTCTTTCTTGGGACCGGGCTCAACGTATATCAGGAGTACAAGTCAAACGCCGCCGCCGACAAGCTCAAGACGTACCTCTTGAACACCGTCACGGTCGTTCGTGATGGGATCGATCAGGAAGTAGTCACCGAGGAGCTCGTCCCCGGCGATATCCTCAAGCTCGAATCGGGCGACATCGTCCCCGCCGACGCCATCATCCGCGAGGCCCGCAGGCTGCAGGTCGACGAGACTACCTTCACCGGCGAGAGCATCCCCGTGGCCAAACAGGCCGCCCCCGCCGATGGCCGGAGGTAGGGGATGAGCACCGCCTACTGCAGGGAGTGGTCATCGTCAGTGGCAACGCTCTGGCCGAAGTGACGGCCATCGGGGTGGAGACCCAGTTGGCCGCGATCGCCGCCAAGGCGTCTTCTGTGGAGGCGGAGAGCGAGCTCGTCAAGGGTATCGACCGCATCAGCAAGTTCATCCTGTGGGTGACGGTGATCACGCTTCTGTTCGTGATCTTCGCGAACATCCTCATCGACGGCGGCGATACCGATATCCCCCAGTTGCTCATCTTCGCCATCGCCCTCGCAGTGTCGGTGATCCCCGAGGCCCTGCCGCTGGTCCTCACTTTTGCGCTCACCCGCGGCGCGCTCCGCTTCGCCGAGAAGGATGTCATCGTCAAGCGCCTGTCCTCGGTGCAGGACCTGGGGTCGGTGAATCTGCTCTGCACCGACAAGACGGGCACGATCACCGAGAATCGCCTGGTCCACATGAACGACTATCTGGTCCCGACGGCGCGTTTCCACCCGCTGGTGCTGGCGCGTCTGGCTGCGCACGATCTCAACGAGCGGATCCCGGAGCCGTTCGACCGGGCGGCCGATGAAGCGCTTTCGCCGGAGCATGCGGGCCGAGGTGGATGCCTTCGAACTCGTCGAGGAAGAGGCTTTCGACCCGGCCCTGCGCAGCAACGGCGCCGTGGTGCTCCGTGGCGACGGTCTCAGGCTGCACATCCGTCGCGGTAGTCCGGAGTACTTCTTCGAGCAGGGGCTGGTGGAGAGCGAACGGGTCGCAGCCTGGCTCGCCGACGAGGAGCGGCAAGGTCACAGGGTCCTGGGCCTCAGCTACGCGGAGAGTGGCGCCTCCGGGGACGGCGCCTCAGGGGGCGGCGCCGAGGACGGGCGGCCCGCAGTTCGCCGGGTTCGTCTCCTTCGCCGACAAGCTCAAGGACACGACGTGCGAGACGGTGGCCGAGGCCAAGCGGCTGAACGTGGCCATCACCATCATCACCGGCGACGCCTTGATGGTGGCCGAAGCCGTGGGACGAGAAGCCGGACTCGTGACCGACAGCCAGGAGGTCGTCGAGGCATCGGCGTTCCTGGCCAAGCCTGTCCAGGAGCAGCATCAGACCGTGGGCAGCGATCCGCGTGTTCGCGCGCACCAGACCCGAGCAGAAGCTGGAGTTGATCGAGCTACTCAAGGAGCAGTACACCGTCGGGTTCCTGGGGGAGGGCATCAACGACGCCCCCGCGCTGAAGGCGGCGCACGCCTCGATGGTGGTCGAATCGGCCGCCGACGTCGCCCGCGAGACGGCCGACATCATCCTGCTGAAGAACGACCTACGGGTGATCATCGACGGCATCCGCCTGGGACGCGAGACGCACGCCAACACGCTCAAGTACATCCGCGCCACCCTCGTGTCCAACTTCGGGAACTTCTACGCCGTGGCCGTGGGGTCGCTCCTCATCAGCTTCTTGCCCATGCTGCCCAAGCAGTTGCTGCTCCTCAACCTGGTCTCCGATTTCCCCATGATGGCCATCGCCTTCGACAACGTCCCCGAGCGGGAGGTCGCCAACCCGCAGAAGTACGATTTCCGTGCCCTCTACATAATCTTCATAACGCTTGGGCTCGTCAGCACCGTGTTCGATTTCATCTACTTCGGGCTCTTCTACCGCATCTCGCCCGAAGTGCTGCAGACCAACTGGTTCATCGCCAGCGTGCTCACGGAACTCCTGCTGCTGTTCTCCCTCCGATCGATGCTGCCCATCGAGAAGGCCGGGTGGCCGGCGCCGATCGTGATCGGACTCTCGGCCGGCGCGTTCGCACTCGCGATCGCCCTGCCCTTCATCCCCGTGACGGCGGAATTCTTCGAGTTCACCACGCCGACCGCGGCCGACCTCGCTCTGATATGTGGGACTAGCGGTCCTCTATCTCATCGTGAACGAGATCGTCAAGCGCCCGCTCGCCCGCTTCCTCGATCGCCCGAATGGTACGCCGGCCGGGCCTGCGTTCCCAACCGCTGTCTCAGTCAGTCCTCGACCCCACCAAGGCCTCTCGCACAGCCCCTCGGCGGTAGGAGAAGATGCGCTCCAACTGGCGCCGGACCAGAGGGAAGGCGACCTCGCTCAACGGGGAGAGAGGTAGCAGATAGCGGACATGGTCGTCGATCAGCGTGCCCGCATGCGTCGATGTGAACGTGTGCGTGTGCAACCACAGATCGTACGGCCCGCGCCGCTGGACATCGATGAAGCGGTGAGGCGGGTCCCAGACCGCGATCTCCGTCAGCCAGCGGAAGGGCAGCCCGAACAGTCTCAGCCGATACTCGAGCAGGGTGCCTTGCCGCAGGTCGACCGGCAAGGGCGTCAGGATCCGGAAGCGGAGCTCCGGCGGTGTGATGCGCTCGAGGTTCTCGGCAGCGGCGAAGAACGGGAAGACCGCCTCGAGGGGTAGGGGCAGTTCGAGTGTCGTGTGGAGGACGTGGCCGCCGATGGGGCCGTCACAAAGCATCCGGCCGTGCACCGGCAGACACGTCGATCTCTTCGCTGCGCCTACAGCCCGAGGCACCTGGCGATCACCAGCCTGATGATCTCCGAGGTCCCCTCGCCGATCTCCAGCAGCTTGGCAGTCGCGCA
Organism: uncultured Actinomycetes bacterium; assembly: GCA_963829545.1. GTDB lineage: Bacteria > Actinomycetota > Thermoleophilia > RBG-16-64-13 > RBG-16-64-13 > JAXGXJ01. The sequence continues at coordinate 100,504 of CAWHIX010000001.1, forward strand.
GATAGCGCTCCACCGGGAACTCCTTGATGTAGCCGTAGCCGCCGTGGATCTGGATGGCCTCCAGCGCCGCCTTGGTCGCTATCTCGGAGCCGAACAGCTTGGCGTAGTTGGCCTCCTGGGAGTAGGGCTGACCGGTGTCCTTCAGCCAGGCGGCCTTGAGGTACATGTTGCCGGGCCAGCTCGACGTTCATGGCCATGTCGGCCAGCTTGAACTGGATGGCCTGGAACTTGCCGATGGGCTGGCCGAACTGCACGCGCTCCTTGGCGTACTTGAGCGAGGCGTCCAGGCAGGCCTGAGCGATGCCCACGCCCATGGCGCCGATGGCGATGCGGCCGCCGTCGAGCACCACCAGGAACTGCTTGAAGCCCTCGCCCCGCTCGCCCACGAGGTTCTTCTCGGGCACGCGCACGTCGTCGAAGAAGAGCTCGGTGGTGTTGGAGCCGTGCAGGCCCATCTTCTCGTAGCCCGCTCGGACGGTGAACCCGGGCGTGTCGGTGGGCACGATGATGTCGCTGATGCCGCGCGGTGCCCGTGCCCTTGTCGGTGATGGCGGTGATGGTGACGAACTTGGCGTAGCTGGCGTTGGTGATGAAGCACTTGGAGCCGTTGATGACCCACTCGCCGTCTTCCAGCACGGGCGGTGGTCTTGCGTGCCGCCGGCGTCGGAGCCGGCCTCCGGCTCGGTGAGGCCGAAGGAGCCCAGGCTCTCCCCGCTGCAGAGCACGGGCAGATACTCGCGCTTCTGCTCCTCGGTGCCGAAGTAGGTAGATGGGCATGCAGCCCAGCGAGATGTGCGCCTCGTAGGTCAGGCCGGTGGAGGCACAGGCGCGGGTGATCTCTTCCAGCGCCAGGCAGTAGCTGGTGTAGTCGGCGCCCGACCCTCCGTATTCCTCGGCGATGGGCAGGCCCATGAGCCCCAGCTCGGCCATCTGCTTGAAGATGTCTCCTGGGAAGGCGCCGGTCCGGTCGATCTCCGCCGCCCGAGGAGCGATCTCGCCCTGGGCGAAGTCCCTGACGGTATCCCGGATCAGCGTTGATCTTCTGTCAGATTGAAGTCCACGTTCTCCCGCTTTCGCTCATTCTCGTCTCCAGGCGGGGCGATATCCCCGCGGATGTCTGGAGGAAGTAGAATACCCTGCACACGCGATACGAGACAGTAGGAAAACGCGAATGATCGAGATCCGATGGCATGGCAGGGGCGGACAGGGCGCCATAACGGCGGCGAAGATATTCGCCACGGCGGCGTTCAAGGCCGGGATATACCGGGGTGGTCATGGCCCCCACCTTCGGTACCGAGCGTCGCGGCGCTCCGGTCTTCACCTCGCTCAAGATAGCCAAGGAGAAGATCTACGACATCTCCCCCATCGAGACCCCCGACGTGGTGGTGGTCCTCGACCATCTGCTGCTGACCGAGGCCGACGTGACCGGCGGACTCAAGGACGGCGGGCTCATCGTGCTGAACACGCCCAAGCCTCCGACAGCCTACGACTTCGGCGGCATGCGCCTGGCTGTGGCCGACGTCACGGCGCTCTCGGTGGAGGCGGGGCTGCGGCAGGGCATGGTGAACTCCGGTATCATCGGCGCTCTCTGCCGGGCGCTCGACATCGTGCCGTTCGATGACGTGGTGGCGGAGATCGAGGCCGAGTTCGCGACCAAGAAGCCGCAGGCCAACGCTCAGGCGGCCAGGCTCGCCTACGAGAAGACCGTCCTAAGAGGCGCGTGATGGGGACCAGGGAATATCGCTACAAGACATCGCACAGCCTGTCCGGCCCGGGCGACGGCGGCAGGACGGGCTCCTGGCGCGTCCAGCGACCGGTCATCGACCTGGACAAGTGCACCCCGGCCAAGCGCGGCACCGAGGCCTGCTTCATCTGCTGGCTCTACTGCCCGGACTGCGTCATCTCGCGCACCATCCCCCCGACGATCGACTACGAATACTGCAAGGGCTGCGCGCATCTGCGCCGAGGAGTGCCCCACCAAGGCCATCACCATGGTGGACGAGGCCGATGGGCTCGAGGGCGGCGCCAGGAGCCGGAGGCCTGCTCCACCGAAGGACCGCGGCCATGCACATGATCGAGAACGGCAACGTCGCCGCCGCCCTGGGGGTCAAGCTGGCCGGAGCCCAGGTCATCGCCGCCTATCCCATCACCCCCCAGACCCCGCTCACCGAGAAGCTCTCGGAGTTCATCGAGGCCGGGGAGATGAAGGCCCAGTACGTCCCCGTGGAGAGCGAGCACTCCGCCCTGGCGGCCTGCATCGCCGCCAGCTCGACACGGGGCGCGGGCCTTCACGGCCACCAGCGCCAACGGCCTGCTCTACATGCACGAGCAGATCCACTGGGCCGCGGGCGCCCGTCTGCCCATCGTCATGTGCGTGGTCAACCGGGCGGTGGGCGCGCCTTGGTGCATCTGGAACGACCACCAGGACTCCATCTCCCAGCGCGACACGGGCTGGATCCAGATGTACTGCTGCGACCACCAGCAGATCATCGACACCGTCATCAAGGCCTTCTCCCTCGCCGAGGCGGTCAGCGTCCCGGTGATGGTCTGCTACGACGGCTATCTGCTCTCCCACACCTACATGCCCTTCGAGGTGCCGGACGAGGAGAAGGTGGCCCGCTTCCTGCAGCCCTTCAAGCCGGCCTACGCCCTGGACCCGGCGAATCCGGCCAACCTCAACACCGTCACGCTGCCCGACGTGCGCATGGACGTCGACGGCGAGATGGCCCACGGCTACATGGAGATCCGCTGCCTGCTCCAGGAAGACCTGCGGAGCGCCCTGACGGTGGCCCAGGAGACCGAGGACAGTTCAAGGAGATCTTCGGGCGGGGCGGGGACGCCCTCCTGGAGCCCTATCGCTGCGACGATGCCGAGTACATCGTGGTCGGCATGGGTTCGCTCACCTACCAGCTGCGCGATGTGGTGGAGATGCTGCGGGACGAAGGGCATCAAGGTAGGCGTGCTGGGCGTGCGGCTCTACCGGCCCTTCCCCGATCGGGCGCTGGCCGAGGCGCTGCAGCGACGCGCGCGGCGTGTATCGTCATCGAGAAGGCGCGTCTCCTACGGCTACGAAGGCGCCGCTCTGCTCTGATCTCAAGGCGGCCCTGTACGAGCGCCTCGAGCGACCGGAAGGAGCCGGGCCCCCGTCGTGAGGGGCCTCGTCGCCGGCATCGGCGGACGCGACATCCGGACCGCCGACCTGACCGACACCCTGCGCGCCGGCGATCAACCGGCACGCTCGACGACAGTCCCGACTGGATCGGGCTCAAGCTCTAGGAGCGCCCTGTATGTCTGCCAAGACCACCATCCTCACGCTCCCCAAGGAGGAACTCGTCCACCCCGGCAACCGGGCCTGCACGGGCTGCGGCCTGAGCATCGCCTACCGCATCGGGCTGAAGGCCCTGGGGCCGGACACCATCCTGGTGGTGCCTCCCAGCTGCCTCACCGTGCTGCAGGGGCTCTTCCCGGTGGCCTCCACCAAGCTGCCCTGTCTGAACGTGACCTTCGCCTCCACCGCCGCGGCGGCCACCGGCGTGCTGGAGGCGCTCAAGGCCCAGGGTAGGGAGCACATCAAGGTCGTCGGCTGGGCCGGCGACGGCGGCACGGCCGACATCGGCATCCAGGCGCTGTCGGGCGCGGCCGAGCGCGGCGACGACTTCCTGTTCATCTGCTACGACAACGAGGGCTACATGAACACCGGGGTGCAGCGCTCGGGCACCACGCCGCAGGGGGCCATCACCGCCAACACGCCCTTCAAGGGCAAGCTGCAGCAGAAGAAGGACGTGCCGGCCATCATGGCCGCGCACGGCATCGACTACGTGGCCACGGCCTCCGCGGCCTATCCGCTGGACCTCTACGACAAGATCAAGAAGGCCCTCACCCTGCACGGCACCAAGTACATCCACATCCACACCCCCTGCCCGCCGGGCTGGGGCTTCGAACCGCGCTACTCCGTCAAGATCGGCCGGCTGGCCGTGGAGACGGGCTATTTCGACCTCTACGAGGTCGAGCGCGGCGAGTTCCGACTGACCGGCGCCTCGGAGAAGCTGGTGGAGAAACGGCGGCTGGTCCCGGTGGAGGACTATCTGCAGACGCAGTCGCGCTTCAGACTCCTGGGCGAAGAACAGATCGCCGAGATCCAGGCGCGGGTCGACGCCAAGTGGAACGCCTACTGGTCGGGCTCGTGAGGGAGGGGGCTACGATTGGCTAACACGCGGGACTATGAGGATGTCAAAGTCGGCGATCGCAGTTCGTTCTCCAAGACCATCACCGAAGCGGATATCTTCGCTTTCTGCGGCATCACAGGGGACTTCAACCCCATCCACGTCGACGAGGCCTTCGCCAGCCGGACCCGCTGGCAGGGCCGCATCGCCCACGGCATGCTGGTAGCGGGCATGATCACGCGCACACTCTCGGCCATCGGCGGCGACGGCGCAGTTCACGTGAGCCAAGAAGTCTCCTTCGTGGCGCCGGTGCACATCGGCGACACGATCACGGTGACCTCGGAGATCACGGAGAAGCTGAAGGAGAAGCGCCGCGCGATCATCAGCACGGTGTGGACGAATCAGGACGGCACCACCGTGATCACGGGAAGCGCCGAACTCCTACTGCCCCGCGAAACCAAGGGCTGAGGCGGCCACCGACTCGAGGTAAGTCCCCACTGCTCAGGCCCCCATGTGCCGCGCCCCTCACCCGAGCGAAAGGCCCTGGTCTGTGGTGCCGCCAAGCGGCGTGGAGGGTTTGAGGCGAATATCTGCGTACCCGCAGTGAATTCGCTGAGACCCTCGTACGCCGCTTGGCCACTACATTGCGGCGAGGGCCTGCAGCAAGTGCTCGTGGTCCAGGTTGCCCCCCGACATGACGAGCGCCACCTTCTTGCCGGCCAGCCGGTCCTTGATCTTCAGCGGCGGCGGCAAGCGACGCCGCCCCCGCTCCCTCGGCCAGATTGTGCGTGACCTCCAAGGCCAGCCGGATTCCGTCGAGGATCTCCTCTTCGCTGAGCAGCACCACGTCGGCTGATGTGGTCCTTCATGATGACGTAGGGGAGCTGGAACACGCTGCGGGCCGCCAGCCCGTCGGCGATGGTGTCGGCGGTGTCGATGACCACCCATTCGCCCTTCTTCCAGGAGGTGTAGAAGGCCGCCACCCGCTCGGCCTGCACGCCGATGATCTCCACCTGCGGGGTTGACGGCCTGGGCCACCTTGATGAGCGAGGCGCAGCCCGCACCGCCGCCGATGGGGCAGATGATGGCGTCGACGTCAGGGAGGTCTTCGAAGATCTCCAGTCCCATGGTGCCGAGACCGTTCAGGATCTCGGGTTCGTTGCCCTGCTCCACGTAGTAGTAGCCGGCGGTGTCGACGAGCTCGTCGCAGTACGATTGGGCGTCGTAGAAGTCCTGACCGTGGACGATGAGGTCGGCACCGAAGCTCTCCACGATGCGGTTGATCTCGGGATTGTTGCCTTCGGGGACCACCACCGTGCAGGGCACGTCGAACCAGCGCCCGGCGCAGGCCATGGCCAGCCCATGATTGCCGCGCGTGGCCACGAGCACGCCGCTCTCCAGCTCTTCGCCGGTCATGTGCTGGAAGAAGTTGATGGCGCCCCGGATCTTGAACGAGCCGGTGGGGTTGTGGTTCTCGTGCTTGACGAAGACCTCGCAGCCCACCAGGCGGGAGAGCTCCGAGTAGTAGGTCAGGTTCGTCCGGTTCAGGTAACGGTCGATGACCTCCCGGGCCTTGATAACACCGAGCAGGTTGACCTCACTGCTGAGCGCCTCGTAGTTCCTCACGTTCGCCCCTCCGCTCCTCGGTGGCTGAAGACGCAGTTGATCCGGAAAGCACAGCCGCTCCCGCGGCGCCGGTGGTGCCGACCACACTCTAGCGCGAAGCCGGGCCAGCGCGAAAGCGCGCCCGGCGAGCCCACCCCATATCCCACATATGAGTGGCGCCGAGAGGCGCGTGTAGGTGAGAAGCGAAGCTTGCCGTACCCGGCGTGCTTCGCGCCCGCCTGCGCGCGCCCCTCGGCCACTCCGCTAGAACGCGAAGCCCTCCGGCAGCGACTCTGCCTTCGTGCCCGCCGGGACCCACGACAGATCCAGGATCGTGTAGGTGGGGTTGAAGACCTTGAAGACCGGCACGACCCGCAAGCCTATGTGGGGCTCCCCCAGCAGGAGGTAGCTGAAGAGGATGGTGGAGACGTCCTCGAACTCGATGTTGATGAAGCGTATGGGCTTGTCCAGCACGTTGAAGGCGCCCGATCGCTCGCAGACCATGAAGGTGTGCACGGTGGCCGTCTTCTTGGCCAGGTCGGTCATGTCGATGACCGTGGTCTTGGCGAGGCAGTCCGGGCAGTAGATCCGGAACGGCTGGAAGATCGAGCCGTTGGCTTCGCAATCCGGGTTCTCGCACTTGGTGGCCAGCAGCTTGCCCTTGGAGAGCGACTCGAAGAACAGCGCCTCGCCCCCGTAGGTGTGCACGTAGGTCATGTCCCTGGGCTTGGTGACGCCCACGAGCTTCCAGCCCTGATCGGCGTCTCTGATGGGCATGTGCTGCTCGAGGCGATGGAAGTCGCCCCGGAACTTGTATCTGTCGTCCTTGACCTGGACCTGTCCGTATGAGCTCATCGTCGGGCCTCTCTCACGCGTCTTGTTTCAGAAGATGGTCGGGATCCATGAGGATGGTCGCCGTCACGTGCGACCCCACGCCCGCGTGACTGACCGAAAGGGCCCGCTTGGCGCCTTTCACCTGCAGGTCGGTCCAGTCCTCCGGCTTCTCCCGGCCGAACTCCTTCCAGCGCTTCTCGTCACCGTGGACCTCGGCCCACCGGTTCCAGAGATGCGTGGCTATCTCGAAGACCTGCATGATGCCGCTGGCGCCGACCGCGTGCATGCAGCCGATCAGCCCGCCCGGAGAGGTTGGAGGGCAGCTTGCCCGGTTTGCCGGTATGCGGGTTGGTGTGGTAGCAGTCGCCCGACTCGACGTAGTCGCGTCCGTAACCGTACGGCCTGACGCCGATGTCCTCGTAGGTCTGCACGTCGCTGATGGTGAAGGCGTCGTGCAGCTCGATGACGTCGAAATCCTCCGTGGGATCGACGACGCCGGTCATGTGGTAGCCGTAGTAGGCCGCCATCCTGGCCGCGAGAAAGCCGGTGAAGCCCGGGATAGCGGTCGCCACCGGGGAATTCCTTGCCCAGGTTCTTGTACTGGTCGGCGCGCCTCGTTGGGGAGCAAGGGGATATCCATGTCCCGCCGGTCCGCGGGGCGCAGGGTGTGCGAGCCGGCGGTCACCCAGACGCGGAGCGGCTTGTTGCTTGCTGTTCTTCGTCAGCTCCATGGCCGTGTCCTCGTCGCAGAGGATGGCGCAGGCGGCGCCCACGCTCATGAGGCAGGCATCGAGGGCGCGCAGCGGGTCGGCGACCATGGGCGACATGAGGACGTCGTCGACGGTGATCTTCATGGGGCTCGTGCGCGAACGGGTTGAAGCGTGCATAGCCGTGGTGCTTCACGGAGATCTCGGCGAGCGTGCGGCGGAACGAAGCCTCGGCCTTGCCGAACACCTGCCAGTATTTCTGGGCCATGACCGCGTAGTAGCCGGTGTAGATCTGGCCCATGGGGGATTCCCAGTCCCGGTCGGCCGCGCAGGCGATCAGGAAGTTGCCCTCGTCGGTGGGGACTTCGTCCATCCGCTCCCAGCCCATGGCCAGAACGCAGTCCGAATAGCCGGAGGCCACCGCCTTGGCCGCTTCCCAGAGGGTGGAGCCGCCGGTGGCGCCGCCCGACTTGATGCCCGACGTTGCCCAGGGGATCCAGGCCGAGACGGTCGTGGATGACGGCCTCGCCGAGGAGCTGGTCGCCGAAGTGGTCGGCGAAGTGCCCGTAGTAGCAGGTGTGGATGTACCGCTTGAGTTCCGCAGGAGTGAGGTCGAGCAACTCCGCCGCCATGGTGAGAGCGTCGATGCAGAGTTCTTCGGTCCTCTTGTGCGGGATCGCCCTGTCGTACTTGGACTGGCCGGCGGTCACCAGATAGACCGGCCGCATGTACTTGGGAGTCTTGAGTTGCTGCTCGCTGAACTTGATCATCTGTCCCCTCGTGTGCTGGTGCCTCGTGTGCTTATGGTACGAGCGCGGGCCGAGCCCGCCTCACTGGTCAAGGTCACTATGATAGTGCGTCGGCCGACCGAGGTGTTAGTCTGCGTCGGTCGACCGTAGTATCGCTGGTGGTAGAGTGGGTGGCTGGCGCCCGCCAACAAAGGAGTGCCGATGTCACAGACCCACTACTTCCAGACGTGCGACTCGCTAGAGAGCGCCGCTTCCCGCAGCACCCTGCAGCTGCTGGCGCGTATCAGCGATCACTCTGCCGCATCGGCATCCAGATTCCTCACCGACATGCTGGGCGAGCCGGTGGAGATCGGAACGGAGATCGCCTGCCCGCGGGGCGGAGATGACCTTGCTCTGGAAGGGTCCGTCATCCAGCGTGCTTTCAAGCTCATAGTCGTGACGAAGATAGAATCGACCGTCTCACTCGATCACCTGCTCCGCTGTGCCGGCTCGTTCGGAAGCGAGGATCAGAAGTTCCTGCTGCTGCTGACGCGGGAGCCGGTCGGTCACCAAGGGAGAGTGATAACGGGGCTGATGCGCGCGAGCCGTCCGGACGTTGTCTTTGCGACGGCCACCTTCGGGTCCGTGTGCGATTCGCTTCGGGATCTCTTCGGAGGTGAAGAGGGACCCCTGGCGGCGCTGGTCGACGGATATCGGGAATACTGCGACGATATGGACCTCTTCGAACGATCGCGTGTGATGCTGCGCATCGTGCCGTGTGGTCGGGTGCTCGATATCGCCAAGAGGTTCGGCGTCTACTTCCAGCCCTCCGAGCGTGCGTATGAACCCCGCTCTCTTGTGGGTCTGTATGCGGATAAGAGGGTCCAGGCCATCCTTGATGTCCGCAGCGTGTTCGACGCGCAACTGGTCGACGGTCGGCTGACCAAGAAGCTCGTCCGAGGCGAGGATATCGACGCGTTCGATTCGAGTCTGCGTGAGGTGATCGAGACCGTTCGCACGTCGTATGGCCGCGATATCGGCACTGGCACGCGCTTCTTCTGTGGCGATGTCTTCGACACCGATTTCCGCAAATCGTCTCCGGGGGAACTCGTCGGCACGAGGCTCGTCGATCTCGGCCCACTTCTGGGCGGCGTGTCCGCCGCCGGTGACGTCGCTGCAGGGTTGAAGGGCAAGGAGTGGGTCTGACCCCGCTCAGCTCCAGGATCCTTGGCGGACTTGTGTTTTAGGGAACGCAGCCGGTGCGCGAAGGCTCCCACCTTCTCCTGCCACCCTTCTTCCAGCGGTCCTTTGATGGCCATCACCATGATCTGGCCCTCAGCCACCTTGACCAAGCCCTTCTCCTGTAGGATCTCGGTCATGATGGGGATGACCTTCTGCCACTTGGCCGTCTCCTCCTCAGTGGGCATCTGCCCGGTCTTCTTGTCCGGCTGAGGGGTCACGGCGGTGGCCAGGATGGCGTAGCTCGTCCCCGTCGGTAGTTTCACCTTCTTCAGGAAGCGGCGCATGCCGCTGATCGGCTTCCCCAGCCGCCCCGGCGAACTGAACACATACAGGTCTGCGGGTGGCAGCTCCTTGGGACTCGCGTCCCGGATGTGGTGGACATCAACAGCGACGCCGTCGGCTGCCATCTGTCGCCTGAACTCCTCCGCGACCATGGCCCCGTTTCCGTACTTGGAGGCGTGGAAGTACTCGATCTTCATGCTCAAACCTCCCCTATTGGACGAAAGCGGCGCCCCCGTCCACGATCAATAGCTGACCGGTGACGAAATCCGAGCTGTCGGAAGCCAGGAAGACGGCGGCCCCCAGCAAGTCTTCCGGCTTCTCCCGCCGCTTGATGCACTGCAGAGCCATGGTCCCGGCGAACATCTGCTCGCCCTCTGACAGGGTGAGGGTCGCCTCGGTCTCCGTGAGCCCAGGGGCGATGGAGTTGACGCAGATGCCGGAGGGACCGAGCGCTCGGGCGAGGGACTGGGTGATCTGATGGATCGCCACCTTGCTGGCGGCATAGGGGAGCAGGAATTCCGACGCGGGCAACCGGGCGGAGTCCGATGCCAGGTTGATGATCTTGCCGCGCCCCTGCTGCTGCATGAGGGGCGCGACGGCCTTGCACATGAGCCACGTGCCCCGAGCGTTGATGGCGAACAACCGGTCCCAGAGGTCCACCGTCCAGGCGTCCCAGGGGCGCGGGTCGATGCCTGAGCTCAGCGCCGCGTTGTTCAGCAGGATGTCCGCGCGGCCATAGAGCGACAGCACCCTGTCCGCAACGGCCCGAGTGGAGGCCTCGTCGGCGATGTCGGTCTCCATGGCCACCGCGTGCCCGCCCGCGCTGCGGATCTCCTCGGCGGTCTTCTCGGCCCGCTCCAGACCTATATCCGGGAGGAGCAGCTTGGCCCCCTCTTCCGCGTACTTCAGGGCGAAGGCCTTGCCCAGGCCGCGGCCGGCTCCGGTGACGATGGCGACCTTGTCTTCCAGCGATCGGGTCATATCTCCTCCTGCGGCTCGACTGAGTCCAGTCTACTTCACGCGCCCTTCCGCACGCATGGAACGATCGGCCCCCGGGAACTCTGCGATCATGGCGCGCAGGGGCATCGCACGGGCCGGTACGGGGCTTGCGGTAGGGGCACTACTCACCGCTCCGCTTCTGGGCGTCCTCGCTCTCGGCGCCCTGGTCGGGATCCCGATGGTTCCCTACACCGTGTTCGAGTGGCTCGTCCGCGTGCTCCCGGGCCGCGTGGTGATCTTCGGGCTGGATTCGACGCTGTGGGTGCTGGAGGGGCTGGGCCTCGACATCAGCAGAACGGCCAAGACGGCCCAGCAGATTCTTGCCATCGCCTCTCTGTTCGTAGTCGGCCTGCTCATCGGGCTGCTCTTCTTCCTCCTGGCGCGCACGACCGACGACGCACGGATCAAGCGCTACGGCCTGGCCGTCGGCGCCGCCCTGGGCCTATTCTCATTGGTGGTCACCTTGGTCCAGGGCATTCCCGCGAGCTTGGCCGGGCAGATAGGCTTCATGATTTGGGTTCTGGCACTCTTCACTCTCTGGGGATGGGGCCTGGCCTAGCTCTATCTGGTCACGTTTCCCGCCGCCGCCGCCGGCCGCGGCGGCACGGGCACGGTCTCGGTCGTGGCCTCGGAGGCACCCCGGAACGAGACGGCCTCGGCAACTTCTGGCGAGGCGGAGGATCGCGCGAGGCCGACCCCGATGCGGATGCTCGCGTCATCAGTAGGAGACGCTTCATCATCCAGATGGGTGGACTGGCGGCGACCTTCATCGTGGTTGGCGCCGGCGTGGGCGCGGTCTTGCGCTCGCAGGCCTCACCCGAGACCACGGGGCCGGACACGGCTCCCGTCCCCTTTCCCAACGCGGCGTCGGACGTGCAGCCGGTCCCCGGGACGCGGCAGGAATACACGGCCATCGCGGACCACTTCCGGGTGGACATCGACCTAGCGCCACCGCGGATCCACGAGGCGGTCTGGAGGCTCGTCGTGGACGGCTTGGTCGCGACGCCTCTGTCGCTGCGGCTCGACCAGATCAGGTCGGAGCACACGGCGGTGGATCTGTTCGTGACTCTGGCGTGTATCTCCAACCCCCTCGGGGGACCGCTCGTCTCCACGACGCTCTGGACCGGCGTTCCCTTCCGCGAGGTGCTCGCCCAGGCTGGTCCATCGTCCGGCGCGCGCTACGTGTCCATCGAGTCCGCAGACGGCTACCACGAGGAAGTGGACCTCGGTCTTGTCAACAGCGATCCTCGGGTCATGCTCGTCTACGCCTGGGATGGGGAGCCGCTTCCCGCCGAACATGGTTTCCCGCTGCGGATCTTCATACCGGACCGGTACGGGATGAAGCAGCCCAAGTGGATCACCGGCGTCACGGTGACGGCGGACTCGAACCCGGGCTATTGGGTGACGCGTGGCTGGGACCCGACGGGCGAGGTCAAGACAACTTCGGTGATCGACACGGTGGCGACCAAGTCGCTCGTCACGCACGACGGACAGACCTATGTGCCCATCGGTGGCATCGCTCACGCTGGAGCGAAGGGGATCTCCAAGATCGAGGTCCAGATAGACGACGGCCCGTGGCAGCCCGCCGAGTTGCGGGAGCCACTGTCCGAGCTGACCTGGGTGATCTGGCGCTACGACTGGCCCTTCAGCGAAGGGGCACACCGGCTGGCGGTGCGCGCCTACGACGGGCAGGGGAGGCTTCAGGAGATCGAGGAGACCGTCTCCCACACCGGCTCCGCGGTTACCGGGCTCTACACAGAACAGCGGACCATCTTGCCCCTGGAGCCCTGAGGCCGTCGATCGCCGGCTTTCGCGTTTTCCGCGTACGCCAAAGCGGGTAGAGACCGATGAGTGGAAGTATCGTCCGGGCAAAAGGAGCAGCTATGGCGGAGAGCGACGAGCTGAAGGGGCAATGGACCGGCCACGATCTTTTCGATCTCGAGGGTGACAGGATCGGGACGGTCGAGGACGTGGTGTACGGTGGCGCTACCGGCGACCCGGGGTGGCTGGTGGTGGGAACCGACACGCCGGGTGCGGACAAGATCCTGGTACCCGTCGCCGACGTGCGGCGCGCGGGGGATCGCCTGTCCGTGCCGCATACCAAGGAGACGGGTCGCGGGCGCGCCGCCGGTCGAGGACGCTCTGGCCTTGACCGAAGGCGACAAGGGCAAACTCTGCAGGTACTACGGTCTGCAGTACGTCGCGTCGGCGGACGAACCGGCCGAAGGCTGCGAGGACATGCCTGATCTGCGTCCGGGTGGCTAGCCCGGGCTTGCGGGCCAGCGGGCGGGTGGGCAGCGGACCCACCCAGCGTCCGCCGGGGCGCGACCCGAGCGGCTCAGGTGGGGTGAGTCCCGGCGGCCCGCGTCTGTCGTCTCCGCCGATCGCCCCTATGCGGTCGCGGCCGGCTCCTTCTTGCCGCGCTTCTTCTTGCGGTGCTCTTCGAGCACACCCCTTGCCATGAACTCCGACAGGGGCCGAGTGCTTTCGTAGGAATCGAAGAACAGGTGCTTCACCATCAGGGTCATAGGCACCGCGATAAGGGCTCCCACCCCGCCCAGCACCCAAAGCCACAAGATCAGGGAGAGGAAAACCATGAGGGTCGACAGCCCCACGCTCTTGCTCATGAAATGGGGCCCTATCAGGCTGTCCACGATGGTGTTGGCCACGATGACCAAGAGCAGCACCACAACAGCCGTCCAGAAGCCGGATTCGAGCATGGTGACCAAGAATGGCGGTATGACCGCGAGCACGAAACCGATGTTGGGGACGAAGCTCATGACGAAGAAGAGCAGCGCCCAGAGTAGCGCGAAGTCCACACCGAAGGCGTAGTAGATGACGGCCACGATCACCGTCATGATCGCCGCCAACCAGGCCTTGGTGAACAGATACGAGCGGGTGGTGCTACTGAAGTTGTCGAGAGACTGCCTGAAAGTCGCGCCCATCTTGACCTTGTCGGTGAGCTTCCGGGGGAAGGTGAAGATCTCCGAGATCATGAAGAGGACCACGAAGATCATCACCCCGATGTTGGTCAGGGCGTTGATGGCGCCCTTGATCAGCGTGCCGGAGAATGCGATGAGGTTGTCGGATTCGAGCGATCCGGACGTGAGGCCGCTGATGTCGATGCCCTGTTCGGCGAACCAGGCTTGGGCGTCGGCCGTCATCTCGCTCAGGTTCTCCTTGTACACGGGGAGCTTCTCGTCCAACTGGGTCAGCGAACCGGCCGCGATGGCCAGGAAGAGCAGAACGACGGCCACGAACAAGACGAGCACCACGGCCAGCGTAGCCCAAGGTGGTAGTCCCTTGCGGCGCAGCCAGTGTATGAACGGGCTGATGCCCATGACCAGGAACAAGGCCAGGAGGATCGGGTTGAGCATATCGGCCGCGTAGCGCATGCCGTAGATGATGATGGCGACCCCCGCGAGGGCCAGGAGTAAGCCGGTCGGGCTTCCGATGAGGTTGCGGTCTCGACCGGCTGTCTCGGTCGCAGAACCGGCCTCGCCCCGTGTATCCGGAGGATCCGGCAGGGCGGGAGGGAGTGCCTCTTCAGTAGAGCCCATGGACTCCTCGCTTTCTCGGATCGCTCTGCCGGTAGGCGCCACTCGGTCAGGCCGCAGCCGCAGCCTTCTTCCTTCTCTTTTGCTTGCGGTGCTCCTCGAGAGGGCTGCTCGACATGAACTCCGATATGGGCTTGGTGCTTTCGAAGGAATCCAAGAACAGCAGCTTCACCATCAGGGTCATGGGTACCGCGATCAGGGCTCCGATCCCTCCCAGCGCCCAACCCCACACCATCAGAGAGAGGAAGACCACGAGGGCCGAAAGCCCCACGTTCCTGCCCATGATGCGGGGGGAGATGACGCTGTCCACGACGGTGTTGGCCACGATCACCAGCATCAACACGGCAAAGGCCGGCCAGAAACCGGATTCGAGCAGCGTGACGAAGAACGGTGGGATCACCGCGATGACGAAGCCGATGTTGGGGATGAAGCTCATGACGAAGAAGAGCAATCCCCAGAGCAAGGCGAAGTCGGTACCGAATGCGTAGTAGATGAGCACCACGACCACCGTCATGATGGCCGAGAGCCACGCTTTGGTGGACAGGTACGACCGGGTGGTGATGCTGAAGTTGTCGAGAGACTGTCGGAAATTGGGGGCCATCTTGACCTTGTCGGTCAGTTTCCGGGGGAAGGAGAAGGCTTCGGAGACCATGAAGAGCACGATGAAGATCATCAGCCCTATGCTGGTGAGCGCGCTGATGGCGCCCTGTATGAGAGAGCCGAAGAAATCCATGACGTTCTCGGGACTGGCTGCACCGGAAGTGAGGCCACTGATGTCGATGCCGTGGTCGGAGAACCAGGCCTGTATGTCGGCCGTCATCGCGCTCAGGTTCTCCTGGTAGACCGGGATCTTCTCGTCCAACTGGGTCAAGGAACCGGCCGCGATAACCAAGAACAGGAGAACGACGGCCACGAACAAGATGAGAACGACGACCAGCGTGGCCCAGGGCGGCAGCCCTTTGCGGCGGAGCCAATGTATGAACGGACTCAGCCCCATCACCAGGAACATGGAGAGGAATATGGGGTTGAGGATATCGGCCGCGTAGCGCATGCCGTAGATGGTGATGACGACGCCCGCGAGGGCGAGGAGCAGGCCGGTGGGGCTGCCGATGAGTTGGCGGGCGCGTCCTGTCCCTTCGGTATCCAGGCTGAACTCGGGCGAGGACGGCGTCATCTCGCTGCTCGTTCCGCCCAGGGGCTCCGGCAAAGCGGAATCGCCCGGCAGGGCTGGAGGTGTTGCTTCGTCCGAAGTCATGAGCACTTCCCCCTTACGCTCTTGCTCGACGGGATGAGACTTTTCGACAAGGGCGAGACGATCGTGCGCACACGTCCACTGGCATTCTACGATACAAGAGGAAGGTGGAAAGCACCATAGAGGGTCAGAAAGGGTGCACCGGGAGCCGGGTGTCATGAATTGTCAGAACGGTGCTTGACTCCGCCCCCCGTTTCTTGTAGGGTGACACTCAAAGGAGAACCGGCGCTCTCTTTTAGAAAGGAGCATGTGCTTGCATGAATCTGCTTAAGGCCGATCCTCAAGTCTGATCAGCACGCGTTTTCTCCTGAGCTATTCCCCGTGTGGCACACAGTTCTAGTTGGAGGGGCGTTTAGCATGAATGGAAGATCGCACAGGCCACTACGAACCGGTACATCGCGGATCCTACTGCTACTTCTGCTGTTGACCCTGCTGGTCGCCATGGGCGCCTATGCTGCTGCTTGCGGCGAGGGAGACGGAGACGACCACCACCGCAGGACCCGCTACCACGGCGGCACCCACCGAGACTACAGCGGCACCCACCGAGACGACTGCGGCACCCACCGAAACGACCGAGGCTGCCGCTCCTCTTCCCGAGACCATCAAGGTCGGGGCGGTCATCCCTCTTACCGGCAAGTACTCGGGTCTGGGCTCCCAGGTCAAGAACGGCTATGAGCTTGCCGTGAAGGACATCAACGACGCCGGCGGCGTCGATGTGGGCGGCACCAAGCTCCCCATCGAGCTGATCGTCCTCGACGACGAATCCGATCCCACCAAGACCGTCCAGCAGCTGGAGACTCAGGCCTCCAATGGCGTGGTGGCCTACCTGGGCGGAGCGGGGAGCGACCTGCACGCGGCCGCGGCCGGTATCGCCGAGAAGAACCAGATCCCGTATCTGGGGATCGCCTTCGCTCTGCAGTCTGTGCACGAGCAGGGCTTCAAGTACCTCTTCTCGCCCTTCCCGAAATCTCCTGACCACGCGAAGATCACCTTCGACCTGCTCGACTCCTTCGATCCCAAGCCTGCGAAGATAGCCATCTTCGCGGAGAAGACCGACTGGGGTGCTGAGATGGTCGAGTTGTGGCAGGCGGAAGCCGACGCCCGCGGCGGCTACGAGCTCACGGTGTCCGAGTACGCCCCAGGCACGACCGACTACTCCTCGCTCATCCTCCCGGCCAAAGACGCCGGCGCCGAAGCCCTGTTGGCTCTGCCCAACTCTCCGGACGGCTTGGCCATGATGAAGCAGATCAAGGAACTCGACTGGAACGCCAAGGTCTACTTCCTGATCCGCGCTCCGGACCCGCCGACCTTCGGTGAGAACCTGGGAACCGACAGCGATGGAGTCTTCCTGCTGCCCGGCTGGAACCCAGGCCTGCCCTACCCCGGTGTGAAAGAGATGACCGAACGCCATATGGCGGAGTTCGGTAGTCCCGCCGTCGCCCTGACCGGTCCCGCATACGCGTGCGTGGAGATTCTCGCCGACTCCATCACTCGCGCCGCGAGCGTGGATAGCGACGCCATCCGCGACGCCATCGCCGCGACCAATCTGGACACCATGGTCGGCCCCGGCGTGCAGTTCAAAGAAGACGGTACCTCCAACGTCCTGGACCCCGTCAACCAATGGCAGGGTGGGAAACAGGCTCTGGTGTTCCCCGAGGACGTCGCGCTTGTTCCGCCCATCTATCCCGCGCTCCCTTGGAGCGAGAGGTAGTCTGAGACGCTTTCTGGTGGGGGTCACGCCTTGGGCGTGACCCCCAGACTCCCTGATCGTGCACGTGCTGTCGTGGAGGGATGACTTTGCTTCTTAGCCTCGAAGATGTGACGAAAGCGTTCAAGGGCCTGATGGCCGTCCATAACGTCTCCGTGAAAGTGCAGGAAGGCGAGATCCTCGGCTTGATCGGTCCGAACGGCGCGGGCAAGACCACCCTGTTCAATCTCATCACGGGTGTCTATCCGCCTACCCAGGGCAAGATCTTCTTCGATGAGAAGGACATCACCTCCGTCGCGCCGCACGCTCGTTGTTGGATGGGTATCGCCCGCACCTTCCAACTGGTTCGGATCTTCCCCGAACTGTCGGTCCTGGACAATGCGGCCATGGGGAGGGCATACGGACGCAATCCGACGAGGAGCAGGTCCGGGGCGCAGAGAGAGGTGGTCGAGACGCTCGAGAGCGTCGGCCTCGGCGTCGCGGGCTTCTGAGAAGGCCAAGAGCCTGACCCTAGTGGACAGAAAACGGCTCGAGCTGGCTCGGGCCTTGGCCGCCAAGCCAAAGCTGCTCCTGCTGGACGAGTTGCTCGCCGGTCTCAATCCCTCCGAGGTCTTGGCCTCGATGGCGCTCATCCAACGCATCCGCGACACGGGCATCACCATCATCATGGTCGAGCACCTGGTCAAGGCGGTTTTTGGGATGGCCGATCGCATCGTCGTGCTCACCGCGGGTGAATTGATCGCCGAGGGCACGCCTGACCAGATCTCCTGCAACGAACAGGTGATCGAAGCCTATCTTGGGAAGTCTCTCCGTGGCTGATTTTCTTGAAGTACGTGGCATAGACGTCGCCTACGGCGATATCCAGGCGCTGTGGGGTGTGTCCCTGGACGTCCGGGAGGGCGAGATAGTCGCGCTCATCGGGCCGAACGGCGCCGGCAAGACGACGCTCATGCGGGCCGTAGCCGGGCTTCAGCCCCTCAAGGCCGGCTCCATCCATCTGGGGGACAAGGCCCTGGACGCACTCCACGCCTATCGCATCGTCGATGAGGGGGTCATCCTGGTCCCCGAGGGGCGCCGGCTCTTTGGCGGGCTCACCGTCCTCGACAACCTGGAGCTGGGGGCGTACTCCAAGCGCGCGAGAGTCAAGCGCGCGGAAACGCTCAAGCTCGTCTACGAGTTGTTTCCCCTGCTGAACGAGCGCAAAGCACAGCGCGCCAACACCATGAGCGGGGGGCAACAGCAGATGCTGGCTATCGGGCGCGCCCTCATGGGAGTGCCGAAATTGCTCATGCTCGACGAACCGTCTCTCGGGCTGGGTCCGCTCATCGTGGAGAACATCTTCGAGACCGTTCAACGGATGAAGGATGAGCAGGGGGTGACCATATTCCTGGTAGAACAGAACGCGATGCAGGCGCTCGAACTCGCCGACCGCGCCTATATCCTCGAGCAGGGAAGGATCGTCGGTACGGGTCTGGGAGAGGAACTCCTGCGCGACAACCGAGTCCAGGAAGCCTACTTGGGCATCTGCCCGACCCCGGCGGGTTGATCCGGTGAGCGGCCAGACCTTCATACAGACACTGGTCTTCGGCATCTTCTCCGGCGCGATCTACGGCGTGGCCGCCATGGGGCTGGCCCTGGTCTTCGGCGTGCTCAAGATCCTCAACATCGCCCACGGCGAACTGGTCATGCTCGGTGGCTACGTGGGCTTCTGGGCCTTCTCGGTCATGGGGCTCGATCCTTTTGTCTCCCTGCCCCTGGTCATCGTCGCGCTGTTCATAATCGGGTTGATACTCGACCGGTTGGTGTACCGGCACATCGTCCGGCTTCAGGGAGAGGAGAAGCTCAAGAACTCCCTGCTGGTGAGCTTTGGCCTCACGCTCGTGCTGCAGAACCTCGCGCTGGCGCTGTTCACGGGCGATGAGCGTTCGGTGCAGGTGAGCTATGCGGGGGAAGGGTTCAACATCGCGGGCGTTCTGTTGCCCTATACGCGTCTGGCGACGCTCGCGATCGTGCTGGTCGTCACGCTGGCCCTGCACTTCTTCCTTCGCAAGACCTATCCCGGCAAGGCCATCCTCGCGACTGCGGAGGACTATGAGTCCGCCGAGCTGGCCGGGATCAACATCAATCGCGTCTACATGTTCACGTTCGCCCTCGGGGCCTCTCTGGCCGGAATCGCCGGTCAGTTCGTCACCTTCACGTATGCTCTCTCTCCCGCCATCGGGATGACCTGGACCCTCAAGGCCATGATCGTGATCGTCCTGGCCGGCACCGGCAGTATCCTGGGAGCTCTGCCCGCCGGGATACTTCTGGGGGTCGTGGAGGCTATGGCTGGGGCCTATCTGGCCCAGACCTACAAGGAAGTGGCCGGACTGGTCATCTTCCTCCTCGTGCTGATTCTTCGCCCGCAGGGCCTGTTCGTGAGGAAATGATGAGCGCAGACACCTCTCACTCATCTTCTTCTAAAGTCGTGGCGGCGATGGGTCAACCCGGCGGCGATCGTGGTCGTCCTGCTCTTCGCCGTGCTCTTCCCCCAGACGATGGGAAAGGACAACATCTGGAACCTGTTCTACCTCATCTGTCTGGGCATCGCCATGGGACAGAGCTGGAACATGCTGGGGGGTTTCGCCGGACAGACGAGTCTGGGGCACGCCGCCTTCTTCGGAATAGGCGCCCTGGTGACGCGCACGCTGTGGTTCAGCGGCCTGCCCTTCATCGTGGCTCTCATCGTGGGCGGACTGGCGGCGGTGGCCTTCGCCATGATCATCGGCGTTCCCACCTTTCGCCTGCATGGGGCCTACTTCGCCATCGGCACGTTGGCCGTAGCGGAGGTCATGAGGATCACCGTCGGCCAGAACCAGCCCTTCATCTCGACGATGTCCGGCGAAATGATAGCCAACTACAACCTGCCCCTCACCTACTACGTGGCCTTCGCTCTGGCCCTTGCCACGACGGGGACCGCGTACATGCTTCTGCGCTCTCGGTGGAGTCTCGGTATTCTGGGGGTACGGGAGGACGAGCAGGCCGCCCAGGCGTCCGGGGTGCACATCCTTCGCCACAAGCTGCTCGCACTTGGCTCTCAGCAGTCTCTTCATGGGCTTCGCCGGAGCCGTCTTCGCCTTCAAACAGATCAGCTACTACCCTGAGGCACCCTTCTTCCCCACCTGGACCTTCGAGGCACTCATGATCGCCTACATCGGCGGCCTGGGCACGGTTCTGGGACCGGTGGTCGGCGCGGCCTTCTTCATCGTGGTCCGGGAGCGCCTGGCAGCCAACCTCACCGACGTGCATCAGGTGATCTTCGGCGTACTGTTCATCCTTATCGTCCTGCTCTTCCCCGGCGGCCTGCTGGAGATCTGGGACCGGGTGAAGAGGCGAGTGGTGCGGCGAGGTGATCGCGGGGCCCCTGACAAACGAGCCGGCCCGGAGGGCTGATCGGGCTGCCGGCCCGGGGATCGATCGGGCCCTGAGTCCGGCTGATCAGCCGGAGCCGAGGCAGGCGTCGGCGTCTTCGCCGACCAGATCGGCGATGGTGGTGCCGCCGAAGAGATCGTTGAGCAGCTTGGTCGCGCTCTGCCACAGTGCCATGGTGGGGCATCCCGGCTCGCGTTCGCACTCCTCGCCACCCAGGCAGGGCGCGAGTGCTATCTGACCTTCGCAGGCCCGCAGGACGTCGGCGACTGTGATCGACGCCGGATCGCGAGCGAGGGTGAAGCCGCCGACCTTGCCCCTGTGACTGTTGACGAACCCTGCGGCCCTCAGCGTCATCATGAGCTGCTGAACGTAGGCGGGAGAGATCCTCTCCGCCTCTGCGATCTCGTGCTTCGTGAACATGACGCCCTTGGACCGTGAAGCCATCAGCGTCAGTATTCTGACCGAATAACGTCCCTTGGTGGAAATCGCCAACACGTCTGTGGACTCCGTCCTCTTCGATGAACAGGGTAGCGCCTGCTTCGAGTAGCATACCACCTGGAGCATAATAAGACAATCACCATACTTGACATGAGCAACTTAGTCAGGTATAAATCGTGATGCAGATCCGGCCACCCTCTATCTATCTGGCCGGGCGGGCTTTGTTCACGTCTTGCGGCTCGACCGAGGGAGGGGGGCTTGTGGTAGCCGCTCTGGATCACCAGAGGGTTGGTACTGAAGCCGCAACAGCAAAGGGGTGGGGCATCATGAGTCTGAAGAAGATCCTGGCAATCGTAGTGATCGTCCTGGGGGTGGTGAACATGGCCCTCGGTGTAACGTTCATCTCCATCGGAGCGAGCAAGCAGAGCTACATCCAGAGCGCGATGGACAGGGAACAGATTACGCTCGAGTTGACCGACGAGCAGGTCGCAGCCGGCGAGTTCGTGGATACCTCGGCCGAAGCCCAGGCGGCCGGTGACCTGGTCAGGGAGCACCGCCACGAGATGGGCCTGTACAGTGAGGTGCTTGGGGGCGGAAGATTCGACCCGACGAACCCGGAGCATCTGACCTACGGCCAGGCGCTCAACCTTGAGAACTACTTGTATCTGGCCGTGAACTCGTTCGGTCTCGTGACCGTTGCCATCGTTGCCGGCGTGAGCATGCTTCTGACAGGCATCGCTTTCGTGCTTGTCGGAGTGTGGACCGTGCTGGCGAAGCGGAAGGACGAGCCGGCAACAGCGTGACCCGTCCGGGCGGTACCCGGAATCATTAGGTGCACAGACAGAAGCCCGGCCCATCATGGGCCGGGCTTTCTTCGTCTGGGGCGGACCCGAACCTCCAGCACCGCTTGCGTGGCGCCCCTCGGCGGCCTGAGTGACGGTTACCCGGCGCCGATTGCGGGAATCAGCGAGAAACAGACTACTCTACGGGAGGAGGCGCGTGATGGCCGTATATACATCTGGGGATTGGCACGCGAAGCCAGGCCACGAGCAGGAGTTCGTGGATGCGTGGCGGGAGCTCGCCGGCTGGAGCAGCGATGAATTTGCCCCGGGATGGGGCAAGCTGCTGCGGAACAAGGAGGACCCCACCCATTTCATCAGCGTCGCGGAATGGCCCGACGCGCAGGTCATCGAAGAGTGGCGCGCGAGTGAGGGGTTCAAGCAACGGCTCGCCAAAATCCGCGAACTTCTGGATGATGTGAGTATCCGCACTCTCGATCTGGCCGCCGAGGTCCGCCAGGACGAGCAGCGATGGTGACGATGGCGATCCAGAAACCGAAGCGGTAGGCGGCGTCGGATCGCACTTCCGTTCAGGTAGAGTGTACCTGCGGTCGGCGACGCAGAACGTCTGAGAGCGCCGGGCGGCGGCTGACACATCATCGCGCGTACTTGGGGAAAGGCGGGGGCATGACAGGCGTGGACCGGAGACTCAGAGGTGCATGGACGGCGGTCGTCTTGCTCCTGGTGGCCCTTGCCGTGGCCGGCTGTGGGGAATGGTCCTGTTCCATCGGATCGACCTCCACGAGCACCTCGGTGACCGCCGGGGCATCGACCACCACCACGATCCCGACCACGACCACCGCGTCCACTACCACCACCTCCACGACCTCGACCACCTCGACTACTCTGAGTCTCCTCGAGACCTACAAGGTGGAGATGAGGGCATGGAAGAACACCTACGCTGCAGACCTTGCGGCAGGCTACGCTGTGATCAGCAAGATGCAGATTCTCAACACCCCATCACAACAGGAGATTCAGGCCGCCAAGGACCTGGACGAGTCCCTGGGCGATATGGTGAGCGACCTCGAAGACATCCAGCCGCCGCCGGAGCTGTCCTCCGCCCACGCCGAATACCTCGCCTCACTGAAAGACCTGGCCGAGGGCGTGCACGAGCTTGCACTAGCACTGGAGGATGGTAAGGCTTGGAAGTCCGTCGGGGCGGTAGCCACCATAGCCGCGGCCTGGGAACGAGGGACGCCGGCTCGGACCACTCTCGAGCAAGCGCTCGGCTTCTCCCTGGCTGCGGCGGATTGAGGTAGGGGCCGGCTTCAGGCGCCGAGCCGCAGTGACGACGGTGAGCCAGGTCGGCCGCCGGGCACGCCGGCGGCCGACCTGCAGGATCAGCTCAGTCTGATTCCTCCTCGAGTTCCGCGAGGAGTTCCTCTTCGATCGCCAGTATCACGAACCCCAGGGCTCTGGAGATGTTGGCCGCCGCGGTGACGGTCCGGGGCGAGCCGATGATCGGGGCGACCGCTGTGAGGACGCCGCGGGCATCCTCTAGAGTCACCCCTGAGTCGGCAGCCGCGCCGATGTTGGCCAGGTAGGACGCGGCGGGCGCGCCCATTGCCGCCAGAGCCGCGATCCGGGCGAGCATCAACTCGCGGGCGCCCAGGCTGGTGTTCTCGATCGACGCCGCAGTCATAATGGCAATGGTGTCGAGTACCGGTGTATCTTCGCTCATTCTTGACCTCCTCGTGTGTGGGGAACGGTGACCAGCGTGACCATGATACTTGATGGACATCAGGCGACTCCGGCTGGGCTGTACTCTTCCCTTTTCCTGCCGCGGTCAATCACGCGTGGACCGGAGCGTCCATCGACACGAGCGCCCGCGCGTACGTTGCCTATCGCCACGAACAACATGGCAGCCTCCTTCCGCCGGGTAGATGTCGGAAGGGTGGGCGCGCGAGCAGCGGGTCCTGCAAGGCCGCGACGGCGGCGCGGCTCTGGTGGACCTGATAAGGGTGGCCGCCGACCTGACATAGACCTTCGTTTCCGCCTCTCCGCCGTAGTAGGATTGAATCTTGCTCGCGGCGGCTCCAGCTGGAACGCCTGGGCTACTGCCAGTCGCGGGGAGGTGGCGCAGATCCTCTGGAATGCCATGTGGCGCTAGGGGGTACATGTCTGGCGGTCGCAAGAGCAGGGTGGGCTACGCGACGGCGCTGGAACGAGGAAGACGGGGACGCGGCCAAGGATACGAGGGGAAGGTGAGACAGGCATGCCGAGGATGAGTAATCGCCGGGGAAAACGGAATCTGGTGGGCGCTCGCCGCGCTCGTCGTGGTGGTGATCGCCGTGGTAGTGGTCCTCTTCCTGGAAGGCATAATCTAGTCGCGGGAGGCGAGATGTCATGTTGAAGGGTAGCGAACTCATCCATCGTCGGCTGATAACCCGCGACGCTGGGGAGGAGGTGGGGAAAGTCCAGGATCTGGTCGTCGACCAAACGGGCAGCCAGGTCCTGGGAGTGCTGGTCGACGAGAAAGGATGGTTCAGCGACGCCCACGTCGTTCGGTGGCCCGCGGTCCTCAGCGTAGGCGAGGACTCCCTCGTCATCGATTCGAAGACCAGCGTGGTCAAGGCTTCGGAGATCCCGGATATGAAAGACGTGTTCGATCGCGGCAACGTGCTCGCGGGAGTCCGCGTCCGCACTACCGACGGGCTGGATCTGGGCAAGTTCGAGGCCTTCTACTTCGACGAGAAGAGCGGGAGGATCTTGGGATATGAGCTCTCCGGCGGTACCGACCGGAAGAGGCGAGCCCGCTCCTTCCTTCCCACCCCCGCCGGTTTCGAAGCGGGCAAGGACGTGGCCTTTGTGTCGCCTGAGGCGGCCGACACCTTGCAGGACCTGGAAGCGGCACTCAAACAGATCTAGCAGCCGAGGCGGAGTCTATGTCTCATGCGGCAATCCAGTAGGGGGCAAAGTGACTCCATCGGATGAATTGACGGCGCTCGGCTATTCGCCACGCTGGGAGACACTCTTCGAACCCTATGCCGCGGAGGGTCTTGCGCCTGCCCGCGTGATCCGCGGAGACCGCGGCAGCTTCCTGGTAGCGGCGCCGGGTGGCGTCGTTCGTGCCAAGGTCTCTGCCCGCCTGTCGAAGACGGCCGGCGGTGCGGCGGATCTGCCCGCTGTCGGTGACTGGGTGGCGGTGCGCGTCTCCGAAGGCACCGACACGTCGCTCATAGAGGCAGTACTTGAGCGCACGAGCGCCATCACGCGCAGCGATCCCTCCGGGACCTCCGAAGTGCAGGTGCTGGCTGCCAATATCGACACCGTACTGGTGGTTCACCCCATCGGCGAACCGCCCAACCTTCGCCGCATCGAGCGCGAGCTCTCGGTGGCATGGGACTCGGGAGCCGTCCCCATGGTCGTACTGACGAAGGCAGACCTCTCCGCCGACCCGGAGGACGCACGCGCGGCCGTTGAGGCGGTTGCGCTCGGGGCGGACGTGATCGTCACCAACGCACTTTCCGGTGACGGCATCCAACTGATCCTGGAGTACATCACGGATCATCGCACCGCGGTTCTTGTCGGCCCTTCGGGCGCCGGAAAGTCCACGCTCATCAACTCGCTCCTCGGCGAGCAGCGGCAGGCAACGCGCGAGGTGCGTCTGAGCGACGGGCGCGGCATGCACACGACCGTTTCGCGCGAGCTGATCCAGATGCCGGGCGGGGGCCTGCTCATCGACACTCCGGGGCTCAGGGCGTTCGGCCTGACCGGGTCGGAGGAGGGCATCGCGTCGGTCTTCCCGGAGATAGCGCGCTTCTCCCTGTCGTGCCGTTTTCGCGACTGCACGCATCACGACGAACCGGGGTGCGCGGTCCGGGCCGCCGTCGAATCAGGGACGCTGCCGCCCGAGCGCCTGGCCAGCTATCACAAGCTCATGGGTGAGGCACAGTCGGCGGCAGCGAAGGCCGACACGCGTCTCCGTCACCACAAGCGGACCGGTCGCGGCTGAGCGGCCTGTTCGACCTCCTCAGTCGCTGACCGACGGCGTCCAGTACTTGTTGTTGTAGATGTCGGTCAGGCGGTAGGTCATCTGGTAGGCGAGGTCACCTACCGATCCTTGTGACTCGAGCCTTGGGGCGGAGGATCATGCCTTTTCGCCGAGTATAGAACACCGTCCGACCTCCCGGCGGGGCCCACGGTCCGTCGGCGCTAGGGGTAAAGCAGCTTGTTGGTCAGCCTCTCGACCGCGGACGGATCGAGACGCGCGAGGCGGGCCTTCTTCAGGTTCTGACTCATGAGCCAACGCACATCGGGGTCCGCGGACTCGACCCAGTTCTCCATGCGCGGCCATCCGTAGTCAGGATCACCCGCGACCACGACGCTCCAGCAGTAAGCGAGGCCCCGGCGAAGGGTCCGGAACTCGTCCGAACGACGCTCGGGCATGTGCGTCAGGTTCACGGTGACCCGGTCGACGAGGTCGATGGCGGTCTTGCCTGCGGAGCCGGACTTGAGGAGCCTGGGCTCGGCCACCGCGGCGATAGCCGCGCGTTGTACGTAAGCTCTGTCCTCCACCCAGGTCTGGACGATGTTAAACAGCGCGGCGGTGTCCGCGTCACCCACGCGCTGGAGGGCCATCGCCACCGCTTCGCGGACTCGCCAACGGGGATCCGACGCGTGCATACGCAACTTTTCCACGAGGTCGGCGCGCCCCTCGGCCACCAAGCGGCCCAAGCCGACGACACCACACACAGCGAGGAACTCGTCCGTAGGGTCGTCGCCTGAGCCAAGCTCGATCCATTCTCGGAAGGCGTTCTCTTCACCGGCGTCGGCTGCTGCCTGCACCAACTCCAGATTCGCTCGGGGCCCCGGGAGTCCTGAATGGATACGCAGGAAGGCGACTTCGTCGGAAGTCTCCCGAAGCTCGCTGAGGTATTCGTCCCGTCGGCTCATGTGTCTCCTAGCTCATCGGGCCGTCAGTTCTTGAGGAACGCTCCGAGATGACCGGCAGCGACCCCAGCAGTGTACCCATGTCGTTCGGATGGCGCTGCTCTGACCTACGAGTCGCGCTCTTCGTCCTTCTTCCCTCTGTTGAGGACGGTCCTGCCACCGACCGCCATCATCTTGACCAGTGGTCCCTCGAGGTCCTTCTGCACGCGCTCGAAAACCGTGCGCACGGGGATGCTCTGCGGACACCTTTCCTCGCACTTTCCGCAATCTGTGCAGTCGGTGGTCCAGTGCGGTTTGCCGTCCTGCGTCTGTACCCCCAGAAACATGGAGTGGCCCACTCGCGCGCCCCACTTGGAGAACATGTGGTAATTGTTGAGATTCTTGAACGCAGCGGGGATGTCGATGCCGCCCGGGCAGGGCATGCAGTAGGCGCAGGCCGTGCACCTCACCTGAAGAACCTCGTTGTAGGCGGCGCGCACGCGCGCGACTATCTGCTCTTCCTGAGCGGTCATGCCCCCCGGCAACGAGTCGGACACGATCTCGAGATTCTGCCGAACGTGCTCGTCCCGGTTCATCCCCGAGAGAAGCAGCGTGACTTCCGGATGGTTGAGAATCCAGCGCAGTGCCCAGTCTACCGGCGATCTCTTGATCTCGGCCGTGTCGTAGATCTTCTGGACCTCGGCCGGGATCTTACCCACCAGGGAGCCGCCGCGCAGGGGTTCCATCACGATGATCCCCATGCCCTTGCGGTGGGCATGCCGAATACCTTCGATGCCCGCCTGGAACTGCTCGTCGACCATGTTGAACTGCACCTGGGCGAAGTCCCAGTCGTACCCGTCGGCGATGCGCATGAAGTCATCCTTCCTGCCGTGGAAGGAGAAACCCATCTTGCGGATCTCCCCGCTCGCTCTTATCGAGTCCATGAAGTCGATGACGCCGTACGACACCATCCGGTCCCAGGTGCCGCCGTCGAGCGAGTGCAGCAGATAGTAGTCGATCACGTCGACCTGAAGCTTCTCGAGTTGCTTGCGGAAGGTCTCCGGGATGGCTTCCTTCTTCCGGATGGTCATGCACGGGAGCTTTGTGGCGATGTTGACCCTGTCTCGGTAGCCGGCGCTCAGGACGTACTTGCCGAGGAACGTCTCCGAGGCGCCCAGGTGGTAGGTGGCCGCGGTGTCCAGGTAGTTCACCCCGCCCTCGATCGCCATCGTGATCTGCCGCAGAGCGGCGTCCTTGTCGATCAGGCTTGAGGCTTGTCCTCCAACGCGGGTAGGTAGGCGCATGCAGCCGAAACCGAGAACCGAGAGTCGTTCTTCGGAGCTGGGCATCGATCTGTACTGCATTCGAGAGTCTTCGTGGACAATGCGCCTCACCGAGACAGTTCCGGGATACGCTGAGTCAGCTCCCCCCAGCCGTCGCCGACCGCCTTCTGAATGAGTGGTCGGACTCCCGCGAAAACCTCTGCCGGCATCAGCATGTGCCAGACGCGGGTGATGTTCTCGCGGTCATCCTGACCCAAGAGGGGGAAGATCCACGCGATCAATTCTGGGAAGCGCTCCCGGGGACTGAGACTGGCCATCGTGCCGACTGCCTTGACCTGATCCTCCGGGGAGATACGTTCCCGTACCAGGCGATAGAGGTGCGAGTCCTCCTTGTCCAGGTGGAGGTCGAGGTGGAACTTGAAGGCGGCGGTGGCCCGTGCCGTCTCCAGCGAGTCGTCCGCCGAAACAGCCCTGCTCAAGGCATCGTACGCGGCATCCAGGCCTCGATGGTCTCTCAGGTACGCCTCCGCCACCGACGGCGCCACCGCTTCCAGGGCGGGAAAGATGACCAGTTCCTCCCCGGTGGCGTGCCAGACGAGTGCCTCGTTGAAGAACCGGAAGCGCTCGACAGTCGCCGCCTGCTCCCGCTGGCCACGGGCCAGGGCTAGTGCCGCCGCGTCGATGGCGGCCATGTCTACTCGGAACGCATTGTGGAAGGCTAGGATCGCATCGATTGGGCCTGTCATGTTCGTTGCGCTCCTCTCATGATGTCAGTGGAGCCGTCGAGGCGCTGTCCATGCGCGGATGTGTACCCAGTAGGCCGGCTTTGGATGCCCGGACGTTTGCTCGGCGGTGGCGACGTCGCTCCGAGTTGCCATCTTCACTGCTGACAACACTCCATGACGTATAGATCCGCCGAGCACACGCACGGTACGCGGTGGCACGCCGGACAGGGAGTGTCGCCCTCGTCCGCATAGAACGAGTCGAGACGTCGCAGTCTTTCGAATCCCAAGCTCGTGAGCACCCCGGAGAGAGGGCAGATTCCCGAGTCCCCGCGGACCCAAGCGAAGGACGCGAGTGAAGACGCGCCCGCGTCGACGCAGAGTCGGCTCAAGAGATTCCACCAGGCGGGTTGCCACGCCCCTGCGTCGTGCTGCCTCGTGCACGGCCACCAGGCGTATGAGCCCTACAGGTCCCCGAAGATCGGCAGCTTCGCCAAGACGATCGATCAGCGCGGCCGCGGCGGCACCGATGAGGACGCTGTCGATCGCGGCAACCCGGCAGTATTCGCGGGATCCGGCGTCGAGACTCCAGAAACCGGAGCCCAGCGTGGCGTCGAACAGCTCCGTCACCGTGGGCAGGTCGGATGGCTCAAGCGGGCGAAGCACTACCGGATCCATGTGACTCCGATCTGTAGGAAGCGGCCTCCGCGGTGTTATTCGGCGTTGATGGCCCGGACGATGGCCTCGATGCTCTCTCCGTACGTGGGGCCGGGGACGGCCCATCTTCCATTGAGGTCGGCGAGGACGGACGCCACGCCGCGAGGGCTGACGAAGTCGAACCGCGGGTCGGTGTTCGCGTTGGCCCACGATACGGGGCTCGAGGCGTAGACGTAGGCCACCATGTGGGCCACTTGGGCCATGACCCCTGCCTCAGCGGTCAGGAAGGTCGTGCCTGGTTCGCCGCCGCCCGTGGCTCCGACGCCCGCGAAGTTGTTCTGCTCGGGATGCACGTCACCCCCGTACATACCGTAGCCGGTCTCGTGGAGCATCTGCGCCCACAGCAGGTCGGCGCGCAGTCCCGCCTCGGCACAGTAGCGCACGTAGTAGCCGGCCAGGACCGAGGTGGGCACCGTGAAGCGGGGCGAGGGAGATGACCGAAGAAGGAAGGAGGCCAGCGTCTCCGCCGTTCCGCTCCAGACCCCCGTGAGCGGCGTCTGCCCGCCGGTGAGGACGACTGCGGTGGTGCTCTGCGGCTCGGCGGCGGCAGAGGCGGACGAAGAAGCGGACTGAGACGGGCTTAGCGAGGTGGTCGTGGCGAGGCCGTCCGCGTTCTCCCCGGCCTCGGCCGCGGCAGCCGCCTCAGCCGCGGCCGCCATCCTGAGGCGGTGTTCGGCCATGACCCTCTCGTGTACTGACGAGCGGTCGGATCGGGCGTCCGGCGTGGTGACGACGGGCTCGGCCGCACCGGACGCAGTCCCGCTGGACTCGGTGGCAACCGGCTGCGTCGGACCTGCAGTGGGGTCCTGCGGCTGAGACGCGCTCTCTCCGCATCCCCAGACGAGGACGGAAGTGAGCGCTATCATCGCGATCACCGCCAATCCGAGGACCGTTCCCCTCGTGATGCTTATTCGGCGTGTCGCTCCCGTGCAACGGCTCTTCATCGGTCCCTCGCGAACATCCCCTGCAGGATCGTAGGCTGAACGACCACGGCGTAGCGGTCCCCAGGAGTATCGGCAACGTCGCCGCCCACCCCAAGGATGAGCCACTCAACACATATACCACGTAACGCAGGTGCGGAGGGCAGATACCCGTCCTGCTATTGACTTTGTCATCGTCGCGCGGTATAGAGTGAAACGACTTCGTATACGAAGTCTGATACGTGGTAACACGACGGAGGGGTGACAGATGTCAGAAGAGAGAACCGTAAGCCGCAGGGAATTCCTCAAGCTCGCCGGGGTAGCCGGCGCGACCATCGGCGTTGCGGGTGGGTTGGGCGGGCTTGTCGCCGCATGCGGCGGGGACGAAGAGACGACGACCACTGCCGGTGCGGATACCACCGCCGCTCCCACCACCACGGCGGGGGAGGCAACCACCACCACCGCGGGTGCGACCACGACCGTCTCCGCCTCCGCGGAGGTCGGAAGGGAGATCAAGGTAGGCATCGTTGTCCCCAAGACCGGCCCTCTGGCGGCGTTCGCGGGCCCATTCGACTGGGTGCACGAACAGTGGACCACGAATCTGGCCGAGGGTGTCGTCTGCGGTGACGGCAAGAACCATCCCATCAAGACGTACGTCGAGGACACCCAATCAGATACCAACCGGTGTGCTCAGGTGACCGGCGACCTGATTCAGAACACCAAAGCGGACGTGATATTCGCCGGCGGGGCCCCGGATACCATGAACCCGGCCGCCGACGTGTGTGAGGCTATGGGTACTCCCGGCGAGATGATCCAGGGCCCATGGCAGGCGTTCTACTTCGCCAGGGGCGGCACGCCCGACAACAACCCCTTCAAGTGGGCATACGCTCTATGCGTGGGCATCGAGGCCATGGTCGGCTGCTTCACCGACATGTGGGACAAGATCCCGACCAACAAGAAGGCGGGACTGCTCTACAGCAACGGCACCGACGGGCAGGCGTGGTCGGACGCGAAGACGGGCGGTCCCTTCTACTTCGAGCAGGCGGGATACACCTTCACGATGCCCGGGTTGTACCAACCTGGAGCAGAGGACTATACGCAGCAGATCAGCGAGTTCAAGAAGTTCGGCGCGGAGATCTGCTCGGGTGCGGCCGCCCCAGGCGACTTCACGAACTTCTGGAGCCAGGCCATCCAGCAGGGCTACAACCCCAAGATCTGCACGATGGGCCAGGCTCTCAACTTCGCCGAGACGGCGAACGCCATCGGTGACAGTGTCATCGGGCTGACCACCGAGATCAGCTGGCACCCGGATTACCCGTACAAGAGCTCTCTCACCGGGCAGACCTGCAAGGAACTCGCCGACGCCTACGAGACCGACACGGGCACGCAATGGTCGGCAGAGATCATCTTCTACTCCCTCATGGAGTGGTTCGTCGCCGCTCTCAAGAACACCAGCAACGTGGACGACAAAGAAGTCCTGCTCCAGTCCATCGTCGACGCCAAGGTGGAGACCATCTACGGCCCCGTCGACTTCTCCCTGCCGGTGGACCCGGCCGCGCAGGACGCAGTCATACATCCGGTGCCGAACTGCCTGCGGATGCCCACGGCCGGCGGTCAGTGGCTCGCCGGTACGAAATGGACGTACGAGAAGTTCCTCGTTTCGAACAAGTATGTCCCGGATGCCAAGATCACCACCGAGGTCCAGGAGATCAAGTACTCGTAGCGGTCGCCCAAAGAGGCCGGTCCAGAGAGGTAGGGGCCGCGGGGAAGCGCCCAACGTTGGGCGCTTCCCCGCGGCCCCTACCTTGCGTTTGGCGCCCCGCGCCGGCGGGTAGATGCCGAATGCATATACATAGCCTCCGCAACGGCAGACGAGGTCGTTCGGCGGCAGCTCCCGACGTGTACACAGGATCAGGCCACCCAGACAACAGGAGAGATTCATGGAAGCGACCGGCAACGAGCAGTACACACCAATGCCACGGATCGGCGACAAGGCTCCGGCTTTCAAAGCGGTGACCACGCAGGGTGAGATCGACTTTCCCAAAGACTACAAGGGGAGCTGGGTCATCCTGTTCAGCCACCCCGCCGATTTCACCCCTGTCTGCACTTCCGAGTTCATGACGTTCGCAAGTCTGGAAGACAAGTTCGCCCAGGCCGACTGCAAGCTGGTGGGCCTGTCGGTGGACGGCCTGTACAGTCACATCGCCTGGCTGCGCACCATCAAAGAGAAGATCACGTACAAGGGCATGTGCGATGTCGAGGTGAAGTTCCCCCTGATCGAGGACATCACCATGGAAGTAGCCCACAAGTACGGCATGATCCAGCCGGGCGAGGCCACCACCAAAGCGGTGCGGGCCGTCTTCTTCATCGACCCCAAGGGCGTTATCCGCACCATCCTCTACTACCCGCTGAGCCTGGGCCGGAACTTCGACGAGATCTACCGTGTTGTGATCGGCCTCAAGACGGCCGACGAGTTCGGTGTGGCTATCCCCGCCGACTGGCAGCCGGGCGACGACGTGATCGTGCCCACCGCCGGCTCCTGCGGCGTGGCGAAGGACCGCGTGGAGGGCAAAGAGGGAGAGATGACCTGCCACGATTGGTTCTTCTGCACCAAGAAGCTGACTAAGGAAGAGGTCCTCGCGAAGGTTCTGAAGAGCTAGCATTTGGCGCCCGGCGCCCGCCGGCTTACAGGCAGGTCAGCGAGGGCCCGCTCCAACATGGAGCGGGCCCTCCGCATTGGTGCGGTAGACTCCTCCTACTCATGGTTGACACCACAAGACAAATGCCGGTCCCCGAGCATCGCGAGCGAGACATCCGGCGCGTACTGTTGGTCGTACTCGCCCTCAACATCGCCGTGGCGCTGGCCAAGCTTCTGTATGGGCTGTTCAGCAACTCCGTGGCCATGCAGGCGGACGGCATCCATTCGCTCTTTGATGGAGCCTCGAACGTCGTGGGCCTCATCGGCGTGTGGGTCGCATCCCGTCCCGCCGATCGAAGCCATCCTTACGGGCACGGCAAGTTCGAGACTTTCGCGGCTGCTGCCATCGCCCTCATGCTGGGTATCGCCTGCTACTCCGTAGCCCGGGGAGCCATCGACAGCCTGCGAGGTAACGGTGACGTCGAGGTTACCGTCGCCTCCTTCGTTATCATGATCGGCACTCTGGCCGTGAATCTTGGCGTGACCACCTGGGAGTCGCGGGAAGGTCGCCGGTTGGGCAGCGAGGTCTTGAGGGCCGATGCCCGCCACACCCTCAGTGACGTGCTCGTAAGCTCAGGCGTGATCGTCAGCCTTATCCTGGTCTGGCTGGGGTTTGAGAAGGCCGACGGCGTCGTGGCCCTGCTGGTGGCCGTGGCCATCGCCTACACAGCGCTCTCGATCCTACGGGGAGTCGGACGCACGCTGAGTGACGCCGCACGGCTGTCGGTGCCTGAGGTGGTGGCGGCCGCCGCCGGCATCGACGGGGTGGTGGAGTGTCACTCGGTGCGAACCCGCGGATCGGAGAACCAGGTGTCCGTGGACCTTCACCTCCTGGTCGCGTCCGACACCACTGTCGAACGAGGCCATGCGATAGCTCACGCCGTGGAGACCGAACTGCGTGGCCGGTTCACCCAAGTCGTCGACGTGGTGGTACACGTGGAGCCGGCCAAGGCCGCGCCCTCGAGCGCACAGAGCCCGTCCGGGTAGAAGCCGCGCTAGATATCGCCCAGCGGTTCGATCCCCGGCTGCGCCGCCGCGGGGGCAGGCACCTCGTTGGTGAGCGCCAGCGGCTTCTCCCTCACCCAGAGGAGCAGGACCATTCCCACCACCATAATGGGCACGAGGTAGAGATAGATGGGCGCCAGAGCTTCGTTGTAGGAGGAGACGATGATGGTCCTCACCTGTTCCGGCATCTGGGCGACCGCTGCAGGGGTGAGCGAGTTCTGGTCGATCGCTCCCGGCCCGCCTGCGCCCGAGCCGGCCAGATCTCTCGGCCAGCAGTGCCACAAGCCGGCTGGTGAACAGAGTACCGACTATCGCCGAGCCCAGCGACGATCCGATCTGGCGGAAGAAGTTGTGCGCGCCCGTAGCCGTGCCGACCTGCGTGATGGGGAACGAATTCTGGACGATGAGCACCAGAGTCTGCATACACAGCCCCATGCCCACGCCCATGAGGAACAGGTAGAACGACACCAGGGCCACGGCGGTGTCAGGGGTCATGGTGGAGAGCAGGAAGAGGCTTATCGCGATGATCAGGCTTCCCGCCACGGGCGTCCACTTGTACCGGCCGGTCCGATTGGCCAGGACCCCTGAGCCCATCGACGCGCCAAGGATACCGATGGACATGGGCACGAGGATCATCCCCGACTCCATCGCGCTCATGCCGGTGGCCATCTGCAGATAGGTGGGCACGTAGATGACCACCCCGATGAAGGCGGCGGAGCAGAACAGGCCGGCGATGGTGGCCAGGTTGAAGTTGCGGTCGCGGAACAGGTGGCAGCGGCAGGATGGGCTCGGCCGCCCTTCTCTCCACGAGGACGAAGAGGACTCCCGCGACTACCGCCAGGCCTATGAGGCCCAGGATGAGGCCCGAACCCCAGGAATACATGGTCCCGCCCAAGGAGGTGGCCAGGACTATAGCCGTCGCACAGACCGCGATGCTGGCCATGCCCCAGCCATCGAGAGCGGGGCGGGTCTTCTTGTGGGCGGGCGTCTTCAGGAACGCAGCCACGAAGATGATGGCCAGGACGCCCAGGGGCAGGTTGAACCAGAAGGCCCATCTCCAGCCGATGGTGTCTGCGAACCAACCGCCCAGTATCGGGCCGAGCACCGACGCGAAGGACCAGGCCCCGATCAGGATGCCCATGTAGAACCCGCGGCGCCGGGGAGGCATGATGTCGGCGATGACCGACTGGGACAGGATCATCAGCCCGCCGCCACCCAGGCCCTGTATGCCGCGGGCGGCGATGAGGGCGGTCATGTTGGGGGCCAGCCCGCCCAGCACCGAGCCGACGAGGAACAGGCCCAGGGCGCTCAGCAGGAGTACCTTGTGCCCGATGAGGTCGCCCAGTTTGCCGTAGAGCGGCATCACCAAGGTGGAGGCGAGGATGTAGGCGGTGGCGACCCAGAGCATGAGATCGACTCCGCCGAGTTCGCCGACGATGGTGGGAAGCGCCGTGCCGAAGATGGTCTGGTCGAGGGCCGCCAGCAGCATCGACGTGAAGAGCGCGACCATCACGAAGAAGAGCCGCCGTCTGCTGATCGTCACCGGGGCTGCCCTGGAAGTCATGGTTCCTGCCTGTGGATCTCGGCCATCCTGTCGATGGTCCGCTCTACGACGTGCTCGCTCAGCGCCACGTCGACGTCGTTCTCTATCGCCGAGCGGACGTGATAGTGGACTGCCGAGGAAACCATGATCACGGCGAGGCGGGCCTCCTCTTCTACCGTGATGTCCCCGGACAGCCGCCGTTGCGCGGGGTGCGCCTCTAGGTGAGTCGCCACCACGCCGGCCAGCCAGCGGTCGAACCTGGCCGCTGCGATGACGTGCAGGTGGAATAACGGCGCGTGGTGATGGATCAGGCGGTGCCGCCGGCGTTTGAGTTCCGTGGCGGGACCCGTCGTGGCGAAGCAGGCCTCAGAGATGCGGGCGATGCCTTTGAGCAACCTCCCCTCGGCCTCGTCGAGCATCGCCAGCGCGCGCTCCTCGTCTATGAGTGGGGGACCTTCGCCCACGATGGCCATGTCCCTGCTGGGGAAGTAGTTGTAGAAGGTCCGCAGCGATACTTTGCCCTGGCGGCTATGGCTTCGGGGGTGGCGGCCTCGTAGCCCCGCTCGCAGGCGATGTCTACGGCCGCCTGCTCGATGGCTAGGCGGGTCTCGGCCTTCTTGAGCTTGCGCAGCCCTAATTCGGTGCAATCTTGCATAGCATGCATTATTGCACGTTGTGCAACAAAGGGAAGAACGCGGCCGACGCGTCTCCGGGCGTTGCTTGGACGACCGGTGGAGTAGAATCGTCCGGCGAGAACGCCGCATCCTACCCCGTGAAACGGGCTCCCATCCCAATCGAGGCAACAGTGACAAGAGCGACCTACATGCCCGAGGACCTCGGCACCGAGATCGAGGCTCCGTCGGGTTACTACACGCCCATTGGAGGAGCGATTCATCGATCTGGATGGAAAGCGCCTGCTCTACGTACTTGGAAGTGCCTGCATAGAGACGTCCTGCTGCGGGACGGGCAGTTGGAGCTACGCACGAGTCGAGGGATACGTGGTCGAACAACACGATGCCGACAGAGCTCAGGATGACACCGGGAGGAAGCCCATCGAGATCGAGACTGTCGAGGATGCTGCCGAACGATCGGCCATAGGCACGCTCCTGTTGGACCGGCACCCCGGCATCAGGATCGAGTTCCGCTAGAGCAGGTCTCGGACGTACAATAGCGCAGCTCATCGTTCTGATGACGCTTGTCGAGTTCTGGAACCTGCGAAACGGGGCATGAAATGCACGTACTCTTGATCAACGGAAGTCATCACAAGAAGGGCTGCACCTACACGGCGTTGGCGGAAGTCGCCGGCGAGCTCGAGCGGCAGGGTGTCGAGACCAATATCTTTCACATCGGTGCCAAGGCGATCCAGGAATGCATCGGCTGCGGTCGCTGCTTCGAGAGCGGATACTGCGTCTTCGAAGACGACGCGGTCAACGCGACCGTCGACTTGGCCGCCAAGGCGGACGGTCTCATAGTCGGTTCTCCCGTCTATTTCGCCGGTCCGAACGCTTCGCTCTGCGCGTTCCTCGACCGGATGTTCTTCGGAAAAGCCGGTAAGTACGCCTACAAGCCCGCCGCTGCCATCGTGAACCTGCGCCGCGGGGGCGCCAGTGCCGCCTTCGACCGGCTCAACAAGTACTTCACGATCTCCAGCATGCCCGTCGTATCCTCGCAGTACTGGAATGCGACCCACGGGCTCACGCCTGAAGAAGTCAGGCAAGACCTCGAGGGTCTCCAGATCATGAGAACCCTGGGCCGAAACATGGCGTGGCTCCTGAAATGCATCGAGGCGGGGAAAGGCACGGTGCCCTATCCCGAGCTGGAGCCGCGGCAGAGGACCAACTTCATCCGGTAGGACGCTCTGACGTCCAAGTGAGAGGAGATCCCGTGGCCTCACAAGCTACGCGACGCTGGGCACGACCTCTGATCGGCATCCTGGTGATCGTCGTGTGGGTTGCTGTCGTCGGTATCGGCGGCCCTTACTTCGGGCGGATCAGCGAGGTCGAGACCAACGAGCAGTCCTCGTATCTGCCCAGCAGCGCCGAATCCACCCAGGTGCAGAAGCGGCTCACCGAGTTCCTCGGTAGCGACACCATCCCCGCTGTGGTCGTGGCCGAGCGTGCCGGCGGCCTGACCGCCGAGGACCAGGCGTGGCTTGCAGCACAGTCCGCTCAATTACCCGAAGAGGTCGACGCCATCACCGGCGCCGTGTCGCCGGCCATCCCGTCGGAGGACGGAATGGCGGCGCAGATGTTCGTACCTTTGTCTGCTGACGCGGAGGTCGGAGTGGCGGTCACCGATCTGCGCGCGGCCCTGCAGGGGCCCCCGGAGGGCCTCATGGTGTACGTCACAGGCCCTGCCGGGCTGACTGCCGACCTGGCCAACGCGTTTGCCGGCATAGACGGGCTGCTACTCCTGGTGGCGGTGATCACCGTGCTGATCATCCTGGTGATCGTGTACCGGTCTCCGCTGCTACCGGTCATGGTGTTGTTCGCCTCGATGAGCGCACTGTGCGGGGCCGTGCTGGTGAACTTCTACCTCGCCAAGGCGGGAGTCTTCAAGATCAACGGCCAGGTGCAGGGGATCCTCTTCATCCTGGTCATCGGGGCGGCGACAGACTACTCGCTGCTGTACGTCTCGCGCTTCCGGGAGGCGCTGCGCGACAACGAGTCGGTCTGGGATGCGACCAAGGCCGCCTGGAAGGGATCGGTCGCGGCCATCCTTGCCTCCGGCGGCACCGTTATCGCTGGACTGATGTGTCTGCTCCTCTCCGATCTGGCCTCGAACCAGGCGTTGGGCCCGGTCGCCTCCCTGGGCATCGTGTTCGCCGTTCTGGCGGCTCTGACGCTCCTGCCGGCGATGCTCTTGCTGGCCGGCCGCGTCGCCTTTTGGCCGCGGCGCGTGGACTACGCCAGCGGGCAGACCGGCCAGGATCCAAAGAGCGTCTGGAGGACGATCGCCGGGATCATCAAGACCCGTGCCCGGCCGGTGTGGGTCGCTGTGGGCATCCTGCTGGCGATCGGCTGCCTCGGTCTCATCGGTCTGAATGTAAGCGGCGTCCCGGCCAGCGACCTGGTGATGGGCGAGTCGTCGGCACGTGACGGGCAGAACGTCCTCGCTGCCCACTTCCCCGGCGGCTCAGGTCAGCCCGTCCAAGTGGTTGTTCCCCAGGAGAAGCTTGCCGATGCCGCCGAGGCCGCCCTCGCAGAACGCCGGGGTGAGCAGTGCTTCGGTGGTATCCGCGGATTCGCCGAGCGGTTCCATCCCCATCCCCGCTCCGACGCAGGGGCCATTTGCACAGGCCACCCCGACCGTGGTCGACGGTGACGTCATGCTACAGCTCACCCTCGCCGATAAGGCCGACTCTCTGGAAGCGGAGCAGACAGTCACCGACCTGCGTACCACGCTCCGCTCGCTCGACCCCTCGATCACCGTGGGGGGATCCACGGCCGTCGGTCTAGACACGAACCTGACCAGCACGCGCGACCGCAACCTGATCATCCCGGTGGTGCTCGCTGTTATCACTCTGATCTTGATGCTGTTGCTGCGCAGCATCGTGGCTCCGCTGCTGCTGATGGTCACCACGGTGCTGAGTTTCGGTGCGGCTCTCGGCATCTCGAGTCTGATCTTCAACCATCTGCTCGACTTTCCGGGCGCCGATCCGTCGGTCCCGCTGTATGGGTTCGTGTTCTTGGTCGCGCTGGGTATCGACTACAACATCTTTCTGATGACCCGCGTCCGCGAGGAATCCCTGGTGCACGGGACCAAGGAGGGCGTGTTGCGCGGACTCGTCGTCACTGGTGGCGTGATCACCTCGGCAGGTGTCGTGCTCGCCGCGACCTTCGCAGCCCTGGCTGTGATCCCGATCCTGTTCCTGGTGCAGCTCGCCATCATCGTCGCCTTCGGTGTGCTGCTCGACGCGTTGGTGGTACGTGCTTTGTTCGTGCCGGCGCTGGTGTACGACGTCGGCGACAAGGTCTGGTGGCCCTCGAAGCTCTCCCGTCGGCGGCCCGAGATCTGATCACAGTCGAAGTGCGCGTCGTGCCGGCGCGATAGCATGCGTGCGTGGCGACGACCAAGGAGCGGCGAACATGAACGTGATCGCAGTGAACGGAAGTCCGAGGAAGGACTGGAGCACCGGCACCCTGCTGAGGAGCGCCTTGGAGGGAGCCGAGAGCGTGGGGGCACAGACCAGGGTGGTCCATCTCTACGACCTGACCTACAAGGGGTGCACGAGTTGTTTCTCGTGCAAGAGGAAGGGCAACACGTGTGCCGGGCTGTGCGCCATGCGCGACGACCTGAGGGATGTTCTCGCGGAAGCGCTTGAGTGCGACGTCCTCCTTCTGGGCTCACCCATCTACTTCGGCGAAGTCACCGGAGAGATGCGGTCGTTCCTTGAACGCCTGTTGTTCCCCAACGCCTCCTACGATGAGTTCGGCAAGTCGACGTTCGCCCGGCAGGTATCGTGCGGCCTCATCTTCACCATGAACTGTCCGGAGGAGTTCGTGAAGACCGTCCACTACGATGTCCTCCTTGATAACTACGCCCGCTTGATGGGGATCCTCAAGGGCGAGACCGAACTTCTCACCTCGCACGAGAACTGGCAATTCGAGGACTACTCGAAGATGAACGCAGCCGTGTTCGACGTGGAAGCCAGGGCCAAAAGGCGAGCGGAGGTGTTCCCGGTCGACTGCCGGAAAGCATTCGAGATGGGTGCGCGCTTAGCCTTGCCCCGAGCACGATGACCACCGATGCCCGGTCTCGCTCCGGCATCATTGTCCTATTGCTTCCCGCTGCGTGTGTGTGGTAGTAGTGTGTGCTAGTAGTGCTCACTAGTGGCTTCGCCAAAGCTTCGATGTACAAGAGGGGGTATCTGTGAGAAGCAAGAGAACGCTCGTTCTGAGCCTCGTGATCCTGGTTCTCGGCCTGCTGACGGTCTTCGCCGTGACGGGCTGCGGATCGAGCGACGATTCGTCGACTACCACAGCAGCGGAGACGTCGACCACCGCTGCGACCACCGCGACCACCGCCCCGGCCACCGAGACGACCGCCGCCAGTACGGAGACGACGGCGGGGGCGACCGACACTTCCGCCGGTTTCTCCGGCACCTTCGACGGCACCATCAAGATAGGCGCTTTGGGCAGTATGACCGGCGGCAACGCCATGAACGGCGCCGAGACGATCTGGGCGCAGGAAAAGGCCGTCGAGGACATCAACGCTGCCGGCGGCATCATGCTCGATGGTAAGCACATGGAGATCGAACTGGTGTTCATGGATGACAAGAGCGACCCGAACGAAGGCGCAGCCGCCGTCGAGAAACTGATCAAGGTGGAAAACGTCAAGCTGATCCTCAGCACCATGGTCAGCTCCATCAACATGCCCGCCGCCATAGTGGCCGAGAAGTATCAGGCCCTGTATCACCAGGTGGGCACATGGTCGTCGGTGGCTCGTGAGCAGAACTGGCAATGGTCCACCGACATCTTCTACTCGCCGAGAGATGCGGCAGGCATGCCGTTTCTTCTCTGGACCAAACAACCCGCAGACGCCACGTGGAGCAAGTGGTGCGTCCTGAACGAAGACACCGCCGACGGCCAGGCCTTCGGCGCGGGCATGAAGGCAGCGGCGGAAGCGTTCCACGCCACTATCGTCGCGTCCGAAACCTTTTCTCCGGGCACCAAGGATTTCTCCGCCGTGATCATGAAGTTCAAGGAGGCCGGGGGCGACGCTCTGGTGACCCTGCAGGCTCCTCCCGACGCTATCACCTTCGCCAAGCAGTTGGAGGAACAGAACTGGTCGCCTGTGTTCATAATGGGCGGCAGAGGTTTCTGGCCGGTCGAGTTCCCCGCGGCTCTCGGCCCGGCGTCCGATTACTTCGTCCATGACGGCTTCTGGTCCGAAGAGCTCGGTTACCCGGGCTGCAAGGAGCTCGGTGAGGCCTACAGTGCGTCTCACGACGGTGACACCTCGGTCAGCATCGGCCTTCCTTACGCCCAGGTGCAGATCCTGGCCCAAGCCATTGAGAGGGCGGGCTCCACCGATCCGGGGGCGGTCCGCGATCAGATATGGAACGGGACCTTCGAGGGCACTACGATGGGTGACATCACCTATGACGAAAAGGGCGTCTCTGACATCCTGCCCCTCCTCCTGCAGTGGATAGATGCAGAGCGAGTCCTTGTATTTCCGGGACACGAGACCGATCTGCAGCTGTTCGCGCCCTGGGATCAGCGGTAGGTGAAGCCGGAGTAGCCTGCGCGCTCACGAACCAGCGGGTCGGCAGCGCAGACCGCCAGCCACGAAGCGATTACCCGCCCTTCCCGGCTACCGGGAGGGGCGGGTTTCTTCGCAGCCTAGACCTCCTGCAGCCCGCGGGGCTTCCCCTCCTCCCGTCGCCAGGGGAGGGCCCACGGGGCAAGCGCGAGCAGGCACACTACCCCGCCGACTATGGCGTCGATGACGTAGTGGTTACCGGTCACGATGATCGTCAGACCCATAATTAACGGCAACGAGAACGCCAGCGCCTTGCCGATCCTTCGCTTCATGGTCATCGCCAGACCGATGCCGCATAGAAGGATCCAGCCGAAGTGAAAACTCGGCAAGGCGGCATTCTCGTTGATGAGCCAGTTCGGTCGCGCCACCTCCTCGGCGATCGAGTCGCTGGACTCCACGGTATCGACGATGCCCACCGGGGCGAGGCGCGGCGGCGCTACCGGGAAGCTCGCGAACACGAAGACGCCGATGAGTCCGGAAACGATCATGGCGTTGCGCACACGGCGATAGGTGCCTCGACGAAGCACATACAGGTAGCTGAGGCTCCCGGCTAGGATCAGCCAGTAGCCCCAGATATACACGAAGTTGAGGACACTGATCAGCGGGCGGAGGTGATCCAGGAAGGCCTGTTGAAGAGCGATCTCCCAGTCAAGACCCAGAGCGGTCTCGAGGCGCAGCAGGGACAACGAGTTCTCCAATGGCTCCAGTCCCGCCCCGCCCACGAGGACCCTCACGACATGGTAGACGGCGAGTGCAGCCAGCACCAAGAGAAACTCCCCGAGGACGCCCTTGACGGAGAGGCCGTCCCAGCCGGTTCGAGCAGAGTCATTCGAGCCCGACACGCGTTCCTCGCATTCCTTATGCCGGTCAGTTCCCCTTGCGCTTCACGAAGGTGCCGTCGCCCAGCTCGCGCCAGGCTGCATCCAGTTCCTCCCGGGTGTTCATGACGATGGGGCCGCGCCAGGCGATGGGCTCGCGCAGAGGCCTGCCGCTCACGAGCAGGAAACGCGCTCCCGAAGCGCCCGCGCCGACCGACACCTGGTCCCCGTCTTCGAGCAGGATGATCATGCCGTGTCCGGCGTCGATGGGGTCACTCGACCCTCCGAAGCGAGCCTCGCCCTCGAACAGGTATGCAAAGACCGTGTGCCCCGGCCGAGCGGGGTGAGTCCAGCCGGTGCCTGGCTCCAGCGTCACATCCAGGTACTCTGGCTCGATGATCACTTCGCGTACGGGCCCGGTGGATGCACCCACCGTCCCACAGATCACCCGCACGCGGACGCCGGGAGACTCCGCGACCGGTATCTCGCCGGCGGTGATGCCCCGATAGCGCGGATCTATCATCTTCTGAGTGGCCGGGAGATTGGCCCACAGCTGGAATCCGCCCATGCGGCCGCGCGCGTCCCCACGAGGCATCTCCTGGTGGATGATGCCGCTGCCTGCCGTCATCCACTGCACGTCACCGGGGCCGATGG
Source organism: uncultured Actinomycetes bacterium (assembly GCA_963829545.1). GTDB lineage: Bacteria > Actinomycetota > Thermoleophilia > RBG-16-64-13 > RBG-16-64-13 > JAXGXJ01. The sequence goes on from CAWHIX010000001.1 coordinate 143,765, forward strand.
TGCCCGAGTTGCCCATGGAGTCGCCGTGGTCGACTTCGCCCTCCAGCAGGTAGGTGATGGTCTCGATCCCACGGTGCGGATGCCACGGGAACCCGGCTTCGTACTGCGATGGATGATCACCCCGGAAGTCATCGAGCATCAGAAAGGGATCGAACAGGTCTTCCTGACCGTGGCCAAAAGCACGGCGGAGCTGTACGCCTGCGCCTTCGATGGTGGGCCGGCTGGCTGAGACCTGGCGGACTTCGCGGATGGTGGTCATGGTGCGCCTCCAGTGTGTTGCCGGTCGAATCCAGTCTATTCCCCGGAAGGGCGGGCGTCGACCGAGTCTCACAGATCGACTCGTCGTTGACATACTTCCCCGGCCCGGGTTCAATGATGCATATCGCGCCAATCTTCTGATGGAGATCGTGCTTGGATCCCGCACCGACCACGAAGGCCCAGATCGTCTATCTCTCGCACGGCGGAGGTCCCCTGCCCATTCTTGGCGATCCCGGGCATCGGGCCATGGTGGACTTCATGGTGCGGTTGCCGGAGCAACTCCGAAAGCCCGAAGCCGTACTGGTGATAAGCGCCCACTGGGAGGAGAGCGCGCCGACCCTGCTGGGGGCCGAGGCTCCTCCCCTGTTCTACGACTACTACGGCTTCCCCGAAGAAGCCTATGCGCTCACCTATCCGGCCCCGGGCGATCCCGGACTTGCGGACAGGATCGCCGGCCTGCTGCGGCAGAGCGGCATCCCGACCCGCATCGACGACCGGCGGGGATTCGACCACGGCCTGTTCATTCCCCTCAAACTCATGTACCCGGAGGCCGACATACCCTGCCTGCAGCTATCCCTCGTCCGCGGGCTGGACCCCGCCCTGCATGTCGCCCTGGGCGCGGCCTTGCGGGAGCTGAGGCGGGAGAACATCCTGGTGGTCGGGTCGGGGTTCTCGTTTCACAACCAAGGAGCATTCTCGTGGCAACCCGGCAACGCACCCGACGGCGCCAACGACGCCTTCCAGGATTGGCTGATCGAGACGTGCACCGGCCTCCTTTCGAGAGCGGAGCGCGAGGAACGCTTGATCCATTGGGAGAAGGCCCCTTCGGCCCGCTACTGTCACCCGCGCGAGGAGCATCTGCTGCCGCTGCACGTGTGCACGGGCATGGCCGACGCGCCCGGCGTCACCATCTTCGACGACTACATACTGGGCAAGCGCTCGGTCGCGTTTCTATGGCGGGGAGATGCTGTCTCACCCTAGACGTGCAGGTCTTCTCGCCCTACTTGGCTACGTACTGCGCAAGAGCGGCGCCGTTCGCATCGCGGAGCCATAACTGGTCGCCGTCGATAGTGTAGGTAGCCGTCTGGGGCAGGGCGGCCAGATAGGCGGCTTCTTGGGCCATCAGTTCCTCGGGTCCCGCCATCTTGGTGGTGGCGATCGCGGAATCGATGGTCATCGTGCCTTCACCGGACGCCGAGTAGGTGGCGTTGTACTGGTTGACGCTGGCGTTGCCCGCCAGGGTGCCGTCGTCGCCGAAGGTCGCAGTGATCATGCTGTCGGCGGCCAGCGACTGCAGGGCTTCCTTGCCGTTGTTGTAGGCGGTCGCCTGCCACTCCGTACCGGTGAGCGGGGTGGGATCGACGGCATCGTACTTGACGAGGACCTGCCCTTCATCGTCGAGGAATTCCAGAGACTCGGCGGTGACGATATAGGTGGCGGTCTTCTGCAGCGCCGCGAAGTAGGCATCCTCTTGGGCCATTGCCTCAGGCGGTCCGGCCATCTCGGTGCGGGCTGCTGCGGCGATTTGGATCGTGTTTCCGGGCGTGGTCTCGTACGAGGCGCTGTAACGGTTGATGGTGCCCGAGCCGGCTATCGTCCCGTCCTTGAAGACGGCGGTGGCCAGGCCTTGTTCGGCGGGAAGGACGGAGTCGATCCCAGCTATTTCAGCGGCCACCCAGTTCTTCCCTTGAAGGGCCGCGGAATCGTCGGCCTCGTCGCGCACCGCCACCGCAACCGGAAACGGTGAGGACACCCAGCAACAGAATGGCGGCTCCCAGTAGTGGGACGACTGCAGACGGACGCGTCATAGCTCAAACCCCCAGATCGCGAGATAACCCTGCTCGGTATTACCGACTACAGAGATGCGCCAAACCTGGTCGGAGGTTCCCATCCCGAGCCCGCGCAGGAGTCGGCGGTGCCGGGACCTATACCTCCACGACGATAGGGATGATCATCGGGCGGCTGCGCGTGCGTTCCCAGAGCAACTGGGAGAGGGAATCGTGTATGGCCTTCTTGATGACGGCCTGGTCGGTGGCTCCCTCTTTGTAGGTCTTCGCCATGGTCTGCGCGATGCGCACCTGAGCATCGGCGATGAGGCCGCCGCCTTCCGAACCAAAGGCCAGACCACGCGTGATCAGCTCGGGATCCGCTACCAGGCGGCCCGTCTGGGCATCGATGGTCACCACCACGGTGGCGATGCCGTCCTGCGCAAGTAGCTGTCGGTCACGGAGCACCACCTGGCCCACGTCACCCACGCCGAGACCGTCGACATACACGACGCCGTGCTCGACGCTCTCCGCCACTCGGGCTCCGCTCTTGTCGATCTCGAGACAGTCGCCGTTTTCGAGCACGAACACGTTCTCCTCAGGGATACCGACTTCTTGCGCGAGTAGCCCATGGGCGACGAGGTGGCGCGTCTCGCCGTGGACGGGCATGAAGAACCGGGGCTTCACGAGGTTGAGCATGAGCTTGAGTTCCTCGGCGGCCGCGTGGCCGGAGACATGGACGTGCACGGTTCCCCGATGGGCGACGGTGGCACCAGCCTTGGCCAGGCGGTTGATCACGCGGTTCACGGCCTTCTCGTTCCCCGGAACGGGGGTGGCAGCGATGACCACGGTGTCGCCCTGCTCCACCCTGATCGTCTTGTGCTCACCGTTAGCCATGCGGGCCAGCGCCGAGAGCGGCTCTCCCTGGCTGCCGGTGCACATGACGAGGACCTGCTCCGGTGGAAGCCTGGAGGCCTGCGCGGCGTCGATCATGTGTTCATCATCGATAGCGAGGTAGCCGAGTTCGCGTGCGATCTTCGTATTGGTGATCATGGACCGTCCCACCACCACGATCTTGCGTCTTGCCCCGACTGCGGCGTCGCAGATCTGCTGCACGCGGTGTACATGGCTGGAGAACGAGGCCGCTATCACGCGCTGCTCGGCGCCCTCGATGATGTCCCGTAATGCCGGACCGACGGAGGCCTCAGAACGCGTGATGCCCGGGGTCTCCGCGTTGGTCGAGTCCGACATGAGCAGGTCGACCCCGATCTTCGCGAACTTGGTAAGCGCGCCATAGTCGACCAGGCGCCCGTCGATGGGAGTCTGATCCAGTTTGAAGTCGCCGGTGTGGACGATATTGCAGGCCGGAGTGCGGATGAACACCCCGACCGCGTCGGGTATGGAGTGGTTCACGGCGAAGAAGTCGAAGGCAAAGGGTCCCACCGACACGTGACTGCCCCCATGGATCTCCTGCAGCTTGACGTTCTTGAGCTTGAGCCGGTGCTCTTCGAGTTTGCCGCGGATCAGGCCGAGAGTGAGTTTCGTCCCCAGGACGGGCACCCGGCGGTCCAGTGCCTTGAGGAGGTAGGGGAGAGCGCCGGTGTGGTCTTCGTGACCGTGGGTGATGACGATGGCCCGAAGCTTATCGCGGCGTTTCACGATGTAGGAGAAGTCGGGAAGGATCAGGTCGACCCCTGGGTGGTCATCGTCGGGGAACATGATGCCGGCGTCGATGACCACCATGTCGTCTCCGTATTCGAAGACGGTCATGTTCTTGCCTATCCCGTCAAGCCCCCCAAGGGGGATGATGCGGAGGCTGTTTTCATTCTTTGCCATGCGGTGTGCAGGTCTCCTTTTGGTATCCATTATCGCTCAGAACGGGCAGTGCCGTCGGTCGGGGGCCGCATGGTAGGCTCAGTCCCTCGCGTTGCGCTCACTCCTCCTCCGCGGGCCCTGCGCCCACCGGCTGCGAAACGAACAGATCCAGGCCGAGCTGCCGCGACAGGAACGTAGCTGTGAGCTGTCCCTTGACGCTGTTCCCCGCATCGTCGAGCGGAGGCGCGAAAGTCCCGAGACCGCCCTTGCCTGGCGAGATGGTGACGATCCCGCCGCCGATGCCGCTCTTTGCCGGCAGGCCGACGTCGTAGAGCCAATCGCCTGAGGTCTCGTACAGCCCGGCCGTCGTCATGGTGGCCAGGGTGTAGTGACACAACAGGGGTTCCACCACGGAGACTCCCGTCACGGGGTTGACGCCGCCGTTGGCGAGCGTCGCCCCCATCACCGCGAGATCGCGGGCCGTGACACTCACGCAACTCTGTCTGGTGTAGAGGTCGAGGGCCACTGCCGGCTCGCTGAAGAGGCGCGCGCGATTCTGGAGCAGACCGGCCAGAGCGCGGTTCCTGTGGTTGGTGGCCGAAGCGGAGCGGTAGATCTCCTCGTCGAGGGCCAGGGTGCGCCCGGCGAACCGCGAAAGACCATCGAGGATGATCTGCCACTTCTCCTCGGCGGTCTCCCCGGGGACCAGACTGGTGGTCGCGATCGCACCGGGATTGACCATGGGGTTCGTCCTGCCGTCCTTGCTCCGCCTGACCGCATCCGGCGAGTTGAACGGCAGCCCCGTCGCGTTGACCCCTACTTGCAGGCGGACCGCCTCCGGCCCTATCGCCCGGCAGACGAGGGCGAAGACGAACGGCTTCGCGACGCTCATGATGGCGAACGGCACATCCACGTCGCCGGCAGTACGGGCCAGGCCGATCGTCCCGACCACGCAGATCCCGAAAAGCTCGGAGGGCACGCGCGCCAGTGCGGGATAGACCCGTGAGTTCGATCCATCGGTGTTCGAGCGGAAGCGATCGTACGCTGTGTCAACCAGTCGCTGGACCCGAACACCGGGCGGGAGGTGGCCGGTGGATACGAAGCCCGCGTCAGGTTCGACGAGGTCGTCGGGCAGTGTCATCGATCGCTCCGTTCCTGGTGATGTTCCAGCACCGAGCATACAACCTTGCCCGCGGGCGCGTGCGGTCGCCGGCCGTGCAGATACCGACACATGCATGCAAACGGGTCCGTGCGTGGAGGCAGGTCAAGGCGTTATGGCCGCCGAATAGAGGTGACTATGGACAACGAAGCCATCCAACCGCGCCCGTTCCTCAAGCTGCTCCTGCTTGCCGCCCTCATGGGGCTGATGAGTGCGGTGATCACGTTCGCGTTCATCTGGGTGGTCCATGAATTGCAGGGGCTGCTGTGGGATCACGTGTCGAGTCTGGGCGGCACCTGGACGGCAATACTCACGGTACTGATCTGCACCATCGGGGGCGTCGTGGTCGGCGTGCTTGTGAAGATCTTTGGCGATCACACGGGCGTCTTTGCCGAGATCATGGCGGACTTCGGCCGGACCGGCCGTTTCTCCTATCGGCAGGCGCCGGGCATGGTCATCACGGCTTTCGTCTCCCTCGTTTCGGGTGGCAGCCTCGGTCCGGAAGCGCCGCTGGCCGATGCCTGTGGCGGTCTGGGTACCTGGCTGTCCGATCGCCTCAAGATGGACGCACGCACCACGCGCTCGCTGAGTTTCTCCGGCATCAGCGGGATGCTGGGCTCGTTCATCACCTCGCCGTTCAGTGGGGCCGTGCTGGCGATGGAGTCCGCGCGCGGAGGCGTCTCCTACGCGTGGGCGCTGTTTCCCAGTCTCGTCGCTTCGGCGGTCGCAACCGTGGTGTTCGTCCTGCTTTCCGGCTCGTTCTTCGGGAGTCTGGTCATATTCCCCGAATTCACGCCCCACGTGACGGACCTGCTCTTGGCGGTGCCACTGGGCCTCGTGGGCGCAGCCGCTGGCGCGGTGTTCATCATCGTGTTCGCTCGTCTGCGCAAGATCATGGAACCCTTGCGGAAGCACGTGATCCTTCGCGGCACCATCGGCGGCCTGGGCATGGGCGTGGCCGGCGCACTGCTGCCGCTGACCATGTTCTCGGGCGAGTTCGAGACAATCGAAGTGATCGAGACGGCCGCCGAGATCGGCGTGGTCGGTCTGATCGTGCTGGCGGTCGTTAAGCTGTTCGCCACGTCGCTTCTGCTGGCGACGGGCTGGAAGGGCGGCTACATCTTCCCGACCATGTTCGCCGGCGTCGCGCTGGGCATGGCGGTGCATCTGATCTTTCCCAGCATCCCGGTCGCGGTCGCCGTTGCCGCCACTATGGCCGGCGCCATGGTGGCGACGATGAAAGCGCCGCTCTTCTCATCCCTGTTCGTGGCCATACTCGTTCAGCGTGAGGCCTATCCCGTGATAGCCATCGCCGTGATCGTCGGCCTGCTGGCGACGATGCGGCTTTCCATGGTGCCGCCCGCAGGGGGCCGGTCAGCCCGAAGCGAAAGAACAGGAGCAGGTCTACCCAGGGCCCGAGTAGCGAGATGAGGTGACAGGCGCGGCAGCCGAATCGCGGGCCCCTGAGGTCGATGGTCAGCTTGGCGTCGTTGCTGCCGCGGAGGTCCCTCCCTACCGGTGCATCAATCAGCGCCCTCCGCTGTGGCCGGCGGACCCAGGCGGCTTTCTCCGTCGTGCTCTGTCGGCAGGACGGCCTGCTTCTTGAGTTCTGCCATCAGCTTGTCGCCTTCCACATCCAGGTTGGGCAGAAGCGCGATCCAGCCATTTCGGCAGCCACCACGCCCGCTCGCCGAGGACTGCCATGACCGCGGGAACGAGGGTCATGCGGACGACGAAGGCGTCGATGACGATCCCCGCCGCCAGGGCAAAACCCATCTGCTTGATCATGACGTTGTCACCGAAGATGAACCCGGAGAAGATGGACACCATGATCACCGCCGCCGCCACGACCACTCGGCTGCTTTGGTCGAAGCCATCGATGACGCCGGCGACGCCGCGGTGCCCGTGAACGTGTGACTCACGCATGGAGGAGACGAGGAAGACCTCGTAGTCCATGGCCAGTCCGAAGAGTATCCCGGTGATCATGATGGGGATGAAGCTGACCAACGGTCCTCCGGTGTCAAAGCCAAAGACCTCTCTGAGCCATCCCCATTGGAATACGGCGATGGTGAGGCCGAAGGTGGCGAGGATGCTGAGAAGGAATCCCAGAGTGGCCTTGATCGGGACGGCGATGGACCTGAAGACGAGCAGCAGTACCACCAGGGACAGCCCCAAGATGATCGCGACGTAGAGGGGGAACACGCCGGCGAGCTTGTCGGACACATCGATGATGATCGCCGTGATCCCCGTGACCCCAAGCTTCACGCCATAGGTCTGCGACACGTCCGATTCAGGGGTCACGGAGCTTCTGCACAAGGTCCTTGGTCTGGGTATCGCTCGGACCCGTGTCGGGGATGACGTTCAGGATGCCCATACTGCCGGATTCATTGACGCTCATGGGCATTACCGTGGAGACACCCTCCAGCGCCTGCAGATCGGCGATGACACCGGCCAGGGTCTCCGGAGTGATGGGCTTGGAAGCGTCGATGGGTTCGACCACGACCAGGAGCGGACCATTGAAGCCCTCTCCGAAGCCCGCGGAGATGGCCTCGTAGCTCTGACGCGAATCGCTGTCCTTGTTGGCGGTGGCGCCGGAAGGAAAGCCCAATTCCATGCTGCCTATGGGGATGGCCAAGACGCCGAGGATCACCACGATGCCGACGATGACCGGCCAGCGGAACCTCACCACGGCGCTGACCCAGCGGTGCGCGAATCCCCGGTGCTCCCTCTCTATGCGCGACTCTTCCCTTCTCTCGGGCCTTCCGCGAACAGATGCGTTCGCCCACCAGCCCGAGCAGGGCCGGCAGCAGGGTCAGAGCGATGAGCACGGCAACCGCGACCGTCGCCGCGGCGACCAAGGCCATGGTGGTCACGAAGCCCATCCTGATGATCGCCAGCCCACACAGAGCGATGATGACGGTGAGACCGGCGAAGAACACGGCGCTTCCGGCGGTGCCCACCGCCCGGCTCGCGGCGTCCTTCGCGCTCAAGCCCTGGCCGAGGATGAGACGGCGCTGACGATTGACTATGAAGAGGGCGTAGTCGATCCCTACGGCCAACCCGATCATGAGAGCCAGTGTGGGGGTGGCCGAGTTCAGATCGATGACGTTCGAGAGGGCGTAAGCTCCACCCACTCCTATGCCCACGCCTATGAGCGCGGTCACGAGCGGAAGCCCGGCCGCGGTCAACGAGCCGAGCGTGAGTGATGAGCACGAGGGCAGCTACGACCAGCCCGAAGACCTCATTGAGGCCCATGGGGGGCTCCATGGCACGGAGCGAATCGCTGGGCAGCACTATGATCCCGGTGCCGTTCTCAGCGGTAGTGGCAGCGGCAATGACGGAATCCGTGACGCCGCCGGGCAGAGACTGGATCTGCTCGGTGAACTGGAACTGGAACAGAGCCACGCTGCCGTCCGCGGAGACAAGCACTCCGGGCACCATAGCGCCGTCGACCACCAGTGGCCCGTACGGCGGCGCTTCGGTGGCGGCCGGCTGCTCCGCAGCGCCGCCGCTCTCGGCCGGAGCCGGGCCGCTACCCGCCGCGGGGGCGAAGTCGGCGGGGTTGATGACGTGGTCGAGGGCGTAGACGCCCTCGACGGCCGCGCGGATAGCGGCCGTCCGCTCCGGGGTCCCAAGGCTTTCGCCCTCGGGCGCTACGAAGATGACGCTTCCCTGGCCCCCGGAAGCCTCGGGCAACTCTTTGGTCAGTTGGTCCAACACCCTCTGAGAATCGGTGCCCTCGATCCTCATCTCCGAAGTGACGCTTACGCCGTTGGTGGCCAGCAAGGCCACTACGATCCCCAGAGCAATGAGCCAACCCGCGATGAAGTACCAGGGTCTGCTGTAGGCGGTTCGGCCGATCCTGTAGAGAAACTTGGACATGGCGAAGTAGATCTCCTGTGTAGTGGGCGTCGCCGTGGCTGACGGCGGCTAGGATTTCGGCTGGAAGCCGTTGCGCAAGTAGTCGAAAGTGGTGTCGAGGAAGTCGTCGAACGTACTCGGCTCCGATCTCAGCCATGTCCGACTGCCCGGGGGCAGGACGTCGAGACTCCCGTCAAAGAGGAGCGAGACGACCCCGTAGACGGCGGCGAGCAGGATGAGGAAGTACTGGTCGGAGTGGCGTCCTTCCGTGAACTCCTTCCACGACTTCGGGTGACATCTGCCGCATGTGTCTCGCAGCTGCCAGGACATGCGGCTCCAAGGCGGGGTGCTGCCGGCACAGCGACGCGACCTTGTGCGCCTTCTGAAACATCTCAGCCCTCAACTGGCTGCGCAGTCAACTCGTGAAGCGCATCGAGCAAGGACGTGCCGTCGGGGAGGTCCGCGATGAAGGCCACCACCACATCGGCCCCGGGGAACGGCGCCGACGCCACCGCCGCCTCTTTGCAGGAGAAGTGGTTCGCGAACGTGCGACGGGATAGCCCGCGCGTTGCACCACATCGGCAATGACAAACCCGTCCATGCCGCGTTCCAGCGCCAGCTCGAAAGCCGACTCCGCCAACGCTCTCGCGGTGGCTTCCTTCTTGATCTCTCTCAATCCTCGCTCTGGCATGGGGCACATATTGCCCTATCATTGCCCAATAGGCAATAGTACCTTTCGTGCATAAATGCCTTTTGAGCAAAGACAGGAGGACCTGGACCGAGTCGCGCGCTTCTTGTCCGAGGACCGCTCGGCGGAGCCGAGCACGGTACGCGGCCTCGTCTTCCTCTACACTGAGTAGGAGCCACAGAGTCGGCGTCATTCTCGACGCCGTGCAGGTCAACGTCGGAGGATGGGGGTCGAGATGGGCGGTGTGAGGGAGCCGGTGGTGGTCGGTGGCTACCGGCTGGGACGGCGGCTTGACGCAGCCGGGTCGGCAGAGACGTACCAGGCGACGGGGGCCGGCGGGGAGGTCGTGGTGCTGAAGGTCCTGCGGGACGTGTCGCCGGAACTCGCCGCCGACATGTCCGCGCGCCTGGAGGCCGTGGCCGGGCACCCTGGCCTGATCATCCCGAGCGTGTGGGGCCGCGACGGGGACGACTTCTACGTGGTGCGCGACTACGTCCCGGGCATCGACCTCGAAAGCATGATCCAGGCGGGACGACCGCTGGAGCCGTCGCTCGCGGTCCGCTACGTCGTGCAGGCCGCTGCGGCGGTGGCCGCCATCGAGTCCCAGGGCGTGTCCCATGGCAACCTGAAGACCTCCAACCTGCTGGTATCGGCCGAGTCCGACGAGGTGAAGGTGCTGGGGTGGGGCATGGCGATCGCCAACGTTGTGCCCGATGAGAGCCGGGCGGCGGCGACAGCCTACTACCTGAGCCCGGAGCAGATCCAGAGCGACCGGGTGATCCCTCAGTCCGACGTCTACGCGTTGGGAGTGATCCTATACGAACTGGTGACAGGAGCGGTCCCGTTCGACGGCACCTCGGCGGCCGAGGTGGCTCAGAAGCACCTGACCATGTCGCCCACCCTTCCGAGCCGGCGCCTAGCCGGTGTGCCCGGGTGGATCGACGAGGTGGTCGGGCGGGCGCTGCAGAAAGACCCCGCCGCCCGCTATCGCTCTGTCGAGGAGATGAGGCAGGCGCTGGTCGCGCGGCTGTAATGGCCGAAACCGTCCGATAGGAGTATCACGTGGCTGACAGGAAGGGAGCCTCATCGATCGTCGCTTCGCTCGTGGTCGTTCTCGTGGCCGCCCTGGTCGCATGGGCGGGCTCGCAGCATGGGGTAACTGTGGGGGGCGTGCCGGTCTTCGCGCTCATGGTCGGCTTCGCCTTCATCGTGCAGTGGCTGGCCTTCGTACCCTCCTACCTGCTCCAGACCGAGCGCTTCTACGATCTCACGGGCAGCTTCACCTACATCGCGGCCATCGTGCTCGCCGTGGTCCTGAGCGGAGCCGCTGATGCCCGCTCGATCCTGCTGCTCGTGCTCGTGCTCGTGTGGGCAGGACGTTTGGGGCCGTTCCTATTCCGCCGTGTGCGCCGCGCGGGCAAGGACGACCGCTTCGACGAGATCAAGCGCTCGTTCACCCGCCTCTTGCTGACTTGGACGCTGCAAGGGCTGTGGGTGAGCCTGACGCTCGCCGCCGCGCTGGCGGCCGTGACGTCGACCGAGCCCAAGGGACTAGACGTGTTCGCGTTCGTAGGCGTGGCAGTGTGGGTGCTCGGCTTCACGCTGGAAGCCGTCGCCGACCTGCAGAAGAGCCGTTTCCGAGCGGACCCCGCCAACAAGGGCTCGTTCATAACCTCGGGCCTATGGGCGATCTCGCGGCACCCCAACTACTTCGGCGAGATCACGCTGTGGACGGGCATCGCGATCATAGCTTTGCCGGTGCTTCAGGGCTGGCAGTTCGTGACTCTCATCTCGCCGGTCTTCGTTTACCTGCTCATCACTCGCGTGAGCGGCGTGCCGCTCCTGGAGAAGAAGGCCGACGCGACGTGGGGCGGCCGGGAAGCGTACGAGGCGTACAAGCGGCGGACGCCGGTCCTGGTCCCCTTTCTCGGACGCAAGAAGCGATAGCCCGAGCACCTGCTCGCGCCGCTCGACGCGAGCCCTTGACAACCGGACCACAGGAATCTATCAATAGGTCGAGTTTCTAACCGATGGAGGCGAAAGTGCCCGAGAACAAGTACGACAAGTACTTCTTGAGAGAACCCTGGGGAATCCCCAACAAGGCGAACCAGGACCCCGACCAGCCGCTCTACATCGGCATCAACCAGGAAGGCCCCGCAGAGGGATGGGATGAGCCGTTCACCCAGGTACTGCGCCCCATCTACAAGCCCTACCTCATGATACCCAAGCCGCACAGCCACAACTGCGCCGAGTTCCTCTACTTCATCGGCGGGAACCCCATGGACTTCGCGGATTTTGGGGCGGAGATCGAATTCGTCATGGGCGAGGGCGATGACGCCGAGACCTATACCATCACCAGCACCACCTGGGTATACGTCCCCAAGGATCTGCCGCACGCACCGCTCAACTTCAAGAGGGTGGATCGGCCGATCATGTTCGGGCACATCATGTTTGCTCCCGGATTCGCGTCGACCACCAACTTCAACCCAGACCAGAGTTGACAGGACTGCGGTCGCCCGCTCGTGTGACGCCGAGGCCTACTCCTCGCTGCACTTCACGATCACCTTGGGATGCCGACGACTCGCGTGCGCGATGAACGCTTCCTCTGCCTGCTCCATGGGATAGATGTGCCTGGCGAGGGGCTCCAGATCCAGCTTGGGTAGCAGCTGGAAGGCACGCGGGAACGTGTACGGCGACCGGAACACGCCGGAGAAGATGAGCTCCTTGGGCCCGAAGAGCAGGGTGATCGGTACCGGCAGCATGTAGCCGTTGGGATAGCCGGAGATGTAGAGGACGGTCGCGCCCGGCGCTGCCATCTCATAGGCGGCCACGGCCGCTTCGGGGGCGCCGGAGGCCTCGACTATGAGGTCGAAGCCGTGCCCGCCGGTGATCTCCTTCGCCGCCTGGACCACGTCGACGGCGGTGGGATCGAGGACGTGCTCCGCCTCGAACAGCTCCGCCAAGGCCCGCCGATCTGCCAGGGGCTCGGAGATGGTGAGATCGGTGGCTCCGAACATCTTCATCACTTGGAGTGTCTGCAGACCGATGGGTCCGGCTCCCATGATGGCGACCCGCTTGCCCACCTTCATGTTGGCTTTGTCGGCGATGCGCACCACCACGGAGACGTTCTCCAGAAGGCAGGCCTGCTGCAGCGGTAGTCCGTCAGGGATCTTCCAGGCCTGGGATTCGTGCCAGACCACGTATTCCGCCATCCCCGGGTCGAAAGTGAAGCCCCCGTTCGCGCAGAAGTGTTCCTCGCCGTTCAGACAGTAGTAACAGGTGCCGCAGTACTTGATGAAGTTGCCGGCAACCCGGTCGCCCACCTTGAGGCCCTTGCGGACGGCCTTCGGTCCGACTTCCACGATGGTGCCGGAGATCTCGTGGCCCAGGCCGAAAGGAGGCGTGCGGTCGAAGAGGCCGTCGACGGCCAGGGCGTCGGAGCTGCAGATGCCGCAGTAAGCGACCCGGATTCTGACATCCTCTGCGCCGACTTCCCGCCCGGGTAGGTCTCTGACCTCCACGCGACCCCGGTTGGCCGGATCGGGGTCGAGCAGGTTGCCCCTTTTCACCGCGACGATGGTCTTGACCATGACTGACCTCCTAGCGCCCCTAAGGGGGCTTCAGAACATCTCCGTCGGGTTACCGCCTAGCTATGTCGCCGACCCTCTTGGCCGCCTCTTCCAGCACCTCGCGGATCTCACTCCTCTTGGCGGGGTCGCCCGCGGTCGTGCGAACCGCCCCCATCATCTCCTCGATGGTCTCCCTCGCGTCGCTCACTGCGCTCCAGCCCTCGCCGTGCCCGCCGGGGCCCAACTGTGCCATCCAGCGGTCCCGATGCCTCCGGGCGTCCTCCTTGTTCTCCTCCAGGAAGGCGAGACCGGCCTGGGTGACCGAATAGACCCGCTTGCCTCCTTCCGTGGTCGAAGCCAGAAGGTCCTGATCTTCGAGTGCCTGCAGGATGGGGTAGATCGCGCCTGCGCTCGGCGTATACATGCCCTTGGAATGTTCTTCCATCGCCCGGATGATGTCGTAGCCGTGTCGGGGCTTGTCTTTGAGCAATCCCATGATGGCGAACTTGATGCCGCCCCTCTCGAAAGGCCGCACTCCCGGTGCATGCCTGGGTTCCATGCTTTGTCTGCTTACACGTTGAGGTTGAAGAGCCTGATAGCATTCTCGCTCGTGATGAGCGTGCGTTCCTCTTCGGTGATGTCCAGGGTCTTCATGAACTCCACGCCTTCGTTCATCCAGTTGTAGAACACCGGGAACGTCGTACCGAACAGGATGTGGTCGGCTCCGCAGACCTTGATCGCGCACTCGACCTGGTCTTTGCCCCACGACGCCGGGTGGGTCATGTCGAAGAAGATGTTGTTCTCGAGGTACTTGCTGATCCTCTCACCTTCGGTCATGTCCAAGCGCAACATGGCTTCCTTCTTCACGCCCTTCTTGGGCGTAAGGAGCTTCTGCTGGGCGAACCAGTTGCCGCCGAACATGGTGTGGATGAACTTGAGGTTGGGAAATTCCTCGAACATGCCGCTGAACAGCTCGCGGCCCACGGCCGTTGCCTGGTCCATGATGCGACCGAACTCACGGCGCAGATTCGTCCACTCGACGATGGCCTGATAGTGGACCGGCAGCGGGGTGTGATGGACCACGACCGGGACGTTCATGTCGTTCAGAACCTTCAAATAGGGCTTGAAGGCCTCATCGTCGAGATAGATCTGACCGTAGTGGCAGGCCAGTTGGACGCCGACCATTCCCAGCTCTTTCAGACAGCGCTCGAGCTCATAGAGGTTCTCCTTGCCGCCCCAGGGCGGGAGAACAGCGTTCGCGAAGAGACGGCCGTTTGAACGCCTGCACATGTCCGCGGCCTCGTCATTGACGAGTCTGCACGTATCAAGCCGGAGCCACTCCTGCCAGACCGGTACGCGAAGCAGAGCGATATCGACGCCGGCCTCATCCATGGCCTTGAGCTTGGTCTCGAGCGAATAGTCACCATCAACGTAGTTCAGATTCTGGTAGCCCTTTGGTTTTTCGAGAATGAGCTGCTTCTTGCCGGACTCCACCGTACCCAAGTACGCGATCTCGCCAAATTCGCGAGGGACCGAGCCTAGAAAGCCGTCCATGATCTTCTCGTTGCTGAACAGGTCCTTGGGAAGATGGTGCATGTTGATGTCGATGATCACGGCCGCTCTCGCTTTCCCCATGCAGGTCTTGGCGTTTCGTCGTCGCGCTGTATAAAGATATATCGTTACACGTCCTGTCTCTCAGCGCAAGCCCTGGCAGTCTCCCGCCTGGAGGCCCCTTAGTCGAAGCTAGCCGGGGGGACTGGCGCCCCCGGCGGAGTCGGCCGCCTCGGTGGGGGTAGCGTCGGGAGGGTCGGAAGCGGGAGGTCGTGCGTGGCTTCTCAGCCACGTGGCGAGGGAGAAGGTATTCCGCCCCAGCGCCAGACCTATAGCCACACCACCCGCGATGGCTAGCGAGATGAAGGCTGCGTCCTTCAGCGGACCCGCTGCGTCCCCCGTCCCCAGAGTGAGGGCCAGCATCCCCTGGTAGATGCTGAACCCCGGAACCAACGGCAGGATCGCCACCCCGGTGTATACACTGCCGGTCCCGCCTTGTAGGGAAGCCGCGATGACCCCGGCGAAGCCCACGAACATGGCAGCGAGAAGATAGGCGACCCAGGCCGTCCCGCTCCCTTCTCGAGTCGGGCATTGCGACGATGAGCCAGCCGATCGCGCCTATCGCCACGGTCGGTATCACCCGGCTGCGCGGCATTCCCCAGGCCACCGCGATCCCCAGCACCCCGACTCCCGCCGCGAGGACAGAGATCCACAAGGGTGCCGAGGTGACGTCGGCCTGAAGCTCCACCCCCAGCCCGGCACCGATCTCACCGCCGACCGCCACGCCGAGCGCCAAGGCGCCCGCCGTGATCAGGGCTTCGAAGGCGCGGGTGATGGCCGAGACGGGCGCGTTGCCAAGACCGTCGATGACCGCCGTGACGAAGGCGCGCCCCGGCAGGTAGATGAAGAGCCCGCCGACCACGGCGGCGGCTAGCGAGAACGACAGTCCGGCGGCGGCCAACAGGTTGGGAACAGCAGCAAGGATGATCGCGGCAACGAATGTCGCTGATATGAGGGGCAGGCGCAGCCGGCTGACGACGGAGTTGACCGGGAGGGTGAGCGCCGTCGCCACAAGTGCGACGAGCACAGAGACGATGTCCAGCCCGTTGAGGAAGAGAACCCATCCAACCACGGATACCAGGATGGCCGTCCGCGCATAGCGCCGTCGCATGCCTGGAGCCCGGGCGAGGGCTTGGAGTTGCTCGAAAGCGGCCGCAAGATCGATCTCCCTCCGCTCGACCCTTTGGAGCAGCGACGCGGTCTCCGCCATCCTCTCCAACCGTGGTTCGGACGCTCTGACATCCCGCATCATCGTCAGCGGGACAGGCATCCCCGGCCCCCAGTAGCTCAGAGTCAGAGTGCTGAGATTGGCGTCGATCATGCAGCCTTCAAGGCGGACCGCGGGCAGGAACCGGCGCAGCCGGTCAAGCACCTCGCTGACCGACGGGCTTGCCTCGAGCATCTGCTTGCCTGCCTCCGCGACGAACTTGATGGCAAGCGTTGTGTCCGGGGAAGGCACCGTGTCCGGTGAAGGCACGGTGACCGGGGCTTGAGTCGCACTCTTATGCGGGCGGCGCCAGAACATCAGGTGCTGGCCCGTTCGCCCGTAGCGGTGCGGGCCGCCTGCCGGGTTTCGAAGATGCGGAGATGCGGATCGACGAGGAGCCCTTCCATCTCCAAGAGGCGGCGGATGTCGGCGTTCGGCCCGATCACCCCCAGCCATCCTCTCCGTAGCGCTCGCACTCCGGCGACGAGAACCGAGAGACCGTCGCTGTCGAAAGAGGCGACGTCACTGAGATCCAAGAAGATGACGTTATGTCCGGACTCGACAACCGACTCCAAGGCTGCTTGCAGAACACCGCAGGTGTCGTGGTCTATAGTCCCAGTCGCCACAAGCATGGGAGAGTCTCCCAGCACAGCATTTCTCAGTTCCATGGCCACCCCATCGCTTTGAGCGGAGACTCGACCGGGCGAGGGCCTGAAGATGCCCTTCGCTGTCGATAGAGAGTACCCGTTTTGCGGCAGCCGGTCGACCACCGGACCGCGGCGGAACGTTGCGGAGGTGCTCACGCCACACGCTTGACTCTCTCAACAAAGCAGGTGCTCGCTTGGTCGCCTAGTAGTATGGGGTGGCCCAGTACGCACCGGGAGGACAGATGCATCTCTTTCGAATCAGAGACGAGCAGGCCAACGAGGCTCCAACCGATGCCCCCCAAGCCGGAGCGGGGCCGGATGGACAGCCCGGGCGCCATGCTGCGGGTACCGAAGTGAGGCGCAGGTGGTGGGTGTGGGTGCTGGCCGTTCTTGGCGGACTGGCGCTGGCAGCCGCTCTCGGTTTCGTGATCTGGGCGGAGACTCCCATGGGACCGATGCCCGAGGCGGTCGCAGCCATGGAGACGGACGAGCACGTGACGGTCGTCCAGAACGATGTGATCGTGTTCCGCCCCAACGAGACGACTCCGACCGTAGGTCTCGTCTTCTATCCCGGGGCGCGTGTTGACCCCGTGTCCTACGCTCCTGCCATGCACGCCTTGGCTGCGCAGGGCTTCTTGGTCGCCATAGCGCCCATGCCCCTGAACTTGGCCGTGCTGGACTCCGATCGGGCCGCGGACGTCATCGCGGACTTCCCTGAGATCAGCCGGTGGGCTGTGGGCGGCCATTCACTGGGCGGAGCCATGGCCGCGGCCTTCGTGGCCTCTGATCCCTCAGCGGTGGACGGCCTCGCACTCTGGGCCGCCTATCCTTCGTCCGGCGACGATCTCTCCACCTGGGAGGGCCAGGTGACGTCGGTCTCCGCGACCAAGGACGGCCTGACGACTCCGGATGACATCGTTGAGGCGACGCCGCTGTTGCCTGCAGGCACCGAGTTCGCAGTCGTCGACGGCGGCAACCACGCTCAGTTCGGCTGGTATGGAGAGCAGCGTGGGGACGGGGTCGCCACGATCAGTCGTGAAGACCAGCAGAGCCAGACTGTGGCCGCCACCCTGCGCCTGTTGCGCGCGCTTGTGACGAGCGGCAACTAGCGCCTAAGGGAGGATCGAGCGAGGCGCGCCTCCGGCGGCATTCTCGCCTACATTGGTCGGTGCCTCGATGAACGGGTACATATTGGCTTCGGATACCGGGTAGCCCATGGTCCTCACGACCATCCGGGCGATCTTCGCGTTCGCTGCCGTGATCCCGACGATCCACCTTGCATCGAACTGTCTCTTCTCCGTCCGCGAGTGGCCGGAATAGGTCACCGGTCGCACTCTTGCGGGCATGCGTCTATGAGACATCACAAGCTCACCTCCTCTGCGCCCGCGGTTCCGGCGGTCGGTGGACCGTCCCCGCGGATTCTCCTCCACCTCTCATTCTGAGGGAGCCACATGAAGAGCAGGTAAAGACTGCAAAAAGAATCCGTGTAGCGGTCCCCCCCAACCGGCCAGCGAAAGACCCTCCAAGTAGCGGGCCATCGGTCCCTGCATCCGCCCGGTTCTCTTGCTCCTGTCGCTCGGTACGCTGGAAGGGCAGACTAGGAGAACGGGCACCCGCGCGCACCCGCGCACCCGCCGCACCCGAACAGGAGGACTCATGCAGACACCGGCACTGCCCAATCCAACCCCGACCGGATACCCTCTGACCTTCCGCGTCGACTACCCGGACAAGCCTCTTAGTAGACTGACCACCTTCTTCCGCTTCCTTTGGATTATCCCCATCCTCGTCATCGCAACCCTCCTTTCTTCGGGCACCATCAGCATCGATGGAACCGACTACTCCTGGTCGTGGACGACGGTGGGCATACTGTTTCTGCCCCTTCTGCTCATGATCCTGTTTCGCAAGAAGTACCCGCGCTGGTGGTTCGACTGGAACCTCGAGCTCACGCGATTCTTGGCGCGCGTCTGGGTCTACGCCGCGCTGCTCCGGGATGAATATCCCTCCACCGACGAGGAGCAGGCGGTCCATCTCGACCTCGCCTATCCCGATGCCGGGCAACTCAGTCGCGGGCTTCCGTTGGTCAAATGGTTCCTGGCCATCCCGCACTGGATCGTGCTCTTCTTCCTTTGGATAGGAGCCGCGGTCTGCATCATCATCGCCTGGTTCGCCATCCTCTTCACCGGCAGGTACCCCCAGAGTCTCTTCGACTACGTGGTCGGAGTGCAGCGCTGGTCGCTGCGGGTGGAAGCGTATGCGTTGCTGCTGGTCACCGATCAGTATCCGCCGTTCACGCTGCAGCCATGATCGCCCAGGGGCAGCAGGTCGAACAGGAAAGAGCCGTCCTTAGGTGGGGCGGTCTTGCCGGCATGGCCGGAAGCCTCGTCCTCGTGATCGTCTTTGTGATCGTGGCCGTCTTTGTGGGATCAGATACAAATGAACCGATGGGCTTCTCCGGCATCCGGGTGGCCCGCACCTTCGAAGACGGTCTCTACCTTGCCGTCATGATCCTGTGGATCCCACTCCTGTTGGCGTTGTATCGTGCCCTTCGACAGGAGCGTCTCGCGCCCGCATTGTTCGGAAGCGTTCTGGGCATCGTCGGGCTCGTCGATCCTTGCAGCCGGAGCGCTTCCGCATATCGCTACGCTTGCGGTCTCTGATCTCTTGTATGCTCCGGGAGCGACCCTCACCGACCAGACTGCGCTGGAACTGTGGAAGGCGTCCTACGCGGTGTTCGACGCTCTGCTGATTGCGGGACTCGTTATCGCCACTATCGGGGTGATCTGTCTCGGAGCGGCAATGATCAAGAATCCCAGGTTCGGCAGGTGGATCGGCTGGATGAGCGTGGTACTCGGTGTGGCCGGCGTGGTCGCCGCGACGTTCACACTGTGGAACCCTGATTCCCCAGTGGCGGCGATCGCCATGGTCGGACTCATCATCTTCCACGCGGTCGCGGGCTGGAAGACATACAGACTGTCGAGCGGAGGGGAGAAACGATGAAGTCTCCGTACAGAGGGAACGCGATAGCGGTGGGGATACTCTTCATCGCCTGCTCGGCCGCAAGCATACTGAGCATCGTGCCGCTGGGCTCGATGCTCGACTCCCCGGTCGACCTGGCCGGGCTGGCGGCGAACGACAATCGTGTGGTATTGACGGCGCTCATCGAGTTCGTCTGGGCCGCTACCGCCGCGGGCATAGCGATCGGCTTGTATCCCGTCGTGAGAAAGCAGAACAGAGCTCTAGCTCTTGGATCTGTGGCCGGCAGGGTCGTCGAGGGCGTGTTCGTTCTTATCGGCACCCTCAGCCTACTGGTACTACTGGCACTGAGCCAGGACTACGTGGCGGCCGGATCTCCCGACCCATCCTTCTGGTCGGTCTCGGCTGACACTTTGCTTGCGGTACGTGAATGGGTGTTCGGGTTCGTCGCGATGGTCCCGTTCCTCCTGGGTGCTCTCATGTATTACTACCTGCTGTTCAGATCGCGGCTCGTCCCCCGATGGCTCTCGGGTTGGGGTCTCGTCGGAGCTGGGTTGGGCCTGGTGGCGACCGTGTACGCCGGCTTCACCCAGGAATTCGGCTTCTCGACCGTCAATACCGTGCTAAACATCCCCATAGGTATCCAGGAGATGGTCTTGGCCGTGTGGTTGATAGCCAAAGGATTCAAGTCGCCACCGGTGATCGAGCGGGCGGCGGCCGGGGCGCCGACGAATGCGGCAGCTGAAGCGTAGGGTCGAGGCCATGGAGAGACGATGACCGCAGCGACCCCATCGGAGCCGAGAAGGACCAAGGCGGAGAAGTTCTGGGACCGGCTTGCCCGCACCTGGGGCAGGCCGGCCGAGGAACCCGAACAGACCGACACGATCGTCCTCGCCAAGACCAGGCCGTATCTCAAGGCCACGGATACCGTCCTCGACTACGGGTGCGCCAAGGGCAGCGTAGATATGAGGCTTGCCGCTGCTGTCAGGGCTATCCACGGCATCGATATCTCGTCAAACATGATCGCCGCCGCAAGAGAGGCGGCGGACGCGCGCCAGGCCGCCAACGTGTCGTTCGCGAAGGCCACGATATTCGACGAAGGTCTCGAGCGGGAGTCATTCGACGTGGTGCTGGCCTTGGCCATTTTCCACCTGCTGGAAGATGCGCCAGAAGCCATACGGAGAATCGACGAACTGCTGAAGCCGGGGGGCCTGCTCATATCCCTGACACCCTGTTTGGGGGAGAAGGCCGCGTGGCCGATCAGAACCGTGATGCTTCTCGTGGGGTTGGCCGCTCGACTGCACGTGATCCCCCATGTGTGGCGCTGCACGATAGGGGAACTGCGCGAGGCCATGGAGGCCGCGGGTTTGGCACCCATCGAGGTCGAGGAGTTGGTCCAGAGCACCTCGGAGTATTTCGTGGTGGCGAAGAAGACACGGTGACGTAACCAGCGGGAGGGACGTTCCGCTCGGGCGTGACATATCTCGGCTATTCGGCGGCGTAGGAGAGTCGCGCGCGGGCCGTCCTATTGGAACCCGAACAGCGGCGGGAACACGATCACGACCAGGGCGGCCCAGATGGCGTAGACAGGCAGATAGCGCATCTGTACGTCGACGATGGCCTGGTATGTGACTCGCCCGGCTATGAACCGCACATATCCGATTCCCAGCAGCACCAGATTGACCAGGAGCAGGATATTGGCCCCAAGGGCGGCGAGCTTGTTGGCGGACACGCCGTACTCGGCCAAACGGGAGATGATTCCGGACAAGGCGACTCCGTCGACGACGAGGGCGACGACGACGAGGGCGAGCACGAGCACATCCCAGAGATTCCTCGGTGTTTCGGCGTCGCGGGCACTCATGCCGTAGAGCGTCACACCCATCACCAGGACCAGGATCAGGTCGAACCAGATGAGCAACTCCCGATTCTCCGATGGCGCTCTGCCGGTCACCAGCATGGCCACCAGCAGGCTGACAAGAACCACCAGGAGCAGCGGGGTGAAGAGTCGCGCGAGCACGGGGGCGATACTCTCTATCCGCCCCATCTTCCGTTCCACCAGATAGGCAGCGACCACGAGTAGGGCACAACCGCCGAATATCACCACCCAATTCACGATGAAGGCCTCGATGTCGACCTCGATGAACTGAAAGACTCCGACTGAGACCCCGATCAGCACCGCTCCGCCCAAGCCGATCAGCACCGAGTAGATGAACACCTCGCCGGCGAAGCGGACGAAGTCCAGCCGGGTGCCGGTCTTGCGCCAGCCCGGCCCGCCGTAGAGGACGCCCAGCAGCAGGAGGAGGGCGATGGGCAGATGCACCGCGGTGAGTATGGCGGTATGGTGGGGGTCGTATGAGGGATAGAGGTTGACGAGAAGCGCGGCGGCGACGAAAACCCCTGCGGCCAACAGCATGAAGCGTAGGGGAAGGGACCGTTTCCAGATAAGGTAGATGGCCACCGAAGGAAAGGCAAAGAGGGACGCGTTCACGATGTAGATGAAGGCGTTGTCGTCGTTCATCTCCCAGCCGAAAAGTGTCGGGAGCTTGGCCAACAGTCCCCCCAGGATCGCCAGGCCGATGACGAGGATGAACTCGGTGCGTTGGCGCCCACGCGACGCCTCGTCGGGTGCAGGGACCAGGAGTTGCCGCCAAAGACTCTCGGTCGTCACCTTGGCGAACTCATCGCCCAGCGCCTCTGTGTCGCCCATCCGTCGGACCGAGATCAGAAAGGCCTCCTCGGTGGTCACTCCGCGGGACGTGAGGTCGTCGATGTTGTCTCGAAGATGGGACTCAAGCTCTTCAAGGTCCTGCTCTCGCAAGGAACCCGATGACCTCAGGTGCCCTCTCCACTTGCGGATCTGCGACTCCAGCTCAAACATTCTCATCCCCCTTGTCGATGATTCCCACCAGGCGCTCGAGGGCACTGTGGACCACCGACCATTGCTCTGTGACGCGCTCCAACTCAGCTATTCCGGGCTCGGTCAGTCGGTAGTACTTGCGACGGCGACCTGTCTCCGCGACGTGCCAGCGAGACTCCACGAAGCCCGCGTCTTCCAGGCGATGGAGAACCGGGTAGAGCATGCCGTCGGTCCAGGTGAGACGATCGTCAGAGACCTCCCGAACCTTCTGGATGATGGCGTAGCCGTAGCTATCCGACCGGCGCAGGATGGCCAGGATGATGGGCGTGGCTGATGCCGCAACGAGCTCTTTCGAGATGTTCATCGTTCCCCAGCCGCTCTGATCGTCTCAAGCACGATCTTATACATAGCATAGCTATGCATAAGAGTATTAGGTAAGAAGCCTGGGATGTCAAGGTGGGCTGTCAGAGGCTCTACAGGAGGCTGCCGCCTGGGTGGGCGGCCGGTCGCGGCGCCTCCGGGGAGCCGTGCATCGGAGGGCATCGATATTGCGGCGGTTCTCGCGCCCCCGAGAACGCTCCGGTCGTGTAACCTTGCCGGGATGCGTCCGCTCAAGATAATCTCGGTGATCTTCGGGGTGCTGTTCGCCCTTGCCGGCATCGCGTCCGTGACGTCGGGCGGCTTCGTCCTCGGTCTCTACCGCCTTCACGGTGCTCCCTCCGGGTTCTTCATGACACCCAGTCAGACGGTGGGCAGCAACGGGTTTGCGCTGACAGCTCCGGACATCAACGGGCAACTCGTGACCCCGTGGGAGAGGTGGGCCTTGTCCCAGGCGGGGGCCACCATCCGGGTGACCGGCTCTTCCAAGCTGCCGGCCCCGGTCTTCATCGGGATCGCGCCGACTGCGCAGGTCTCGAAGTACCTTTCCGGCGTTGCCCGCGATCGGATCACGAGCATCGACCTGACGGAGGGGTCGGTCCATTATGATCATGTGGACGGGACGGCACTCCCTGCTCCTCCAGAAGAACAGAGCTTCTGGGCAGCTGAGGTAGCTGGGACCGGGAGCCAGACTCTGGAATGGGAGCTACGAGAGGGCGACTGGGCGATGGTCATCATGAACGGCGACGCGAGTGCGCCGGTTGCGGCCGACGTGAGGCTCGGCGCACGATTCGGAATCATGTACCCACTGATCGTCGGGTTGGCAGCGGCCGGAGTCGTATTGTTGGCCATCGGAGCCACTCTCATAGTCTTTGGAGCGCGACCCCGGCAGAGGGCATTGCGGACTCCGCCGGGGGTGGTCTAACGCGGAACACAAGGGGCCTGGGTTCACCGTCGAGGTGCTCGCCTGTTCGTTGATCGTCGGCGCGCTGATTATCGGCTTCTCCATCCTGATGACGACGGGTCTGAGTGCGGCTGAAGGCGTCATTAACCGGGCGGTCCTCTTGCTTGCCGTGGCCAGCCCGTTCTGGTTCATGGTGAGATTCGTGCGCGACTGGTGGCGGAGACGGAAGGCCGATAAGTAGGCGCGTTACCGCACCTCAGCGTGAGGGTCGTGTGGCGACCGCGACTCCTCGCGGGCCTCTTCCTCGCCGATCATGAGCCTGATCATCACAAAGGTGAGGAGCGCGATGATCAAGCCAAATACGGCCGCGAATTGGTTGTTATAGAACGCAAAGAACTGGGTGACGAAGATGGTGAACAACAGCGCGCGCGAGACGCACGCGTTCATCTACACGCGGAGCCCCGCCGTGATGGTCAGGCCCACGCTGTAGCCGCTACCTTGCGCCTTCTGCGCGCACTTGCGACGACCGGCAACTAACGAGCGTCGTCACAATGAGGGACCGGCTCGCAAGCGCGGGGACCCATACTTCGGCACTTCACCTTCAGCGACTGCTACATCGCCGGCAGTTCGTACCCGGGCAGTGGTTCCGGGCGATGGCTGACGATGTCCCGGACCTACGGGTACGCTGTCCTTTATTGCGGACCTTCTCCGCAGGCGCCGCAGGCTCCTTCTACGCAGTAGTAGCTACCTTCTAGATCGTACTGCTTGAAGACCGCGCAGTCTGCGCAGAGGCAGCCCTGCATGGCTACTCTTGTCGCGCTCTTGCCCCTAGCGCAGAACAGGGCGCTCTCGCCGGGATACGATGGACAGTTGCCGCAGTTGCAGCGTGCCGTGTTCTCCTGGATGTCTCGCACAATGGTCATGGGACTCCTCCTCAGAAGGCACTCAGTACGCTCTTTAGTTCCAGGACGGACGGAGAATGAAACCCCTCGATGAGATCCTCCCGCTCCGGAGCGCGTCATCTCCTCCTCTCTCTACCCACCGCCAGCGTCTTCTACGCGTCTCCTCTGCAGCATCTTCCGCGCTCTCCAGTCCGAGATCCAAGTGACAACCAGGGCGGCGACTCACACGAAGAGCACGGCCACGTGCTGACCGTGGGCTAGCCGCAGGTCACCATCGGACTACTTGAGCTGCAATGTCCCTGTGAACGTGGACTCGCCACCGGTGGAGGAGAACCTCGCCTTCCACATGTTCCGTATGGACGGTGCCAGATATCGCAGAATCCCGAAGTCATCCTCGGCGCGCGACACAACGGGCCGGCGGTTTCACAGATGCGAGACGACCTCCGCGACTTCCACGACGAGAGCCCCGCGGGCCCAGGGGAAGTGAGTCTTCACGCGATCCATGTCACGCCCGGAAGCAACGATTGTGCCGGTCCCCTTCAAGGTGAAGCCCTGTCCGGGTCCAAGCTTACCCTCAACTTGGCGCGATGCTACCAGAAGCTGGATCTCGGGATTACGCTCCAGATTCGCCTCCATCTGGTGATAGTAGCCCGCCGGGATGACCAAGCGATTGCCCTCGAACCCCAACTGGCGGACGTAGTCGCCCCACGTCGCCGTGATGTGAGGCCCCTGGGGGCCGGCGGTGACCATCGCCACAAACTCGGTCGTTTCAAGGACTTCGCGGCAGGCACCATCGAGCAGCGCCATGTCTTCCTCCAGTCTGGGATGCGGTTCGCAGCTTGCGCTTCCTACTTCTTTCCTCGCATTACCCAGGACAAACATCGAGGCCGAGATCGCCGGCCTCGCCCGGCGGAATCTGCAGTGGCATCCTCGGAACACTGGCCATCCGCAAGGGGGCCCGCACCCTGCTGCAACTGGTCATCAAGTCTGGTCCTGGTACCGTTGTACTTCATCGTACTTGTACTCGAGGTGGACGCCGGCCTCCAGCAGCATGGCCTCCGGTTCGTCCGCAGCTTGGTACCTTCTCTCACACAAGACGCTCTCGATCCCGCAGTTGATGATGAGCATCGCGCAGGTGCGGCAGGGCGTCATCCGCGTATACAGAGTCGCTCCCTCCAGGGAGATACCCAGTCTTGCTGCCTGGCAGATAGCATTCTGCTCGGCATGGATGGTGCGCATGCAGTGTTCGGTGATTCGACCATCATCATGGATGAGCCGCTTCATTTGGTGGCCGACGTCGTCACAGTGCGGGAAGCCACGGGGAGAACCCACAAAACCGGTGACGAGGATCCTCCTGTCCTTGACGATGACGCAGCCGCTCTTTCCTCGGTCACACGTGGCCCTCTTGGAGACGGCGTCAGCGATCTCGAAGAAGTAGTCATCCCACGAGGGTCGTTCCATCACAGCAGTGTCCGGGCGATCCCGGTTCGGTTCGATCCAGTAGCGGCGCTTCGGTACCTCAAGGTCCGGCCCGGTGACGATGTTCTCGAGAACGCCGCCGCACTTCTCGATCGTCCTGATCGAGCCGATGTTGTCGTCGTCGCAGGT
Source organism: uncultured Actinomycetes bacterium (assembly GCA_963829545.1). Classification (GTDB taxonomy): domain Bacteria; phylum Actinomycetota; class Thermoleophilia; order RBG-16-64-13; family RBG-16-64-13; genus JAXGXJ01. The sequence goes on from CAWHIX010000001.1 coordinate 169,968, forward strand.
CACCAGGACTCGTCGGATGCCGAGCTTCTCGTCGGCGATCTGGAGCGCCAGGCCGAGCATCGCGGTGGCGTAGCCTCTGCGTCGGAACTCCGGAACGACGACATAGCCGATATGTCCTCCGAACTGCTCGAAGAACGCGTTGAGGTGGTGACGGATCGCCACTCGTCCCACGATCCTGTCTGAGACAAATGCAAAGAGAAAGGTCTCGGGGACGGAGTCCGGTGGGAGATGCTCCCCCCGCTCTCGCTCCGCGAGCACTTCAAGATAGCGGCGTAATGCCATCCCTTCTTCATAATGACGAAGGAAGCTCGGGTATCCGGGCGACGTGGCGCGGTGCGCGCGAAGAAACTCCTCTTCCTCGGCTTCTCTCAGATTGCGGAGGGCGAGGTCTATTCCCATGGCCGATGCTGTCTCTCGGCTATTCGGCGCTCCTTGGGTCGCATACGACAAGTACGGCGGGATGAAAGCATCCCGCCGTACAAAAGGGGCCAAAGTACCCCAGGCAGAAGCCCGGGAGTTGCTGCTTCAGACTACTTCTTGGGGGCGGTCAGCGCGACGAGCATCTTCGCGCTGGAGGTGCCGGTGTTGGTGACGCACTTGTTGGTGCCGGGGCCGCAGTGGAAGCTGTCGCCCGCGTGCAGAACGGTCTCCCCATCGTCGGTCTTGAGGGTCATCTCACCCTCGACGATGTAGTAGAGGGACTCCATCGCGTTGTTGGCGAAGTCGGTGCGGCCGCCGGGGAGGAAATGGGTCAGGCCCATGATGACGGCGCCGTCGTTGACATCCTGAGGGTCATGCAGGCGCGTGGTGCGGCAATCGTAGTGGCCCGGAGCCTCGTACGTGTAGGACTCGTTGATGCGGGTGATCTTGTAGCTCACTGCAATACTCCCTTTCGCATTTGTTCACGAACGGCGTGTCGCCCACGTTTGTAGGGATATGCTATCACCAGTCGAGCAGCCGACGCTGACCCTGCAAGGCGCGGATAGCCGTGGCGTCTTGTACCGTCTCCAGCACTCGCAGCTGAATCCAGAAGCCTCTGGAGTCCATCAAGAATGAGGCTGAGCCCGAATTCGAAGTCGGCGCTTTCATCGTAGTCGGAGTTCATCGCATATTCGACGACCATCTCCCTGAGGTAGGGGTACTCATCGGCGGGTATGGCACGGAGGAAGGCCTCCGTCATTTCCTCGGGTTTGATGTCGCCCTCGGCAGACATGTTGAGCTGCTGTCGACCGAAGCCGTAGATGTAGCTGTCGAGGACCGAGAACGCACGAGCCGCCATTTCGAGTGTGAACCCCGCCCGCCGCAGCGTACCCACCACCCAGTCAAAGTAGCGTAGCCTCGCAGGTCCGCTGCTCTCTCGTGAATCGATCAGCCGGCTCGCCCACGGGTGACGAGAGAAGACCGACTGGGCTGAGATCGCCCTCCTCCGCATCGCCTCCTTCCAGCCGACCTCGCCGGAGGGAAGATCGATCTCGCTCACCACAAGGTCGACCATGCCGTCGAGGATGTCGTCCTTGTTCGCCACGTGGTTGTACAGCGACATCGCTTCGACCTCGAGTCTGCGTCCCAGCTCTCGCATGCTGAGAGACTCGATGCCGCGCTCGTCCGCGAGCCCTATCGCGGCACGCAGCACTCGCTCCCTGCTGAGCGGGAGTCGGGGCTCCGGGCTTGGCTCCGCGTATCTCGGCATGTCCTCTCCCCTCTTGACAGACTTACGGCGTAAGTGTAGACTTACAACGTAAGTTTACATCGTACGTGTCGACGCGACAACCATAGCGCGCTTCGACGAGACAGGAGGGTCAGATGAAAGCACTTGTCAGAGGCAACGCGCGTCAGCAAAGGGCGGGAGGCCTCTCGGCGCTCTACCTGGCGCTGGCCTATCTGATCGCGATGCCCTACTTCCTCATCGCAGTCGACTACCTCGGCGTGACCGACCCTGTGCAAAAGGTCGCTCTGCTGGCGGAGCACCAGGGCAGCATGACCGCCATGCACCTCATCACCTACGTGATCTTCGGGATCGCTCTCGCGGTTCTCTCACTCGCACTCTACCGACGTATGAAGGACGGGGCGCCTGTGATGATGCAGGCCGCCACTGTCGTGGGACTAATCTGGGCGGTCGTGCTCGTCGCGAGCGGCTTGGTCTTCAACTTCGGCATGGAGACGGTCGCCGGCCTATACGACACGAATCCGGATCAAGCCGTGGCGGTCTGGCAGGCGATCGAGCCGGTGACGGAGGGGCTGGGCGGAGCCGGTGGCGAGATTCTCGGCGGCCTATGGGTGCTGCTTGTGAGTTGGACGGCCCTGCGCACTGGGGGGCTGCCCAAGACTCTCGGCTGGCTGGGTGTGGCCATCGGCCTCATGGGCATCGCCTCGGTCGTCCCGGCTCTGAGGGACGCAGGAATGGTCTTCGGGATGCTGCAGATCGTGTGGCTCGTGTGGACCGGGATCGTGATGCTGCGCACAACCGAGCGCGCAGCGGAGCGGGTCGCGTCGACGGCTGAGGTCGCGGTCCTGTCATAACTAGGATCAACAGTGGAGTGGGGCAGAGGCGACAGGAGGACCTTTGAGTCCTCCTGTCGCCATCGACTCTGGGGCAGATCAGCGATCCGGTGTCTCCACGGACTCGATCTGCCACGCACCGCCCCCCGGTACCGCTTGCCGGGCCATCGGGACCATGTCTAGAATGGCCGTATCGGTCCAAGCGGCACGTGCTTTCACGACCGGCAGAACAGTCCAGGAGAGGAGCCACCCATGGCCAAGGTTCTCGTCAGACTCCCGTTGGGCGTTTCCCTCCCAGGCATGCCGACGCTCATGGAATGCGAAGGTGCGACGGTCGCGGAGGTCCTCGCTGACTGCGTGGCCAAAGAACCCCGGCTCGGGGGGCGGATCTTCCGCAAGGACGGCACCCTCTGGGTGGGGGTCTCCATCAACGGAACCAGCCTGCTCCCGGATGCGGCGCTGGTCGCGGCCATCGGGGACGGCGATGGGATCCGGCTGGTGCCAGGCGTCGGAGCATGCTGAGCAGGCTGACGTAGCTGCCTGTGGTCGACGACCCTGTCCGTTGCCGGGACGGCGAGACTCGCCGCCTACGGGTCGGGTTTCACGATCATGCCTGGAAGGGCTCCGTCCACCCCCGCTCCCAGGGCCGGCGGTGCTCGCTATCTTGTCGCCTTCGTATGTCCCCACGGCTCTGCCGAAGTGCCAAACACTGCCCGCGCTGTCCTGGGCATACCAGTCGCGGTTCTCTTCGAGCACAAGGCCTTCAGAGGACTTCATTCTTGGACAATTCTACGCTGAAAGGCCCTTCGAGTGTCTCCCTCGAAGGGTCCTGGGGTACTATCAGATCAGTCGTAGTCGACAGCTCTGCGCGCGGCCTCGAGCCGGGGCGCAGGATCCAGTCCCGTCACGTTACCGATCCAGGAGAAGGGCCGAACTCATGGAACTGACCGAAGTCCTGTACTCACGAATGAGCTTCTCATTCGAAGTCTTCCCACCCAAGACCGATGCGGGCATGGAGAAGCTCAGGGAAGCGCTCAAACACTACTACAGCTTCAAGCCGGACTTCATCAGTTGCACGTATGGCGCCGGCGGCAGCAACGCCGGTCGCAACGTGGAGATCTGTCAGGCCATCAAGGAGGACGGTGTCACCGAGGTCCTCACGCATTTCACCTGCATCGGCAACAGCAAGGAGAAGATCGACAGCGAACTCGAGAACTACCTGGCCCTGGGCGTCGAGAACATCCTGGCCATGCGAGGTGACTTTCCGGAGGGCTGGGAAGGAACGCAGGGCGACTTCAACCACGCCGATGGACTGATCAGATACATAAGGACCAAGTTCCCGGACTTCTGCATCTCCGCGGCCTGCTATCCCGAGAAGCACATCCTGGCTCCGTCCTTCGAGGCCGACATCGCCCACCTGCGCAGCAAGCAGGACAACGGAGCCGAGTTCCTTATGTCGCAGTTGTGCCATGACGTCGAGGCCTTCGAGGCCTTCGTCTATCGCATAAGAGAGGCTGGGATAACCATCCCGGTGGTGTTGGGGATCATGCCGGCGCTCCAAAAGGACGCCATCATCCGCATGACCTTGATGAACGGTTGTTCGATCCCCGGCGGATTGGCAGCGATCATCGGCAAATACGGTGAAGATCCCGATGAGTTCAAGAAGGCGGGCATCGAGTACACCATCGAGCAGATCTACAAATACATGGCCGCGGGGATCGGCGGACTACACCTCTACACCCTCAACAAATGGGAAGAGGTCGAGGAGATCATGGTCGGCTCTGGGATTCGCGAGGCCATCTAGCTCATGAACGGCATGACCACGCCCTTGATGTAGCCGGGCTTCATGCCCAGGTTGTCTTCGAAGGCCTGGCCGATGTCCTCCAGCCGGTACTTGTGCGTGACCAGCTTGTCCATCGGATAGATGCCCGTCTCCAGCGCCCACATGGCCCGTTCCAGCTCACTCTGGTGGTCGGTGGACATGCCGATCCCCTGCGGGCTGTAGATGATCGGGCACTTGATCCAGTTGAAGAGCTCATAGGTGTCGGGCGCCTGGTGCCACCCCACGAGGATGAGCTTGGCCCGGTTGGTCTTGATCACGTCGCCGGTCATCTTCACGCCTATCGGTCGGCCGACCACCTCGATTGCTACGTCGACGCCCCGGCCCCCGGTGATCTTCATGACTTCCTCGACCACGTCCACTTTCGAGGGGTTGAGGGTGATGGTGGCCCCCAGTTCCTTGGCCAGCCGGAGGCGGCTGTCGTCCAGGTCGGCGACGATGTACTCGCGCAGCTTGGGGGAGGAGACTCCGGCGACGATGCCCAGACCCATGAAGCCGGCGCCTATCTGGAAGACGTAGTCCCCGAACTCCGGGGTGGTGGTCCGCGCGATGGACATGCAGCTCATGAGGGGCTCGCCGAGCGCGTATTCGAAGGGGACGCCGTCCGGGATCTTCTCGATGACGAAGCCGTGCCCGCGGTGAGCGGCGAAATGGGTGGGATCGACGGCCACGTACTCGCAGTAGGCGTCGTCGGCGAAATAGCCGGTTATGCGGTCGCCCACTTTAAAGCCCTTGACCAGCTTGCCGATTTCCACCACGGTTCCAGCCGGTTCATGCCCGGCACGGCGCGGGAAGGGATTGGCCTGCTTCATCTCTTCGCTGTAGGAGTCTTTGAAGGCGGTCATGTCGCTCGAGCAGACTCCGCACGCTTCGATCCTGACCAGCATCTCGCTGTCGGTGATCTGGGGGGTGGGGATGTCGCGGATCTCGTACTTACGGGGCGCCACAACGAACGCTGCTCTCATCTCTCGCACTCTCCTTTGGACGCGTGACGCCGTTTGCCGGCGATCATCGCCAAACTGGGATGATCGGTGCTCTAGGACAGCCGGTAGTACTCCATATCCGGCTCCGGCTCGAGTACCATGCCCGTGTCTGACGGGTCGGGCACGTGAGCCCACTTGGGATCGCGGCTGACATGCTGATAGAGCCTCGGCCCGTTCGAGCACGAGTAGAACAATATGGGGCGATCCACTCTGTTGAATCCGAATGGACAATGCCAGACTCTGGGCGGGATCGCAATGACGCAGGCCTGGTCATATACGTGCTTCTCTTCCTCCATGTATAGGTAGAACTCACCGCCTAGATTGTTCTGGTCTTTTGGGTCGGTGCTCAGGAGGATGAGGTACTCCATATGGTCGTGATAGTGCGGCTTGGAAGTCGGGCTTTCGGTGGGAGGCTCGACTACCATGCCGCCACTGAAGTACGTGCCTCCTTCAATAGCTCTGTCGTCCAGGTACACCTGGAATATCTCCGGTCGGTCCAAGTCTCTGTGCATGGGGTTCGGATGGGTGCGGAAGATGAAGCACTCCCCGAATCTCGTGTTGGGATCACCGCTCTTGACCACGCCGAAAGCAGGTTGTTCCATTATCGTTTCACTCCTCCCGTTGCCTGATGAGCCCAGCACCACGACGACTCGGGCGGACGTCGAAACTCACATGCTTGAGTCCGGCACCTTCCGCGGGGGCGTTCTCACGATAGAACATCTCTCCCCTCTCCGCCGGAGGGATGTGCCATGACATAGTCCCGCGGGGTGGATTCGCGGGACATCCGCGCACTATTGAGTCGGGGAGGCGCTTCCATGCCGTTGAATCAATCGCTGCGTACCACCGGCCGGCCCCGACAGGACAACGCCCGCTGTCCACGAATACTGTCGTCAAACTCGCGACGAGGAGGCGTTATGCACGGGCGTGTGTTCATACAGACCATGATCACCTTGGCGTCGGCGGCACTGGGCTTCGTGTGTGCCCTGGCCTGGAACGAGGCCATCAAGGCGGCCATCATCAAGATCACCGGCGTCGACGACAGCCTAGCGGGGTTGTTCACCTACGCCATCATCGCTACCATCATCGCCGTCGTGGTGCTCGTCCTTCTCGGCCGAGCGGCGCAGAAGATGGGCGGCGATAGCGCCGTGAAATAGGCCGGCTGGAGTCATCGAGCAGAGCAAGCACCCCGGCCGGCAAGGCCCGGCATCGGCCGGTCCGGGGTATCGGGCGAGCGTCTCACTAAACAGACCCATCGTCAGAGGGGGGATGGTTGTGCGTGGAAGCAAGACCGATCCGGGCACGAAAAGGGCGAGGAGAAGTATGTCCTTTGCGATGCCCGTCGTGCTGCTCATCCTCCTCGTCGCCAGCCTGGTCCTCCTCACCGGATGCACTGTCGGCGTCGGGTTCGACACCAAGGTCGAAACCGACGGCTCGGGTACCGTGTCAATACGTATCGCCGCCGACAAGGCCCTGAACGACGCCCTCTCGGCGATTCCCGAGAAGCCTGAGGACTCGGGTTCGCTTTTCGGCGATCTGAAAGAAGCCCTGGGGCTGGACGATGTGGGCAAAGCCCTGGGAGGCTTGGGCAAAATACTGCGGGGCTTGGGCAAACTGGGCGGAGGCGTGGGGAGTCTCAGCGATCTGGGCGGAGCTTTGGAGGGTCTCGGCGATGTGGGCGGAGGCCTGGGAGACTTGGGCCAGGCCTCAGGGCTGATCCCGGGGAGCGTGGATGAACTCTTTGACACCATCCTGAGCAAGATCCCTGGGGAATGGCAGGTGGAGCGCGGCACCGACGAAGATGGTACTAAATGGCTGGCGCTCACGCGGCCCTTCGCCAACCCGCAGGAACTGCAGGAGATCCTCGCCTCGAGCGATCTCGCTTCGGCGGTGGGCGTGAGTGGAGTCACGCTGACGCGGGACGAGGGGCTGTTCAGCACCAAGACCCGATTCTCCGCCACGGCCGATGCAGCCGGAGCGATCTCCAAGCTCAGTGGTGCTGCGCTCGGGCTGGGTGTAGACCTCCCCGGTGAGGTGCTGGTCATCGAGAACCGTGTCACGCTGCCCGGCACCATCGGGGAGAACAACGCCAACGAGGTCAGTGGCAACACACTTGTGTGGAACATCGGGTTCACCGAGGCCCGGGAGATGTTCGCAGAGAGCACTACATACAACTGGGCTGCCATCATCGGCGTCATCGTAGGTGGCCTCGTCATCGTAGCCTTGGTGGTGTTGCTGGTGCTGGTCCTCGTCCGCCGCCGGCGCTCGTCACCGCCTCAAGCGACTCAGCCTGGCGAAAGCCCTCAGGGGCCTGCGCCCGAGTGACGGGCCGCCCGGCTCCAGGAGGGCGGCGGATGTTGGTATTTGCTCCGCCCTTCGTCATCCTCTCCCGCCCCGGGCGCGCACCCAGGTGAGGAGAACCGAGGGACCGGCGCTGTCAGCGTAGGCGATGCTAGGCGGCACTCTTGAGATCAAGGAAGAAGAGGTTGTGGCGGGGCCGCCAGGATGGCACCAGGAAGCGGGACGTCGACTGGGTTCGTCCGCTTCGCGCAGTACGATAGACGTCGCCGCGCCAATGCACCTGGTTCGCGCATCCTAGGAGTCGAGTTTGAGCCACACGCTCACACCAGCTGAGTTCGCGAAGAGAACAGTCTTGTGGGCTAGATACTCGTTCCTGGGGCCGGCGCGAACGCGTCTTGCAGCGTCTCAAGGATCCGGTCAAGGTTGAACGAACCTGGCTTCTGCCGAGGCGGGAAAGGATTCGACCTCACCAGGTGGAATAGATGCTGAGCGATGACCCTTCGAGACCAACCTGCGCCACAATGAGAGCGGCGGCCCGTCCTGAGAGGAAAGGGAGTCCCAATGGCCATCGGCCGGGGTCAGCCTCCTCTCGTGCCACGCAGGGGGGCCGAGCCACCGACTACCTTTGGGCCGACGCAAGTCGTCAGAGTAAGAAACCACTATGTTAGGATGAGTTCCATGACCAGCATGCATCCGTCATATCCAGCTCAGGGGGAGTCTCTGAACAGTACTCGTCCGGCTGAGATTGTCCAGTGCTCTCACGACATGCCCGATTTGGCTCCTACGATCTTCAGACAGCGACTGGTGGTCGAAGGCACATGTCTCTGGCCGATCGTGGAGGACCAGGTCCGAAGGTATTTGACTCAGCTAACGGACGTTTGTGGAATGCGATTGCTCAAGGGACCGGTCACCCATCGATCAGAGAAATACGGGTGGGCCGGCTGGATCCACTGGGAGACTTCGGGCGCCCATTTCTATGCCTGGGATTCGCCCACACTGTTCTTCAGTGTTGACATCTACACCTGTAAGGAATTCGATGCTAAGTTTGCGTGTGATTTCACGAAGAACTTCTTTCAGGCTCCAGAGATCGTGGCGATGGCCCTTTAGCCTATGGTCCAGAGAGCGGCTGGATCTCTCGTCAACCGACGAGCGTGATCTCAGTGGGGCGCTCTCTACATGATCTAGCGTGGAAGATCAGGAACTCCGTAGGCTGACGGCCAGCGTTTCAGCCCCCGATGCGGCGGAACCATTCGGGGCCTACATCTTTGGCACCGAGGAACCAGGAGCCGACCTGGGCCGCCATTTGGAGCGTCGGGTCTTTCTCGAGTCATTTGGCAACACCGTCGACGTCCTCGTCCAACAGTATGGGCCTTACGAAGCGAGCAGCTGGTTCATCGTCGTAGTAGACCACTTGCGCCAGCTTCCCGCAGGAGTCATGCGGATCGTCCGGTCGTCTCCCGCGGGGCTCAAGAGTCTTAACGATCTTCAATTGGTGTGGGGCGAGGCCGCCGAGGTTGTGATGCGCCGCACCGGGCTGGACTTTGACCAAGAGAAGACATGGGATATTGCGACGCTGGCAGTCCCCCCGGAATACCGGGCGAAGGCAACCGGTGGTCTGGTCACCATGGGCCTTTACCAGACGTTGACCCTCGCGGCTTTGGTTTCTGGAATCGAGTTGTTTGTGGCAACACTGGACATGCCGGTATTCAGGATTCTGCGGTGGAAGCTGCACATGATTTTCGCTGGATATCAGGGCCTAGCCCCGAAGTCCTATCTGGGATCTCTTGCGAGCATCCCGGCGTGGTGTGATGTTGTTGACTCGGAAAGGCGGCTGGCCGCCGTTGATCCTGACCTGCACGCAATCCTGTGCAAAGGTACTGGATTGGAGCCGGTCTTGCGTCGCGCAGATCTCAGCTTCATCCTGGGCAGAGCGGCAGTGCGCACCATAGCCGCAGCCGGCTAGCATACCGAAGCTGTCACCAACGTCAGCCTTCGTTCGCCCAGTGACGCAACCACCTCCAGGAGCCGATCCGCTGCGACGGGACGCGAGTACAGGAAGCCCTGCACGGCATCGACGCCTAACCCGAGGAGGCGATGGGCTTGGTCGGAGGTCTCGACTCCCTCTGCGACCGTCGTGATTCCGAGGGACTTGGCCATGGCCACCACCGCGGCTATCAACGAACTGTCGGCGGTATCCTCGTGGACAAGACTATCGACGAAGCTCTTGTCTATCTTCAGCATGGTCACCGGCAATCGCTTCAGATAGGCCAGTGATGAGTACTCAGCCCCGAAGTCGTCAAGGGCGATGCCGACCCCGAGGCGTCTGAGTCTTGCCAGGATCGCGGCCGAAGCGGTCGGGTCCTGCATGGCCATGGACTCCGTTACCTCTAGGCACAGGCAAGATCCGGGCAACCCGTGGATGACCAGGAGATCCGCGACTCGATCAACGATTCCGTCATCCCGCAGTTGTGCACTGGAAAGATTGACGGCAACGTAGACATGCTCCATTTCGGGAACCTGTCGACGCCAGGTCGCGAACTGACCGACGGCTTCCTCCATGACCCAATTTCCGATCTCTGCGATCTTGCCGACGTCTTCGGCGACCGGTATGAACTGGGCGGGCGAAAGCACGCCCCGAGTCGGGTGGGCCCAACGAATGAGTGCTTCCATACCTACGCTCGGTCCACGGGGAAGGCCGACAATCGGTTGGTATACCAGATGAAACTGCTTAAGCAAGATGGCATTGTGCAGATCACGCTCTAGTTCGGCCCGCTCCTCCACTTGATCACGCATCGACTCGTCGAACACTGCCACCTTGTCACGACCGGCCTCCTTGGCCTGGTAGAGAGCAGTGTCGGCGTCGCGAATTAGCGCTTCTGCCACCGCATGGGGGTCATCACCAGAAGCGAAGGCGAGCCCAATACTTCCCGAAATATAGAACTCAATTCCATCGAGGATGATTGGCTCCTTGAGACAGTGCAGAAGTCGGTTCGCCATCCCGACTGCCTGCGAAGTCGTAACCGGGTGATTGAGTAGGATCACGAACTCGTCACCGCCGATGCGGGCCACGAGGTCGCTGGGTCTGACATAGGAATGCAGACGCTCAGCTACTTGCACGAGGAGGTCGTCGCCTCGGGTATGGCCAAGTGTGTCGTTGACCAGCTTGAACCGATCCAGATCCAAGAAGAGAAGCGCGACGTGAGTGTGATCGACCGAACCGGGCTTGAGGATTTTCGCCAGGTGCTCCTCCAACATGCGGCGGTTGGGAAGGCCGGTCAACTCGTCGTGGTTTGCCTGGAACGCGAGGAGCGCCTCCGAGCGGGCGGCGATGCGCAGAGCCTGGATGATGCGAAGAACGACAGCAGTGGTCAGCGCGAAGAACAAAACAGAAGTGACCAATGCTATCCGCCGGCGTGAACTCTCGGTACTGCGCTGCGAGGACCGCGGAGACAAGAAGAGCTGCGGCCACCAGTGCGGTCCTGCCCGTCGAGGTCGTCAAGCGCGTCGCTGGGCCGGGTTCCGTCAGTTCTCGCATCGAGGGATGGACGGCCGTCGCTCCCGCACCAAGAATGGCGAGCGCATACGGAAGATCTAGCAGCGCCGGAGGGACGTTCACCAGGTTGATATCGGCGATCATGTAGAGAGCGTCGCCCACGAACATCAGAATCATGGCGCCGACACATAGCCGCAAGGCCGGAACGCGCTTCTCGCTCGGGTTGAACACGATTCGGAGTGTTACCACCACCAGGAAGATCGACATCGATGGATAGGCGGTGAGTACGATCTTGACAAGGAGGGGCGCCTGTTGCTCAAGGAGGACGGGCTCGATCACAAGTGCCCAAGCGAGGGTGAAAAGAGCGAAGGCCGCGATCAAAGCGTCCAGCACGATGCTTGTGTGGGCAGCCCCTCGCACTCTGCTTCGCGAGAAGCCCAGAAGGCCGATCGCGAGGAAGAAGTAACCTGGCAGGGCGACCACGTCGGGAATAACAGACCGGCTTGCGGTCAGGTTACCCAGAGTGTGGTAGGAAGTCCTCGTGATGCCGCCTGCGAGGAAGAGCGCGAACGCGATGGCGATGAAGATCCAAGGCCAGACCAGCGAGGGTCGTCGGCGGCACACCGACACTACGAGCGCCACTGTTGTCGTCGCACCGACAAAGAGAAAGGCCGGCGCTTGCCATGGAGTGACTAACGAGCCAAGGGCCATCACCGAGACTCCCAGCAACAGGTAGCCGGCTGTAAGCCGGTCTCCGAGAGCGCTCGCCCGCCACCGCCGCTGTCCAGGTATCTTGGCTATGGAAGTCTCCATTGATCGAACCGAATCTCAGATTCACCCGCCCACTGCACTCGCGGTACATGTTTGGAATCGGCTCTGCGGCCGCTATACTTGAATGAAGAACGCTAAACTGGCGCCGGGTGTCTCGCGAGAACCTCGGCGAGAGTCACAAGCTCTGGTGGGGTGCTTGGTCCGGCCCCCAAAATGAGTACCGCCTGAAGTGTTAGGGTCTCCACAAGCACAAAGGAGACCCAGGAACATGAAGCAGACGAGATTCACCGAGGCCCAGATCGTCGGCATCCTGCAGGACCATCCGCTACGTGCGGACTGCTCGCGTCCATCCACGCCTGTTCTGCGCTGACGAGTTTGCCACCGTATTCCCCCCGAACTCGTCCAAGAGACGCGAAAACCCGGTCACCTGGACCGGGTGACGACACACGATTCTTGGCTTTCCAAAGCGGAGAGGGGGGATTCGAACCCCGGTACCGCTCGCGCGCACGTGACGGCAAGAAGCCACCCAGCTACGAAGGCTTGGGAGCAATCGCCCAGAGAGGGCCGTCCTTGGGGACGGCCCTTTGTTATCCCGAGGGTCAGTGAGGAGCAATCTCTGATGGCATGACCTCTGAACCTCGATCTGAGAGGTAGATCCACATGAGCCAGTGAGCTGCTCTCCTCGGCGCCACTCGTCATGGCTACCCTAGTTTCACCGCGCGTCGGCTCTGTTCCCTACCGCGCCCCCACCACGGAGGTGCCTCCCTCCACGCGCGGCTGGCGCGCCTTCCGCGGCTCCTTCACTCCGAAGAGGAACCGCGTCACGCTCGTCCTCCTGACCACGACCTCATAGATCAGGAACGTGGCGGCGAAGGAGGCGGGCACGATGATGAAGTAGCTCGCGACTGCTCCCAGGTTCCACTGCATCACGAAGTAGGCGATCACGGCGATCGGCACCCAGTGCAGGATGTAGAACGGGTAGGACGCCTGGCTCAAGTAGCGGAGCGCCCTGCTGTCGGCGTTCAAGTATCGCTTCCCATAGCTCAGCACGGTGACGATGACCAGCGTCGCATTGACCATCGCGAGTGGGCCGAGCACCCCGTACATCCAGGGCTGCAACTCGGCGCCCTCCGCAATTCCGTACCCGACGACGATCGAGACGATCGTGGCCATCACCGGCACCAGCAGAGCGAGGGCGACCTTCCCGTTCCGCTCGATCGCCCGTCCGATCCGCGGGTCCGTGAAGGCGAGGAAGCCGTAGACGAAGAAGGCGATGAGAAGCAGGCGCGCTACGTCATTGTCGTTTTGGTTGGGAATCACGCGGCGCACCATCTCGAGGAGTACCAGCGGCACGAAGAAGAGGATGAGGCCGCCGCGGCGCTCGCAGAGGCCGCCCAGACGTGCCGTGAAGCGGGAACCCTTGGGCGTCCTCAGGTACAGGAAGAGCGGCAGGGTCACGACCGAGAATATGAAGAGATACAGGATGAACCACAGGTGGCCGAATGGGAAATGGGCGAGCATGGGCAGGTAGCTCCCAAAGAAGCTGTCGTCGTAGCCCTCCCTGTTCACCGCGTACAGGTAGGAGAGGATCGGCAGGACGGCCACGATGCCGAAGGCGAGCGGCACCAGCAGGCGCTTCGCGCGTTCGCCCAGGTACTGGCCCGGCGACCGGCGGCCGAGGGCGAACCAGACAGACGCGCCCGCGATGAAGAACATCAGCGGCATGAGGAATTCGCCGAAGAACGTCGAGACCGCCACGATACCCGTGTTCGCCGGCCCCTTCACGACGCTTCCCGCGTTGACGGTGAAGATCGTCGCCGTATGCATGAAGACGAGCATCATCACCGCGAGTGTCCGCAGCCAGTCGATGTCGTGGCGCCGCTCAGTGTCCACTGCGGATTTCATGACCTACCTCCTATGTCCGATCCGATTCACGATTCGTCTCATTAGCCAGGGGGCGGATGGCCCCCAGAAGCTCCAGCAGCGGCGCGCCTTTTACCACGAAGGCATCGAAGCCGGCGGCCCGGGCCTTGATGCGTCCCGAGTCTTCGGAGTGGATGGAGAGGGCAACGAGGCGGCACTGGGGCAACGCTGCTCTGATTGCAGCGGCGGCGGCATAGCCGTCGAGGACCGGCATGGCCAGATCCGAGACGACGACGTCGGGGCTGAGAAGCGCCGCCTTCTCGATAGCCTCTCGGCCATCGGCGGCCTCGCCGACGACCTCCAAGCCCGCGATCTCCAAGAGAAGCCGTAGGTCGCGACGGACGTCGGCTGTATCGTCGACGATCACGATACGGGGCTTGTACTGTTGCCTGAACACCGCGCCTCCTCGGTACGAAACTCACGTCTCAAGCATGAGTCCGAGGCAACGCCGGCACATCGGCCGGACGGCTGAATTGCGTTGGGCCAGAAGGAGGGTTCTTCGGGTAAGACTTAGGACTGATGCGCGTACGACTTAGGACTGATGCGCGTGCGACTTCGGAAGTGGCTGGGCGCTAACCGGCTGCGCCGAGTAGAGTGATGGCGCCAGTGACGGTGGCCGGGAGAGCCACCGGAATGAGCGAAGCCGTCGCCTCGCTGACCGGATCCTCGAGATATCTCCACGTGCTCTGCCTTCGGGCTGGATCGCGCGGAGGAGCGGCATGGTGGTATTGACAGCGGCTGTTGGCCCCGACACCACGGCCGAGGCCTGCATGGAGGATCGCACGCTCAAGGATGGCATACTGAGCATCAGACCACGGCGAACTGCCCCAAAAGTCCGGTGCAACAGACAGCCTTCGGCCGCGGTCGACCGGAACTGAGACGTTCTGATGGTCTGACGAAGTCCTGATACGCGGTATCCCAGGCGAGAAGGGAGCGGAGAAGGGCGGCAATCGAAGGCCCGACCGCGACGAAAAGGGTAGGCAACCGAAAGAGCCGCGGACTATAAAGGAACCGAAGACCCTAGCGTCGTCGCGAACTGGATGTGTGTCAAGATGGGCATTCGCAAAGGAGCGCGACCGAACATGGCATGTCATAGCAGAGAGAACACAGATGCAGAGCCCGACGACAAGGGCAGAGTGCATCTGGCAGCCGCATGCGGGACATATTGCGGAGCCTGTCCCGCTTACATCGCCAAGCAGTACGAAGATGACAGGATAAGGAGGAAGCGGCAGGAGCGCTCCTCATCCGAAGCGACGAATGGACTCAAGACGATCCCGGATCCGAGTTGGATGGATGGGCTTCGCTGCGACGGTTGTCTCAGCGGTGGCGAGCTTCCGCCTCATTGCCGAGACTGCTCTATCAGGGTCTGTGCGGCGAACAAGCTGAATGATGCTCGCTGTACTGACTGTGATGAGTTGCCCTGCTACCGCATTGCGGACCTGATCGCTGTCGGTTTCTTGCATCGTGGTGAGTACCTGCCAAACCTTGCGAAAATGCGTGACATGGGCGTCCACAGATGGATCGAGTATGAGCAAGAGCGCTGGAGATGTCCTGAGTGCGGCTTGCCCATGAGTTGGTATGACGCCAAGTGCCCCCGATGCGGGGAGGCAAGGTCTGAGCGTTTGTTCCCTCTGACACAAGAGAATGCCCTACCCGACGAGCAGGACTGTGGCGAACTTGCGGTCACAACGGATCGCGGTGCGTAAAAGCCGAGTCTTTGGGCGAACCGCGATGTTTGCGGTGGGTCTGGGTCGGAATCGGCGAAGTGGTGCATAGTCGGGCAGGCATCGCAGTATTGCCCCAGCGGGAGGACCGTCCCGCACTACATCGTGCTCTTCTTCCTGTGGATCGGAGCAGTGTTCTGCGTCGTGATCGCCTGGTTCGCCATCCTGTTCACAGGGCGCTATCTGCGGAGCCTCTTCGACTACTTGGTCGGCGCGCAGCGTTGGTCGCCGCGGGTCGAGGCCTACGCGTTCCTGCTCATCACCGACCAGTACCCGCCCTTCAGCCTCTTCGACTAGCTGGTGGAGATGCGGAGTAGATACGACATGCCGTGCTCAACATCCCCATCGGCGTGCGTGAGATGGCGCTGATGGTGGCTGACAACGGACACCCCGGCCGCCGGTTTGCCGCACCGGTTCTCAGGGTACGCCCAACAGAGATGATTCCAACGCGAGGCATGGAGGTACCCAGTGGCTGAGTTGGCAAAATGGCCCGAGTTGGAGCGGCAAGACAACCCCCTCGAACCCGAGATGGCTCCATTGGCGCCGGTTGAGATCAGATTTCAGGTGAGGCCGGACTCCGGCGAGAAGTGGGACGCGGATCTGGCTGCTGAATGCTCGGTTGCAGGTCGGCCGGCTCCAAGCCCGGGGGCCGTCATGAGCTTCGCCGCTTGGGAGAAGGATGAAGACCCGACCTTGTACTGCTACGCTCTCGCTCGCGACCTGCGCGACGGCGATCAAGTGAGGCTGAAGGTCCATCCGCGGGATAAGCGCGACCAGCCGACGTCAGAGGTGCTCTGGGAAAAGGAGTTCCAGGTGCGTGTCGAAGGCGACAAGTACCGCCTCGAGTAAGGTGCGGTAATCCTGGGCGATCCTTTTCGGGGATTGAAACCAAGCGGGACGAGTCAAGAGGAGCTTCAGATCCTCAGGTCTCAGACCTCGTTGATCTGCGCTCGTCTCGGCTCGTCCCGTCGCGAGGCTTCGGTCAACTCACGTGGAGGGTCTGAAGTCACAACCCTTCGCTTCGCTCCACTCCTCGTGCGAGCATCCGAGTTGCGCGTAGATAGCCTCGAGCAGTGCGCCTTCTTTGATGAGTCCGTCTCGGAAAGATCGCGTGTCGGCCTTCGCGATACTCATCAGCAGCGAGTCGATCCGGCCTTTCACCGCACTTGTCAGGACTTGGGCTTCCTCATCGGTCAGCGTGATCTGCATCATCCATCCTCCCTGATCGAAGTCGGTGAAACAGGCATATGCATCAGGCCTGAGGCGTTGGCCGCACCTGGTCACAGTCTAACATTGCTTCCGCTTCCCGCGGGTTCCGATCGGCCGTTCTTGGCTTTCTGAAGCGGAGAGGGGGGGATTCGCGCATCTTGCTGCGCAAGCTGCCTTCCTCGCCTCGCCGTCCGGCTCGGCTCGGACCGCTCGCTGCTCGACAGTCCAAAGGGACTGCCTTGCCGACGCTCGCGCCCTCGCGGGTTCGGAATCCCCCCGGACCTGGCTGGGAGCCACTTGATGGTTTCTTGTGGGAAACTATACGGAGAGGGGGGGATTCGAACCCCCGGTACCGCTTGCGTGGCACAACGGTTTTCGAGACCGCCGCATTAAACCAGCTCTGCCACCTCTCCGTGTGGCGCGTCTGGATGGCTCTTTGTGCACACGGCCACCCAGCGCAACGAGGATTGTAGCGGATGGAAGCCGCCGTGCGGCGTCTTGAGCGTCCCAAGGATCGACCGCGGGCGCTCGAAGTGCAAGGACACAGGAGGCGGCGATCGCGAGCGCCACGGACGTCCTGTACCAGGCTGGGTTCTGCCCCGGAACACACCTGCTACCCGCAGGCCGGATCTTCTGTCTGCTTCTGGCTGGACCGTCGGCCGTCCACAGATCAGCGTCGTATCGCTCGGCCAGCGCAAGGAGTAGGCGTCGTAGGCCGCGTGGCAGACGGAGGGTGGAGGCGACTCGCAGCGACCGGCTTCACGAGCGAGCCATGAGGCTCCAGCTCGAGTCCGGAGCCGGCAAGCCCGACCAGCAGGCTGTTGTATTCCGCCCTTCTGGTAGCGGTAGAGCGTGCTAGCTCGACAGCCCAGCGACGGTCGAGCTGAAGCCGGCGGGAACCGCGTCGAGAGAACCAGGAGCCAGGCCCTCAAGCGTCCGGACCACCAACAGGATCGTAGGCGATAATGCTCGCGTAGGCGATCGGAGTTGCCCTTCTCGCCCTCGATGATGCCGGTGCGAAGGCAGCTGCGAGAATCATGAAGGTAAATGTCTTTCCCGGTCCGCTCCTGAGATCGCGGAAGGGTGGGATCTGAAGCGAGCCCCGGAGTCTTCGCTCACGTAATGCTCGTAGGCGGGGGGATACGAACGCCCGGACCACCTGGGGGAAACGGTTTTCGCGCCCGACGATTAAACCGTCTCTGCCACCTTCTGTCGCGCGCGACTGGATGGCTCTCCGTAACGGTGCACCCGCGCCTCGAGGATTGTAGCGGATGCACACGCCTCCATCCAACCTCTTTCGAGCGATTAACGATCGACCTGAACGTGTGCGCGGGTCCGTAGCCGGCGTAGGCCGCAGGTCAGACGGAGGGTGGAGGCGACGCGAGGCCGCTTCTACGAGCGGGCCAAGCGTAGCAGGCTGGAGGCCCCTCTTAGTAACAGCCGCCGGCCGCCGATACGTACTGCACGGGAAGCTTCGGCGGGTCCTTGCACGGACGCGGCCCCTGCTGGGGGAGCCGTATCGGCGCTGCATGAAAGCAAGGGAAGGTGAGCACATGTCGGACGTTGTGGAGTTGCACGGCGTTCTCCGCCTTGGTGATATCCTCGTCGAGCAGGGGGTGATCACCGAAGAGCAACTGAGTATTAGCCTTCGCCATCAGCGAGAGACCGGCGCGAGATTGGGTGCGACACTGGCCGATCTGGGGTACGCCACACCGGACCAGATAGCGGCCGCCCTCGTCTGGCAGAGCACCTGGGCTCTGTCTGCTCTCTGCGAGATTAATAACGACCCGGCGACGGTGGGCATGCTCTCCGAGCAGTTCTGCCGGGCACGGCGAGTGCTCCCCATACGCTTTAACACCCGCGGCACTCTGATGCTCGCCATGGTGGACCCGACCGACATCGTCACCATCGACGATGCCAGACTCATCACCGGGGTTGAGATCTCCCCGGTACCTGTCAGCCTGAAGGGCTTTGAAGAGGCGCTCCAAGCGGTGTACTCGAAGACCAAAAGCCTGGAGGTAAGCTTCCTCGGCCAATCGGAACAGGCACTGGAGGGACCGACCGGCCGCGAGTTCGCGGAATACGAGGGCGTGGTGTCGCTGGTGAACGACATCCTCGCTGCCGCGGTTCGACATGGAGCATCAGATATCCACATCGAGCCCCACGAGGATGGTGCGGCGGTCCGTATGAGGATTGACGGGATGCTCCACCACCTCACCGACGTCCCCAAGGACATCAAGGATGGTGTTGTCGTCGCGCATCAAGATCATCGGGGACATGGACATCGCCGAGAAACGCCTGCCCCAGGACGGCCGCGCCACCTTCCGCCTGGACGACAAGGCGGTCGATCTACGGATCGCTACTCTTCCCACCGTATTCGGTGAGAACGTGACTATCCGCCTACTCGACAAGTCCGGATGCAGGCCCTCAGCCTGGAGGACCTGGGTATGGAAAGGGCCGAGTTGATCCTGTTCCGCGAGGCGCTCAGGCGCCCCTTCGGGGAGGTGCTCATCACAGGACCGACCGGGGCAGGCAAGTCCACCACCCTCTACGCCGGTCTCGAGGAATTGAACCGGCCGGAGGTGAAGATCTACACGGTCGAGGACCCTGTCGAGAGGGTGATGCCCGGGATCCTCCAGTCCCAGATCCGGCCGCTCATAGGAATGACCTTCGCCTCAATGCTCCGCTCTCTCGTTCGCGGCGACCCGGACATCATCATGATCGGGGAGATACGCGACAAGGAGACCGCCTTCATAGCCGCCGAGGCTTCGCTGACCGGGCATCTGGTGCTGTCCACGCTCCACACGAACGATGCCGCTTCTGCGGTCACCCGCTTGGTCGAGATGGGCCTGCCCCCCTACCTGATATCGTCCAGCCTCGTATGTGTTGTCGCGCAGAGACTCGCGCGGAAGCTGTGCCCCCGCTGCAGGCAGACCGTCTTCCGTGGAACCAGGCTCGATGACAGAGGCCGAGCGTGTTCTCCTGGGTTCGACGGAGGCCGTCGTCGGAAGGGCGGTAGGTTGCGGCAATTGCTTCAGTACCGGCTACCGGGGAAGGGTGGGGCTGTTCGAGATCCTACCCGTGGACCCGGGACTCCGGGAGCTCATACTCACCCATGCGGTGCCGAGCGGGTGCGAGAGCACACGCAGCGTCTTGGCATGAAGACTCTGCGCGAAGACGGACGGCTGAAGGTTCTCGCCGGTCTGACCACCGCCGAGGAGGTCGAACGGCTGACGACCTGAGCGAGGGTCGCCACCGTAGCTGCAGTTCAAGCGCCGTGGCCACCGGCGCCTTGGTCAGTGCTGGTGTCCCACATGTCCTTCGTCGGGTGGGCTGAGGACCTGGGGCACCAGAACGCACGTGCTCCCGGCGCACTCGCCGCCGGCCGGTTCCAACTCCAGGGTCACGTGGCCGATACCGAAATCCCGCGCCAGCATCCGCTTGATCCCAACGAGAAGCGCCGCCGATTCGGAGAGCGTCGCCTCCTCAGCCTCTATGTGCGCCGATAGAGCCAGGTCGGCCGACGAGATGGACCAGATGTGCAGGTCGTGCACACCCTCGACCCCGTCTGTCGCGCGGATGGCCGAGTCCACCTCCGCGAACTCGACTCCTTCGGGCGTCCCTTCCATGAGCACGTTCACCGTCGCCCGGATGATGCGTACCGCCTGCCGCGTGATCCAGACCGAGACCAGGATCGACACTATCGGGTCTGCGTAACTCCAGTCGGTGTAATAGATGACGATCCCACTCAGCATCACGCCGAAACTGGTGGCAGCGTCGCCCACCAAGTGCAGGAAGGCGGCCCGCAGATTGAGGTCGTGCCCGTGTGACCGAAGCAGAAGGGCGGCGAACGTGTTGATCACCAGGCCGCCGGCGGCGAAAGCGATGACCCACAGGCCCTCCACCGGCTCGGGGTTGGCGATGCGCCGGATGGCTTCGATGACTATGTAGACGGAGATGCCTACCAGCACGGCGGAATTGAACAGCGCCACCAGGATCTCCGCCCGCTTGTAGGCGTAGGTGCGTGTGGGCGTCCTCTGCCGGCGACCCAGGCGCACGGCCCAGAGGCTCAACCCCAGGGCGACCACGTCGCTGAGGTTGTGGGCCGCGTCGGACAGAAGCCCGAGGCTGTTGGCGACGATACCCCCCGCCACCTGCAGCAGCGTGATGAGGAGGTTGAGCGCCAGGCTGATGATCAGGCGCCGGTCGGGGGCCGCGCCCAGCAGGGGCATTCCCTCCCCGTGGAGGTCGCGGTCGTGGTCGTGCGGAGTGTGGTCGTGGTCCGCCATATGCGCTCAGGCCACCACGATCTCCTGGCCTACCAGTACCCGGCGGTAGCCGCGAGCGTGAACGGCCGCACCAAGCCGGAGACGGAGTAGTAGGACTCGTAGGCCTTGTCGGTGAGCGACATCAGGGCACGTCTCCGGAGCGTCGTCTTTCGAAGAACTCGCGCAGAAGCGCGGCGCCTTCGGCAGCCATGAGCCCGGCCCTGATCTCCGGTCTGTGGTTGAGAGCGGGATGATCGACGACGTTGAGTACCGAGCCGGCGGCGCCCGCCTTGGGATCGTCGGGTCCGTACACCAGACGCCGCACGCGGGCCAGCACCATGGCGCCGGCGCACATGGCGCAGGGCTCCAGGGTCACGTAGATCGTGGCTTCACGAAGCCGCCAGCCACCCAGCGCCGCGGCTGCCTCGCGCAGCACCAGCATCTCCGCGTGCGCGGTAGGGTCGTGGCGGCGCTCGCGCTCGTTGCCGGCGGCCGCGACGACCCTACCTTCGATGGTGAGCACCGCCCCGACCGGGACCTCGCCCTCCTCACCGGCGCGGAGTGCCTCCTCGAGCGCCAGGACCATGAAGCTCCGGTCGGGGTCTACCTCTCCAGTACTGTGGGCGGCCAAGATGCGGTCGTGCGTCCTCAGATACCCTCGTCCGCCCGGCAGCAGCCGCAGCGGTCCATCAGCCCCACGATCCCGTCCTTGCGACCGACGGTGAAATAGGCCAGCGGCCCGAACCAATCGATGAAGGCCAGGGCCGTCCACATGCGTTTGTCGCCTCGGATCTCTTCGGCGGGCCGACGCTTGATGTCCCAGAGGGTGACGACCAGGAGGGCCACCTGTATCGTGCCGAGGACGATGATGGCCACCTTGCCCCCGGTCGATAGATCGCCCCAGCGTTTGTTCTTCACTATTCCTCCTTGTGCTCGCGTGGTCGCCGTCAATAATACCCCCGCGATGCGAAGGTCTACCGCGCTGCTGCGCGGTAGCTAGCGCGCGCCGGAAGAGATCATGGCCTTCCCGGTCACAGATCCGGGTGCGCTCCGACTACCGATGGAGTCAACCGAGCTCTTCGCGACGGGTCTGCGTCACTCCTTTCGGCTCGAGCCGGGCGACAGGCCCTCTCCGCGGCGGCCGGGAAGACCTCACAGATCTGCCCATCGTCGTACACGATACGCAGCCGTTGGACGGTGTCGTCCTGGATGAGCAGGGTTACCCCCGCCACGCCCCGCTGCGGCGTGTCGAAGGTGATCTCCTGCTCCACGACCGAGAGCTTCCGCCACGCCACGTAGGCGACAGGGGCAAGGATGACGAGAACTGCTATGAGGCTCGGCAGAAGCATCTGAATACCCCCGGGGTGCTGGCGTTGTGCGACGAAGAAGATGTTAGCGGGGGGGTCGGACAGGAAAAGGGAGCGACACCATCTACTTCGACAGGGAGAGGCCGCCGGAACGGGCGAGGGTTGACGCCCGAGTCGCGCACTGGTAGGTTTCGCAGGCCGTGAGGCGCCAAAGGAAGGGGCGACACGAGAAGGCCGACCGACAAGCAGCTGGACTCCCTAGGGATCTTTCTTCTCATTACCGGCGTGGTCATCGGGATGGGAGTGGCCTGGATAGGGGTGCTGCCCACCGGCTTGACTATCGCGATGATCGTGCTGGCGCTCGTCCTGGTGGCTACCGGCCTGTTCTTGAACCGGAGGTTCCATTCCAAGGACGACTTCTAGAGGGCAACTGCCGGAAAGACGGCCCTCGGATCGAGGCGGATCTCACCGGCGCCGCGCCGATCCATGGGCACAAAAAGAGAGCCCCAAGTGGACTCGCTTTGCACCTTTCACTGGCTCTCACTTCGTTCCCGCTTCGCTGTACTTCGCGGCCATTTGTCTCCGCGTTTCCTCTGCGGGCCCCTTTGTAAGCTCCTCAGATGCTGCGTCTGAGCTCTTGGGACTCTTGAATACATTGTACTCGGGCGACCGAGGATGTCAAGGCTGAGCCGGCCCTCGAAGCGCGAAAAACAACGCTATGTGCAGGTAGTAGCGGCGGATTGTTGTACGCTTCCGGCGGACGGTCTCACTGACGGCCCGACGACTGGGTAGCGGCCAGCGGGTAGCGGGCGGCTTGGCGTACGCCCCGTCGGGCGGTCAGACGCGGGGCGGTTGGTCCTGCGGCGGTCTGACTGGCATGGTGAGGGGGCGCCTTGCGGCGCCCCCAGTCGGTGACTCTTGCGTGGGCCCTCGCGTCGCCGCGAGACGCCCCGGCGCTTCTCCGTCTAAGCGATGGGCAGCGCCTTCGGCTCGGTGAGCGTGTCGTCGAGCATGTAGGGGGCAGCGGTCTTGTCGACCGGTACTTCGTCGAAGGTCCACTTGCCGCCCTGCATGAGCCACTGAGCCCCGCCCAGACCATGGTCATAGACGTTCTTGGTCTTGTGACCCGGGCCGGCCGGCCAGTCGGCCGCGCCGGGACCGGTCGCGGCGATCAGCGGGGCGGTGAAGTCGATGGACCCCACGATGGTGTCGAGCTTCATCGTCTCGATGGCGGCCAGGAGGGCGTCCTTGCTCTTCGGATCGGTGGCGTTCTTGATGGCGTAGATGGCCATCTCACCCACGACGTAGTGGAGGAGGGGAGCCGTCTGCTGCAGACCCTTCTTGGCCTCGAAATCGTCGGCCAACTGTGCGCACGTCTCCCCGGTCAACGAGGAAGTGAAGGGGAAGGTGCGATGCCACCACAGCTCTTTCAGAAGGCCGTTGGCGATGTCGCCGAGTGCGTCGACGGAATCGGGGAAGAGCAGGGCCTTGCCGATCATGCAGGCCTTGACCGTCAGCCCCTGCTGCGCGGCGCCTTTCCAGAAGTTGGTGAAGTCCGGCGGGATCATGTTGCCGGTGATGAGCTCGACGCCCTCGCTCTTGAAGGTGGAGATCTCCTTGGTGAAGTCCTCGGTGCCGGGCTGGAAGCGGCCGGGGTCGACCACGGTATAGCCCTTGGTCTCCATGAACTTGGGTACTTCCTCGCTGAAGAACAGACCGTCGGCCGTGTTGTCGAACATGGCCCCGATCTTCTTGTTGCTGGGGATCTTCTCGTAGCAGGCCCAGTTCTCGGTGATCCAGTCTTCGCCGCCGAAGAAGACGTGATAGGACCACTTGTATTCCTTGTTCTGGCCCAGATAGGTCTGCCACGGGCAGTCGGTGGAGACGATGGGGACGCCGCCCGCCTCGGCCTGCTCGACCACCGGGGTCACCGTGTCCGGGGTCGAGGCTACCATCAGCATGTCGACCTGGGCGTTGTTGATGAGGTCGCCCGCCACCTGCGAGGCCCGGGAGACGTCGGACTGGCTGTCCTGCACTTCGATCTTGACCGGATGCTTCTTCCCGTCGCCGCCCACGATGCCGTCACCGATGTATTCCTCCCAGCGTTCGACGCAGTACTGGTCGGGGAGACCGAAGGAAGCCAGCGGGCCCGTGAGCGGGGTGACGAATCCCACCTTGATCTCGTCGCCCATCTCGGCCCCCGCGCTCACCGTGGTGGTGCTCTCGGCCGGGGCTGTAGTCTCGGTCGGCGCGGCGGTGGTCTCCGTCGGGGCTGCGGTGGTAGTGGTCTCTTCTTCCTCGCCGCAGGCCGTGACCAAGCCGCCGAGCCCAGCTCCTACGCCGATGGCAGCGCCGGCGATGCCGGCCATCTTGAGGAAGTCGCGCCGGCTGACGCATCTTCCTGTCGGGTCTGTGTCTCGCGTTCCGTTCCGTTTCTCGAGATCGCTGTCTGACACTGCAAAACCCCCTGAGATCGGATTGGCATTGATCAGTGTGGACTGGATCCTATCGACGGCCCGATCTATCGACCCCCTTTCGCATGCCTACCCTGTTCGCCTTCTCTCATTCTACGCTTCAGGTTCCCGGTGCTCTATCTCTCATCCCCTAGCGCTCGGTGATAGTCCTGGAGCGAGCGGACGCTTCCGCGGGCGCCGCGCCGCGCCGCGATACCTGCGGCCGCCGCCCGGGCTGCGGCCGTGGTGGTGATGTAGGGGACCCTGTGCCGGATGGCCGCCTTGCGGATGTAGGAGTCGTCGAACTCGCTCGACTTGCCGGCCGGAGTGTTGACCACCAGGTGGATCTCACCGTTCTTGATGGCGTCCTGGATGTTGGGCCGGCCCTCGTGCAGCTTGAGTATCGGCTCGGAGGGGATCCCGTGTCCGGCCAGGAAGGCATGCGTGCCCACGGTGGCGCGGATGGCGAAGCCCAGTGCCTGGAATTCCTCTGCCACGGGGAGCGCCAGCTCGCGATCGCGTTCCGCCACGGTGATGAGGACGGTCCCCTCCAGGGGAAGCATCTGCTGCGCCGCCTCCTGCGCCTTGGCGAAGGCGAGGCCGAAAGAGTCGGCCATCCCCAGCACCTCGCCGGTCGAGCGCATCTCCGGCCCCAGGAGCGGGTCCACCTCGGGGAACATGTTGAAGGGGAACACGGCCTCCTTGACCCCGTAGTAGGGGATGGGCCGGGTCTCGAGTCCCAGGTCGACCAACTTGGTCCCCAGCATCAACTCCGTGGCCAGGCGCGCCATCTGGATGTTGCACACCTTGGAGACCAGGGGCACGGTGCGCGAGGCCCGCGGGTTGGCCTCGAGGACGTAGACCACTCCCTCGGAGATGGCGTACTGCATGTTCATGAGCCCCACCACACCCAACTCGGTGGCGATGCGACGCGTGTACTCCTCGATGGTGGCCAGAGTGCTCCGGGGGGATGCTCACCGGCGGGATGACGCAGGCGGAGTCGCCGGAGTGCACTCCTGCGTACTCGATGTGCTGCATGACCGCGGGGACGAAGGCATCTGTGCCGTCGGCGAGTGCGTCGGCCTCGCATTCGAGGGCATTCTCGAGGAACTTGTCGATGAGGATGGGCCGCTCAGGCGCCACGTCGACGGCGGCCGCCATGTACTGCCGAAGCATGTCCTCATCGTGGATGATCTCCATGCCTCGACCGCCCAACACGTAGCTGGGCCGCAGCATGACCGGGTAGCCGATCCGATCCGCTGCCTCCCGCGCCTCCTCCAGTGAGACGGCCATGGCGGCTTCGGGCATGGGGATCCCCATGCGGGCCATGATGCGGCGGAAGCGGTCGCGGTCTTCGGCCAGGTCGATGGTCTCAGGCGAGGTGCCGATGATGGGCACGCCCGCCTCTTCCAATTGGCGGGCCAGGTTGAGCGGCGTCTGTCCGCCGAACTGCACGATCACGCCCTCGGGGCGCTCCTTCTCGTAGATGGCGAGCACGTCCTCCACCGTGAGCGGCTCGAAGTAGAGCTTGTCGGAGGTGTCGTAGTCGGTGGATACGGTCTCGGGGTTGCAGTTGACCATGATGGATTCGAAGCCGGCGTCGCGCAGGGCGAAAGCGGCGTGGACGCAGCAGTAGTCGAACTCGATGCCCTGTCCGATGCGGTTGGGCCCGCCGCCCAGCACCATGATCTTGCGGCGGTCGCTCACCGGCACGGCGTCGGGGGCGTTGTAGGTGGAGTAGTAGTAGGCGGCGTTCTCGACTCCGCTCACAGGCACGGGCTCGTAGCCGTGGACCACGCCCAGCGCCCTGCGCTGCTCTCGGATGCGGACCTCGGGCACGTCGAGCAGCTTGGCCAGATAGGCATCGGCGAAGCCATCCTTCTTGGCCTGCCTGAGAAGATCGTCGGGGAGCACTGGGTCGGGGGCCGCACTCGCGAACACGAGGCGCGCTTCGGCCTCGACTGTCCCCGTCGCCGCCTCGGCGCCTGAGTCCGCCGGGCGCCGATAACGGAGGATCGACTCCTCCAGTTCCACCAACTCCCGCATCCTGTCGACGAACCAGGCCTTGATCTTGGTGCGATCGCAGAGGGCCTCGGTCGTGGCGCCCTTGCGCAGCGCTTCGTACATGATGAAGTGCCGCTCGCTGCTGGCCTCGGAGAGCGCGGCCAGAAGGTCGTCGAGCGGACGCGCGTTGAAATCCTTGGCGAAGCCCAGGCCGTGCCGTCCCGTCTCCAGCGATCGGATCGCCTTCTGCAGGGCTTCCTTGTAGTTCTTGCCGATGGACATGACCTCGCCGACCGCGCGCATCTGCGTGCCCAGCCGGTCTTCGGCGCCGCGGAACTTCTCGAAGGCCCAGCGGGCGAACTTGACCACCACGTAGTCGCCGGAGGGGGTGTATTTCTCCAGTGTTCCGTCCCGCCAGTAGGGGATCTCGTCCATGGTGAGACCACCGGCCAGTAGCGAGCTGACGAAGGCGATGGGGAAGCCGGTGGCCTTGGAAGCCAGGGCGGAGGAGCGGGACGTACGCGGGTTGATCTCGATGACCACCACGCGGCCGGTGCGGGGGTCGTGGGCGAACTGGATGTTGGTCCCGCCGATTACCTCTATGGCCTGGACAATTGCATATGAATAGTTCTGCAACGTTTCTTGCAGAGAGGGGGCGATGGTCAGCATGGGGGCCGTGCAGAAGCTGTCGCCGGTGTGCACGCCCATGGCATCCACGTTCTCGATGAAGCACACGGTGATCATCTGGTTCTTGGCGTCGCGGACCACCTCGAGCTCCAGTTCCTCCCAGCCCAGGACCGACTCCTCCACCAGCACCTGTCCGACCAGGCTGGCGCGGATGCCTCGCTCCACGATGACCTGCAGCTCTTCGCGGTTGTAGACGATGCCGCCGCCCGTTCCCCCCATGGTGTACGCCGGACGGATGACGACCGGATAGCCGAGTTCGGCGGCGACGACCGCGGCTTCGTCCACCGAGTAACAGATCTCGCTGCGGGGCATGTCGATACCGAGCGAGGTCATGGTCTCCTTGAAAGCCAGACGGTCCTCGCCCCGCTCGATGGCGTCGGGCCCCACCCCGATGATCCTGACGCCGTGCTCGGCCAGCACTCCTGCGCGGTGCAGCTCGGACGAGAGGTTGAGACCCGACTGGCCTCCCAGGTTGGGCAGGAGCGCGTCGGGCTTGGAGGCGGCGATGATGTCCGTGAGCGTCCGGAGGTTCAGCGGCTCGATGTAGGTCTCGTCCGCCATCACGGGGTCGGTCATGATGGTAGCGGGGTTGGAATTGACGAGAACGATCTCGTATCCCAGCTGGCGCAGCGCCTTGCAGGCCTGGGTCCCTGAATAGTCGAACTCACAGGCCTGCCCGATGACGATGGGGCCGGAGCCGATGATGAGCACCTTGTGGACGTCGGGGCGCCTGGGCATGGAAGCTCCCTTCGGGATAGCTGCTTGCTGACGTGGCGGCACCCGCGACGCCACCCTGCGGGGCGAGCACCACCTCGGATTGTATCGTGACGTCGGTGTCGGGGTGCGCGGCATCTCGTCGGCAGCGCCCGCTCGGCCGCGCCCGACTCGGGGCTACGGTACGCAGCATCAAAGAAGAAGGCCTCCCTGGACGTATCCAGGGAGGCCTTGCCCCGGGGGAGGGGCGTCACGCGCGGCGCTTGATCAGAGCGCGAAGGGCGCGCAACAAGCTGTGTCTACTCGACCGTGATCTTCACCAATTGCTTGGCCCAGCTGCCGCTGTGGCTGACCTGATTGGCGGCGGCGCTGAGGAAGCCGATACGCAAGGGGGCCTCGTCGGAAAGGAGGGGATCGCCTGCGCATTCGTAGAGGAGCGCCATCGTCACCGCACCGACCTCAGCGGGGATGTCGGTGTCGACGGCCGGGTCGAAGATAGTCTCGCCGGTGGTCGGGTCGTACATGAGCAACTTGCCCTCGAGCTTGCCGTTTTCGTACGTGATCTTATAGCCGTCGCAGGCTGTGGCGATCACCTTGGTGCCGCCTCCGGCCAGGGCCATGAGCGTGGCGATGGAGACGCCCTTGTAGTGCAGGGGTCCGGTGATGTTGCCGACCTTGTTCTTCCAGCCGCCGTACCCTTCAGTCGCAGTCAGCGCCTTGAGTTCGGCCATGGTGAACTCCTGAGTGCCGGCGGGGCCGGTGAGGGTCAGGATCTCGCCCGTGCGATAGAAGAGCTGGGCGAGGAGCTCGGCTGCTTCTCCACGAGTGGCATCGGCGGTGGTGTCCCAGGTGGCCAGATCGGGGATGCCGGCCAGCAGGCCGTTATACTCGGCGATCTTGATGTTGGCGCCGTGCCACGGGTTATCGTAGGGGAGCTCCCCCTCCCAGTTCGCCGGCGGGGCGGCCAGCGCGTCACCGGCGGCGCGGACGACCACGCTGATGACCTGCTGGCGCTTCACGTAGCCGGTGAAATCGAAGGTGTTGCCCGGCCTCCCGATCATGATCTCGTTCTCAGCGGCCACGGCCGCGAAGCTGCCCGGATAGAGCGGGTTGTCGACCGGGTCGTAGGGGTCGGGCGTGTCGGTGAAGGTGGAGACGTCGGCCGCGGTGACCTCGTAGCCCATGGTCAGGACGGCCATTTTGGCGAACTGCTGTCGCTGGAGCGGGTTGTCGGGCCTGAACGTGTTGTCGAGGTACCCGCCCATGAACTCGCGGTAGACGAGGGCGGTGATGCTGGCCTCGAAGTCGGTGTCCTCGACATCTGTCAACTCGACCGCGGACGCCGGCGCCGCTATGGCCAGCGCAAGCACGATGGCCAGGAACAGGCTTACGAGCAGTCGGTTCCGCTTCATACGATACCCTCCTTGTTGGTTGCTGCAGTTGTTTGCACTCGTCGACGGCCTTGCGGCCCGGTCATCGGGCCTTGATGCTCACGACGAACTTGACCCACTGGTCGCTGTCGGTGACCTGGTCCTGCTCCGGGCTCACGAAGGCGATCCTTATGGGGCCCTCGCCCGAGCCGATGGCCTTGCCGTTCTTGGCGTAGGCAAGGATGGTCTTGAGACTGCCGCTGATGCCGGACACGGGTTCGCCCGTGGCCGGGTCGTACATGTTGCACTGCCCGCTCAGCTCGCTTCCGGAGAGCACCGCCTCGTAGCCGTCGGACGCCCTGACGACCGCCGAGCCGCCACCCCCGACCAGATCGAGGAGCGTGTTGACGGAGACGCCCTTCCAGGCCACAGGAGCAGTGATGTTGCCCAACTGGTTCTTCCAGCCCCCGTAGCCCGACACCGCCGGCAGCGCCTTCAGGTCGGCCATGGAGAGTTCCTTGGTGCCGGAGGGGCCGCTGAGCGTGAGGACGACCTCGGCCTTCGCAGTGGTTGTCGTCGGCTTGGCCGTCGTGGTGGTGGGTTTGGCGGTGGTCGTCGTCGGCTTAGCGGTGGTCGTCGTCGGCTTGGCCGTCGTGGTGGTGGTTGGCGGTGGTCGTGGTGGCTTTCGCCGTCGTTGTCGTGGCCTTCGCGGTGGTGGTCGTCTGCTCGGCGCTGGTGCTCGTCGCGAGGAGAGACGACGAAGTGGAGGAGGCGCTGGCCACGGTCGATGTGGGAGGCACTGAGGAGGAACTGGACACCGAGGGTCCCTCGGTGGAGACGGGCGCCGTCGCCGAGGGCTGCGTCGGTATGGTCACCGATGTCGAGGACTCGACAGCCTCCTCCTCGCCTCCGCAGGCGCTCAGACCGGCCGCCATGAGCACCAGGAGAAGCAGGACCAGCGCCACCGGCATGGCCCCATCTTTGAAACGTACCCTCATCGTCGGCCTCCGCCTTGCAGCCCTGGCTCGCTTCCCCAGAGTGGGGAAGAGGCCATGTAGCACTTGTTACAACACATATGGTATAAGAAACCGTCTCATAAGCTGACGACCTCGTCAAGGAAGCCAACATGTCCAATCTGTCGAAGCGCGTTCTTCTTCAGTCGTCCCTGGTGGTGATTCTGCTGCTGGTGTCGTCCCTGTGCGTCTTCCTTCTCGCCGGCTGCGGCAGCTCAGAGCCTGAGGCCACGACATCATCGGCGTCGACTGCGACCGAGGCGGCAGCGGCCGGCGGAGGCGAGCCGGTGTTGGAGGTCGTCGGGCCGGAGGGCACGCGCGCCTACACGCTCGACGAGATCAAGGCGATGAAGAGCACGGAAGGCTATGGAGGCATGAAGAGCTCCACCGGGCACATCACTCCGCCCACTCTGGTGAAGGGCGTTCTCATCGAGGACCTGTTCGCCGAGGTCGGCGGCACGCCGGCCGACATGGCCGTGAACGTGGCTGCCAAGGATGGCTACGAGATGACCATCTCCGTAGAGCAGCTGACGAACGGCGACTTTCTCACCTATGACATGGCTACCGGGGCCGAGAAGCAGGTCGACGGGCCGCTCCAGACCCTGGTCGCCTACGAGGTCGACGGCAAACCGATCGACCCGGACGGCGAAGGTCCTCTCCGGCTGGCGATAGTCGGTGCCGAGATGAGTCAGGTCACCGATGGGCACTGGTGGGTCAAGTGGGTCACCAAGCTCCAGACGAAGGCTGTGGAGGAGGAATGGACGCTGCTCCTCACGGGCGCGATCACCGAGGAGATGGACCGTGCCACCTTCCAGACGGGCGCAGCCGAAGGGTGTCACGGCCGGAACTGGACCGACGCGGAGGGCAACACGTGGACCGGCATCCCCTTGTACCTGTTGGTGGGGAGGGTGGATGACGAGATCGCCCACGAGGGGCCGGCCTACAACCGCGACCTGGCCGAGGCCGGCTACGACGTGGAGATCGTCACTGCCGGGAGCGGGTCGATCGCGGTCTCGAGCAAGACCATGTACTACAACAAGGACCTCATCGTCGCCTACCGGTTGAACGACGAAGAGCTGCCCGAGGAATACTGGCCCCTACGGCTGGTGGGCGAAGGCGTCGAGGAGGCCCAGATGGTGGGCGGGATAGGCGAGATCAAGGCCCTTCTTCCCGCGCAGTAGGGTGGGAGTCGGTGACCGCTCGATGCTGCGCGATCTGACTGGATCGCTCGCGGTCTCCAGGCCCGCGTCCCTCGCCCTTCCGAGCCTTATGGTGGTGCTGGCTGCGGTCCTGTCCGTCGCTCTTTCTGCCTGGTCGGGTGTTCGGACGGCGACGCCGCGACTGAGGCGGCCGATGGGAGTACCGCCACCACGGCGAGCGAGAAGGCCAGCATCCGCGTACTCTTCGCCGGGAGTCTCATCATCCCCTTCGCACAACTGGAGGAGGAGTTCGAAGCCGCCTATCCCGACATCGACGTCAACATGGAGGGGCACGGCAGCATCCAGGTGATCCGGCATGTGAGCGACCTGCACGAAGCAGGCCGACGTTCTCGTGACCGCCGACTACAGCCTCATCCCCATGCTGCTCTATGAGGTGGAGGATCCGGACACGTACCTGCCCTACGCCGACTGGTACACCATCTTCGCCTCGAACGAGATGACCCTCGCCTACACCACCGAGAGCGCTCTTCGCCGACGAGATCGGCACCGACAACTGGCCTGACGTGATCACCCGTCCGGACGTCAGGGTGGGCTGCGCCGATCCCCGGCTCGACGCCAACGGATACCGCGCCCTCATGATGGTCGAACTGGCGGAGGACTTCTACCCGGCTGAGGGTCTCTTCCAGGATGTCTTCGGAGGCAAGTTCCGCGTGCCCATCCGGGTGACCACGGCCGCGGGCAAGACGTTGGTCAAGGTCCCCGAGGTGCTGGAGACCAAGCGCGGGTCAACTCTCATCATGCGCCCCTACAGCGTGCAACTGCTGCCCCTGCTCCAGTCCGGCGTCATCGACTACACCTTCGAGTACGCCAGCGTGGCTCGGCAGCACGGGGTGGAATACTTGGATCTGGCGCCCGAGAGTCGACTCTCAGCGACCCCGCCTACGCCGACACGTACGGCTCAGTGACCGTGAAGCTCGACTTCCAGCGCTTCGCCACCGTGAAGCCCGAGTTCCCCGGCGAGCCGATCCGCTATGGGGCCACCATCCCCAGCAACGCGCGCGAGCCGGAGGCGGCGGCCGTCATTTCTGGCCTACCTGCTGGGACCCGAAGGTCAACGCATCATGGCGGAGAACTATCAACCGATGATCACGCCCGCCCTGGCGGACAATCTAGAGGCCTTACCGGAGCCGCTCAGGGACCTGTGCGTCTCCGTCGACTGAGGAGGCTACGCCGATGACACGAGCGCCCAGGCTCAGCCGGCTCGACTGGGTCTTCCTGCTCGCGGGACTGCTCCTCCTGCTGTTCATCCTGATCCCGCTCCTGGCCACGCTGTTCGCCTCGTCGCCGGAGGAGTTGGCCGCCACCCTCACCGACGGGAGGTCCTGAACTCGCTCTTGATCACCTTCCTGGCTGCCTTCCTGGCCACCGCCATCGCCCTCGTGCTCGGGGTGCCGCTGGCCTATCTGCTTGCGAGGAGGGAGTTCCCGGGTAAGAACCTGGTGCAGGGATCATCGATCTGCCCATCATCATCCCGCACACGGCGGCGGGCGTGGCTCTGCTCATGGTCTTCGGGCGGCGGGGCTTTTGGGGAACCGCTGGAGTCGTTGGGGCTCTACTTCACCGAGAACGTGGCCGGAATCGTCATCGCCATGCTCTTCGTCAGCCTCCCCATCCTCGTGGACACGGCCCGGGATTCTTTCGTCCTCGGTCGACGAGCGCCTGGAGCGGGTGGCCCGCACCTTGGGGGCCGGTCCGTTCGGAGCGTTCCGTCGCGTGACACTACCCCTGGCCTGGCGCGGGATATTCGGAGGGTCGGTGCTCATGTGGGCGCGGGGGATAAGCGAGTTCGGTGCGGTGGTCATCCTCGCCTACAACCCCAAAGTGATCTCCGTGCTCGTCTACGAGCGTTTCGCCGGCTTCGGGCTCTCCGCAGCCCTCCCCATCACCGCCCTCCTGCTCGTCCTGGCCCTGGTCGTCCTCGTCGTCACGCGGACCCTGCTGCTGCCCCCGCACAAGAAGGACGGGCGCAGATGATCCGCGTGGAGGGGCTGCAGGTTACGGCGGGCGGGTTCGACCTGCGCGTGGGAGAACTGTCCCTGGAGCGGGGAGAGTTCCTGGTGGTGCTGGGGCCGACGGGCTCGGGGAAGACCGTCTTGCTGGAGACGCTGGCCGGGCTGCGCCGGCCCCAGAGCGGACACATCTGGTTCGGCGAGCGCGAGGTGACCGCGGAGCCTCCGGAGAGGCGGCAGGTGGGCTTCGTCTACCAGGACTACGCGCTGTTCCCCCATCTGAGCGTCGCGCAGAACATCGCCTTCGGCCTGCGCGGGCGTGAGAAGAGGCCGCAAGCCCGCGGGCGGCCGGGAGGCACCGGCCGGCGCCGAGGATACCGTCGGTGCGCCTCGCCGGCCTTCTGGGCATCGAGGAGTTGCTGGAGCGCTACCCGGCGGGTCTCTCGGGCGGGGAGCAGCAGCGCGTCGCCCTCGCCCGGGCGCTGGCCATCGAGCCCCAGGTCCTCCTGTTGGACGAGCCCCTGTCCGCCCTCGACCGCCAGACCAGGCTGGAGTTGCGGGCCGAGATCAAGCGCCTCTACCGCGAACTGGGCGCCACGGTCGTGCACGTCACCCACGATCTGGACGAGGGTCTCGAGCTCGGCGACCGGATGGCCGTGCTCATCGACGGAGATCTGAGGCAGACCGGGGTTCCCACGGACGTGACGCGGCATCCTGCAGACCCGGATGTGGCCCGGCTGTTCGGCTGCCCCAACGTCTTCCCGGCCGAAGTGATGGAAGTCGGCACTGAGGCGATCCGGATCAGCTTGAAGATGCTGCCAGTCGGGGCCGGCCGGGAGGAGGGATCCGGCAGAATCGATCCGGAGCTGCTGGTGGCCCAAAGTGGGACACTGGCCCCCGGCGATCGCTGTCACGCGGTCATCAGACCGGACGAGATCGCCCTTGCCTCGCTCGAGCCGTTTCCCTCTGGGGGGCCTCCCGCGGCGGAGGCGAAGCCCGTTGCGCCTTCAGAAGTTCTGGCCACGAACACCTTCGAGGGGATCGTCCACGGCATCTCTACGCACAGCACTCACGCCTCCGTGGAAGTCGCGGTGCCGCTCCTGCTGACCGTCCACCTCCTCAACCCTGACGTGGCACGAGCCGGTCTGCGGCCGAATGGCCGCGTTCGCATCCAGGTACCGCCGTCTGCCGTCCACCTGTGTCGGTCGAGTGACCGGTGAAGCGGCCCCGTTCCCGGCCGCGGCGCCGAAGTCCGGGTCAGACGAACGCGCGCGCTCGGTCGGCCAGCTCTTCATAAGGGAAGAGCCGCTCGTAGTCGATCAGACCGGCGAGCGCTCCCGTGCGGTGGACCTTGATGCCCGACTCCTCCAGGATGGCCACCGGGTTGAGGCCCCCGATGACCACGACGCCCAGACGCCCCTCGCTCACGGGGATCTCGAGGAGAGGCCGGCCGGGCCAGCCCACCAGATAGATGGCTCTCAGTCCCGCCTCGTCCATGCGCTGCGCGAGTTCCAGAACGTGGTCACGGCTATCCGCGGGCACTTCCCGGAAGCTGGCGCCTATCAGGCCGTTGCCCGTGCGCGTCGCTCCGACGTAGTCGGTCATGACGCTGCGGATGAAGATCTCCAGGGGATCGAGGGTGGTCCCGTCGTAGTTGATGAACTCGGCGAACCGCATCGGCTTGTGCTCGCGGAGTTCCAGCAGCCCGCCGAAGCGAGAGTGAGTGGGGATCCCGTGGGCGACCAACACGCCGTTGACCGTGATCGAGCAAACCGTACCTATCCCCACGCAGCCCTCGGGAATGGCCATCGTTCCCACCTGCTCGCCCGGCTCCAGCAGGACCATGAGCCTGCCCATGGCGTAACCGGCCCTGAACACATCTTCGATCAAGGGGACGCAACGCTCCAGCTGATCGCTCTCCAGGACGCTCACGTTGAGGACGACCGTGCCGGTCCTGCTGACGAGGTCGAAGGACATCTTGTAGGTCATCTGATCGATCTTGGCCGATAGTATTCCGACCTTGTCGAAGCCCCGGGCCTCGTCGAGTTCCTTGAGGCCTCGCTGGGTGATGGCCCGCCCGTTCCGACCCAGGTTCTCGGTGAGACCGTCGCTATCCATGTCGAGCAGATGGAAGCGGACGGTCCTTTCGCTGATGTCGTGCCCCATGACGGCAAGCCGCTCGGTGATGCGCGAGCTGCCCAGAGGGCCGTCGGCCTCGCGGAGGATGCGCAGGATGGCGAGGCGCTTCTCTTCCGTCTTCTCTCTCATAGGGGCGGATGTTACCAGCAAACCTGCCGCTCCCCAAGACATAAGCGGCAATATTGCCGGATAAGGACTGGGGTTCCGCTGGGACCACACAGCCATTATGCGCTTGCGACGGCCCAGCTGGCTCCCGAGGACTGTCCTGAGCATACCGTCTAGTGGAACCCTTGCCGGATAGGCAGGCGGCAATATTGCCGTTGTACGGGTGATAGTGCGCCGAGCTCGAGGATGGAACGAGCAGCTGTTTGTCCTTCAATAGCGGCTCTTTTGTGTTGATGCCCGCCGCACTTCCTGCTACATTACCGGCAAGTTGATGCCGTAAGCAGAGGACCAGGGTGGGGCCCTGGGTCGAGCGGCGGACCGCCAGGAAGATGCACGGTGCTCGCCGAGCGCTTTCGACGGAACGAAGGTGCGCTCGGCAAGGCATGGCCGTTAGGCACGCGGCCGATCGACAATGTGGTCCCGATGGATTTGGAGAAGCCTATGGAACCAAGCAACATCGATGCGATCCTCGAGAATCGTGGCGCGGAACCGTTCGACATCATGGAAGTGCTGCAAGACGTGCAGGCATCCTACGGGTACCTGCCTGAAGAGATCTTGCGGCAGGTGTCGGCCTCGTTCGACGTGCCCCTCATCGAGGTGTTCCGGCTGGCCAGCTTCTACAAGGCGTTCAGTCTCACGCCGCGGGGGCGCCACCTTGTGACCGTGTGCACGGGGACCGCGTGTCACGTGCGCGGAGCGCCGAAGATGCTGGCCGAAGTCACCGCCCAGTTGGCCATCCAGCCTGGGGAGACGACCGAGGACAGGGCCTTCACGCTCGAGACCGTCAACTGTCTGGGCGCCTGTGCTCTTGGGCCCGTGGTCGTTTTGGACGGCCGCTACCACGACCACATGGATCCGGCGAAGCTCCGAGCCCTGCTCGGTTCGGTGCGCAAGGCGGATCTGGAGGCCACAGGTGACAACGCGGCGGACGACGATGTCGCCGGCCGGCCGGTCGCGACCCAGATCGAGGTGGCCGCCAATGCCTAGACTCGAAGACATCGCAGCTCTGGAGTCACTCCGCGAGGAACTGGCGAAGGAGCGCGGATCGTACGAGCTCACATTGACCATGTGCGCCGGAACTGCCTGCCGGGCATGCGGTTGCCTACCGGTCGCCGAGGCCATGGCCGCGGAGATCGAGCGCCAGGGGCTCAGCGACAAGGTGCAACTGCGCCTCACCGGCTGCCACGGGTTCTGCGAGCAGGGCCCGTTGGCAATCATCGACCCCGCGGGTGTCTTCTACTGCCATCTCAGCGCGGAAGACGTGCCCGGCATCGTCGCCCGGACCCTGGCGTCCGGCGAGGTCATCCCCGAGCTTCTGTATACCGACCCGGTGTCGGGGGAAGTGGTGGAACTGGAGAGCCAGATCCCCTTCTACGCGGCGCAGGAGCGCTGCCTGCTGGGCGACAACCGCCGTCTGGCGCCGACGAGCATCGAAGACTACATAGCGGTGGGCGGTTACGCGGCTCTGGCCAAAGTACTGACCACCATGGCGCCCGAAGCGGTGATCGAGGAGATCACGGCCTCCGGCCTGCGCGGCCGGGGCGGCGGCGGGTACCCGACCGGGAAGAAGTGGGCGCAGACGCGGACGGCAGACGGCGAAGCCCGTTACGTCATCTGCAACGCCGACGAGGGCGATCCCGGCGCCTACATGGACCGCAGCGTGCTGGAGGGCAATCCGCACTCCATCCTTGAGGGGATGCTCATCGGCGCCTACGCGATCGGCGCGCCAGAAGGGCTACGTGTACGTCCGCAACGAGTACCCCTTGGCCGTCACTCACATCCGCCTGGCCATCGAGCAGGCGCGGGAGTACGGTCTGCTCGGGGAGAACATCCTGGGCACCGAGTTCAGCTTCGACGTCAAGGTGGCCCGGGGCGGCGGGGCCTTCGTCTGCGGGGAGTCGACCGCTCTCATGGCCTCTCTGGAGGGCGAGGTGGGCGAGCCCCGGGCCAAGGACGTCCACACCGTGGAGCGCGGCTATCTGGAGCAGCCCACCGACCTCAACAACGTGGAGACGTGGGCCAACGTCCCGCAGATCATCTCCAAGGGCGCGGCCTGGTTCGCCGCCAAGGGGACGGAGCAGAGCAAGGGCACCAAGATCTTCGCCCTCACCGGTCACGTGAAGAACACGGGGCTGGTCGAGGTGGAGATGGGTACGACCCTTCGCCAGATCGTCTTCGACATCGGCGGCGGGGCGCAGAACGGTAACAAGATCAAGGCCGTGCAGACCGGCGGACCGTCGGGCGGCTGCCTGCCTGTCTCGCAGTTCGACCTGCCCGTGGACTACGAGGCTCTGGCCGCAGCCGGCTCCATGATGGGCTCGGGCGGCATGGTGGTCATGGACGATTCGGCCTGCATGGTCGACGTGGCCAAGTACTTCATGGCCTTCCTCAAGGACGAGTCGTGCGGCAAGTGCGTGCCCTGCCGACTCGGCACCGACCGCATGCTGGAGATCCTCACCGACATCACCCAAGGCCGGGGGACCATGGAGCAACTGGACACCCTCAAGGACCTGGCCTGGACCATGTCGGTCTCGTCGCTCTGCGCGCTGGGCAAGACGGCGCCCAACCCGGTGCTCTCCACGCTGCGCTACTTCGCCGACGAGTACGAGGCCCACATCGTGGAGCGGCGCTGCCCGGCCGGTGTGTGCACGGCCCTGGCGCACTACCAGGTCGATCCCGACCTGTGCACCATGTGCGGCACCTGCGCGGACGCCTGTCCGCAGGACGCCATCTTCGAGGACGACGCCTACCGCATCGATCCCGACCTGTGCGAGGACTGCGGGATCTGCGCCGACGCCTGTCCCTCCGAGGCCATCAGCAGAGTCTGAGAGGTATGCATGCCTAAGACAGTCACCATCACCGTAGACGGGGCGACCATCCAGACGCTCGAGGGTTCCAACGTGCTGGAAGCGGCGCTGGAAGCCGGCATCTGCATCCCCAACATGTGTCATATGCCCGGCGTGACGCCCATCGGCGCCTGCCGCGTGTGCATCGTGGAGGTCGTGGAGGGCGAGCGGCGCAGGATGACCGCCTCCTGCACCCTCGAGGCTCGGGAGGGCTTGGTGGTCGAGGCCCATTCTGAAGCGGCCATGCGCGCCCGGCGCAACATCGTCGAGCTGCTGCTGGCGGAGGCGCCCAACTCTCGCGCCGTACAGGACCTCGCCGCCCGCGTGGGCGTGACCCGCTCCCGCTATCCCATGCGCGTGAACGACTGCATCCTCTGTGGCCGCTGCGTGCGCGTGTGCGACGAGATCTGGCAATCGCAGTCTCTGGGCCTGGTGGGCCGGGGCAGTGAGCGCCGCCGTGCGCTGCCCTTCGACACGCGTCCCGATCTCTGCAAGCGCTGCAACAACTGCATCCAAGTCTGTCCCATGACCATCGTGCCTTGCCCCACGCCGCTTCCCGAGTCGGGCGTGTGCGGGATGTGCGAATCGCAGTGCACCATGGTCGAGAACATCGAGGACACCTGCGTGATGTGCGAGCTGGGCAGGGGCTTCCAGTGCGTGCGCTGGCAGCTGGCCGGGCTCTTGGCCGTACCGAACTGATGCACACACTTTGACCATCGAACCAACCAGCGACTGAATAGCGACGAACCGGCACGTAACACGTCCGAGACGACGAGAAGGAGCCACTTGTGAATCTACAGCGACCCAACGCGAATGACGTGTCCCAGACGTCCAACCGCTCGCGCAGCGTTGTCCCCGGCTCGGGGCTGTGCACGCGCTGCATCGACGGTTGCCGGGGCAACTGCGAAGTCTTCCAAGCTACCTTCCGCGGTCGCGAGGTCATCTATCCCGGCCCGTTCGGTTCCATCACGGCCGGAGGGGACAAGGACTACCCGATCGACTACTCTCACCTGAACATCCAGGGCTACGCCCTTGGCGGCGAGGGCCTCCCGGAAGGCGTGCTGGCCAACCCCGACACCTGTACCTTCCCCGACGTCAGCACGGAGACGGAGTACGGCTGGGACCTCAAGGTCAAGATGCTGGCCCCGATCTTCACCGGCGCGTTGGGCTCCACCGAGATCGCCCGCAGGAACTGGGAGCACTTCGCCATCGGGGCGGCCATCAGCGGTGTCACCTGCGTGTGCGGCGAGAACGTGGCCGGCATCGACCCGGCGCTGGAACTCGACGACAAGGGCAAGATCAAGTACGCCCCCGACCTCGACCGTCGCATCGAGATCTACCAGCGCTATCACCGCGGCTATGGCGAACTCCTCGTACAGATGAACGTGGAGGACACCCGCCTGGGCGTGGCCGAGTACGTGGCCAAGAAGCATGGCCTCGACACCATCGAACTCAAGTGGGGCCAGGGTGCCAAGTGCATCGGTGGCGAGATCAAGGTCGATTCCCTCGAGCGCGCCTTGGAACTGCAGCGCCGGGGCTACATCGTCACCCCCGACCCCTCCGACCCCGTGGTCCAGGCGGCCTTCCACGACGGTGCCCTCAAGCAGTTCGAGCGCCACAGCCGGCTGGGCTTCATCGACGAGGAGGGCTTCCTGGCCGAGTGCCAGCGGCTGCGCGACCTGGGCTACAAGCGCATCACCCTCAAGACCGGCGCCTACGGCCTGCGCGAGTTGGCCATGGCCCTCAAGTGGGGCAGCGACGCCAAGATCGACCTCCTCACCATCGACGGCGCCCCCGGCGGCACCGGCATGAGCCCCTGGCGCATGATGGAAGAGTGGGGCATGCCCAGCATCTACCTGCACTCTGCGGCCACCGAGTTCGCCGGCAAGCTGGCGGCGCGCGGCAAGCGCGTGCCCGACCTGGCCTTCGGCGGCGGCTTCAGCGCCGAGGACCACATCTTCAAGGCCCTGGCCCTGGGCGCGCCGTTCACCAAAGCGGTGTGCATGGGTCGCGCTCTGATGATCCCGGGCATGGTGGGCAAGAACGCCGGCATCTGGATGAACAACGGCGGCCTGCCGAACACCGTCGGCCAGTACGGCACCACGCCCGAAGAGATCTTCGTCTGCTGGGAAGAGGTCGCGGACGTCGTGGGCAAGGACGAGATGAAGAACATACCGCTGGGCGCGGTGGGCTTCTTCTCGTATGTGCAGAAGCTCAGCGTGGGTCTGCAGCAACTCATGGCCGGCGCCCGGGCCTTCAGCCTCCCGGCCATCAAGCGCGAGGACCTCATGAGTCTTACCGACGAGTGCGCCAAGGTGACGGGCATCCCCTACCTCATGGACGCCTATCGCGCCGAGGCGGAGGAGATCCTCAACAGCTAGGCGCCACAGACCGAGCGTCACGCGCCGGGCATCGAGCGAGTGCCTGGCGCGGCCTGCATAGAGACATTCACCGAGAGAAGCCCCGGATCCCCGGGGCTTCTCCTATCTGTTGCCGTCGAGCCGTTCCAGCCCCGTCGGGTGGCTCTCGCCCACACGCTTGGGCGCCAGCGCGGCCACAGCCTGGTATCATCTGCAGCCCTCGGGTCTTGCCCGGGAAGGCGATGGCGTTCGCCGTGACCGCAGCTCTGCTCGCTGATGACGCCTACTTCTTGTCCATCCGGCTGGGTGATCCCTGCCCTATGAAGGAGAGTAGGCTATGCGAGAACCCCTGGTAGGTGTGATGGCCGTGGCGGTGGGAGGCGGTTTCGGGGCCACACTGCGCTACCTGACCGTGCTGGTCGGCGTGCGCCTCTTCGGGACGGGCTTCCCCGTGGGCACCGTGGCCGTCAACCTCGTCGGCTGTTTCGTGGCCGGGCTCCTGGTGGGCTTGCTGGAGCAGCGGGCGGCGCTGTCGGAGGCCGTCCAATTGCTCATCTTCACCGGGTTTCTCGGTGCCTTCACTACTCTATCCACGTTCTCCGTGGAGACGATCGCCCTCTATCGCTCCGGTAGCTGGGGTCTGGCCGCGACCAACATCATGCTGAACGCCGTCCTCGGTATCTTCATGGTCGTGTTGGGGATGGTCGCCGCTCGCGCGATGTAGCATCGGCGGCGCCTCACGGGTCCACGGTGGTCGAGTAGTCGCCGCAGTGCGGGGGACCCGTGGTCTGAAGTCAGAGTCGGACCTGGCAGTGATTCGTATCCCCAACAAGAAGGCGAAGTCGGCCAAACGGGTCGGCAACCCCTCGTAACTTCTGCCGATCCTTGAGACCATTGGATCGAATCTGAATCCGATTCTCACGCAACTGGCGCGATGCAGGCGACTCGCGGAACTGAGGAAAGGTGACAGCTGGATGAGCGGATACCACAGCAAGAGCGCTCTCGGGTCATTTCCGATGGACAGGATTAAGCGCGTCGATCGCCCGACGACCTTCATCGACGAGACGGCCATCGAGCGACGCGCCGAAAGCGAGAGCGGATTCAACCGGGCGTCACGGGGAGACTTTGGCGCGATCGTCCAGAGAGAGCGTCCGCGTTTCGGCATGAAGCACCCCCTCTCGGCCGCGCTTGTGACGATGCAGGCGAACATGATCCCGATGGTCGACGGCGTGGTCGCCAGTCAGAAAGCGCCAATAACCAACGATCCGGAGGCGCTGGCGCTGCACGTGAAGAAGACCGCCTACTTCCTCCGCTCTGACGCTGTGGGCATCTGCGAGTTGCCTCCCTATGCGGTATACACACACTGCGGCGAGTACCGGCGAACCCATCGATTTGCCACACACGCACGCTATCGGGATACTGGTCGACCAAGACTATCCCACGTCCCACGCCTCGAACGGGCACGACTGGATCAGCAACTCCATGAGTTTCATGGCCTATTCGAGCTCAGGGTTCATCGCCTGCATACTAGCTGACTACATACGCCGGTTGGGCTACTCCGCGCGTGCCCACCACGCCCGCAACTATCAAGTCATGGTGCCCCCGATCCTGCTTTGGGCGGGACTTGGCGAGATGTGCCGTATCGGCGATACGGTGCTGCACCCCTATCTTGGACCTCGGTTCAAAGCCGCGGTAGTGACGACCGATATGCCCCTGCTCCCCGATAAGCCCATCGACTTCGGTCTGCAGGACTTCTGCACGAAATGCAAGAAATGCGCGCGGGAATGTCCTTCCCACGCGCTTG
The DNA here is from genome assembly GCA_963829545.1 of uncultured Actinomycetes bacterium. Taxonomy (GTDB): domain Bacteria; phylum Actinomycetota; class Thermoleophilia; order RBG-16-64-13; family RBG-16-64-13; genus JAXGXJ01. Next base: position 213,007 of record CAWHIX010000001.1, read on the forward strand.
GTCACGAGGGGAAGGTCCGCTACAACGGCTACGAAAAGTGGCCCCTTGATATCAAGCGATGCACCTCGATGAGGCTTGGCAATATGCAGGGCGCGAGTTGCGGCACCTGCCTCACAGTGTGCCCCTGGAACAAGCCACATACTCCGTTCCATCGCACCGTCGGCTGGGCAATGCGCCACTCCTCGCTCGCACGGAGTGCTGCCATATGGGGCGATGACATTCTCGGCTACGGCAAACCTCACCCCGAGGAGCGCTGGTGGTTCGATCTTGAGGAGAGGGACGGGGTGATGCGGGTTCCCGGAAAGAAAGACAGACGGGGACTCGTCTCGGAGGATGTCGAAGTTGATTTCAGGGAGTGAACGGCGTGCGCCTCTTCGGTACGGGCTTCCCCGTGGGCACCGCGGCCCTCTCCCGGGTAGGGTGGCAAGAAGAGAGCCCCAAGTGGACTCGCTCTTCATCTGTCACTCGGATCCTTGCGCTGTCTCCCGCTGGCCGCATCCCGTAGCCGTCCTGGATTTCCGGCGTCCTCAGCGGGGTCCCCTCGCAAGTTCCTCAGATGATGCGTCTGAGCTCTTGGGACTCTGGGACAGGATTCTCTCTTCGCGGTCGTTTTCCTTCTCGGCGGGACGAGGTTCGTCGCCCCCATCGGAGCGGACACACCAAGGTCTCAGCCCTGCCAATACTTCTCCGCATGGACCTGTCCGGGTTCGTCTCTCGCGTCTTCTTTGAACCCCTCTTGCGCCAACAACTCGGTCATGACCCGATCATGTGCGGGCTGCCGCACATGAAGACGTGCGTGTCTTCCGGACCTGGGGGGGAGCCCCACGCCCGTTCGAGGAGGCCGCTCTTCCATACGTCCTGGACGTGGCCTATCGCGCCCTTCCAGGGAACCGGCTCTTTCTCGGGCCGGCTGACTACCGGGATGTAGGTCACGTTGGGGCGGAGGTGCTGCATGGCCATCAGGATGGACCGGTATCCCAGGTCCCACGAATGTCGCACGCCGTGGACGATCGCTATCCGACGCTGCGACGGGAATCTCAGGTGGGTGCTCAGCATGCTCACGAAAGGCGCCAGACCCGAACTGGTGGCGACCAGGACCAGATTCGCGTCCTCCGGGATCCGGGAAGGGTCGAAGGCGAACCTGCCGACCACCCGGGGCGAGAGGTACACGCGGTCACCGATCTTGAGGTCGAACAGACGAGGCGTGAGCGTGCCGCCCGGCACCAGGGCGATGTAGAACTCGAGGAACTCGCGGTTCACCGGGGACGAGGCGATGGAATAGGCACGTTTGATCAGCTTGTCCGCGTCCGGTGCGGGATCCTCGGGCTCTCCAAGGGCGCAGCGAGACGCAGAGCCGAACAACCCCAGCGAGGCGAACTGACCGGGTTCATAGTCGGGAAGATCCCAGCCGTCCGGTACCACCTGCAGGATCATGAGCCACGGGGAGACCTCGTTACGCAGAGTGACTACCGCGTTCAAAGACTGCTCGGCCATATCGTTCTCCCTCCTATGAACCTGGGCGGCCGAGATGGCCGTACGCCGCCGCCGGACAGTACATC
>CAWHIX010000002.1:0-101513 GCA_963829545.1 uncultured Actinomycetes bacterium
ACAGCGTCCCCAATACGTTGTTGAAGACGGCCTCGTCCGGACAGACCTCCATCAGCGGAACATGCTTGAACGCAGCGGCATGGAACACCACGTGCGGACGATGCTCTTGCAGGATCAGCCGCATCTTCTCACCGTGTTGGATATGGGTCGTGACCATCTCGTAGTGGGAAAACCCGCAGGTCCGCAGTTCCTCGTGCAGCGCGTAGAGGCCGGATTCGTCCCGGTCGACCAGTATCAGATTCTCGGGGGCGAAAGACGCGATCTGGCGGCACAACTCGGACCCTATGGATCCGGCCGCACCGGTGACCAACACGCGACGGCCCTTCAGATAGCTCGCTACGGAGGCCAGATCGGTCTGCACGGGAGAGCGACCGAGGATATCCTCGATCTTGAGCTCCCGCACGTCGGCGATGCTGATCCGCTCATCGAAGACATCCGACAGCGAAGGCAGCGTCTTGACCGGCACTCCTGTCTTCTTAAGTTCGGTGTAGATCCTTTCCATCTGCTTGGCACCGGCGGAAGGGATGGTGATGATGAACTCCTCCACGTCGTGGTCGGCGGCTATCCGGCCGGCATCGGCGATGGTTCCAAGGACCGGGTAGCGGAGCATGCGCATGCCCTGCAGGCCCAGATCGTCGTCCAGCAAGCCTACGATCGTGATCCCCAACTTCGGGGCGTTGTCGATCTGCCGCAGGAGGATCTCGGCCGCCGAGCCTGCTCCCACCAACACGACGCGTTTACCGTCACGGGTCTGTCTCAGACTCCGAGTCTGGAACAGACGGCTGTAGAAACGAACGGCCAGCATGGCCGTCCCCGCGGCGCACCGCCGACAATGACCACTGAGAGGGGGACGAGCCGCCCGGTGTCGGTTCGCCAAGCGAGATCGAATACCAACAGCGCGGCTACTGAGACCACCGTCGCCCTAACCATCCACAGGCCTGTGGCAACCCCACATAGCGATTGACGATGGAGTACACGTGAAACACAGCGTTCAAGCCTAGATGCAGAATGATCGCCGCTACGATAAAGATGTTGAACTTGTCTGAGCCCAAGCCCATATCCGCCGGTATCGAGCTCTGAAAACGGAACGCCAGGATGAGGTAATAGGCAAGGAAGACGAGTACAAAGTCGACCCCAGCGGCCATGAAGCGACGGCGGGTGCCTTGGCTGCTGATGCGACGTCCGAAATCCCTTCAGGAGGGAGCTTCCTTCCGCGAGGCCTGCGCCCAGTATCTTCATCTCCTGTGCGCCGCCATGTGTTGCCCTGAGGAAATCATCGGCGCGCGCCTATGAACGTGGGAGACTCCGAGCCGCCCTGATGTCTTCGCCTCCATCGGCCCTCCCCGAGAGCGCAGTCGCACCCACATGCGACGTTGCTGCAGCGCATATCGGGTCGGTCTCACCACTCGCTCTCTCAGAGGACTGGAGTGTCATCCACTCCCGGCGACCGCTACTGGCCCACTGAGGTCCCTGCATCCCGATCCGGCCTACTCCACCCTTGCGGCAGAACGAAGCGGATATCTCTACATCCAGCATAGCCCAATTGCACGCCGCGTGCAATATGTTCTTTTGGAACGAGGCTCGTGGCAAAGTGCAACGACAGCGAATAGGCGTTGTGGACAACCGAGAGCAGCATGGCCAATCGGCGAAGCGCCACAGCCTGCACGAGACCGGCCCCATCCAGGGTGGCCCTGCAAGTCAAATCCATCGGCGCTCATCCCCGGACGCCCCCGCAGAACTCGCTCCCGGCCCACACGACCTCCAATGACATCCTGTGCTATCTTTTCCACAGCTTCCGCGCGAAACAAACACGCTAGGTGTTCATTTCTTGCACCCATGGTGGTTCTATCGGCGGTCGGGAGGGAACTCAAGGGAGTGGAGCGGGATGATCGCTGGGGCCGTACCCCATCTGAGATAGGCTCAGCTTCTAAAGAATGCCTGCGGCCCGCCGCCGGCGCATGTCCAAACCGCCGGCGGTCGCGTCTATCGCCGCCGTTCGAAAACGAGAACCTGGCAGAGCGGCCCCCACCACCCGCTCCACACCATGCCGCTGAAGCAGAGCCCGGCTTCGCGTCTTCTGGCCACCCTGCGTTCGACACGACTCCTCAAGGGAAGGAACACAAGCTCGGTGTACATCGCTACCTCCTGTGAGGCACCACTCACAAAGAGGTACGACGAGTCAAGCCGACTTCCTCCATGGAGCCGACCGGCCGCTGCCCGCGACGTGATGAGTTCAGGAGTGGCCTCAGGAAGCCGCTGCCTCAGCCGCGCTGCGTCTCGGTTAGCGACCACCATTTGTCCAGTCCTCCTCTGAGTTGCTCCGCAGATGGAGCGGAGGCCTTATCCAGTATCCGGAGGACGGGCCGGTCCAGGATGAGGTCGGCCGAGATGTCCGCTCGGCCGTTGCGATTCTTGAGCACTCGGATCGCCAGTTCGACGCTCCCAGAGGAGACGCGCCCGCCGGAGTCGTCGCGCCCGCCGTTGTCGTCCCTCTTCTCCCTGGCCTTGTTGACCAAGCCGAGGACCAGGCTCGAGTGCTCCACGCCTATGATCTGCGCGAGGTCATCGAGTTGGAGCCCGTCCTGGCCGTGTTTGTGGCGGCCGAGCGGCATCCCCTGGATGATGGGCACGTCCCTGCGGACGGCCACGTCGAGGAGCAGGTCGGAGACCTGCTCCATGTGGTCTACGAAGACGGCACCAAGCGGTCCCTGGTCGGCCAGGTGTTCTATGGCGACCGCGAGATCCTGGGCCGAAAGCCGCTGATCTGATAGGCGAAGTCTCCCGGATACGGTCCACTCCTCATAGAGCGAGACCGCCTGCTCAATGGCCGGCCTCGTGTACCTCTCCTCTTTGATGTAACTGACGTAGCGGCCGAAGTTGTGCGCCGGATCCAGGACCTCTCCAGCCTCAATCATGACTAGCTTCAGAGCCAACGACCACCTTGATTCCTCGTAAGAGAAGAAGGCGAAGCTCAGAGTCGGGATATCTCTTGAGCATGCGGGCCAAGAGGTTGAGTTGAAAGGTGGTCTTGCCGTGCCCCGGCGGGGCGGCTACGACTGTGATGGCTCCTTGGGGGACAGAGATGAGTTGGTCCAAAGCCTCATAGCCGGTCTGAAGGCCCTCCGCCCGGGAGAGAACGATGTCCCGCTCGAGGTCTTCCACCGGGTACGGCTGGGGCACACTTATGACCGTCCCCGCCTGCCGCGCCAAACGCGGCTCCAACTCCTCGAGCGGCAGACCGATCGCCTCGGACAGCGCCTCACGGAACTGCCTCTGATCCAGGGGGTCCGAGAGCCTCCCGTAGACCTTGGAAGTCCGCGCAAGGGCCATCTCCATGCCGCGGTCGGTGGTGGTGTCCTGCTTGGCCGCCAGATGTCTCGCCAGCCACCTCGGCCACCCCTCAGCCCGTGCCGCAGCCTCATTCAGAGCATCTATGCCGTCGGCCATCAGGAGCTCGTCTGCGCCCCCCCAGCCGTCCGGCCATGAGACCACGAGCGGGATACAAGCCGGTCTGCCTTCTCAGCTGCTCAATCAGCCCCAGCGTCGCCTTCTGTCCGGCCTGGTCCCGGTTCAAGGCTATGTGGACGGTCTTGATCCCTACCCCCTCCAAGGCTTTTGCCTGAGCCCCCGAGAGCATGGTGCCGCCGACAGAGATGGCCGTCGGTTCCGCTCCCCTGGCATTCAGGCAAAGAGCAGTCAGGGGATCCTGCACCAAAAGGACGGAGCCTGCGCCCCGGCAAGCCTGAATGAAACTGGGGCCCGGAAACCCGAGACTCTTCTCAAAGCCGTGGTAGACGCCGGCGTAGTGATATGAGCGGAGTCCGAGCGTCTCGCGCTCCTCGTCTGACAGCAGAGGGCTTCCTGCGAAGCCTATCGACCGACCTGCCCAATCCCTCCAGGGAACGGTGATCCAGGTCGGCGTCCTCCCCCATGGCTCCGCGGTGAAAAGGCCCGTGGCCTCGATCTCCTCCTCGGCGTACTTCGGGAGCTCTCTCCGGAGGTCGTCCTGGACGAAGTAGACGCCCAGCTCCATCCGCCTCACGTCGTCCTGGCTCCACCCTCTCTCATCCTGCAGGTGGCGGAGCACCGGCTCGCCTTCCGAAGAGACCAGAGCGCTCCTGAAGATCTCCTGGACCTCCTCCAGAAGGTCCGCCTTCCGGACGTACGAGTCATAGGCCTCACGATCCACGCTCGGGAGCTTCGCATGAGCACGGTCGGCCAAGTAGGCGAGCGCGTCCCTGAAGGATATGCCCGTCCTCAGTTCCATGTACTTGATCCAGTCTCCGCGCTCTCCTGACTTGTAGCAGATCCACCGGGGCCTATCCAAGTTGTACGAAAAGTGGTGACCACCTCGGGGACAGAGCGGACACGTGGCCCTTACATCACGGTCTTCCTGCTTCTGGTCGCGGAGATCCCGGAAGAGCACGGTCTGAGCGAACTGTCTCGAGAGAAGAACCGCGTAGATCTCTCGTATGTCATTCACGTGACCCCCCGGTCTGTTCACGCCATCTCCGCTCACGTAGCCTCCTGGTCCTGGAAAGGTACGCCGTCAAATGCAGTGCGCCGCCCCACAGAGCCGGCCCGTGACGGCGGGTTAACCTCTACATCGGCACCTCTCGGAGGCCGCATGAGAACCGCCCGAGGAGCAAGATGGAGATGAGTGTTCGGCCCGGTAGTTCTCACCGAAGGCCAGACCGCTCGAATTACCTGAGCCCTGAGCGGACGGTCGGCGTAGGTCGGAGCGCCAACGTCCGGTACCTCGGTCCGTCGGTCTACTGAACGGGGCGGCGCCGTCGCCGGCGCCGCCCCTTCGCTCTCGCTCTTGTCAGTGGTCAGTGGCTATTCGGCGTCGACCCTCACTACGAGGACGGCAGCCTGGGCGCGAGTCACATTAGACAGAGGATTGAGGAAGCCACCGCTACCCTCGACAACTCCGCGATACACCAGGTATGCGGTGAAGGGCGCGTGAACGGTAGCAAGCTGGTCATCGTCCGCAAAGGGAGCAAGAACAGCCGCTCCTTCGGCCGCGTACCAGGCGGCCACGGAGGGATAGGTGCCAAGAGCGCCCTGGATGTGACCGGTGTCCGCCAACTCCTGGTTCGACAGGTAGCGGCCAAGGATGCTGTTGGCCTGTTGTCTACTCATGTTCCAGGATGGACGGTACTTGTCGTCAGGATAGCCGGTCAGGACCTCAGCTGCCACTCCTCCCTCGATCCACGGGAAGTACCCATGAGTGGCCGGAACATCGAGGAAGGTGGGAACGGCCGGAGTGAGCGTCTCGAGGCCAAAACCGTCCACAACCATCTTGGCGAACTGATCGCGGGTTATGGACAGCGAGGGCCGGAACGTGCCGTCAGCTGTATCCCTTGGCCACAGCCCAAACCTGGTCGGCCGTCACGCCGTATATGCTTACCCACTGGGCGTTGGTGATATCGCTCCAGCGGTCGGCGGTGCTGTAGGTGACCGTGTTATCCGTCGAGGTGGAAGCCAGGTTGGCGTTGGTGGCGGCGTCGTGGGCCACCCCGGCGGCGATGGAGGCGATGACGGTGCCGGAACTGGTCATGCCCGAGACGGCCACGTTGTAGGTGGTGCCCGAGCCGGTGACGGTGGCGGTCTTGGTGCCGGTGGCGGTGCCGGTGATGGTCACGTCACCGGTGGCGAAGTCGGTCACCGTTTCGCTGAACACGACCGTGAAGTTGATGGGAGAGGTGTTGGTGGGGTCGGCCTGGCCGGCGGCCTGGTTGATGGTCACCGCGGGCGCGGTGGTGTCGATGCTGTAGGTGACCGTGTTATCCGTCGAGGTGGAAGCCAGGTTGGCGTTGGTGGCGGCGTCGTGGGCCACCCCGGCGGCGATGGAGGCGATGACCGTGCCGGAGCTGGTCATGCCCGATGACGGCCACGTTGTAGGTGGTGCCCGAGCCGGTGACGGTGGCGGTCTTGGTGCCGGCGGCGGTGCCGGTGATGGTCACGTCACCGGTGGCGAAGTCGGTCACCGTTTCGCTGAACACGACCGTGAAGTTGATGGGCGAGGTGTTGGTGGGGTCGGCCTGGCCGGCGGCCTGGTTGATGGTCACCGCGGGCGGCGTGGTGTCGTGCTGTAGGTGACCGTGTTATCCGTGCGAGGTGGAAGCCAGGTTGGCGTTGGTGGCGGCGTCGTGGGCCACCCCGGCGGCGATGGAGGCGATGACGGTGCCGGAACTGGTCATGCCCGAGACGGCCACGTTGTAGGTGGTGCCCGAGCCGGTGACGGTGGCGGTCTTGGTGCCGGTGGCGGTGCCGGTGATGGTCACGTCACCGGTGGCGAAGTCGGTCACCGTTTCGCTGAACACGACCGTGAAGTTGATGGGAGAGGTGTTGGTGGGGTCGGCCTGGGCGGCGGCCTGGTTGATGGTCACGGAGGGCGCCGTGGTGTCGATGCTGTAGGTGATGCTGAATTGGGTGGCCGCGGTATTGTCGTTGCTGGCGGCGTCCTGGGCCACGTCGGCGGCGAATATGCACGGTGACCGCGCCGGCGGTCTAGGGGTCACGTCGAAGGTGTAGACGGTGCCGCTGCCGGCGAAGTTGCCGGCCGCCCCGTTACCCACGGTGATGTCACCCACCACAAAGCCGGTCACGCTCTCGCTGAAGGTAGCCGTCATCGGTATGGGCGAGGTGTTGGTAGGTGCCGGTGGCGGTAGAGGTCAGGGTGACCGTGGGAGCCATGGTGTCGTAGGTGATGCTGAATTGGGTGGCCGCCGTATTGCCGTTGCTGGCGGCGTCCTGGGCCATGTCGGCGGCCATATCCACGGTCACCGCGCCGCGGCGGTCGGGGTGACGTCGAAGGTGTAGACCGTACCGCTGCCGGCGAAGTTACCGGCCGTGCCGTTACCCACGTGATGTCCCAGCTACAAAGCCGGTGACGCTCTCGCTGAAGGTAGCCGTCATGGGGATGGGCGAGGTCGTTGGTCGGGTGGTGCCGTCGAGGTCAGGGTCACCGTCGGGGTCACGCTGTCATAGGTGATGCTGAACTGGGTGGCCGCGGTATTGCCGTTGCCGGCGGCGTCCTGGGCCACGTCGGCGGCGATATCCACGGTACCGCGCCCTGCCGCGGCGGGGTGACGTCGAAGGTGTAGACGTGCCGCTGCCGGCGAAGTTGGCGGCCGTCCCGTTACCCACCGTGATGTCAGCCACCGCAAAGCCGGTCACGCTCTCGCTGAAGGTGGCCGTCATGGGTATGGGCGAGGTCTTGGTGGGCAGGTGGCGGTGGACGTCAGCGTCACCGTGGGAGCCATGCTGTCGTAGGTGATGCTGAACTGGGTGGCCGCGGTATTGCCGTTGCCGGCCGCGTCCTGGGCCCGTCGGCGGCGATGTCCACGGTAACCGCGCCGCGGCGGAGGGGTGACGTCGAAGGTGTAGACGCGTACCGCTGCCGGCGAAGTTACCGGCCGTCCCGTTACCCACGGTGATGTCAGCCAGCTACGAAGCCGGTGACGCTCTCGCTGAAGGTAGCGGTCATGGGTATGGGTGAGGTCTTGGTGGGCTGGTGGCCGTGGACGTCAGGGTCACCGTGGGGCCACGCTGTCATAGGTGATGCTGAACTGGGTGGCCGCGGTATTACTGTTGCCCGCGGCGTCCTGGGCCACGTCGGCGGCGATGTCCACGGTCACCGCGCCAGCCCGGTAGGGGTGACGTCGAAGGTGTAGACCGTGCCGCTGCCGGCGAAGTTGCCGAGCCGTGCCGTTACCCACGGTGATGTCGCCAGCTACGAAGCCGGTGACGCTTCGCTGAAGGTAGCCGTCATGGGTATGGGTGAGGTCTTGGTGGGGCTGGTGGCGGTGGACGTCAGGGTCACCGTGGGAGCGACGCTGTCGTAGGTGATGCTGAATTGGGTGGCCGCGGTGTTAATATTCCCCGCCGCGTCGTGGGCCACCTCGGCCGCGATATCCACGGTGACCGCGCCGTCCGGAAGGGGTGACGTCGAAGGTATAGACGGTGCCGCTGCCGACGAAGTTGCCGCCGCCCCGTTGCCCACGGTGATGTCCTCCGGCCGCAAAGCCGGTAACCTCTCGCTGAAGGTAGCCGTCATCGGGATAGGCGAGGTGTTAGTGGGTGAAGTGGCGGTCGAAGTCAGGGTCACCGTCGGGGCCATAGTGTCGGGGGCATTTATGCAGGTGATGCTGAACTGGGTGGCCGCGGTGTTACCGTTTTGGCGGCCGTTTCCTGGGCCACATCGGCGGCCACGTCTACGGTCACCGCGCCTTGCCGGTAGGGGTGACATCGAAGGTGTAGACCGTGGTGCTGCCGACGAAGTTGGAGGCCGCCCCGTTACCCACGGTGATATCGCCCACCGCAAAGCCGGTGACGCTTCACTAAAGGTGGCCGTCATGGGTATAGGCGAGGTCCTGGTGGGGCTGGTAGCGGTGGAAAGGATCACCGTGGGGTTGACGATCTGGTTTCAGGATCTCGGCATCGATCGTCGCCCACCTCTCTATATTGGTGCCAGACCAGCTTGTCTGCGCGAAGTTGGTGATGCCGGTATCATAGTGCTGACCAAGCTGCTGCGATGCGCCGACGCCTGAATAGGACGAGAGCGTCATGCCCGTGACGGTCCGGCTGTTGATGGTATAGGACCCATTGCCTCCGAAGCCTACGAAGTAGCTCGTGCTGAGAATGCTGGAGAGGGACGGATAGGCGATGGTGCTGGACGAGCCTCAACTGTCACTGGCAGAAGCGTCGACGGGCGAGGGCGGTCCTGGTCTGGCGCCCCGAAGCACCATAACCTGGATGTCGTTCGCACCGGTGAAAGTGAACGAGAGGTCCCCCGTCTGAAGGAAGCGGTAAGCGAGAACGGCGGAGCGTACAGTCGAATCGCTCCCGCCGGTTTCCGTGTCCACTGACACAAATGTGGCCGGGACGGTAGGCAAGGTCGTACTTTCCCTGAACGCGAAAACGAGCGCGAGGTCCCCAGCCTGCCAGCCGCTCGGCAGAGATATGGTGGCGCGACAGCCGATAGGCTGCCGACGTGGGATATCCCCGCCAGCGCGGTCCCAGCGAACAGCCCCAGCAGTAGTATCACCGATATGCAGGTGGCTCCGAAAATCCTTCTCATTGACCTTGACATCGCGATTGCCTCCTTAGCACCGTGGACCCTGCGGCTCGATCCCTGTCTTTCACAACTGAAGAGGCGTCATCGGCGCCTCCGCTCGTGCGTGCATCGCTCATCTGTGTATGGTGAAGGGCCGGCGACGCGTCCACAGCCGCCCTTGTTCGCTCTCTGCTCATGCGACCCCCTGCCCCACGCGACCGTCACTACAATCCGGTGGGCCAGACCGCACCTGCGGGGCCATTGCGTGTCTTGAAGCCCATCGCCCGGCGGGGTCAGCGCTCATCCGGCTTACTCCCGTACTGCCGGCACGGTTCTCCCTGTCTCATTGCCATCCCCTCATGTTCTCGGACCCCTTTCGGTGGTCCAGTTGTATCCCCTGACCCTCTACGAAGCTTGCGCCAGATGCCCTCTCCCTTCGTCCAAAGCGACGCCCACCCCTACAGCTCCCGGCACCTGTTCGACCCGGACCACCTCCCCGCAGCCTGAGCTGCAACGGGCGAGGGCCTTCATAATCGGGAAGGGCCAATGTGAGCTGCAGCTGGTCGCCCGCGGTGAGACGCCGTTTGGTGACCAGAAAGAGTCCCGACCCGGAGACGTCCCGGGTGACCCCGGGACCCCTGTCGGTTTCGACCGGCAGTGAGACAAGGAACCTCTCCGCCGGAATCGACGTTCGGAACGGAAGCTATTCGTCTGCACCATGGAAGAGAGTCTACGCGGGCAATTGAGTCCCGCAACTGAGCGCCGGGTAGAAGGACCTATACCTTCGCGAGATAGAAAACGCCCACACCGTCGCCCGGATGAACGACGGACAGCGGCTCACGTCAGACAAGTCCGTTCTCATGGGCGAACCTGATCAGCCCAGGCCGGCCCTGAACGTCCAGCTTCTGATAGACCTTGTGCGGTGCGACTTGACCGTCCCCTCCGCGACCGAGAGGCTCTTGGCGATCTCGGCGCTGCTCATGCCCTGCGCGCAGAAGCCGCACCACCTGCATACTCCCGGCGCGAAGCCGACCGGCAAGGCGCTGTACCCCGGCTTCCCGCCGTAGGAGGTGTTCCATCGCCAGCTGAAGGAGCGCTTCTCCACCCATACATCTCCTGCCGCGACTTTCTCCACACACTGAAGCACCAAGCTGGGCGCCATATCCTTAAGAACGATCCCGGGCACACCCAGGCGCAGGCAGTCAAGAGCCTCGCGCTCGTCGACCGATCGGCCAGGATAACACTCGAGTGGGAAGACCCTCTTCCTTCAGCACCCGGGCGACGGCGATACCGTCCATTCCGGCATGTGCAAATCCAGAAGAAGGATCTCCGGCCGAAACCGCCTGACCGCGGCGAGAGCTTCCTCTCCATTCGACGCAGCGGGCTTGGATCTCGAACTCGCTCTTGCCAGAAAACAGGTGCTCCAGCCCGTCAAGGATCAGCGGGTGGTCATCGGCCACCGCCAAGCGGACCGTCACGAGTCGAGCTCAACGCCGGCCTCCATGTCCAGAGAACCCAGGAAATATCATCAACTCGTGCAGAAAGCGACAACGACCTGCCCCCAGCCAGAGACCTCCACCACAACCACTCCTCGGCGAACCGCCCACACAGGTTTCCATGGCTTTCTACGCGATGTGCGAATCCCTGTCCGAAGGAGAGGAACGGGCATTAACCAGCATGACTCTATCATTGACAGGAATGACGTTCAAAGTGACTACTTCACCCGGAGGACCCAAACTGCGGGGCAAATGTGTGTAGGCGCGGGCGTATCGGCCCGAACCCGGCTTCGGCCGCTCGGGGCTAGGTCAGACCGGTGTGCGGGATGAGCACCGCCGCGTCCCCTTTGACCGCCACTTCCATCACGTCGACCATGCGGGGCATGCCGTCCCTCTCCTTCTGCAGGTGCAGGACCAGCGGCTTCACACGGGCGAGACGGCGGGCCATCTTGCGGTCAGCGACGAGCGGGTGGTTGAGCAGGGCGCCGGGCTCGGCCGCGGTCATAGTCGCGAGACCGCTGCAGCCTCCCTGGAGGGCATCCAAGAACGCCGGTATCTCCTCCACGGCGAGTTCGCCCACCACGATCCATTCCGGTTTCATGTCTGCCGCCTTGAGAAAAGCTGCGGCCCGGCCCCGAGAGCCGGCCCCGGAAACGATCTGGACACGTCTGCGTACTCGCTGATTGCGGGTAGCAGGTCCTCCTCCTCGTCGATGACCACGAGACGCTGATTGCGTGGCGGCTGACCGAAAGCGCATTCAGGAGGGTGGATTTCCCCACCCCGGGTTCTCCGCTAATGAAGATATTCCGCTTCAAGCCCAGGTTCACGGTGATGAGCCGGGCCTGCCAGACAGTGGGACAGCCTGTATCGACCAGGCTGCGCAGGGTCAGGTCGGGGATCTGCCCAGGTCTTCGGCTCCGACAGCGCGAGGTCGATAGGGACGGCCGTCGCTCCTCGACATCGTCGGCGTCGAGCGAGGGGACCCGATCGGCCTCGAAGGTGCCGAAGGTGTGGATGATCGATTGAACGAGTTGCGCAACCTGACGCAGCCGGGCTCGTTCTTCGGCGGAGACGCCGAGTTCCGCCACCAGATCATCGATCACCTGTGTTTGTCGGTCTTCATAGGCGACCAGTATGCGATCGAAATCCGGCACGGTCTGCCCCCTTTTCGAAGCGTTGTGGTCCTGCTGTGTGCCTCGAGTCTAACGTCGCCGATGGACGTGCGCACTCCATTAGTACTATCGACCGCCACGGCGAGAGGACGTTAGCGAGCCCTCGGTCCTCGCGCGGGGAGAGTGGACGCTGGCGAGGCTCCTTCCTGGTTGTCCCGGCGAGACGGTAGCACCTCATGAACAAAGATACATCACACCGTGTATGAAGGGGCGGATCAAGGCGCGCAGCATCAAGCGATGGCGGCGCTACTCTTGGTTCCCGTCTGGGCGATGGTCGCGGTGTGGAGACCGGCCTTCAGTGTGCCCGTCCCGCAGACGGCGCTTGAAGAGCGCACCTTGCGCCGCGACCATCGACGGAAGAAAATGGGACCCCAAACGAGACCACAAGGAGGGCCCCGCACGACCATGCCACCTCTTCCAGACGACCTGACGCCTGCCCGCGCGCGCATCACGGCCGCGTATGACCCCCTCCTGCTGGAGGACGCCTGTCACCGATTGGCCGACGCGCTCGCCGCCCATCTGGCCCGCGCCGAACAGTCGGCGGGCGTCGTGCTGCCCTGGGTGGACCCACCGGAGGCCGTCCGCCAGGCCGGCGAGTTCGTGCGGCCGTCCCCCGGACCCGGAGACCCACCCGTCAGCCGACGATCTGGCCTGCCGCTTCGCCGCCCTGGTGCAAGTCATGCTCGACCGCGGCCTCAACCTGCACGACCCGCGCTACATCGGCCATCAGGTGCCCGCCCCCGTCCCTCTGGCCGGCCTGTTCGACGCGGTCGGCTCCGTGACCAACCAGGTCATGGCCATCTACGAGATGGGCCCCTGGGCGACGGCCGTCGAGCAGGCCATGATCCAGGAGCTGGGCGCCGCCATCGGCTGGGAGCCGGGTTCCTTTGCCGGAGCCGTCACCCACGGCGGATCGCTCGCCAACCTCACTGCGCTGCTGACGGCGCGCAACGTCGCCCTCGGCGACGTGTGGGAGCATCGGCCTCGGCGTCGACCGCCCGGGCAGGCGGCCGCTGCCTCGAGCGGCGATCCACTGCCACCCGTGCTGCTCGCCCACGCCGACGCCCACTACAGCGTGGCCCGAGCCGCGGGCATCCTCGGGATCGGGAGCCGCCAGATCGTCCCGGTGGGGTTCGACGACGCGGACGCATGGACCCGCGCCTCCTCGACGAGGAGCTGACGCGCCTGCGAGCCCGCAATCAGCCCATCGTGGCCGTGGTGGCCTGCGCCTGCGCCACGCCCATAGGGGCCTTCGACCCCCTGCAGGAGATCGCGGCGGTCTGCCGGCGCCACGGGGTCTGGCTGCACGTCGACGCCGCTCATGGCGGCGCGGCCGTGCTCAGCGACCGGCATCGGCATCTGCTCGCCGGTCTAGAGCAGGCCGACAGCGTGGCCTTGGACGCCCACAAGATGCTCTTCGTCCCCGGCCTCTGCGCCTTCGTGTTCTACCGCGACAAGCGCCACCGCTTCGAGGCCTTCCAGCAGGACGCGCCCTACCTCTTCGACCCGGCCGCGCCCGGCCTGGCCGAGTACGACAGCGGCACCAAGACCGTGGAATGCACGAAGCGGGCGGCGGCCTTCGGTCTGTGGGGCGTGTGGTGCCTGTTCGGCCGGCAGCTGTTCGCGGACATGGTCGACGTGACCTTCGCCCTGGGACGCACGCTCTACGAGAAGCTGGAGGCCGCCGACGATTTCGTGCCCCTGCACGTGCCTGAGTGCAACATCGTGGCTTTCCGGCACCTGCCGGCGGCCTTGCGCGACGCGCCCGCCGAACGCGTGGGCGCCTTCCAGTTGGAGCTGCGCCGGCGCCTCATCGAGTCGGGTGAGTTCTACATCGTGCCCTGCGTGCGGGACGGCGTGGGCGCGCTGCGCGTCACCATCATCAACCCGCTCACCACGCCCGCCCATCTGGACCAACTGCTGGACGCCCTGCGGCGGAAGGGACGCGAGCTGCTCGAGGCGATAGCGCCCGGCCCGGCCGCGGCCGATCAGAGCCCGAGGCCCGCGAGTCCGCCCGGCGGCCGGCCTCAGCCCTCCATGACCGGTACCAGCCACTCCTGCGTTCTGGGCGCGGGCGAACCTCCACAGCCTTTCGATGCTGTCCTCCGGCACATACTGGACCGACTCCGACACCTCCGACTCCGCAGCGGCAGATCGTAGAGATCGACAATCACGTCCGCGCGCTCGATCAGCGGCCGGCCGTCGCGGTAGAGGGGGATGCCCTCGTACTCGGCGCCTTGCTCGCTCGCGAGGGTCCACAGAGAGAGGCTGTCTTCGTAGGCCCAGTAGACCTCGTAGAACGTAGAGAGGAAACTCCTTCTCGTCCGCCGTAAGATCCGCTTCGTCGATGGCGTCCAGCTCCTCCCGCAGATGATCCAGCTTCTTCCGGCTGTCGGCCAGCGTGCTCACCGCCGATGTGGCCACGATGATGTCCGTCAGAGCCCCCCAGGCATCCGAGAACATGTCGGCGTCGATGCCCTCGGTCCGCTCGGTCGACTCGGTATTCGATTGATGGGGCGCAGTAAGGTCCCTGCAACCACCGACGGCCACCAGGAGGGAGATTGCGACCACCAGGAAGATGATTATCTTGATATCCCGACCTCGTTCTGGGCTCGTTTCGCGGCCTTGAGCCGCCGCAAGGGCTGCGGTTCCGGGCAGGCGACGCCGCGCCCGCGCACGGCGGCGCGCGGCAAAGGAGCATAGCAGATGCGGGCGATGGAGTGCCTCAGACGAGGCTTCGCGATAGCGCCTACCAACAGAACGAGGCCCCCGGATCGCCTTACCGAGGGGCCCCGTTTTCGAGGGGGTGGCCACTGAAAACGGAGGTTCTCCGCGAGCGCGCGAAGTCCTTCTTCGGCCGCCCCCGACCCCCATCCAGGGCGCCGGTGCCGCCTGAAGCACTTGATAGATAGCCCAGTTGCGGCGAACATGGGACCCGCCTGGAGAGTCGCGCGCCGCGACACCGAACGAGGGAGCCCGACATGAGATGGGAATACCGCAGCATCATCCTGAGCGCGCAGGCGCACGACCCCGAGACGAGGGCCTATCTGCAGAAGATCTGGCCCGGCTGGGAGCCTCCGCGCCACGCGCCCCAGGCGCTGATCCCCAAGTTGAACGACATGGGGGCCGAGGGCTGGGAGCTGGTGAGCATGGAGCCCGTCTACCTGGACGAGGACGCGAGCGTTCTCATCCACGGAGGGCCCAGGCCGCCCGACGACCCTATCACCGGCATGATCAAGGCCAAGGCCAGGATCCCGTCTACGGGCGGCGGAACCGAGCCAACGAGGTACACGCATGTCTACCTGTGCGCCTTCAAGCGGCAGATCGACTCGTGACGAGTGATCCTTAAGAACCGGCAGAGGGACTTGGACCCACAACCTCCTGATCGCACAACCTCTCGTGCAACAGTCCCACCTCGACGAAGCAGGCATGAGCTAAGGAGGGTCGGGCTGGCTGTCGAAAGACACGGATAGACGAAATGAACCATCAGGGATGGCAAGGAAGCAACATCTCAAGAGGGAGAGACAATGGGAGTCGCAGATGAGATCAGGTCCTACCTGGGAGACGAAGTCGGAGCCAAAGTAGGCGGAAAGGGCCAGACCGGCGACGCGAAGTTGATCATTGCCGAGCAGAAGTCCTTCCTCTCGAAGAAGACGGTCGAATACTCGGCCAAGTTCAGGGTCCAGGACGACGACCGCGTGGTTCGCTTCTTCGAGATGCTGAAGGAATCCGGCTCAGGGATGTCCGCAGGTGGCAGCGACGACGTGGGCGGTGGCTGGGGCGTCTCCAAAAGCACCTACAAGACCGGCGCCGGGGGCCGTGATGGCGACATCGAGGCCCAAGGCAGCCTACTAGGCAACAAGTACGCCTTCACGTTCGACTACGCGAGGATTCGAAACGGGGTCCGCGACTTGGCCGAGCGGCACGGGTATCGGTTTGACTATCAGCTGACTCCAAAGGGCCTTTGAACGCCTCACCGCTCCCGCGGTCTCACCGCCTCGTACGCGACAAAGCTGAGGAGCGGGTCGAAGGGACTTCAACCCCGGCCTGCTGATTGCAGATCAGTACGCCCCAACGAAAAGCACGGCGCCTCCTGACACCAGCGGGGACGCCGACAGCTGGTGCGTAAGAACCGTCAAGCGACCGACCCGGGACATGGAGGCTCAGTTGAGCCTCCATGCCCTCAGCAGCCGTCTTGCTTCCGACCGCGCTGCGGCTCCTACGTCGGTTCGTTAGCGCTGAACGTTATGCGCAGGGGGTTGCTGTCGATCTCGGCTCCGTTCACCGCGCCACTGGAGTCGAGATCGGTCCAGACATGCTGCTGGTTGACATAGGCGGTCCCGGCCTGGAACTGGTAGCTTCCGAACGTGATATACCCCTCGCTGTTAGTGCTGCCCGAGTAGCTGGGCAATGCTGAGACGAGCGCGGCGCCCGGCACACCATCATCATCCCATGCAATTTTCAGTACGAGGGCATTCAGGGCCGTCGAATCCAGATCGGCCAACGGGTTTTCCCAGCCGTCAGTCAGCCGGATACGGAGGTATCGGTAGACCTGAGCCGTAATGATGTCGTCGGTCTGCCAGATGGCGTTGTTCAAGCTATGCTCGAGCACGAGCGCGGCGAAGGGGCCCGGATTGACGTCGAACCAGTTGCTGTCTTCCGAGACCGATCCGTCGGCTACCGTCAGATAGATGTCGTCCCCAGCCAGAGTCAACGTCACGTTACCCTCCCAGACACCGTCGGTGAAGGTGAAAGGTGCACCTAGGACGGGGTCCTCTCCGCTGCTCGCCGCGAGGCCGGCTCCTCCCTGGTAGTCGGTCTTCACGTTCCCCTTCGCGTCATATGCGGTGACCGTCACGGGACCGAAGCCGACTCCGGCGACCTGGGGATCGCCTATCGCGCTGATTGTGAACGAATCAAGGTCGCCCGGCACCACCTCGATGTCGGCATTGGCCACAAACGCGCCCAAAGTGACGCGGATGACCCCAGTCCCCACCAGCTTGCCGGCGAAGACTGCGCTCTTTTTGTCGATAGCTGGCGTGAGATCACCGTCCGTGACCCCACCCGTCTCGCCCTCGACTGACCAGGCGTTCGCGGCCACGTTCTCGATGAAGTTGTCGAACGCATCTCGCGTAACCGGATAGGCCGCCAACTCTTCGCCAGCTTTGAGGATGGTTTCATCGATATCGATGCCGCTACCGTCGCCTTCGTCCTCCAGCGCCAAGTAGGAGACCGCGGCAGGATTGACCTCGATGGCTGCGGTTGTCACTGAGACCAGCGAGTGGGCGAAGGTGAAGGTTCGATCACCGGCGGTTTTGAGGGTGAAGGAGGAACCGGCGAAGGTATGGATGCCGTTGTCGCCCGCTATCCCGGTCGTGAAGGTGTAGGGTCCAGGCTTCGTCGCCAGCGGGTCGGTTGAGGTGATGGTCACCGTTCCCGTGTAGTCCGTCTTAATGTTGTTGTATACGTCGTAGGCGGTGAGCGTCAACGAGGTTGTGAGTGCGACCCCGGCCACCGTGGTTGCTTGGGCGCGGAAACAGTGAAGTGATGAAGGGCGCCCGGCTTGACGATCACGGTCTGCATACCGGTGATGCTCGCGTGGGCCATATCCATGGCCTTCACCCAGCGGGAGCCGGGGGTCTTGAGAATCACCCCGTCGGTGAAGGTATTGGTACCGGCATCCAGAGCCGTGAAGGTGTAATTGGCCGGAAGGATGGCGGCCGGATCGGATGATGTGAACTGAATCGTCCCGCGGTACCCGGTGGCCACGTTGTTGAACTGGTCACGAGCGGCTACGACGACGTCGTAGGCGGCGCCGGCAGTGGCCGGATTGGGAATAGACGTGACGTCGAGATGGGTGGCAACCGCCGGTTCGACCATGACGGTCTGCGAGCCGACTATGCTGGTCGTCACCACGTCATTGACCGTGACCGTCCGGCTGCCGGCAGTCTTGAGGTTCACCCCGTTCGTGAAAGTGTGCGCGCCGGCGTCCGCCGCCGTGAAGGTGTAGTTCGACGGTAGCACGGCCAGGGGATCGGTAGACGTGAAGTGGATAGTCCCGCGGTAGCCCGTCATGACATTGCCCGCTGTGTCTCGAGCCGTGACGGTCACGTTGGAGGCTACGCCGGCCGTAGCCGGGTTGGTGATACCGGTGACGCTGAAGTAACCCATGGCCGGGTTCACGGTTACGGTCTGCGAACCGGTGATGGTCGCGGTCACGGTGTCGGTGGCAGTCACGGTTCGGGACCCGGCGGTCTTGAAGGTGACGCCGCCCGCGAAGGTGTGCGTACCGGCATCGGCGGCCGTGAAGATGTAGTTCGCAGGTAGGATGGCCGCTGGATCGGTAGATGTGAAGTGGATGATGCCCCGGTAGCTCGACGCCACGTTGTTGAAGGCGTCACGAGCCGTTATCACCACGTTCGATGCAACATTCACAATCGCGGGATTGGCGATGCCCGTCACATCGAGGTGATCGGCGGCAGCGGCATTGACGGTGATCGTCTGTGAACCGCTGATGCCGGAATCTGCGATGTCGGTGGCCATTACCGTCCGCGAGCCCGCGGTCTTCAAGGTGACACCGCCCGTGAAGGTGTGCGTGCCGGCATCGGCGGCAGTGAACGTGTAATTCGCGGGCAGAACGGCGGCTGGGTCGGTCGAGGTGAAGCGGATGGTCCCTCGGTAGACCGGTGACGACATTGTTGGCTTCGTCGCGAGCGGTAACCACGACATTAGAGGCCACGCCGGCTGTCGCGGGGTTGCTGACGCCGCTCACCGTGAAGTGCAAGATCGGGACTTCGAACGTCACCGACTTCGCCCTTAGGAGCATGGCCACCGCCTGCGCCCTGGCAAGATTCTCCAGCGGACCCAGGTAGCTGTTCCCTCCCATCAGTCTCCCCTGCACCACTCCCTGGTAGACGAGGTAGGCCGTGGAGGCCAGGTGCGCCGGAGCGATCGAGTCCCAGTCCGCGTAGCCGTCGAGTACGTCCATACCCTCCGCGGCGAACCATGCTGCCAAGGACGGGTACGTGCCGTCTTCGCCATTGATTTGCCCGGTAACCGTGATCTCCTTCTGGGCCAGGTAGTGGGCGATCATGGAGTTGGCCTGCTGCCGCATGATGTTGTTATCCGGGCGGAAGTAGCCGTCTAGGTAGCCGTAGATGATGCCGGCATCGACCCCTCCCTCGACCCAGATGTAGAAGAAGTGATCCGTGCCCACATCGGGGAACGTTGGTACGGGTGGGTTGGAGGTGGCGAAGCCGAAGCCGTCGACAGCCATCTTTGCGAACTGCGCACGTACTATCGGCAGACTGGGACGGAAGGTGCCGTCCTCGTAGCCCTCCGCAACCGTCCAGGCCTCGTCCGCGGTAATCCCGTACACACTGAGCCATTCACTGTCGCTGATATCAGACCAACGATCCGCCGCCGATGCGGTCCCGGCCATCAGGAGCGCGATTAGGATGGCGAGAATCACCATCAGCAACATCGGGCGCAAGTGCCCGATATCCTCTATGTTCTGCTCTTTTCATCCCTACTCCCTCCATGGCTGATCAGAGAATTGAGCCGGCCGAGATGCGGCTCCATTGACCAATTCGCGTCAGTGCAGAGAAACACCGCCTCCTTTCTCGGCCCAGCTAGACTCGACTTGCCGTTGGGGAGGTCGTCGACCAGCGGCATGAGGCGAAGAGACTGGGCAAGCAGCGACGACGTGGGCGAAGAGTCTGTCCCGCCACTCGCTGGCCACTATTGCCCTCCAGTATCTCCAACGCAGCCGAAGCTGCGTGGAATAGCTTCACTATAGGGCAGACGGATGACAATCAGAAGGGGGCTCTGTCTGTTCTGGTCAACGATAAGCCAACCATTGTGGCCGTGGTGGCCTGCGCCTGCGCCTGCCCCACGCCCATCTGGACCAACTGCTGTTTTGAAGCCTCGTGGGGGTGACGGTTCCTTTCCCTACGACTCGATGAGCATGATCAGGTTCTAAAGGAACTGGCACATTCGCCTCGGGTGGACGCCGCCGAGAAGTCGTATGCGGGACCGATGCCCACAAGTCCGTCAAGAAGTCCTGCGTACGCCGCGGTCCTGGCATTCAGATAATGTTCCTGCAGTGAGAACTGCCCCGCCGTGAATGTGGGCACGAAGCTGGGCCCCGGATCAGTCACCCCGGCTGCCCGCGTGACCATGGTGATCAGTTGCTGATGCTTGATCGGATCTTTGGCTCCGAAGGTGCCGTTCGGATAGCCCTTGGTGATCTCTTCAGTAGCGCAGACGGCCACGTACTTGGAGGGATAGAAGGGATCTTCACCCACCTGGGCGACCACATCGGTGAAAGGACAGACCTCCAGGCCGGTCACGATGAGATTCAGGCTCTTGACGATCATCTTGGCGAACTGCTGCCGCGTAACCGGAGTCGTTCGGGAGGAAGGTCCCGTCGCCCGGTCCCAGGATGATCAAGCGGTCGGCCAGCTCACCGATCGCTTTGGCATAGGGATGGTTCGCGGAAACGTCGTTGAAGGTGCTCGGCTCCGGCCCCTCCTCTTCCTCCGTGGTGAAGCTCCATGAACCGGTGCCATGGCCAGAGCGTCACCCGTGGCTCCCTTGATGGCCGCCGACAGGGTCACGAGGTACGTGGTGTCAAATTCCAGGTCGGCAGACGGAGTGAGGGTGGCCTTCTGCGTGCCGCTGCTGTAGCCGACGGTCGCGGCGAGCGGGCTGCCCCCCGACTTCTTGATGATGAAGCTAGCCGCGTCGATGGTCGATGCGTCCATGGCCGTGCTGAAGGAGGCCGATACGACTTGGTCGACCGCCACGTCGGTGGCGCCGTCCGCCGGAGTCATAGCCGTCACCACCGGATTACCCGCGCCCGTGGTGAACTTCCAGGTGACGGGTGGGTCCTTCAAGCTGACGTCGCCGGCTCCCTTCACCGCCGAGGTGATGGTCACGGTGTAGTTGGTGTTGGGCTTGAGCTGATCAGAGGGGTCGAGGACCGCGATATGCGTGGTCGAGTTGTAGGCAACGCCGCCCGAGAGCTGCGTGCCGGAGAGTGTCTCTTTGAGGTAGAAGCTGGTCGGGCTGACACCGGTGACAGCCTTGTCGAAGGTCACGCTGACAACCTGGTCCAGCGGGAGGTTTGTGGCATCAGCGGCCGGAGTGCGGGCGGAGATCGTGGGACGCGTGACCGTGGTGAAGCTCCAGGTGTACGGCGTATCATCCAGCGTCCGTTCCGTGAAGAGCCACATCGCTTTTATGTCGTCGGTCAGGTGCGCAGTGTACTTAATACCCGGATCAAGGGGAGCGTCAGGATTCAGCGTGGCCGACTTCCTGTCGGCAGCCACGGTGACAGTAGCGTCGACTCTGTGAATGAAGAAGCCGGGGATGGTGATGAGATCAGCCGCCTTCAAGAGCAAGGTCGAGTAGGTGAGATAGAAGCTATCTTCGTCTATTGTGGACTCGATCATGGCCCTGTCGAAGATGACACTGACGTTCGCGGTTAGAAGCACCTCAACCGCTTCATCCGTTGGACTGACGCTGACCACGTCGGGAGTGTAGTCGATACGGAGCACGGGGGCGGCCTGGGCGGCAGGCGGGTCATAGGCACCCAATAACAGGAGCCCTCCTACCAGCGTCAAGGTCAGTAGGATGAGCGCGGACTTGCGGTCGAGACGTCGCCGTTCCATAGCACCCTCCCTCTACCGTCTCATTGCCGTGTGGCCGGCAAGGAAGGGAGGTCGGCTCTCCATGGTACGCCGCACTGGACCCCCAGACATTGTCGAGCCGCGGAGAGTGATTTATCTCCGTAATTCGAGTATAGGCCCGTTTCATCCGGGTCAAATGTACTGCGATGAACAACGCGCACAAACCGCTGGTTTGGCTGCACGGTGAAGTGAAGACTCCGCCCTTGTCGGCGCCCGCGCGGATCGAGGCCCGTGTCCTTCTGAGGAAGTTGCAGCGCGGTGAGCTACTCAGTCTGCCGCGGTCGCGCACTTTGGCGTCAGTCGGCAAACAGTCTCACGAGCTCCGTATCATTGACGAGGAGAGCGCCTGGCGGATCATCTATCGCCTTGACGCAGACGCAGTGGTCATTGTGGAGGTCTTCAATAAGAAGATGCAGACCACACCCAAGTCCGTCATCGAGACGTGCAAGCGCCGGCTGCGAGAGTATGACGCTGTCGCGGGAAAGAAGGAATGATACCCATGCAGAAGATTACGAAGGATCGACTGGTTTCCGCCGGGTAGCGGGTAGGCGAGGCGGCCGACTTTCTCGAACTGAGTGCGGAGGAAGCGGCCTTGTGGAACTTGAACTTGCCTTGGCGGATTACTTGCGAAAGCTACGAGCCGACCGCGGCTGGACGCACCCGGAGTTGCCCGTCAGCTTCGCTCCAGTCAGTCTCGGGTGGCGAAGATGGAGGCCGCCGATGCCTCGGTCTCCCTTGATTTGCTCGTCAAGTCGCTGCTGACGCTGGGTGCATCTCGCCGTGACGTCGGCCGCGTGATCGCGAGAGCGGCATAACCATCGCCTCTGATTCTCTGAGGCGCCACGGGTTTGGGCGCTGCTGACCTCGATGGTGTCTGTCTGGACGCCACCTGCCCTGAGGAGCCGGCGAAGGGACTTGAACCCCCAACCTGCTGATTACAAATCAGCTGCTCTACCATTGAGCTACACCGGCCCGAAAGGGTCGAGTGAATTGTAGCTCAGCGCGGGCGGCCCGGCTCGACCGGGTGTCGCGACATCACCGGGTCATGAGGCTCCACAGCATCTGCGCTACCTCGCCCCGGGTGGCGTACTTCCAGGGATCCCAGCTCTTCCCGAAGCCGCTGAGGCCTTCAAGAAGGCCGTTGTACTCGGCCATGTGCATGTTGGGGCCGTGCGTCCCGTCGGTGAACGAGGCCATGGTCCCGCTCCAGCCCGCCGGCAGCGCATCGAGCAGGCCCGGCCATAACGTGTTGGCCGCCCGGACAATCATGGTGACGACCTGGGCCCGCTTGATCGGGTCGTAGGGCCCGAACCGGCCGGGCTCCTTGAGACCCGTGGTGATGCCCGCGGCCGCGGCCATGGCCACATACTCGTGAGGATAGAGGTCGTCGAGCTCGTCCGGACCAAGATCGGTGAAGGGAACAGCCATGTCCTCGGTCGCCGGGAGCTGCATCACGCCGTCGATCATCTTGGCGAACTGGGCCCGCTTCACGGAGTCGAGAGGATGGAACTCCCAGGCCGTCCCAGCCTGATAGCCACTGACGATCCCCCTCAGAGCCATGCCAATGATCGCCGTCCGGTAGGGATCGGAGGCGGTCACGTCGGTGAAGGTCTTGTCCGACACCGGGCTCAGCCCTCCGCTCCCGAGCGTGACGGATTGCCCGGCGCTCAACTGCACGACCGCCTGGGTGACCGTACTCTTCGCATAGACCTTTCCCGAGAAGACCGCTACTTCCATCCCCTCCGGCGTGACCTCCACCCGATAGTGGTTGCTGTCGGCCGCTGCCGCCTGCGTCAAGGAGCGCCGGGCGCCCAAGCGCCTCGCTCGCCAGCTGTTGCGGATACTGGAACGCTCCCGGGTCTTTCCCCGAGCAGAATCCGGTGTCGCCGCTGGCTCCAGCGGGCTTGTTGGGATTGTCCTCAGTCACCACGCTGCCGCTCTCGACCTGTGCGCCCCAGTCATAGACCCGCACCGTGCTGTTGGGCTCGATCGTTTGGCGGAACCCCTTCCCGAAGACGAGGATCGTCCGGCCGCCCCCTTTCAGGTAGGGCGCCACGGCCTGCGGGCACGTCCTCCGTACGGACGATGCAGCCCGGACGAAGCACGTCTCCGTCCGTGAGACCCGTCCAGCTCGTGCCTCCGTCGAACGAGATCCAGGAATTGCCACAATTCTCGACCGTCGCCATAGCCGGAGGCGGAGTCGGACCACCCACCTGCCGATACTTGAAGACTCGGTGAATTGGCCGCTGCCGCTCGCGGAGGGAACCCACTGGCCGCCGTTGAAGGAGTAGTGCTGGTTGGTCCACGTCGACTTCACCGTCACCGCCACCTCATTGCCCGGTCCCGTGATCACGGCGAAGAACGTGCCCTCGTAGACGTCGGTGCGGCGATCGGTGCCCATCCATCCACCCGTGGTCTCAGTGGTGTACTCCAGGTGATAGCGGCCCTGCATCCCGTACGTGTCGGGATGGTACGAGCCGGTCATAAGGATCGAGCCCGTCCCGGTGGTAGTTAGGGGATGCGTGTGCTGTGTATCATCCGCGGAGTAGCGGATGTAGTCGAAAGGCATGGACGAAGTGGGCGGTCACATGGCCGATCGAGTCGACCTGGATACGCGCCGCCGCCAGGAGTTGCTGGGGCGGATAGTCGTTGGAGGCCGCCGTCATGGTGGGAACGAGAGAGAAACTATCGTCTGCCTGAGCCCGGGCCGGACTCAGCGCACACGCAACAGCCCAGAACACTACGAAGCAGACAAGAGTAGCGATGGCGATCCTGAGGAGCCGCCGTTCTTCCGAGAACATCATGTGCCCTCCCGTGATCGCATTGCCCCGTGGCGCCACGGTATCACGGCGGGAAGCTACGTCGCTACAGCAGCACCCGCCGACTCTCGAGGTGCATGGTCACCTTGCGCTTGATGCGCTGCAGGGCATTGTCCACCGTCTTGGTGTCGTGGCCGATGTGCACGGCGATGTCCTCGTAGGAGTTGCCCTCCAGATAGTACTTGAGCACCCGCCGCTCCAGAGGGCTGAGTAGGCGCACGAGACAGTCGGTGAGACTCACCACCTCTTCCGAGCTGATGACCTGCTGCACGGGATCGCTGGTGCGGCCGGAGGGGATGACGTCGGCCAGGGTACGGGTGTCGAAATCGGCGCTGGAAGGCGAGTGGCTGAAGCTGATGTATGTGTTCAGTGGGGAGTGCTTCTGCCGGGAGGCAGTCTTGATGGCCGTGATGATCTGCCTGGTGACGCACAGTTCGGCGAAACTGCGGAAGCTGGTACTGCGGTCGTGCTCGAAGTCGCGGATGGCCTTGAACAGGCCGATGTAGCCTTCCTGGATGAGGTCGTCACCGTCGCCGCCGGCGAGGAAATAGGAGTTGGCCTTCAGACGGACGAAGTAGTGATAGCGGACGAGGATCTTGCGGGTCGCATCGGAGTCTCCGGATTTGGCCTGCGCCACCAACTCCTCGTCGGACCACTCGCTGACCACCTTGGTCGCTCGCGCTACTCTCACCACCGATCCTCCCCCCGCGGCGTTGCGGGCCGGTAGTCGGCCCCCTACCCGGGTCCCGTCGCCCCCCCTTCACCTGGCGCCTTTCCCTCGAGCTCGTCCCTCAATCGTGCCAACTGATCGAGCGTGCTCAGTGGGATCCTTTCTTCGACCCGATGACTCATTGTAATGCAATTTTGACTATTTGCAATCCTTATTGTGTCTTCCTGCAACTCGGCGGCAAATTGCCGAGACGAGCGGCGGATCACGTTGGGTCGAAACACGGTCTTCTGAAGCTGGTAGTCGGAGGAGACAACGATGACGTTTTCCCCTGGAGTGAGGGCAAAAACCTCTCTCTCGATGATGCTGTCGGCCGACTGAGAGAACGACCCGAAGTAGACCTCCATCTGCGCCGTTGCAGTCTCGCTCTTCTGCAACATCTGGGCTTGGGAGTCGAAGACCACGATGGCCCTGTCGGAGGTACCCCCCATGTAACTGGCTATGCGGTCGAGGAGCCGGCGCCGCTCGTCTTCGAGGTCGATGGACGGCCCCAGGCCTGCCGCACCCGGCCCGACTGCCGCCTCACCGTCGCTGGAGCCTGCCCTGGACCCCTGGGCGCCCGAGCGGCGCGGCCCGACTGCTTGGCGCCCGATGATCTGATGAAGAAGGTTGTAGCCATCGACGAGATACACGCTCATGGGACCACCTGGAGTCCTGCCCTGCCCGCCCTAACGATCATGGCTGGACCGAGACCGAACGCTGGCGGAGCGCTTCGTAGAGCAGGATGCCGGCGCTGACGCTCACGTTCAGCGACTCCATCATCCCGGCCAGCGGCAGCGAGACCATGACGTCGCACATGCCGGCCACCCTCCTCCCCACTCCCTCCCCCTCCGAGCCCACCACGAAGCAGGTGGGATAGCGATAGTCCTGGGAGGCGTATGGACTCTGCGCGTCCGCGGCCGCTCCGTAGATCCAGAAGCCGGCCTCCTTGGCCTCGGCGAGAGCGTCGGCGAGGTTGCGCACCCGGACGACGGCAGCGTGCTCGGTGGCGCCAGCGGACGCCTTGACCACCGCCGCCGTGACCTCGGCCGCCCGGTGTCGGGGGAAGATCACCGCGGCTCCGGCCGTTTCGGCGGTACGGATGATGGCCCCCAGATTGTGCGGGTCCTGCACGCCGTCCAGAGCGACCAGCAGGGTGTGCGAGCGCAGAACACCGGCGAGGTCGACGTAAGGATAGGGGTCCACCTCGGCAGCGACGCCCTGGTGATCAGGGCTACCCACGGCAGCGGCCAACTCCAGCGCGTCGAGACGCCTGACGGGCGTGCGGACCCCGCCAGCCGCGTTCCACTCCGCCACGTGAGACTCGAGTTCGTCGCCCACGCGCCCCGCCACGAGCAGCACCCGCCGCACCGTACGGCGTCCCCTCAGTGCTTCGCGGACGGCATTGCGCCCGTAGACGAGCGAGGTGACCTGCTCCGCCGCGGCGGCGCGGCCACCGCCCGGCGGCGCACCCTGCGTCGCCGCTGCGCGGCCACCGCCTGCGACGACGCGGCCGATCCAGCGGAGCGGCCGCCCGGCTTCGGCGCCGGCGTCCCGCCGGCGCGCCGACCTCTAGCGGGTGGGGACGAGTTTGAAGCCACCGGCGACGTCCCGGACCTCATACCCGCATTCGGTGATAGCCGCGCGCAGCTCGTCGGCCCGCGCGAAGTTCTTCGTCGAGCGGCAGAGTTGCCTTTCTTCGGCCATGGCCGTGACTTCGGCCGGGATGGCGTCTTCGGCCTTGGTGACGGCGTCGAGACCCAGGACGTAGACCATGTCCGCCATCTGCCTCCGGACTTCGTCGGCCCGCGCCGCGCTCAGATCACCGGCGGCGAGAGCCGCGTTCACCTCGCGCGCCAGTCCGAAGACCTCGGCCAGAGCGGCGGCGGTGTTGAGATCGTCGGCCAGGGCCTCGTCGAAGGCGCTGCGGCGCTCCTTCAGGTGGTGGTCGATCGTCGTCGCGTCCGCCGGTCCGCCCCCATCACGGGGAGAGGCGTCACCGATGGCGCTGTCGGCGGCCGCGCCGTCGGCGACATGCGGCGCGCCGTCGGCGACCGCCACCCTATCGGCCAGCGCGCGGAACACGTTGTGCAGACGGTCCACCTGTTGCTCCGACTCTGTCAACAGGTCGGCGCTGAACTCCAGCGGGCTGCGGTAGTGCGTGCCCACGAAGGCGGCGATCAGCGCCTCCGGCCGATGCTCGTCGAGGATGTGCCTCAACGTGAGGATGTTGCCCACGCTCTTCGACATCTTCTCCTCGCGCAGGTTCAGCATGCCGTTGTGCATCCAGAAACGCGCGAAGGGATGGGCGGCGGCCTCCGCCTGGGCCACCTCGTTCTCGTGATGGGGGAAGATGAGGTCGCGACCCCCGCCGTGGATGTCGAACCCCGCCCCCAGGTACTTGAGGCTCATGGCCGAGCACTCGATGTGCCAACCCGGCCGCCCCGCGCCCCAGGGGCTGTCCCAGGCAGGCTCGCCCGGTTTGGCGCCCTTCCACAGGGCGAAATCGAGCGGATCGGCTTTGTCATCGCCCAGGTCGATCCGGGCGCCGTGGCGCATCTCCGCCACCTGCTGCTTGGACAGCTTTCCGTAGGGGTCGTAGCTGTCGACATCGAAGTAGACGTCGGGGCCGGAAGCATAGGCGTGGCCGCTCTCCACCAGTCCCTCGATGAGGGCGACGATCTCGGGGATGTGTTCGGTGGCCAGCGGTTCCACATCGGGCCTGCCCAAGCCCAGCCGGTCGGTGTCCTGCCGGTAGGCGTCGGCGAACTCCTCCGCCACCTCGCGGGCGGTCCTGCCCTCGGCGTTCCCCTTCTGGATGATGCGGTCGTCGATGTCGGTGATGTTCTCGACCAGGGTCACGCGGTAGCCGAGCGACTGGAAGTAGCGGCGGGCCACCATGGAGACCACGTAGGGTCGGGCATTACCGACGTGCACGTAGTTGTAGACGGTCGGCCCGCAGAAGTACATGGTGACGTGGTCGCCGTCCCGGGGGACGAACTCCCGTTTCTCCTGGGTGAGAGAGTCGTAGAGACGCACCTCAGGCCACCCCCGCCCCGCCGTCGGGTCCTGCCCCGGCCTGGGGGCGACGCGCCCGCGGAGCCGCTGCCCGCCTTCGCGACGAAGGCCGCCGCGGCATCGAGCCGGGCCAGGATGGTGCTCTTGCCCAGACCGGCCACCAGATAGAAGAGCTCCGGACCCTCGTCGCGCCCGCTCAGCGCCACCCGCAGGGGGTGATAGACCGACTTACCCTTGAGCCCCTCCGCCTTGGCCGCCTCCACCAGTCGGCGCAGCGCCTCCCGGCCGGCTTCCGTGGGTACGAACTCCGCAGCCAACCCGGCGAAACTCTCCCGGGCCAGGCGCACCAGCACATCCACGCCCGGAGCCAGCAGCGCGTCGGAGCAGGCGCACGTAGTCGGGTCGACGTCGTCCAAGAACACGGCCGCGAAGCGGGGCGCATCCCCCAGGACCACGAGGTTGGCCTGCACGGCCTCCGCCACCACCTCCTGCTGCACCGGAGCCGGGCGCATGTCTGCCGCGCTCAGGTAGGGCTCGATCTCCCGGTAGAGCGCGGTGGGCTCCAACTCCCGGATGTAGAGGCCGTTCAGCCAGTTGAGCTTGTGGACGTCGAAGATGGCCGGGCTCCTGGAGACCCGGCCTATGTCGAACTCCACTATGAGTTCGGCCAGCGTGAATTTCTCGCGCTCGTCGGCCGGATGCCAGCTGAGCAGGGCCAGGTAGTTGACGATGGCCCCGGAGAGGTACCCCAGACCCTTGAAGTCGCCGATGGACGTGGCCCCATGCCGCTTGGACATCTTGCTGCCGTCGGGGGCCAGGATGAGGGAATGGTGCCCGTAGCGCGGGACCTCCTCGCCCAGGGCCGCGAAGAGCATCATCTGCCGGGCGGTGTTGGTGATGTGGTCTTCCCCCCGGATGACGTGCGTGATCGCCATACCCGCATCGTCCACGACCACCGCGAAGTTGTAGGAGAAGCCTCCATCGGTGCGTTTGATTATGAAGTCGCCTATGACGTCGGAGGAGAAGGTGATGGGCCCATGGATGAGGTCTTCGAAGGTCACATCGCCCTCGGGCACCCGGAAGCGGACGGCCGCCTCCTCCCCGCCGGCCATGCGGGCCTCTGTCTCCGCAGGTGTGAGACAGGAGCAGGTGCGGTCGTACTTGGGCATCTGCCCGCGGGCCAATTGCTGCGCCTTGCGCTCCTCGAGCAGCTCCTGGGGACAGAAGCAGGGGTAGGCCACGCCGTCGGCCAGGAGCCGCTGGACGGCGGCTTCGTAGAGGTCCATGCGCTCGCTCTGCCGGTAGGGGCCGTGAGTCACCGCCCACGTCGGGGCCCTCGTCGGCCTGCAGGCCCAGCCACTTGAGGTCGTTGATGATGCTGACGTCGTGCTCGGTGGTCGACCGTTTGAGATCGGTGTCCTCCACCCGCAGGACCATGGTGCCGCCGTTGTGGCGCGCGTACAGGAAGTTGTAGAGAGCCGTGCGGGCACTCCCCACGTGGAGGGAACCGGTGGGACTGGGGGCAAAACGCACGCGGACGTCGCTCATGGTGTCGATCTCTCTTCGCTCGTTGTCAGCCGAATGATAGCCGACCGTCGGCGCGGCTGCCGCAGCCGGTCAGGCCTGCGGCGGCGCCTCGGCGGCCTTGGCCCCGAGGCCAGCGTCGGCCTCGGCGGCCTCGGGCCCGAGACCGCTGCGCCGCACCAGAGCCACCGCCTGGGCGGCGATGCCCTCCCCCCGGCCGGCGAAGCCCATGCCCTCGGTGGTCGTGCCCCGCACTCCCACCCGGTCCGGGTCCAGCCCCAGAGCGGCCGCCATGCGCGCGCGCATGCGCTGCCGCTCCGGCGCGATGCGCGGCTGCTCGCAGATGACGACCGCGTCCACGTTGACCACCTCCCAGCCGCCGGCGGCCAGCAAGTCACCCACCCGGGCCAGCAGCGCGATGCTGTCCGCCCCGGCGTAGGCCGAGTCGCGGTCCGGGAAGTAGTGACCGATATCCTCCAGGCCTGCGGCGCCCAGAAGAGCGTCCATGACCGCGTGCGTCAGGACGTCGGCGTCGCTGTGCCCCAGCAGGCCGTCGGTGTCGCGGAGCCGCACCCCTCCCAACACGAGAGGTCGTTCAGCCGCGAAGCGATGGGCGTCGTAGCCCAGAGCCCACCCGGTCAGGGCCGAGTCGGCATCCTCAGTCATGCCTGCGCTCCGCCAGTATCCGCTCGGCGTGGCGCAGGTCGAGACGGTCGGTGATCTTGAAGTTCTCCGGCGATCCCTCCACCACGGCCACGCGGCCGCCGCGGCCCTCCACCAGGGAAGCGTCGTCAGTTGCCTCCGCGAGCACTTCGTCCGGCTGAGCATACGCGTCCAGGAGCGCCGGCC
The DNA here is from genome assembly GCA_963829545.1 of uncultured Actinomycetes bacterium. GTDB lineage: Bacteria > Actinomycetota > Thermoleophilia > RBG-16-64-13 > RBG-16-64-13 > JAXGXJ01. The sequence goes on from CAWHIX010000002.1 coordinate 30,341, forward strand.
AGCGGAAGATCTGCGGTGTCTGCGCCCGGAAGAGTTGGGCGCGGTGGGGGGTATCCACGATGATGCCCTGCTCGTCGACCAGCTTGATGGTGTCCACACTGGGTACCGCCGGCACCACCCCGTCGAGCGAGGGGTCGGCGACCAGAGCAGCCATTGCGCGGCTCACCTCATCGCAGGTGACCAACGGGCGGGCACCGTCATGCACACCCACGAAATCCCACGTGCCCAGCTCGGCGAGAGCCCGCAGCCCGTTGCGGACGGAGAAGGGCCGCTTCTGCTCGCCCGCCACCACCCGCACCACCTTGCCGATGTGTTCCAACTCGATCTCGTTGCCGCAGTAATCCACGTCCTCCACGTTCACCACTACGAGCATGGTGTCTATCTCCGCACACGAGCTCAGGATGGTCAGAGTGCGCTGCAGCATGGGAATGCCCAGAAGGGGGACGTACTGCTTGGGCATGCCCGAATCGAGCCGCGTGCCGTAGCCGGCCGCCGCCACCACCATCGCAAGGCTCGGTCGTCCGTCCACCATCCAGGTCACCTCCTCAGGACGCCAACCGGGTGAAGACCATGCGGCCGGAGGGGTTCTGCAGCACGGAGGTGACCTCCACCTCCACCTCCTCGCCCAACCGGGTGCGACCACCCTCTATCACCACCATGGTGCCGTCTTCCAGGTAGGCCACTCCCTGGTCCTCTTCCTTGCCCTCCCGCAGGATCTTCACGCCCAGGCTCTCACCCGGCAGCACCAGGGTCTTGAGAGAGCTGGAGAGCTGGTTCACGTTCAGGACTTCGACGCCCTGGATCTGGGCCAGCTTGTTGAGGTTGTAGTCGGTGGTGAGGATGCAGGCCTTCATCTCCTTGGCCAGGCGGAGGAGCTTGGCATCGACCTCGGCGATGGTCGGGAAATCGCGTTCGATAATGATCAGTTTCTTATAGGTCTCCTGGAGATGGCGCACGGTCTCGAGGCCCCGCCGACCCCGGGCCCGCTTCCCCGGCTCCGCCGAGTCGGCGATGGATTGCAGCTCCTCGAGGACGAACCCGGGCACGATCAGGTCTCCCTCCAAAAAGCCCGTGCCGACCACGTCGCCGATACGCCCGTCGATTATCACGGAGGTATCGAGGATCTTGGGACGGACGAAATGCTGCGTACCCGGTTGCTCGAGGAGGCCCTTGAAGCCCAAGAGGCGGGCCATGTCGGTGTGCCGCTTGTAGCCCAGGTAGGCGAAAAGGTATCCGCTGACCGCGTAGAGAAGGGGCAGCAGATAGGGGCCTACCACCGGCAGGTCGCGGACGGCGAGGCCGCCCAGGGCCGCGATGGCAAGCCCTATGAGCAGACCGATGGTGGTGAAGATCAACCCGCTGGCCGTGACCAGGGAGCTGGCTCGATCGAGCCGCCGCCCCAGACGCGTGACGGCCCGGCCCAGGAAACTGCCCAGGATCGCGCCCACGATCACCCCCGCCAGCACGGCCAGAGCGACGAGCAGGCCGTGCCCGAAGTCGCCCAGTCCGTCGCGCGGCAGGTAGGCCATAGCCAGCTCGTAGCCGACCACACCTCCCACGAGGGCCATCAGCAACCTGAGGGCGAAGGCCACGGCTACTCCTCCTCGCGGGCCTGAGCGCACATCTCGGCCAGGATGCCGTCCAGAAGCTCCAGGGCCTTCTCCTCGTCCAGCCCCTTGGCGTACATCAACTCGGAAGCCAGGATGCGCCTGACCTTCGCATACATCTGCTTCTCGCCGGTGGAGAGGCCCTTGTCGTGGTCGCGAAGGGCCAGATTGCGGAGGACGTCGGCGATCTCCAGCACGTCTCCCGTCTTGATCTTGTCACGATTGTGCCTGATACGACGGTTCCAGTTGTCGGGCATGTGCGTGGCGTCGTCGCGCAGCACCGCCAGCACCTCGTCGACCTCCTCCTCCGAGATGACCGACCGTACGCCGGCCTTGTCAGAGCCCTCCACGGGGACTTGGATCGTCATGTCGTTGTGCAGCATCTGGATGAGGTAGCACGAGCGCCGTTCGTCGCCCTCTCCCTGCTCCACGATGTCAAGGATCCGCCCGGCTCCGTGATGGGGATAGACCACAGTGTCACCGATCGCGAACATCAGCCGTAACGCTCGAGCAGGTTCAGCTCCCGCAGACGGTTGAGACCTTCTTTGATGTCGCGCGCCCGAGCCAGCGTGACCCCGTCGCTGGTGGCCAACTCCTCAGCCGTGGCGTCGATGATGTCGCGCAGATGGCCATAGCGGCCGATGAGGGTGGCGATGACCTCCTGGGGCAGCCGCGGTATCTTGCGCAGCATGCGATAGCCTCGAGGACTCAGGTGCTTCTCCAGCATGTTGATGCCGGGCTCGTAGCCAAGAATCTGGCCGAGATGAGCCAGGGAAAGGAGGTCGTCGGAACGCAGGGCGCCCAGCCCCTCCCTCGCCTCTTTTAGCTTCTTGGCCGTTAGCTCGGGCAGGTAGTCCGCCAGGAGCGCCTCCCGATCCTCGCGCACCTGGAGCATCATCATCTCCAACTGCAGGCGGATCAGCCGGCCCTCCGTGCCCAGTTCGATTATGTAGCGCTCGATCTCCTGCACGATCACCAGGACCATCTCCAGTCTCTGGACCACGCTGAGGACGTCGTGGAGCGTGACCGCTTCCTCGAACTCCAGGGCGGACAGCGAGGTAGAAACGTGGTTGAGCCGCTCCTTGAACTTCTCGAGCGTCTGCAGGGCCTGGTTCGCGCTGTCGAGGATCGTATGTAGATGCTCCATGACGTAGCGCATGTCGGAGAGATAGATGGTGACCACATCGCGGGCAGCGGAGATGGAGATGCACAGGGCGCCTATCTGCTTGGCCACGCGCTCGGCCGTTCTGTGGCGCGTGCCGGTCTCCTCGGATTCGAGGGAGGCATCGGGCATGAGCTGGACGTTGGCGTGGAGGATACGCGTGCCCTCCCTGTCCAGCAGGATAGCGCCGTCCATCTTGGCCAACTCGTAGAGGATCATGGGCGCCAACTCGACGTCGATGTCGATGCCGCCGGAGATCATGGGCCGGATGTCGTCTTCGTCGGCAAAGACGAGGAGCGCGCCCGTACGGGCGCGCACGATGTTGTCGATGGCCCGCCGGATCAACGTGCCCGGGGCGACCATCTCCAGCGCTTCGATGAGCCTTGCCTCTATGGCAGGGGGCCGCTTACCCACGTCCACTCCTCATACCCACGTTCTTCACCGCCTCACCGATGTCCGTGACCGCCGTCAGGCTCGCCGCGCCCAACTCGGTCCCCGCCGCCCGCAACTCCTCGGCGTTGCGGGCCGGGAGAAAGATCCTCCCCAGGCCCCGCCGGCTCAACTCCTGCACGCGCTTGTCGGCCTGAAGGACGTAGCGCACCCTGCCGGTGAGGCTTATCTCCCCCAGAGCCGCCACGCCCCCGTCCGCATCGGCGTCTCGCCACGCGGAGACCACCGCCAGAGCCACAGCCAGGTCGGCGGCCGGGTCCTCTATCACCAGCCCTCCTGCAACATTAACAAAGATGTCGCATTTGAGGAGCGGCAGATGGGCTCGGCGGCTCAGAACAGCCACGATCATGGCCAGCCGGTTACGGTCCACCCCCCGGGCGACCCGCTGGGGCATGGCCAGGTTACTGGGGGCCACCAGGGCCTGCACCTCGGCCAGGAGACAGCGCGTCCCTTCCATCACCGGGGCGACGGCTGAGCCGGAGCGGAGGTCCCCATCCTCGAGGAACACCGACGAGGGATCGGCCACCTCCACCAGTCCCTGTTCGGCCATCTGGAAGACGCCCACCTCGTTGGTGGAGCCGAAACGGTTCTTCACTGCGCGCAGGATGCGGAACGGTTGGGCGCGCTCACCTTCGAAGGACAGGACCGCGTCGACCATGTGCTCCAGGACCCGCGGTCCGGCCAACTCGCCGTCCTTGGTGACGTGCCCGACCAGGATCAGGGCGATGTTGCAGGTCTTGGCCACGCGCAGGAGACGGCCGGCAGCATCACGGATCTGGACCACCGACCCGGGAGTCGACCCCAGTTCGGGCGACCACAGGGTCTGCACGGAGTCGACCACGCACACGGCGGGACGGAGATGCTCCAGGCACGCCACCACCGCCTCCGTCTGCGTCTCGCTGAGAAGGCGCAGGCGACTGGCCCCGCCGTCCAGGCGGTTGCTGCGCAGCTTCACCTGAGGGGCCGATTCTTCTCCCGAGACGAGCAGCGTGGAGACGCCGGCCTTCTCCATGCGCAAGAGCGCCTGGAGAAGGAGCGTGCTCTTGCCCACCCCCGGCTCCCCACCCAGGAGGACCACCGAGCCGGCCACGAGACCCCCGCCCAGTACGCGGTCCAATTCGCCCAGCCCCGTGCCGATGCGCACCTGAGCACCGGGGTCGACGTCCATGAGGGTGACCGGAACAGGCGCGGCGGGCGCCGGTCCCGCCCTACGGGGCGATGACCCGGCGCCCGCCGCCTCTTCGACTATGGTGTTCCACTGGCCGCACCCGGGGCACCGGCCCAGCCATCCCGGTGATGCGTGACCGCACTCCTGACAGATGTAAGAGCTCTTTCCCCGCGGCATCGGCCGCCCCGTCCTAGTAGGAGGCTACTCTAGCCGGTCTCGTCGGCTACGAGGACCTCCGGGGCCCCCGAGATGACCTCGACGATGGCCAGATGGTCTTCATCCCGGTCGACAAGGACCGTGCTGCCGGCAGGGAACCTTCCGGAAAGCACTTCATCGGCCAGCAGGTCCTCCACCTGGGACTGGATGGCGCGCCTGAGCGGCCGCGCGCCCATGGTGGGATCGTAGCCCAGATCTACCAGCAGGGACTTGGCCGCCGTGGTGAGCGCCAGGCCGATCTCGCGGTCCTTGAGTTGCTCCTCCAAACGAGCGAGCATGAGATCGACGATGGACGTGATCTCCTCCCGGGACAGCTTGTGGAAGACGATCACCTCGTCCACCCGGTTGAGGAACTCGGGCCGGAAGACCTTCTTGAGCTCGCCGGTAACGCGGGTCTTCATCTCCTCATACTGCAGGCCACCCTCGGCCACGGCCTCCTGGAAGCCCAGAACCTGGCCCTTGGAGATTATGGATGCGCCTATGTTGGAGGTCATGATTATGATGGCGTTCCGAAAGTCGACCGTGCGCCCCTGAGCGTCGGTCAAGCGGCCATCCTCCAGTATCTGCAGGAGGATGTTGAACACGTCCGGGTGTGCCTTCTCGATCTCGTCGAGCAGGACTACCGAGTAGGGGCGCCGGCGCACAGACTCGGTGAGCTGTCCGCCTTCGTCGTAGCCCACATACCCGGGTGGGGAGCCCACCAGACGGCTGACGGCGTGCTTCTCCATGAACTCCGACATGTCCACCTGGATGAGGGCCGCCTCGTCGCCGAAGAGGAACTCGGCCAGGGTCCGCGCCAGTTCGGTCTTGCCCACGCCGGAGGGGCCCAGGAAGATGAACGAGCCGGCCGGCCGGTGCGGGTCTTTGAGCCCGGCGCGCGAACGCCGGATGGCGCGGGATACGGAGCGGACGGCTTCCTCCTGGCCCACCACGCGTTTGTGGAGGGCTTCCTCCATGCGCAGCAGACGGTGCGTCTCGGCCTCGGTGAGCTTGGTGACCGGGATGCCGGTCCACATGGCCGTGACCTCACCGATCTCATCCTCACCGATAGATATCTCCACACCGCCCTCGGACTCCTGCCACTTCTCCTCCAGCTCGCGCCGCTGGTTGAGCAGTTTGCGCTCTCGGTCGCGCAGCGAGGCCGCCTTCTCGAAGTCCTGGACCTCGATGGCCGTTTCTTTCTCGCGGCGTACCTCGAGGATGGCGCCCTCGACCTCTTTCAGATCGGGGGAGGCGCACATGTTCTGGATGCGTTTGCGCGACGCAGCTTCGTCGACCAGATCGACGGCTTTGTCGGGCAGGAAGCGATCGCTGATATAGCGGTCGGCCAGATAGGCCGCGGCGTCGAGGGCCTCGTCGGTGATACGCACGTGGTGATGGGCCTCGTAGCGCTCGCGCAGCCCGGCCAGGATCTTCTTGGTCTCCTCGACCGTGGGCTCCTTCACCAGGATCTTCTGGAAGCGGCGCTCGAGTGCAGCGTCCTTGGCCAAGTGCTTGCGGTATTCGTCCATGGTCGTAGCGCCGATGGTCTGGATCTCGCCCCGCGCAAGAGCCGGCTTGAGGATGGAGGCGGCGTCGATGGCCCCCTCGGCCGCGCCGGCACCGACCAGGTTGTGTATCTCGTCGATGAAGAGGATGATGTCGCCCCGCTCGGAGATCTCCTTCATCACCTTTTTGAGGCGCTCTTCGAACTCGCCCCGATACTTCGAGCCTGCCACCAGGGCCCCGAGGTCGAGGGTGTAGATCTGCTTGTCCTTGAGGAGCCCGGGCACGTCGTTCTTGGCGATGCGCTGCGCCAAGCCTTCGACCACCGCGGTCTTGCCCACGCCCGGTTCACCTACCAGCACAGGGTTGTTCTTGGTGCGGCGGGACAGGATCTGCATGACGCGTTCGATCTCGGTCTCGCGACCGATGACGGGGTCGAGCTTGTCCTCCTCAGCGTACCGAGTGAGGTTGCGGCCGAACTGGTCGAGCACCTTCGAGCTCTTCCGGTCCTTGGCCTCGGCCGCACCCGCCTCCGCGGAACCGCGGGAGGGACGCCGAGTGGGGCCGGCCAGCACCCTCATGACCTCCTGGCGCACGCGCTCGGCGTCGACCTCCAGGTCGGCCAGGATGCGCGCCGCAACGCCCTCGGTCTCGCGCGCGAGCCCGAGGAGGATATGCTCGGTGCCGATGTAGTTGTGGCCCAGCGACAAGGCTTCCCGTAGAGCCAGTTCGAGCACCTTCTTGGCCCGCGGCGTGAAGGGTATCTGTCCCTGCGACTCGTGCTCGCCCTCGCCTACTATGCGGGTGACCTCGCCCCTGACTTCTTCCATGGTGACTTCCAGGGAACCCAGTACCCGCGCAGCCACGCCGTCGGCCTCGCGCAGCAGGCCCAGCAGGAGGTGCTCGGTACCTATGTAGTTGTGACGTAGGTTCCGCGCCTCTTCCTGAGCGAGGACCACTACCTGTCTGGCCCTTTCAGTGAACCGTTCGAACATCATGCCTTTCTCCTGTCACCGCACCCTGGCGTCCGCGAAGACCTCGCGGAGGACCCGGGCTCGGACGTTATCGATGTCGGGATCTTCAAGACTACCGGGGCCGGACTCCATGTGCTCCACGATGAGGTGCGCCGGCTGCAGCTTCTGCATCAAGCTGAACGAACACGCCTCGTCCATGCCCGGAATCACCGCCACGCCCAACTCCACACCCACGTCGGCGGCAGACACCACGTTGACGGCCTCGGCGAAGGAGATGTTCCAGGCATGCTGCCCGACGCCTATGGCCCGGCCGATGTGATCCTTGACCTGTGTGGGGTTCGATCGGAACAGCATCTTCCTCACCGATCGCTCTTTTTCCAGGATCTCTCCTGAGACCTCTTCTATCTGCTTGATCGTTTCCCTCTCTGGTTTACCCTGACGGCCCAAGTTTGAGACCTGCACCACACCTCCCGCCCCTCCCCACAGAGGAGCGAGACCAAGTCCATCGTCGAGCAGTTCCAGAGCGATCCCGGGCAGCCGGCCCGCGAAGGTGAGGGCAGGCGCGTGCAGAGTGGCGTAGGCCCGCAGCCCCGTGCCCGCCTGCTCGGGGTGGCTGGTGAGGTAGCCCCACTGGGCGTCGAAGGCGTACGGGGCTGCCGCTTCCAGACGATCGTCGAGCAGACTCAGCAGCGACCACAGGAAGGGCAACTGATCCCCCACCCGAAAACCGAGCAGGCGCAGGTGATCGTCGCCGTTGATCTCCAGGGACGCTTCGCCCTCCCCGTAGATGGCGAAGCCACGACCCGCACCCCCGGCGTCGGCGAAGCGCGGCGTCATGAGCCCCCGCTCCACCAGAAGGGCCACGTCTATGCTCGAGGCCTCCTGCAACTCGTAGGCCTTCCAACCGTCGGCGTCCTCGGAGGCGAGCACGTCGAGAACCTGGGCGCGAAACTCCTCCAGCGCCTCGGCCTGCTCGGCGTGAGGAAAGCGCAGGCCTGTCTGGTTGCGCGAGAGACCCAGGCCACAGGCGGTGAGAGTGGCGGCGGCCCGCGTCACCGTCCGTCCTCCTGCAGGTCGCGGGCCAGGTCGGCGAGCCGGTCGCGCACGCCGGCAGCCTCCTCGAACCGCTCCGTCTCCACCAGTTCGCTCAGCATACGCTTGAGGCGGATCACCTCGTGACGCAGCGAGTCGGAGGGCGAGCCCCCGCGCGGCACCTTGCCCAGGTGCTCCACGTGGTCCCTTCCTTCCTGGACCGCCGCCCACAACTGCTCGGCGAACACCTGGTAGCAGACCGGACACCCCACCGTACCCGTCTCTTTGAGGTCGGCGAGCGTGGTGCCGCACACGGTGCAGACCCGGTGCTCCTCCTGTCCGACCGAGGGGCCGGGAGTCTCTTCTCGGGAACTCGTCCCGGCGATCTGACGGAGCGCGGCAGGGACGGCCAAGACCAGGGTGATGCCCTCCGTGTCCCCTGCCAGGGTCTCTGCGCAGGAGTGGCACAGGCGGGTATGCGTGACCGCCCCGTCCTGCACGCGCAGGAGGTGGATGACGGCTCCCTCTTCGCCGCACATCTCACAGGCAGCGGAACCGTCGGCGTCTATGTGTAAGCCGGGTGAATCGTCTGCGAACACCCGAAGCCTCCTCGTGACCACGGCCGATAACACCGGCCGGTTCTTCCGGCACAGAACATAGGGGATTAGATCGGTCGGCCGTCGTGCCGGGGAACGCCCTCGATGCCACCGCACAGGGTCGATGGCTGCTGTGCAAAGTGTAGCATAACCCACCCCTCGGACGACCCGTTCGGACCCGTTGGTGATACCCCCGGGGGAACCGTGAAGAATGCGGGCAGGCGCCCCGGGGGGTCGCTCCGGCAGGCGGCGCCGGAAGGCCGTCCCTACTTCTCGGGGCGAAGCTGGGGAAAGAGGATGACGTCGCGGATGGAGTCCAACCCCAGCAGCATCATGGCCAGCCGGTCGATACCGATACCCAGTCCTCCCGCGGGGGGCATTCCGTACTCCAAAGCGCGCAGGAAGTCCTCGTCGAGGACATGCGCTTCCTCGTCGCCCGCTTCCTTGTTGCGCGCCTGCTGCTCGAAGCGCCCCCGCTGGTCGATGGGGTCGTTGAGTTCGGAGAAGGCGTTGCCCACCTCCTTGCCGCCGATGATGGGCTGGAAGCGTTCCACAAGGAGCGGGTCGTTGCGGGCTGCACTTGGCCAGGGGGCTCAATTCCAGCGGGTAGTCGATGGCGAAGGTGGGCTGGATCAAGGTCGGCCAGACGGCGTGCTTCAGTCCCTTGTCCACGAGGGTGGCGAAGGTATCGCGGTTCTCGACCTCGACGCCGCGCTGATGCAGCGCCCGCTTGGCCTCCTGCGGAGCCGCGCGCATCTCGGCCAGACCCAGGCCGAGTGTCTCCATGAGCAGCGAGTCGATGGTGCGACGGGGCCACGGGGCCTTGAGCTCGACAGGATGCTCCCCGATGACGATCTCCGTAGTACCGAGCACCTCCAGGGCAAGCGCCGGGATCATGTTCTCGACCAGCTCCATGATGGCGTTGTAGTCCACGTACGCCCAGTAGAGTTCCATCATGGTGAACTCGGGGTTGTGGACAGGCGAGATGCCCTCGTTGCGGAAGTTCTTGCCGATCTCGTAGATGCGGTCGAAACCGCCCACCAGCAGTCGCTTCAGATACAGTTCGGGGGCGATGCGCAGGTAGAGGTCGCTATCCAGCGCGTTGTGATGGGTCGCAAAGGGACGAGCGAGAGCGCCTCCGGGCAGGGGCTGGAGAATAGGGGTCTCCACCTCCACGAAGCCCTGGGCGTCCAGATAGCGGCGCATGGCCGACACCAGCTGGCCCCGCGCCCGCAACTGCCGGGCGACGTCGGGATTGCTCACCAGGTCGATGTAGCGCTGCCGGTACCGGGTCTCGCGGTCCTGGAGCCCGTGAAACTTCTCGGGCAGGGGCCGCAGGGACTTGGTGAGCATGGTCCAGGTAGAGGCGAAGAGAGTCAGTTCGCCCCGCCGGGTGCGGAAGACATGCCCCTCGCAACCAACGATGTCGCCCACGTCCACATCGGTGAGCAACGCAAAGGACTCCTCGCCCATCGTGTCCACGTTGCTGTAGATCTGGATGTCGTCCCAGCCGTCCCGAAGGGTCAGGAAGACGGCCTTGCCGTGCTCCCGGCGGGCCATGACCCGGCCGGCCACCCGATAGTGGCTCTGCTCGTCCTTCCCGCCTGTCTCGAGTTGGGCATGAGCCTGGAGGATCTGGGCGGGGTTGGTGCGGGCTGCGAAGCTACGCGCGTAGGGTTCGACGTTCTGCCCGCGAAGGCGCTCGACCTTGGCCAGGCGGTCACGCTCCCATTCAGCCAGATGGGCCGAGCCTATGCCGCCCTCTTCCTCCTGATCCGAAGGTCCGGCAGTGGCGTCCATCTAGGACATCTTTCCGATGGAGAGGATCTCGTAGCTGAGCGCGCCGACAGGCACGTTGACGGTCACCACTTCGCCCACCTGTTTGCCCAGGATGGCCTGGCCGACAGGTGATTCGTTGGAGAGTCGGGCCTTCGCGGGATCGGCTTCCGCAGAGCCGACCAGCGTGTATATGCGGATCTCCCCGCCATCCTGGTCGCGCAGCGTCACGGTGCTGCCCACGCTCACCCGATCGGTGTCGATCTCCGATTCCTTGATCACCCTTGCCCGGCGAAGCTTCTCCTGCAGCACGCTGATGCGGTGCTCCAACATGGCCTGTTCGGCCTTGGCGTCGTCGTACTCGGAGTTCTCCGAGATGTCCCCGAACTCGCGCGCCTGGCGGATGCGTTCGGCGACTTCCTCGCGCCTTACGTTGGAGAGAAGAGCGATCTCGTCCTGGAGCTGCACGAGTCCATCAGCTGTGAGGATGACTTCTTTCCGAGACACTGGCGTTACCTTCCTTCTTAGGACTCCACGGGCGAACGGGCCTAAAAGTGGCCGCGCATTATAGGGTGGGACTCACCCCCTTGTCAAATGGGCGGAGCTCTACCCTCCCCGGCGCAGCACGCCTTCGGCAAGCTTTGCCGGGGAGGGTAGAGCTCCGCTGTGTCTAAGGGGATCACCGGCTGCCACGGTCCGTCGCGAGGGTGGGCCACTCTGGGGTTGGCGCTCGCCACTCTCGCTTCTGGCGGTCGCTTCGCCCCGCTCTCAGTTTCTGGCGGTCGCTTGCTCCGCCTCGCGGCTCTTTGGCGGTTGCTTCGCTCCGCCTCGCGGCCTATTCGGTCAGCAGGGCGGCCAGGGCCCGGTCTAGTTCGGCCACGTCGGGGGCCTGACGCAGCTCTTCTATTGCCGTCGCGGGGATGCCGGAGGGGCGTAGGTACCAGCCCAGCAGCTTGCGTGCCCAGCGCGCGGCGCGCTGGGCTCCGCGTTCTTCGGCGGCGCGGGTCAGCAGAGCACGCAGGTCGGCTACGACTACGTCCAGGGGCGGACGGGGACGGTCTTCGCCTGCGAGGAGGTCGTCGGCGCACCAGGGATTGCCGGCCACGCCGCGGGCCAGCATCACCCCTGCGACCCCGGTGGACTCCCACACCGACAGGGCGGAGGCGAAGCCGTAGATGTCGCCGGAGGCAAGCACCGGGATGCCGAGGGCTTCGACCATGGCCGCGGACAGGGAATGGTCGGCCGTGCCCCGGTAGAACTGATCGGCCGAACGGGGGTGCAGGCACACGGCCGCGGCGCCGGCCTCCTCCAGGCGCAGGGTCAGTTCGACGATGCGATGGCCCTCCCCAGGTCTCAGTCCGGAGCGGACCTTCACCGTCACCGGCACGCCTCTCTGGGCCGCCACCTTCACCACGGCGGCGGTCATGGCCACCGCCCGGTCCGGATCGCCGAGCAGGGCGGCCCCCGCCCCGGTCCGCACTACCTTACGCACCGGACAACCCATGTTGATGTCGACGACATCGGGGGCGTGGTCGCCGGAGAGCACGATCTCGGTCGCCGCTGCCATCACCTCCGGGGTGTCGCCGAACAGTTGCACCGCGAGCGGCCGCTCCTCGTCCCTGAAAGCGAGGTACTCCGCGGTGCGCACGTTGTGATGCAGAAGCCCGTGGGCGGAGACCATCTCGGTCGTGACCAGACCCACGCCGTGGGTCTTCATGTGTCGGCGATAGGCGCCGATGGTCAGACCGGCCATGGGGGCAAGAACAGCCCGGTTGGGGATCTCCACCGGACCGATGCGGAACGGCAGCGCGAAGGGCGACCCGGCCGGCCGGCCGCAGCCGGGCTCCTCGCAAGGGGGGCTAGCTATGGTTCCGCCTGTAGATGATCTCGAGACCGCGCAGTGTGAGCAGGGGGTCGAGTCGGTCAAGCGACGAGGCGTGCTCGAAGATGAGCGAAGCCAGCCCGCCGGTGGCGATTGTGACCGCCTGCGCGTCCAGTTCCGCCCGCATGCGGCCGACTATGCCGTCCACCTGCCCGGCAAAACCGTAGATGGCACCCGCCTGCATGGCCTGCAAGGTGTTTCGGCCGATGACCGTCCCCGGGTCGACCAGTTCGATCCTCATAAGGCGCGCCGCCCGCGTCGAAAGGGCGTCCAGAGAGACCTCGATACCGGGAGCGATGGCGTGCCCCAGGTACTCCCCCGCGGCGGACACGGCGCTGAAGGTAGTGGCGGTGCCGAAGTCGACGGCTATGCAGGGGCCCCCGCAGACCTCGTACGCAGCCACCGCGTCGACGATGAGGTCGGGACCGACCTGCCGGGGGTCGTTGGTGAGGATGGGCATGCCCGTCTTCACTCCCGGGCCTACCACCAGGGCCTCGGTGTTGAACCAGCGGCCGGCCATGGCTGAGTACTCGGTGCTCAGGCGCGGCACCACCGACGACAGAGCGACGCCCGACACCGACCCCCTGGTGTAATCGTCCAGGCGGAGGAGGTCATCGATCACGGCCGCGATCTCGTCGCCAGTCCTCCGCACGTCGGTGGCCATCCGCCAACTGGCCGCCAACTCCTGCTCCTGGAAGAGGCCCAGGGTGGTCTGCGTGTTCCCCACATCGACGGTCAGCAGCATCGAGCACCTCCCTCAGGGTCGGGCATCAGGCGCGGATCAGTTCCGGGGGCAGCAGGGTCAGGCTCAGGTTGGCCGCCGGAGCCCCCATGGTGAGGGCGCTCGTGGACACGATGTCCACTCCGGTCTCCGCCACCGCCCGCACGTTCTCCAACGTCACCCCGCCGGAAGCTTCCAGGATCACAGCGGGTCTCAGGTCGCGAGCCAGAGCCACCAGAGCGCGCAGCGACTCGGGCGACTGATTGTCGAGCATGATGATGTCGGCGCCCGCCTCGATGGCCTCACGGAGGTCGTCCGCCGATTCCACCTCCACCTCGATGCGCAAGTAGTGGGGCCGCGCCTCCTGGGCCCGCTTCACGGCTCGGCGCACCCCTCCCGCAGCCTTCAGGTGGTTGTTCTTTATAAGGACCAGATCGAAGAGCCCGTAGCGATGATTGGCGCAACCTCCGTAGACAACGGCCTTCTTCTCCCAATAGCGCAGGCCCGGCGTGGTCTTGCGCGTGTCGACCACCGTCGCCCCCGTCCCCTCCACGGCCTGAGCGAAGCGCCGTGCTTGGGTGGCGACCCCGGAGAGATGGCTGAGGAAGTTCAGCATCGTGCGTTCGGCCCCCAGCAGGCTGCGCACGGATCCCTCAAGGGTGGCCACGGGCCGACCCTCCTCGACCGACGAACCCTCTTCGGCTGCGCCGACGAACGCACACTCCCTGTCTATCGCCTCCATGACGGCCTCGGCCAGAGGCAGGCCGCACAGCACCAGTCCCTCCCGAGCGACGATCTCCGCGCGGCCGCGCAATCCCTCGGGCACCGTCCAGGCGGAGGTGACATCTCCGTATCCGCCCATGTCTTCGGCCAGAGCCGTGCGCACCAGTGACCTGGAGGCCTCGTCCAACACCTCTCACTCCTCCCTTTCGCTCAAAGTCACTGCAGGCTCACTCTGCCCGGGCACGCTCTGCAGCAGAACATGTCGACGCCACACCCGGTCGTCCCTCTCGGGGAAATCCGAGCGCAGGTGGACCCCCCGGCTCTCCTCCCGCTCGAGCGCCGATACCACCATGTGCTCCGCCACGGTGAGCAGGTTGCAGAGTTCCAGTTCGGGGACACTGAGGCCCGCGGGCCGGAGCGTACCCCGGATCTCTCGGATGATGTCCATCGTGCGTTGCAGGCTCCGGCTGCTGCGGACGATCCCGCAACCCTCAGCCATCGCTTCGCCCAGACGCCTGCGTCCCGCGGCCACCGTCTCAGAGTCGTTGCCGGGCCGAGTCTCCTCGTCCAGATCCAGCCGGATCTTGTTGACGGTGGGATCGCAGGAACTCAGATAGCAGCTCAACTCGCGCACGGTGCGCTCTCCGAAGACCAGCCCCTCGAGGAGCGAGTTCGAAGCCAGCCGGTTGGCCCCGTGGATGCCGGTACTGGCCGTCTCCCCGCAGGCATACAGCCCCGGGACCGAGGTCCGCCCCCAGACATCGGTCTGCACGCCCCCGATATAGTAGTGGGAGGCCGGTGCGATGGGGATGAGCTCCGAGGCCAGATCGAGGCCACGCTTGGCCAGACCAGTGAATACGGTGGGGAAGCGGGTGCGCAGGAAATCAGCGTCGAGGTGGCGGGCATCGAGCCACACGTGATCGACCTGGTCGCGGTCCATAACCCTCTTGATGTTCCGCACCACTACGTCTCGAGGCGCCAACTCCTGCCGGGGATCGGCGCCCACCATGAAGCGCTCCCCGCTGTCGTCTCGAAGATAGGCGCCCTCTCCCCGCAGGGCTTCGGTGAGAAGGAGCGTGGGGTTCTCTTCGGCGTAGAGCGCCGTGGGATGAAACTGCATGAACTCCATGTCGCGCATGAGCGCCCCCGCCCGATAGGCCATGGCGTGCCCATCGCCGGTGGCCATAGCGGGGTTGGTGGTATGCGCGAAGACCTGCCCGGCGCCACCGCAGGCAAGGATGACCGCCCGGGCGAGTGACACCGTGAGCTCGCCCTCCCCGTCGACGGAAAGCGCCCCTACGCAGCGGCCTCCGTCTACGATGAGATCGACGACGAACTCGTCCTCGTGCAGTTCGGCTCGGCTGCCGCCGACGATGGCTTCCGCGAGCGTGCTCGCGACCACGCTGCCGGTCGCGTCTCCTCCTGCACGCACCACGCGCGCGACGGAATGGGCCCCCTCCGAAGCGAGGATGAACTTGCCGTCCCGCTGGTCGAACTTGGTGCCCAGACGCTCCAACTCGCGCACCCTGTCCGGTCCCTCTTCAACCAGGATGCGCACGGCCTCGGCGTCGCAGAGGCCGACTCCGGCCTCCAAGGTGTCGGCCAGATGCAGATCGGAGGAGTCGTAGGGCCCCATAGCCGCGGCGATGCCTCCCTGGGCCAGGAACGTCGTCGTCTCCGCCAGTTTGCCCTTGGTGATGATGCCAACATTCCACTGGTTCGCGGCCCCGATGGCCGCCGTCAGACCGGCTATGCCGCCGCCGATCACGAGGACGTCGTAGCTGGAGAAGCGGACGCCAGCCCCACCCCTCGACACCAGAAAGGGGCTGCGACCGGGAGCGACCGGGACGCTCAAGGGGTGACCTCGAGCATGCGCTGCACGGCCCGCAGCGCCTTCTCCCCGATCTCGGGCGGGACGGTCACCACCGGCCCCCCGGCCTGCAGCGCGTTCCGGACCTTGTCCAGAGTGGTCAGCTTCATGTTGGGACAGACGGCCCGCTTGGTGACGGGGTAGAAGCGCTTGCCGGGAACGTCCTGGCTGAGGCGGTAGATCATCCCCGTCTCCGTACCGATTATGAACTCCTCGGCCGGGTCGTCGCGGCAGAAGCGGATCATGCCGGCGGTACTCTCCACAGCGTCGGCCACCTCGCTGACTTCGGGACGCGCCTCCGGATGTACGACCACCTTGGCCCCAGGGTGCTCCACTCGAGCGCGCTCGACGTCCTCGACCTCGATGAGGTCGTGGGTGGGGCAGAATCCGGGCCAGAGAATCAACCTGCGGCCCGACTGCTTGGCCACCCAGGCCCCCAGGTTACGGTCGGGCGTGAAGATGATCTCCCGGTCGCGAGGGATGGTCTCCACAACGCGAACGGCGTTGGCGCTGGTACAGCAGATGTCGGACACGGCCTTCACCGCGGCCGTGGTGTTGACGTAGCTGACCACCACCGCGTCCGGATGCTCGGCTTTCAGCCGCTCCAGCCCCTCCACGTCCACCATGTCGGCCATGGGGCAGCCGGCACGGGGCTCGGGCAAGATGACCGGACGGTCAGGAGCCAGGATAGCGGCCGTCTCGGCCATGAAGTGGACGCCGCAGAAAACGATCTCGCGCGCTTCGGTGGCCGCCGCCTGCCGGGAGAGCCCCAGCGAGTCGCCCAGGATGTCGGCCACGTCCTGCACTTCCGGGCGCTGGTAGTTGTGGGCCAGGATCACGGCCCCTCTCTCGCGCGCCAGTTCGCGGATCTCTGCGTGCAGCGCTGAATAGTCCATCTGTGACCTGCCGCTCCTCGTCATCGACTGCCCGTGCTCTGCGAGACGAACCCCACCGCGATCGGCGACCCCGTAGCGGCGGACCACCTGGTCTTGTACCCCGGCCAGAGCCTGGACCACCGTGCGGCCGCTGGGAAGGACGAGGTCCGGAGCCAACTCGGCCAGCGGCTCGAGCACGAAGCGGCGCTCCTCCATGCGCGGATGGGGGATCTGCAACTCGTCATCCGCCAGGGACGAACCATGGTACCAAAGGATGTCCACGTCCACCGTGCGGGGACCCCAGCGCACCGTCCGCTCCCGGCCCAGCGCTTTCTCGATGGAGAGACCGCCTTGCAGGAGGGCGTGCGGGGCGAGAGAGGTCTCGATCTCCACCACCTGGTTGAGGAAATCAGGCTGCTCCGGTCCCCCGACAGGCGCCGTACGGTAGAACCCCGAAGCCCTCGTGACCCTCGTTCCTGGGAGGATAGCCAGCATATCCACGGCCCTGCCCAAGATCTCCTCGCCATCGCCTTGGTTGGAGCCCAGACCGATATACGCCCGCACCTGTGCAGCCCCTTCGGCCATGGGCGCTTAGCTCTCGAGGTCCGCTCGTGTCAACTCCACGGCCACGCTCACGCTCTTGAGGGCACAGGCAACGGGCGGGTGAGGCTTGATGACCTGCACCCACACCTCGTCCACCGGGAACCTGTCGAGGATCGCTTCCGCTGTCTTCTGGGCCAGGCGCTCGAGCAGAGACACGCTGCTCGTGGTCACGATGTCGGTGATGAGGTCCATGACCTCCGTGTAGTCGACCGTGTCCTCCACCTTGTCGGTGAGGGCCGCGCGGCACTCTTCCACGGTGAGGCGCACGTCGAAGTACAGACGCTGGCCGAGCACCTTCTCCTCCGGAGCCACCCCGTGATGACCGTAGACCTCCAGACCCTGGATGAAGATATCCATGTCTCCCCCTTTCACGAGCTCACAGAAGGATCGGCCAGCAAGGCCCGGGCGATATCGACCGCTTCCCGGTTCATACCCACCTGGTGAACACGGATCACGTGCGCGCCTTCCCACGCCGCCAGCGCAGTGGTGGCCGCCGTGGCCTGGTCGCGGGCCTGGGGATCGGGAAGGTCGAGGATGGCGCCCAGAAAGCGTTTGCGCGAGGTGCCGACCACGAGCGGACGCCCCAGGGAACGGAAGGCGGCCAGGTTACGCAGGATCTCCAGGTTGTGGGCCGTGGTCTTCCCGAACCCTATACCCGGGTCGACCAGGAGATTCTCCTCTTTCAAGCCCTGGTCCACGGCCCAGTTCAGACGCTCCACAAGGAAATCGTACACCTCTTCCACCACGTCTTCGTAGGAGGGCGACTCCTGCATGGTGCGGGGGACGCCCTGCATGTGCATCAGTACCAGAGGGCAGTCGGCGTCGCGGACCACGGCCACCATCTCAGGGTCCATGCGCAGCGCGGAGATGTCGTTGATCATGTAGGCCCCGGCCGCCAGTGCCTGGGCGGCCACAGAGGCCTTGTAGGTGTCGATGGACAGGCGCCCGGGCAGGTGGGGCGCCAAGGCCTTCACCACCGGCAGCAACCGTTCCAGTTCCTCCTCCGCGCCCACGTAGTCGGCGCCGGGGCGGGTCGACTCCCCACCCAAGTCCACGAGGTCGGCACCCTCCTCGACCAACGCCAGCCCGGCGGCCACTGCCGCCTCAGGACCGGCGTAGGACCCACCATCGGAGAAGGAGTCGGGCGTGAGGTTGAGAACGCCCATGAGCAGCGGCGCCCGGCTCAGGTCGAGCCCCGCCGGCGCCGCGGGGCGGGCGGTGTCGTGGTTGCGCAGCGCCGTCTCGATGCCGGCTGCCAGCCGGCGCAACCCGAAAGGCTGCTGGCGCAGCTTGGGGAGAAGGCGTTCGTACTGCGTGAGGGTGCCCATGATGAGGCAGTCGGCCGATTCACCCGCCAGCTCGTAGACCTCCCGCGAGATGGCCACCTCGCCCCCCCGCGAGAGCATCTCCTGCTTGAGGATGTTGGCGGCGCGCACGTCGAGCCCCGTCACCCTGACCAACCGAAAGAGGGCCTTGTTGCTCATGAGATCGATGCCACCGCGAGAGACGCGGCCGCGAGTGAGCCTTGCACGCACAGCGTCGAGGTTGCGGAGAACGAGGACCTGAGGTGAACCCTCCACGGGGATCATGTGCGCGGCCTACTTGGAGTCGCGCCCATCGATGAGCGCCAGGACCTCCGACCTCGTCGCCTCGCTGGTGCGGAAGATCCCACGCACCGCCGAGGTGATCACCTGTGACCCCGGGGAGCGCACGCCGCGCATGGTCATGCACAGATGCTCCGCCTTCACCAGGACCATCACCCCCGCCGGCTGCAGAGCGGTCACCAGGGTGTCGGCGATGGTGGTGGTGAGACGTTCCTGGAGCTGCAGACTGGCCGCAGCCGTGCGCACCAGCCGTACCACCTTCGACAGGCCGGTGATCTTGCCGTGTTTGGAGGGGATGTAGGCTACGTGGACCACCCCAAAGAAGGGGACGAGGTGGTGCTCGCACATGGAATGGAAGTAGATGTCGCGCACCAGCACCATCTCCTGATGGCGGTCCGAGGGCATGGCCACTATGATCGAGGCCAGGTCGTCAGAGTCGGGGGCGATGATCTCGCCAAACATGTCGGCCACGCGCCGGGGCGTGCCGACCAAGCCCTCACGCTGCGGGTCTTCCCCGATCCCCTCGAGAAGCAGACGGACGGCCTGCTCGATCTTGTCGTTGTCCATGGACCAGGGCCTAGTCTTCGTCTTGACCCATGAACGGCGACAGCCCCGCGGCTACCTGTCCGTCGGGCTCCACGACATCCTGCTCGCTGCGCGCCTTGCGCTGTTTCTGGACACGCTTGCTCTCGGCCGCCTTGGCGGCGCGGGCTTCGTCGCGGGCACGGAAGACCGCCTCTGGGTCCTCGCCCCGCAGCAGAGCTTCGAACTCCTCGCGATCGATGGTCTCCTTCTCGATGAGGAGAGCGGAGAGCTGGTCGAGTTCAGCCCGGTGCTCGGTAAGTATCTTGGTGGCGCTGTCGTAGGCCTCGTCGACCACGCGGCGGATCTCGGCGTCGATCTTCTGGGCCGTCTCGTCGGAGTACTCCTGACCCATGCCGTAGTCGCGACCCACGAAGGGCTGGGCCGGGTCGTGGCCGAAGGTGAGAGGGCCGAGGTTCTCGCTCATGCCGTACTGAGTGATCATGCGCCGCGCCGTCTCCGTGGCCCGCTGCAGGTCGTTGGACGCCCCGGTGGTGATGTCGTCGAAGCGGATCTCCTCGGCCACCCGGCCGGCCAGCATGTGCGCCAGCTTGTCGATGATCTCCTTCTTCTTGACCATGAACTTGTCTTCGGTGGGCAGGGTGATGGTGTAGCCGAGGGCCTGTCCCCGGCTGATGATGGAGATCTTGTGCACCGGATCGGCATTGGGCAGGAAGTGCGCCACCAGGGCATGACCGGTCTCGTGGTACGCGGTGATGAGCTTCTCTTCCTCGGAAAGCAGGCGCGACTTCTTCTCCGGCCCGGCGATGACCCGCAGCACGGCCTCTTCGAACTCCTCCATCTCGATTAGGCGTTTGTGCCGGCGGGCGGCCAGCAAAGCGGCTTCGTTCACGAGGTTGGCCAAGTCGGCACCCGTGAAACCGGGCGTCTGCGCGGCCAGAACCTCGATCTCCACTCCCGGGGCAAGCGGCTTGCCGCGAGAGTGCACGGCCAGGATGGCCTTGCGACCCTCCCGGTCGGGACGGTCGACGATGATCTGCCGGTCGAAACGCCCCGGGCGCAGCAGCGCCGGGTCGAGGATGTCCGGTCGGTTGGTCGCGGCCATGATGATTATGCTCTCGTTGGCCTCGAAGCCGTCCATCTCCACCAACAACTGGTTGAGAGTCTGCTCGCGCTCGTCGTGACCGCCGCCCAGGCCGGCGCCGCGATGGCGGCCGACGGCGTCGATCTCGTCGATGAAGATGATGCAGGGCTGGTTCTGCTTGGCCTGGTCGAAGAGGTCACGGACACGGCTGGCACCGACCCCCACGAACATCTCCACGAAGTCGGATCCGGAGATGCTGAAGAAGGGGACCCCTGCCTCGCCGGCCACGGCCCGCGCCAGCAGCGTCTTGCCGGTGCCGGGAGGTCCGAACAGCAGCACACCCTTGGGGATGCGGGCGCCGAGACTCTGGAAGCGTTTGGGGTTCTCGAGGAACTCCTTGATCTCGTCGAGTTCCTCGACCGCTTCGTCGACTCCAGCCACGTCTTTGAACGTGATCTTGGGCTGGTCGACGGCCATGCGCTTGGCTCTCGACTTGCCGAAGCTCATCACCTTGCTGCCGCCTCCCTGCATCTGGTTCATCAGGAAGATGAAGAAGACGACCATGAGAAGGATGGGCGCAAGAGTGCCCAGCAGCGTGACCCACACCGAGCTCTTCTGGATATCGGTGCTGAATTCCACCTCGTTCGCCAGAAGGTACTCTTCCATGTTCCAGGCAGCTGTGAACCCGACCTGGAAGGGTTGACCATCCTTGAGTTCCCCTTCGACGACCAGGTCTTTCGTCTTGAGAGTGAGCGGCTCCTTGACGTTCCCCTGTTCGACCGCCGTCTGGAACTGGTTGAAGGTCAACTCCTCCGCCGTCCTGGAACCGTAGAAGAGGTTCTGGACGAAGAAAGCCAGCAGTATTACCAGGAGAATCGGAAAGGCGGCGCTCTTGAAGAACCTGCTCACCTGCACCCCACCATTCGTTCAATAATGGGCAGAGATACTACCATATGCCCGCTTTGCCATCCGGGGAACCTTGCCCCAGCGGCGGCCGTTTCCAGGCCTGGGCGGCGTGTGTGTCAGCCGAGATCGTCGACGACCCCGATGAAGGGCAGATTCCTGTGCGCCTCGGCGTAATCGAGCCCGTAGCCGACCACGAACTCGTCTGGTATCTCGAAGCCGGTGTACCGACATTCCAACTCGGCCCTGCGCCTGCTGGGTTTGCTGAGCAGAGTGACCACTTCCAGACTGCCCGGGTTCCGGGAGCCCAGGTTGTTGGTGAGGTACTGCAGGGTGAAGCCGGAATCGATGATGTCCTCCACGATAAGGACGTGGCGGCCCTCGATGTCGATGTCGAGGTCCTTGAGGATCCTCACCACGCCCGAGCTGTCCGTGGAGCGACCGTAGCTGGAGACAGCCATGAACTCCATCTCCAGGTCGAAAGCCAGCCGCCGCGAGAGATCGGCCATGAAGAAGACGGCGCCCTTGAGAACGCACACCAGCACCGGCTGGAGCGTGCAATAGTCGGCGGAGATAGCCTCCCCCAACTCCCCGATGCGCTCCTGCAGGCTCACCTCGGGGATGAGCACGCGTACTCGGTCTCTTTCCATCACTCCTCGCCGCTCAACGGTCCGCCTCTACCAGGCTCAGCCGTACTATCTGGGCCGTGTCGGCCGCTATTCTACCCTTCTCCGCGACCACGAATCCACACACCCAAACGATGTCGTCGCCTGCCTCCACCAGAGGGACATGAGGGCGAAGGGCGGCGGGGACGCGGAGATCGACCAGCACATCCTGCAGCTTGCGGGATCCGGGCGCTCCCAGCGGACGGACGCGGTCGCCGGGCAGGGGACCGCGGATGTGGACCGGCTCGGCGAGACTCCGCGCGTCGAGGTAGGCCTCCCGAGAAGGATCGGGGGCGAAGAAGTGCTCCACCAGCTCGGCCTCCACCACTACCCCCTGCCATCTCGCGCGCCCGGGCACGGGTAGCTCCACCGGCGGCCCTGTGGCGCCGCGAAGGTGCCCGGCGCCGGGTGTGACAGGAGCGGGCGCGGAACGAGACACCCTCAGGAGATCGTATTCGCGCAGGGCTCGCCACCCGCCCTCCAGATCGCGGCCGGCCGAGCCCCGCACCTGCAGCAGTTCCTCCACGGCCAGCACAGCGGCACGGGAGACGGTCGCGCCCTGCTCTTCCAGCCAGGCACGCAAGACCAGTCGGCGCAGGGCGGGCGAGAGTGCGACCAACCGCGGGACATCGAGGCAGGGAGCAGCGACCTCCATCTCCGAGGACGCGATGGCCTCTCTCACGAGGCCCTCCACTTCGGCCGCGACCTCGGCGGTGCGGGCCACACCCTCCACGGCGCCGGGCAGCACGGCCTCCCACGCTGGCAGCACCCGCTCCCGGAGGCCGGTCCGCGCGTAGCCCGGGTAGGCGTTGCCCCGGTCCACGGCGTAGACAAGTCCGCTCTCGCGGCAGAAGCGGGCCGTCTCTTCGCGCCTGGCCTGCAGCAGGGGCCTGACCCAGGGCAGATCGCTGGGAAGCATGCCGCGCAACGCAGCCAGACCGCCGTAGCGCCCCACCCGGTAAAGGAGGTTCTCCGCCTGATCGTCGGCCGTATGGCCCAAGGCTATCCGATCGCACGCGTTCTGCTCGGCCGTCTCCAGTGCCGCCTCGCGTCGGGCCGCCCGCGCCCTCTCCTGTACGTTCCCTCCCGCCTTCTCGATGGGACGGTGTGCGACGGTCGACTCGATGCCCAGTCGCCGGCAATGGGCTTCCACGAGAGCCTGATCGGCGTCGCTCTCCTCTCCCCGTAGGTGATGGTTGACGTGCAGGACACGGACGTATCCCGGTCGCAGCCTGCCCAGCAGGGGGCCGGCGAGGATCTCCAGCAGCGCGATCGAGTCCTGACCCCCCGAGACCATGACCAGCACCCGGTTGACCACCGTGAAGAGGCTTTCTCGGGCCACCAGCGAGCGGGCCCGTGCTGCCAGAGAAGGTGGCCTTCGCGCTCCGTTTCCGCCCGTCTGTTCCAGCGTCCCGCCTTCCGTTCATACAGCTCCCCATCGGGCTGATATTGTACTACCCGCTTCAAAGTGAGCAGACGGAGGTCTTCCCCATGTGTCCGCACAAGCCCGCGCCCGGGGCAGAGCAAATGGAATCGCAGGACGAGTCCCTGGCCATAGTCTACGGCCCCGCTCTGGCTTCCTACACCTTCGGCGACGAGCACCCGCTGCAGCCCTCACGCTATCAGCTGACCATGTCGCTCCTGACCGCCCTGGGCTGGCTTGACGACCCGCGAGTGCGCATCGAGGAGCCCCGGCCGGCCACAGTGTCGGAACTGCTGGCCGTGCACTCCTACCCTTATGTGCAGGCGGTGGGGCACGCCCAGGCCATCGCCCGCGGTGAACGGGAGTCGATGGACCTGAGCTTCTACGGACTGGGCCTGGACGACAATCCCCTCTTCGCCGACATCGCCGACGCCGCGACCCTGTACGCGGGTGCCACCATCCAGGCCATGGACGCGGTCCTTTCGGGCCGGGCCCTGCACGCCTACAGCCCTGCCGGTGGCATGCATCACGCCATGAAGGCCAGGGCCAGCGGCTTCTGCGTCTTCAACGACATCTCGGCGGCCATCGCGCCGGCCATCGCCGCCGGACACAGAGTCGCCTACGTGGACCTCGATGCCCACCACGGGGACGGCGTCCAGGCCTCTTTCTACGACGATCCGCGCGTCCTCACGGTATCGATCCACGAGTCGGGGCGCTTCCTCTTCCCCGGGACGGGCGAGGTGGACGAAACGGGGAAGGGCGATGGAGAGGGGAGTTCCATCAACGTGCCGCTCCCGCCGGGGGCAGGCGACGAAGCCATCCTAAAGGCCATGGACCGCATAGTCATCCCGGCCGTGCGTGCCTTCGCGCCGACCGTTATCGTCACCCAGACGGGCTGCGACACCCACCACAGCGACCCTCTCACCGACCTGGCCGCCACCCTGCCCCTCTACCCAGCTCTGGCGACCCGCCACCATGCCCTGGCTCACGAAGTGTGTTCGGGCCGTTGGCTGATCGTGGGAGGCGGAGGCTACGATCCCGTCGATGTCACCCCTCGGGCGTGGACGGCCTTCATCGGAACCGTCCTCGGGCACGAGACACACGACCTGCTCCTGCCGCAGGAATGGCGGGCCCAGTCCCGGGCGGCGGGGGGACATCCACCTCTCCACCTGCTCGACGATCCGGGACCCGGCTGCGCCTCGGCTTCCCCCCCAGACGTGGATTCGCTCCTGGCCCAGATAGAGGCCACTGCTCTGACGCGACTCAGGCGCCGCTATGACCGACCGCCGGCACCTGCGGAGGCGTCCTGAGGCCTTCCCCGGGCCTATCGAGCACCCCCGCCGGGAGGCGGGAGACTCGAACTTGCACTATGCCCCCGGCTTTGCTTAAATCGGCACGCCTGAAAGTCCAAAGGAGGATAACCATGGGTGTTCCCAAAGTCGATGCCGATCTGTGCACCGGGTGTGGAATCTGTGAGGACATCTGCCCGGATGTGTTCGAGATCGGCGACGACGGCCTGTCTCACGTGATCGACCCGAACGCGTGCGAAGACGCCGGCTGCTGCGAAGAGGCCGCCGACGAGTGTCCGGAAGGCGCCATCACGATCGAGTAAGAGCAGCCGCGGCTAACGCGGAGCACCAGCCAGATATGAGCCTTGCAGAAGGGCCGCCTCCGGGCGGCCCTTCTGCTTCCCGCATGCGGCCACCGGTTCCCCTTCGCTCCCTTTCACCGCTGCGCCGCGCGCAGGATACGCCGCCGACCCGTCGAACAGTTGTCCCCGGAGAGAAGAAAGGAGTATCAGCATCGACCTCCCAGACCTACTGGCCCTAGGACTGGCGGTATGCACAGCGGCGTTCTTGCTGGGCGCCCTGGTCTTTGCGTGCCTGACAGTGGCCTCGGGCAGGCGTGTCAGCCCTCTGCGTCTGGCGCCACCCGTGCTCTGGGGCGTGCTCCTGCTGGCCCTGGCCGCCATCCTGGTTCTTGGTGCCCTCACCGGGCCGATCGCCTGGATGGCACAGGCGCTCCTCCTGACGGCCGCCATCCTCCTCTTCCTGGGTACGCACGCGCTGTACGGGCAGCGGAAGGCGGACCTGACCCATATGGCCGACACCGCCGGCATCGATGCCCTCACGCGGGTGGCCGGCCACCGTACCTTTCAGGACCGGCTGGCGCACGAGTGCGAGCGTGCCTACAGGTTCGGCGACACCTTCCTCCTGCTGATCGTCGACCTCGACGGCTTCCACCCCGTCAACGACCATCACGGGCACCGCACCGGCGACCGCATCCTCTTCGAACTTGCCGGCCGTCTCCGCTCGCAACTGCGCGAGATCGACCTGGTGGCCCGCTTCGCCGGGGACCAGTTCGCGCTTCTCCTACCCCACACGTTCGAGAAGGGGGGACTGGAAGTAGCGGAACGTCTGCGGCAGAACGTCGCCTCCTGGGTCTTTGTCCCTGCCCAGGGAACGGAACTGCGTCTCACCATAAGCATCGGCCTGTGCTCGTATCCTCAGGACGGCGCCAGCCCTGCGCAGGTCATAGAGGCCGCGATGACCGCTCTCCATTTCGCCAAGAACATGGGCGGCAACCAGGTCCAACTGTTCCGTGAAGTGCCCAGCGACAATCAGGAAAACGTGGTCCCCCTACCCTACGCCGGACGGGGAGCTATCGTCCGCAGTCTGGCCGCTGCCGTCGACATCCGTGACGGCTACACGCACGAGCACTCGAACAGGGTGTCGGAGCTCGCGTCGGCCATCGCCAGACGGATCGGGCTCCCCACTCCGGAGATCGAGCTTATCGGCGAGGGTGGATGGCTGCACGATGTGGGCAAGATCGGCGTCCCCGACGCTATCCTGACCAAGCAGGGCAGCCTCTCGCCCGACGAGTGGGACAAGATCCAGCAGCATCCGCTGCTGGGCAAGAGGATCGTCGAGCAGGCTCAGCTCCTGGACGTGGTGCCGCTGGTCCTCTATCACCAGGAGCACTACGACGGGACAGGCTATCCCGAGCACCTGAGCGGCGAGGACATCCCCCTGGGTGCGCGCATAATCCATGCCGCAGACGCCTACCACGCCATGCGCTCCGACCGCTCCTACCGGCCAGGGCGCTCTCGCCAGGAAGCCACCCACGAGCTTCAACGCTGCGCTGGAAAGCAGTTCGATCCCCGGGTGGTGGACGCACTCCTCGCGATCCTCGACACTTCTGCGGAGGCGCCTGCCGGGGGGAACCACGCGGAGGCCTCCTCCCCGGGCATGCAACGGCGTGTGGCCGCCTTCGGCGCCCCGGTCTAGTAGTAGGCCAGCAGACCGAAGATGTGGTAGAAGAACACCACCGCGAAGACACCCGCCATGATGAGCGCCGCCTCGAGCGCCCGCCTGAAGCGGCGGCAGCGCCACACGATGAGCGTGACGATGAACACCACGGCGAACTTGAACAGGCCTGCGTAGATGGGGCTCGCCTCGAACAGCGGGCGCAGGATGGGATTGGCCTCCCCCCCTCCGCTGGCCAGCACGTTCAGGGTGAGCAGGAAGTCGGCCATGTTGAGGACGTTGACCGTGGCCAGGAGCACCCAGAGTGTACCGGGCCGCTCGCGCAGGCCGGCAAGGACGCAGGTCAGACCCCCGCTCGCGCCTCCAGCCTCCCGGCGGTCGAAGCCCGATCGCCGCTCGTGAAGCACAAGGCTGACGCGGCGCTGCCGACGGTCGACGCAGCGACGTTGGTTTTCGCTGGAGTGCAGTTCTTCACTCATCACCATCAATTATAGACAGAATCACTCCTCCAGGGGAAGAGCGGCCACCCTCTCCATGGTCGTTTCTCGCGCCTGCCTGAGCCGCCGCCACTCTTTGAGGAGGATAGGCGCGGCGAACGTCAGACCGGCGAGCGAGACGAGGCCACCCAGGCTGATCACGTAGCCGGACATGTGGCTGAAAAGGAGTGGGGCCACGAGGGTGCCGATGAGGGCGCCCACCTGTACCGCCGACGACTCCATCCCCTGCAGGCTGCCCAACCACCGGGGCGGGACCACCTGCACGAAGAAGGCCTGCTTGGCCGGGTAGGACCAGGCGATGGCCAAGCCTTCGATGACGCTCACGAACAGAAAGAGCGTGAGGTTGGAGGTGGAGCCGTAGGTCACGTAGCAGAGGGCGGAGATGGTATACCCGACGAACATCAGTGCCCAGCGGTTGTAGCGGTCGGCAAAATACCCGCCGACGAAGGCCAGCATCATGGGCAGGGAGAAGGCGATCCACGTGAGGCCGACATAGCGCATGGAGGCCCCCAGACTGCGCAGATACAGGCTCCACAGCACCTCGAACACTCCCATGGCGAAATGGCCCGTTCCGGCCACGATCAGAAAGGCGAGCACGGGCCGCGTGATGAGCCGGCGGAACGGCGGGTGCGGCACCTTCTCTGCGCGGCGGCGCCGGGCGTGCTCGGGCTCGCGCACGGTCAGAAGGAGCGCGATGGCGGTCAGCGCCGACAGCGCGCTGCCGAACAGGAAGATGGTGTAGAAGGCCCACTTTCCCTCTCCGCCGCCCAGCGAATAGAGCGGCCAGGCCAGCATCGGCCCCGCCACGAGACCACCGAACTGGGCTGTGGTCAGCCAGCCATAGGCCCGACTGCGCGAGCTCTCCGTGGAAAGTTCGGCCACCAGGGCCTGGCCGGCCGGCGTAACGGCCGCCGCCCCGATCCCCTCCAGGAGACGAAAGAAGATGAACCATCCCGGATGAGTGGTAGTGACGAAGAGCAGGGTGGCCACGGCATAAAGGGCCACCCCGGCCACGATAACCGGCTTGCGGCCTATCGAATCGCTCAACCGGCCCAGAGGAGCCGAGAACGCGAAGGAACCTACATAGTAGGCGGCTGCCACGACCCCGATGAGCCAGACAGGCGCCTCGGCCTCCTCCTGGAGAAACACGGGCAGGTAGGGCAGGATGGCTCCGAACCCCGCCCACACGACGAAGCTGGCCGCGCAGATGATGCCCAGTTGCAGCCATTCCGTGCGTTCGGGACCGGCCCCGGCCGAGCCGGCGGCAGGGGTAGGAGCCTCGTCCTGTCTACTTGCCAGAGTACTGTCCATGTGGGAATGTTGCCCCAGGTATGATGACGAAATGCGAACCGTGCGGGGGGCATGGTGACCTAGCCTACACCCTGTGAGGCGAGGTCAGCAACCAGGAGGGAACATGCTCGAGCATCCCGGGAAGGCGTTTCAGAGCAAGACCGGCTACAGCCGGCAGGCCATGGAAGACCACGAACTCGATTGGCGCAGCAAGCCCCCCGAGTACAAGTTCTATCCGCACGCCCCTGTCATCGCGCTTCCCGACCCTGCCCGCAAGGAAGGGGAGCGGCCGGCTCCGGACCTGTGGAGTTGTGTGGCCGACAGGAGAAGCGTCCGCGCGTTCGGCCCGACCCCACTCACGCTGCTGCAGTTGTCGCGGGTCTTGTGGGCCGGAAGCGGCCTCACCAGTTCCTTCGTCACGCCGCGCGGACAGGACTTCTACCGAGCAGCGCCCTCGGCCGGGGCCCTGTATCCCATCGAGACCTACGTGGTCGCCAACCGGGTGGAGGGCCTGGAACCGGGCCTCTACCACTACCGGGTGGCCGGCATGGACATACTCGAGCGCCCCATGGTCGAGGGAAGCCACGCCCTGGAACAACTGCGCGCTGGCGATCTCAGCGATGAGATACGGCGGGCCGCTCTCGATCAGGCCCTATGCGCCAAAGCGGGCGCCGTGCTGGTATGGACGGCCGTCTTCGCGCGGAGTGTCTGGAAGTATCGCGAGCGTGCCTACCGCTACATCTACCTGGACGCGGGGCACATCGCCGCCCATGTGTCGTTGGCTGCGGTGGCGGAGGGCCTGGGCAGTTGCCAAGTGGCGGCCTTGTATGACGACGAGGTCAACTCCCTGCTCGACATCGACGGCCAGGAAGAGGGCACGCTCTACATGACGGCCGTGGGCGTTCCCGCCCGCCCCTTCGGGGGGGCCGGAAGAGTAGATCTCCGCCATACTGCCAGGCCCAAGGAATAGCCCCAGCGCCGCGAGACGCGCTTCGTGCGCTGCGACCGCGTCGGCTCAGCCACGCACCGGCACCGGCCCCGGGGAGGCCCCGGCGGGCCGGCCGAGCGCCGCGCCGGCCGCTATGCGCTCAACTGTCCGGGCCCCGTCTGGAGCTGAAGTAGTCGACAGCCGGGTCGTGGACGTAGCCGATGTGCGCGAAGAAGGCCCGCGAGGGGCCGTTGTCGGATTCGATCAGGGCGGCGATCACATCGATTCCTCGGGCGCGCAGTCCGGCTTCCACCTCGCTCACCAGCCGGCGAGCGATGCCCCGCCCCTGGTAGCCCGGGGCCACGGCGAGGCGGTTGATCCAGCCCTTGCGGCCGTCGTGGGTGCCGAAGACCACTCCGACCATCTGCGCCCCGGCGACGCCGCCGGCCCCCTCCCCTTCGTGGGCGGCAGCGGGGATATCGGCCACCAGGAAGACCCCCAGACCGAGCGCCAGTTCCGCGGCTATCGCCGGTCGACTGTCGCGGCCCAGAGGCTTGTACGGCAGGCCGGCCGCCTTCCAAAGGACCACGACGGCGTCGTAGTCATCCAGGGTGAAGGGGCGGATGGTGACCGGCGCGGCCGCCACCCTCAGGCGCCGAAACCCTCGGCTCCCGCGATTCCCAACGTGATTTCCCGGCTGATCTCCCTCTCGGCGGCCTCGGCTTCCGCCTTGGTCTCGTAGACCACCTCACGCGGGTAAAGCGCCGGGCAGTGGACCGTATAGAACCTGAGGTCCTCGGTGCCGGTATTGACGATGTTGTGCCAGGCACCGGCGGGGATGAAGCCGGCCCAGCCCTTCTCGAGGTCGTGTGTCTCTTCGACGTCGTTCTTCTTGGGCCCGAGAGTGAGGCGACCGATGCCGCTCTCCACATGCACGAACTGGTCGATGTTCCGATGCAGCTCGGTGCCCACCTCATCCCCCGGTGCCACACTCATTATGGTCAGCTGACTGTATTCCCCGGTGTACAGGACTTCGCGGTAGTTGGTGTTGGTGGAGGCGAGTTCCTCGATGTTGATCGCCCAGCCGTGCATGATGCCCCCTTCATCGCGTTTGCCAGGTGCCTATCCACATTCTTTCACCAAATCGGCCGAATCCGAACATCTGCTGTGAATAATCGGAGCTCAGGCCCCTGCGGAGGTGC
The DNA here is from genome assembly GCA_963829545.1 of uncultured Actinomycetes bacterium. Classification (GTDB taxonomy): domain Bacteria; phylum Actinomycetota; class Thermoleophilia; order RBG-16-64-13; family RBG-16-64-13; genus JAXGXJ01. Next base: position 60,886 of record CAWHIX010000002.1, read on the forward strand.
GCCGCAAAGGACCACGACACGAGAGGGAAATCGTCAGTTCCGCTGAGCAGGCCTCAGAAGTGCTGCTCGATCCCTCCGAACCCGTACTGTCTCCCCCGCTCGGTCATACGGATGAAGTGCCCCAGGCGCTTCTGGAACTCCGCCGGACGGTCGCGGGCTCCTTCGATGAACCCGATGCGGATGCGGATGTAGGCCGGTGAGAAGCCCTGGAAGTTCTCCCACGCCGTCTCGCTCTGCTCGATAGCCGCCAGGATGTCGGGCGCGATGGTGAAGTTCTCCACCGACAGATCGGGCAGGGACTCGAGGACCTCCGGCATCACCCTGCCCTGCGCCACCAGGGAGCGCAGCCTCTCCAGATTCGTCTGCGAGTAGGCGCTCCCCTTTCTCCTCGGCGTGAAGCGCTGCGCATACCTGTCGGCGTCGAGGGCACGCGCGGTGCTGTCGATCCAGCCGAAGCAGAGAGCCTCTTCGACGGCGTCGTTGTACGAGACGCGAGGCTTTCCCGTGTGCTTCTTGTAGTAGACCAGCCACACCTGTTTGGCGGTCCGGTAGTTCTCCTCCAGCCAGGCGCGCCAGGCGGCCCGGTCGACGACATGCAGGAGGTCTTCAGGGCGGGGCGGTTCCATCGTCACTCCCCTGTCACGTGTCTGGGGGCCGCCGCGCCCCTTGCGTCCGCTCCCAAGTGAGCGTCTCCCTCGGTGCGGCCGAATCCCGGAGACGCGAGCAGCACCGTACCGAGCGCGAAGGCCAGGGCGGCAGTGAGGGCAAGGACGTAGGCCGACATATCAATCAGAATACCGCTATGATTCGGCGGCGTCAGGCAACAATGAAGGACCGTGCGCGTTCGCACCGGTCATGGAGCACGCAATGAGCTGGGTCTCCCTCCTCTTTATCTCGCTGGTGGTCTATTGGATCTTGGTGACGGTCTTTCTGATCGCCGACGACCGTGATCCCACTAAGACCCTTGCGTGGCTCGTATTCCTCGCCGCACTGCCCCTGCTGGGCCTCATCTTCTACCTGCTCTTCGGGCGCAACTGGAAGAAGCGCACGGCCCGGAGCGACTGGTGGAGGAAGGTCAGTGCCCTGGCCAGACCCACCATGGAGCGCGTATACGGCGCGCACGCCGCGGCAAAGGTCGAGGCCCGCGAGCTGGCCGCCAAGTCAGGACAGGAGCGACTCGTCGATGTGATAGCCGGTGCCGACAGAGCTCAGCCGCTGCCGGCCTGCGACGTCCGCTTGCTTATCGATGGCGGCGCGAAGTTCGCGCGGCTCAAGGAGGAGCTCGCCAAGGCACAGGACAGCATCAACATCCAGTACTTCATCTGGGAACACGATCAGTTGACGGCGGAGCTCACCGAGATCTTGTTGGAGCGCCTGGCCGCAGGTGTCGAGGTTCGCGTGCTCAACGACTTCTTCGGAAACCTTCTGTACAAGAAGGAGGAGATCGAGCGGCTGCGCGCGGCCGGAGCGCACTGCGCCTCCGATGTCAGCGGGATCCAGAAGCTCAACTATCGCGACCACCGCAAGATAGTGGTCATCGACGGCGTACTCGGCTTCACCGGAGGGATCAACGTAGGCCAGGAATACATCGACGGGAAGCCCCGTTTCGCGTCCTGGCGCGATACCCATGTTTGTTTCTACGGCCCCTTGGTGGCCGAGCTGCAGAAGCTCTTTGCAGTCCGTTGGCACGAGGTGACGGAAGAGGACTTGTTCCAGGAGCGGTTCTTTCCGCGAGACTACCCGGAAACGGGCCGCCGCACCCTCGCCCAGGTGGTCTCGTCCAGCGTCGAGAATCCCTGGGAGCCGGCCCATCGCGCGCATGTCGTCGCCATGTCGCGGGCGAAGGAGCGCATCTGGATACAGTCTCCGTATTTCGTGCCTTCGTCCGACGTCTATCAGACGATGATCAACGCGGCCCTCTCCGGTTTGGACATACGCTTCATGATGACCGGTGTGCCGGATAAGCGGCTGGTCTACTGGGCCGCCGAATCCTATTTCCGACCGTTCCTGCAAGCAGGTGGAAAGGTCTACCGGTACAAAGCCGGCTTCTTCCACGCGAAGACCATGACCATCGACGGCGCGCTCTGCGCCATCGGCACCATGAACCTCGATGTCCGCAGCCTCGAATTGCACAAAGAGCTCATGGTCTGGTTCTACGACCAGGTGATAGCTGAAGAGCACGAAGACGTGTTCCGCAGGGATCTCGAAAGATGCGAGGAGATCACGTTGGAGACCGTCGCGTCCTGGTCTCGCCCGCGTCGCTTTCGTAATTCCGCCATCCGGTTGGCGTCGAACCTGATCTAGAAGCTTCGGGAGCGAGCAGCCGGCGAAACGATCAGTCGGCTTCGCACCTCTCCGACAGCAGGCGCGCGAGCGACTCCCTGAACCGTTCCCGGTCTTCCTCCAGGAAGGGGGAAGGCCCGACGGTGCGGCCTCCGGCGCGTCGGTGGCGTTGCTCCGCATGACGGACGGCAAGTTCCGCGTCGATGGTGGCCATCAAATACTGACGGCCCCGCGGACTCAGCGCCAGACTACCCCGGCCCAGCGCCATGGCCGCGAGGCCGATGTCGGCCGTCACCACGATGTCGCCCGGAGACAGCCGAGGCACCATGGCAAAATCGGCGGAATCCCTTCCTGAGGCCACCTGCAGGATCTCCACTCCGGCTCGTCCGGCGTACCTGGCCAGGTTCTGAGAATGGTTCGCCACCAGCACGACGAGCAGCGAACGTGAGCGGGCTACAGAGATGGCATCCCGGGTGACGGGACAGGCATCGGCATCGACAAAGATGGTGATCATCCGCAGACCATCCCGGGTGCGGACGCGGCGCGCGCACCCGGCGCGCGCCCGACCGTCACGAGAAGAGAGGCTGCCCGACAAGGATTCGAACCTTGGCTAACTGATCCAGAGTCAGTCGTGCTACCGTTACACCATCGGGCAAAATGGTCGATGCGCCGCGTCAGAATGGGGACCACGGGCCACCGAGGGCGCATCGGCAGCGAGTTTACCATCGCGGCGCCGCTCAAGCCCAGCGCGTCATCACCGGTGATCAGCCCCGACCCTGTTTCTTCTCGATCTTGACCCACGCATCCTTCAAGGTCACGGCGCGGTTGAACACCGGGGTGCCGGGCCGGTGGTCTTCGGCATCAGCACAGAAGTAGCCCAGCCGCTCGAACTGATAGCGCGCCCCCGGGGCGGCTGCCGCCAGCGAGGGCTCGAGCTTGCAGCCCCGCAGGGTCTCCAGCGAATGCGGGTTGAGAGTCTGGGTGAAGTCCTCCCCCTCGGGCACGTCGTCCGGGTTCTCGACCGAGAACAGCGTGTCGTAGAGGCGCACCTCGGCGTCCACCGCGTGCTCCGCCGACACCCAGTGGATAGTGGCCTTGACCTTGCGCCCGTCAGGCGTGTCGCCGCCGCGCGTAGCCGGATCGTACGTGGCCCGCACCTCGACTATCTCTCCGGTCTGAGGATCCTTCACCACCCCGGTACAGGTGATGAGGTAGGCGGAACGGAGCCGCACTTCCACGCCCGGACTCAAACGGTGATATTTGGGAGGCGGCACCTCGCGAAAGTCGTCCTGCTCGATGTACACGACTCCGGAGAAGGGCACTTTGCGCGTGCCCATCCCGGGATCCTCAGGATTGTTGACAGTCTCGAACTCCTCCGTCTGACCCTCGGGGTAGTTCTCGATGACCACCCGAAGCGGCCGCAGCACTGCCATGGCTCTTGGGGCCCGTCGGTTGAGGTCGTCGCGCACGAAGTGCTCCAGCAGGCCTAGTTCCACCATGTTCTCGCGCTTGGCGACCCCGATACGGTCGCAGAAGGCGCGGATGGCCTCCGCGGGATAGCCGCGCCGGCGCATACCCGAGATGGTGGGCATGCGCGGGTCGTCCCAGCCGTGCACCAACCCTTCCTGGACGAGCCGGAGCAGCTTGCGCTTGCTCATGATCGTATAGGTGACGTTGAGGCGCGCGAACTCGCGCTGACGCGGGTGGACGCGGGGCAGATCCAGAGCCTCCAGGATCCACTCGTAGAGCGGCCGGTGCACCTCGAACTCGAGCGTGCAGATACTGTGCGTGATGCCTTCGATGTAGTCGCTGAGGCCGTGGGCGAAGTCGTACATGGGATAGATGCACCAGGCGTCGCCCGTATGGTGGTGCGAGGCGTGGCGGATGCGATAGAGCACCGGGTCGCGCAACCAGACGTTGGGCGCGCCCATGTCGATCTTGGCCCGCAAAGTGCAGGCGCCGTCCGGGAACTCGCCGGAGCGCATGCGCCGGAACAGGTCGAGGCTCTCCTCCACGGAGCGGCCGCGGTAGTGGCTCTCCTCCCCCGGGCGGTCGGGCGCGCCGCGCATGGTGTCGACCTCTTCGGCCGAGTGGTCGCAGACGAAAGCCTTGCCCCGGCGGATCAACTCGAGGGCGTACTCGTAGAGCGGCTCGAAGTAGTCGGAGGCGTAGAAGGGCTCCAACTCCCGGCCAGCGGTGTCGGCCGGCATTATCGCGGGAAGGTAGAAGTCCTCCCGGCCGCCAGCATCGCGCGTCTCCGCCACCCCGCCGGTCGGCTTCAGACCCAGGCAGTGGTCGGCCCAGCCGTCGATGAGCCACTTCACGTCCGTGGTTATGGAGTCGACGTACTCGACATCTTCCTTGGTGGGGTTGGTGTCGTCCATGCGCAGATTGCATTGGCCGCCGTATTGGCGGGCGATGCCGAAGTTGAGGCAGATGGACTTGGCGTGGCCGATGTGGAGATAGCCGTTGGGCTCGGGTGGGAAGCGCGTGACCACAGCCGTGATGCGGCCCGAGTCCAGGTCTTGCTGGACGATCTCCCGGAGAAAGTCCTGACGCTCGACCTGCTGGTCCTGGCGCTCCTGCCCCTGCTGGTCCTGGGTCGCGCTCGGGTCCGGCACTGGGGCGCCTGCTCCACCGGTCATCGTTGCTCCTCACTGTTCGGCTGTGGGGCGCTGTCGGCTCCAGCGCGCTCGATCGAAGGCCTCTTTGTCCAAGGCCTCTTTGTCTCACAAGGCCCGGGTCGGGTCAAGGTCGACCGGGCGATGAGCGGCATAGTCGGTCCGGCCGAAGGAGCTACATTCTGAAGAGTCCCACCCCTCCGGCGACGAGAAGGAGGTCGAACAAAGTATTCGTTCGCGATGAGTTCCGGTCGCCCGCCGCCCACTCGCCGTGTCGTCCGCCCAGGTGACCGTCGTATAATTCCCACATCCACCTGAGAGCGAGGCCCCACGACGACTGTAGCACCACAGATCGAAGCCCGCGCCCGCGAATTGCTGGAACTGATGACGCCGGCAGAGAGACTGCGCCTGCTCGCCGGAGACCAGGATCTCTACAAGGATATGCTCGGCGCCGCGGGCCCAGCAGGCGACGCTGCCGACTACCAGCCGCCGCTGTACTCGGCCGCCGCTGTTCCCAGGCTGGGCCTCGGCGGGCTGTATTTCGTCGACGGTCCGCGCGGGGTCGCCCGCGGAGTGTCCACCTGCTTTCCCGTCGCCATAGCGAGAGCCGCGAGCTTCGACTACGATCTCGAGGAGCGCATAGGCGAAGCCATCGGGCGGGAGGCGCGCGCCCAGGGCGCCAACGTCTGCCTGGCTCCTTGCCTCAACCTTCTCCGTCATCCGGGCTGGGGACGCGCGCAGGAGACCTACGGCGAGAACTCGGAGCACATAGGCGAGATGGGCGCGGCCTTCATCCGGGGGTTGCAGAGGCATGTGATGGGTTGTGCCAAGCACTTCGCCTGTAACAGCATCGAGGACTCGCGTTTCAAGGTGGACGTACGCGTCAGCCCCGAGGTGCTCGATCGAGTCTATCTCCCCCACTTCAAGCGAGTGATCGACGAGGGAGTAGCCTCCGTCATGTCGGCCTACAACTCACTCAACGGAGAGTGGTGCGGGCAGAACCACCGGCTGCTCACGTCGATCCTCAAAGAACGCTGGGGCTTCGAAGGCTTCGTGGTGAGCGACTGGGTGTTCGGCATCCGCGACGGGGTTGCGGCGGTCAACGCCGGCCTCGACCTGGAGATGCCCGCCCGCATCTTCATCGACGATCGGGTAGCACGGGCTGTGGCGCGCGGGGCCGTCCCCCAGGCACGAGTCGACGATGCCGCTCTGCGCCTGATCCGCCAGCAACTGCGCTTTGCCGCAGTCGGTGACGGCGAGTACGGCGCCGAGGTCATCGCCTGCGACGAGCACCGGGCCCTGGCGCGAGAGGCGGCCACCAAGGGCATCGTCCTCCTGCGCAACGAAGCGGTGAGGAGCGGCGACTCCTTCTCCGGGCCCGCGCTTTCGTCGCTGTCCTGCCTCTTGGCGCCGTCCGGTGCGACGCCGCGGCCGGTCCTCCCCCTCGACCCGCGGGGATTGCGCCGCCTGGCCGTGATCGGCCGCCTCGCGAACGTCCCCAACACCGGAGACCACGGCTCGAGCCAGGTGAGAGCTCCATATGTGGTGACGCCGTTAGAGGGACTGCGCGCCGCCCTGGAGCCGCTGGGCGCGGACGTGGTGCACGACGACGGGTCGCAGCCCGGGCGCGCCGCTGCCCTCGCCTCCGGCACCGATGCCGCCATCGTGATCGCCGGCTACGACTACCGCGACGAGGGCGAATACATGGGCGAGTTCCCTCCCCCGGGCTTCCGGAAGCTGCTGCCCCGGCCGCCCCTGCGGCTCATCCCCAAGGCCCTGCTCGCCGCCGCCCGGCTGCGGCGCCGGGAGGGCGGGTTCTTCGGCGGAGGCGATCGCCGCTCGTTGACGCTTCACGAGGACGAAGAGGCGCTCATTCAGGCCGTGGCTGCTGCCAACGAGCGGACCATCGTCGTCCTCATGTGCGGGTCGGCCGTCGTGATGGAGCGGTGGCGCCATTCGGTGCCGGGGATCCTCATCTTGTGGTACCCGGGCATGGAGGGCGGCCACGCTCTCGCCGACATAGTCCTCGGCCGCGAGAAGCCCACCGGTCGCCTCCCCTTCGCCATCCCCACCAGTGCCGACCACCTGCCGCCCTTCGACCCCGATGCCTCGGCGGTGGAATACGGCGAGTTCCACGGGCAGGCGCTGCTCGACCATCTGGGCGTAGCCGCCGCCTATCCGTACGGATTCGGCCTGACCTACGAGACTTGATGCGCGCGGGACCGGACGGATCAGCCGGTCAGATTCCGCGGTCGGGCGGCTTCCTGCCAGCGTCGCCAAACGGATAGCCGACCAGCACCAGCAGCGCGACGACGTCCAACGTGAACAAGATCGCCACCAAGCCGGCGGCGGGAAATGGAACCGACTCAGCGGAAGCAAGGGCCAGAAAGGCCACCGCCAATACGAACCCGATGCAGATCGTCGCCACCAGCAAGGCAATTCGTTCTCCCGAGTGGCTCCCTCGAGCAGCGGGCGACTCCGGTCGCGGAGGCGCCGCCGGTTGCACCGGCTGCGAAGCCGGTGGTGGCCCCGGTCGCGGAGGCGGCACCGACTGCGGCCCAGGAGGCTGCGCCGGCTGCGGCGCAACACTCCCGTCGGCCGGCTGCTGCGCGGCTTTGGGGTCGACTCCCGGCGGCCGGTTTCGTTCGCGTAGCGCTTCTTTCCACCATGGTTCTCCCGTGGCCTGTCGGCTGCCAGACTGTCGGAAAGACGGCGTGAGGACCCCGGGTCCCCTGGTCGTCCAGTGCTCCTCGGAGAGTACGGGAACCTGCTCCAGCGGCAGCTTCACGACGGCCAGGAAATGCGAGAGGAGGTTCTGTGTCTCCGTGGATGGGATGGAGGCGATAAGGCGCAACGAGTTCGACTCGTTCGGGTTCCGGAAGTCCTCCTCGCGCAGGAGGAGACATTCGTCGCCCCCGCCGACCGAGGCCCATAGGGTCGGCTCGGCCGCGACGGCCATGAGAGACAGGTAGACCACCCACACCGAGAAGTTGTCCAAGGACGGCCCAAAGAAGTCGGGGCGCACCCTCCTTTCGGGGTGCTGGTAATTGCGGTGGCCGAACTCGCTCGCCTTGCTACCCGCGAGAGCCGGCACGTACACGCCGTCGTAGTCGACGAGCCGCAGCCCGGCCGGCGTCACCAGGATATTGCCGTGTTGCAGATCCCCATGGGCAAGGCCTTCGGCGCGCAGATCGTCTGCCAACTGCAGAAAGGCGTCAGCCGTCGCCCGCAGCGCCGCCCGGTCCGCCAGATGCTCCTTGATGTGCTTATCCAAGCCGACCCCGTCCACCCATTCCATACATATGATGGGATGGGTGCGGCCCCCCACGGTCACCTCGCCCGGCAGGTACTTGAACGGCACCTTCCACGAGGACCGCACTCCGTAGAGAGCATCGCTGATCGCCCCGTAGCGTCTCTGCCTGTCGTCGACGTGCTTGCGGAAACACCTCACCGCATAGCGGTGGCCGCCCGGAGAGGTGAAGTAGAAGACGCTCGCGAAGTTGCCGCTCGCCGCGCGGGGCAGACCCAGTGCGTCACACTCCGCCCTCCCACGCTTCAGGAAGGGGTCGATGAAGGCCTGCGCCGGATGCTGGAAGGCGTCGCGATAGTCGGTCGCGTTCGGCATCGAAAGGTGGTTGGATGCCGGGTTCGTGGTCATGGTTTGATCAGGAGCAGCGTCACGTCGTCGTTACGGAGCTCACCACGGCGACGGTTGGCCGCCACGAACTTCGAAAAGGATGCGTTCGAACGCGTACCGACGATCCTCTCCCAGACAGCGGGAACGGTCGCATTGGCCAGGAGCCAGGCGGCTAGAGCGTCGGAGGCGAGTAGCAGGACATCCCCGGACCGCCAGTAGCCGTGCTTCACGCTGAAAGTCGGGGGTACGACCGCATCCGTAGCCAGCAGCGCGGGCCGGTCACCGAACTCTGCTCCCACCGACAGCGGAAAGGAATCGAGCAACCCACCGCGGCGCACGTGGAAGAGACAGACGTCTCCGACAGCAGCGGCGGAGTAGCTCCCTCTCCGCGAGAAGAGAGTGGACTTGGCTTGGCATTCGACCCAGCACAAGGCTGCGAACGAGCCCCTGGCCAGACCGGTCTCCTCATACCACTTGAGCGGCCGACACTCCTTACGCTCGGCGACATAGCCGTTCCGCTCGGTCTGCCAGTATCCCCGCGCGCGCTTGAGCGTCCTGTCCGGCTGCCATGGCGAAGGCGAAGCACAGGCAGCCTTGACCAGGCATCTGGCCCACAGCCCGCTCAACATCGCTTCGGTAGCTCCATCTGCGACGGCGGCCCGCAGGGGCGTCTTGGAGACGGGCAGTTTGAACGCCGCCGCATCGTCGCATTGGCCCGGCTCGTTACCGGCCTTCACCACCTGGAAGACCGAGCAGTCGGGGCGCCAGGTCATCAGCGAAGTTCGCCCGCCCTGGTCCCGATCTCAAGGAACTGAACGACGGCCACGGGGTCCGCTTCGTAGATGAAGCCGCGGGACGAGGCACTGGTGGGAACCCCCAACTCGCTCGCCGACTCCCTCATCTGGGCGGGGAGGATGCTGGACATGCCGTACAGAAGGACGGCGTAGTCGTCGAGGAGGCCGTCACTCGAATCGGGGAACTTGGCCTCTTGCGCCCCGCCCTCGGAGGAAACGTGCATGTTGAAGAGGAGGACGTTTCCGTCCTCGGTCTGCATCGACGTCAGCGATGAAGCGAGGCTCGAGGGGTCGCCGTCCGTCGACTGGCCATCGGTGATGTTCAATACAACGGGTGGGAACGAATGGGGATGGTCGGACACCCAATCCTCCACGATGTGGATCGCCTGACGGAAGGCCTCACACATGGGCGTCTTGCCGCTGGCGACAGGCTCCAGCCAAACCGGGAATCTGACCCGCTGGCTTAGCAGCACGCCCGCTCCGTCGGGGAGCAACTTCTCCCGGTCCACTACCGCGACGGGGTTGTCTCCGATCTGACTGATAGGGAGCAGTTCTTGGCCTCCCAGAGTCCCTCCCAACGCCGGGCCGACCTGGGCCCCGTATCCGATGACGGCGATGGAGAAGTAGTCTCGGATGCCGTCCTCTCTCGAGCAGCGCATGGTGGCCTCGGAAAGGAGCCGATTCATCGCGTCGGACAGGACCTCGGCCTTCGCCTTGGGCTCACCCTCCGAATGGCCTATGGCGTCCGCCATCGAGCCCGATTGGTCGACCAGGAAGACGAAACAGGCGGGATTCTGTCGGCTGATCTCGGCTGAATAAGCCACATGAGCTCCTTGCAGTAGGAGGACCTTGAGTTCCCCAAGGGAGTTCCGTTCCCCAGGGAGGTTGCCGGGACTCTACCGGGAGCCCCGTAAGGTTCTCGTAAAGCATGGGACCATGCGGTCAGGGCTTGGAAACCTCCGCCATCGACATCGCGACAGCCAGCAAGTCTTCTCTGTTGAACTCGTAGAGCAGCGTGTTCGATACCCAGTAGAGAACACCATCCCTTGTCCACCAGACGCGGTCGGTCTTGGCGCTGGCGCCGACCACGGTGAACAGGACGCCGTCGCCCTGCACTTCCTCGCCGGCGCCGGCTAGGGGAGCATCAAGCCAGGTGGTCCCGCTGACGCCGAGGAACTGGTCCTCATCGCCGTATCGGTACCCGACGCGAAAGGCCGGTGAGGTCCCCGCGCCGACCGTGAGGTCGTAGCTGTGAGAGAAGGAATAGCGGCAGGCGGCCGGCAAGTACGAGGGGGCCGCCACGGGAAAGTCCACCTCCCTCGCCAAAGCGCTCCATTGGCTGCTGTCCGGCACTGAGATGACTGCCACAGAAGCAAGCTGTTCGTGGGTGATCCCGTACGACACGCCGAGAGTCACCGTCACGCGGCCCAGCGAGGAGACTTCCCGTACGTCCTCTATCCCCAAGGCCTGGGCGACGAGCTGAGCATCTCCCCGACTGCCCCACGGATAGGCGACCTCGGTACCCTCAAGGGCGCGCTTGCTGGTATCCCGGGCGCTTGCGACACTCGCCCCCTGGCGAGCAAGCCAGACAGCCGCCAGCGCGGCCTGCCCGGTGCGACCCGTGCGGTTGATGACGTCGACCGACACCCCGGTCAATGCGACGGCCTCCAGGGTGGTCGACGGAGGTGTGACCTGCTCGCCGGGCGATTCTTCCTCTTCGATGGCGGTCGCCTTCGGCGGGGTCAAGAAGCCCTCCACCGCGGCGGCCTTCTCCTTGTCGGAGGCAAGGACGTAGGAGACCCCATCGACGGTGCCGATGTCCGCGACGACGCTCGCCATCTTGATGCGACTGCCTTCGAGTCCGACTGCCCAGTAGGCCAGCTTCAGGAACTCATTGGCGCTCAGGTCGCTGATGATGTTGCCAAAAAGACTCTTGACCAGTGCGGGCAGTTTGAGGGGCAGATTCCAGCCCATAGCCTGTTCGCGGAGCGCGGTGATGAAGCGCTGCTGCCGCTGCATGCGACCGAAATCGATGTTGGTATCGTGGCGGGTACGGACGAATCTCAGAGCGTTCAACCCATCCAGAAGCTGATATCCGGGGTCCAACTGGATCTTCCCGTCGTCGTAGCGGCGATCGACATCCACATAGACGCCCCCCAGGGCATCGGTGATCTCTTTGAAGGCGTTGAAGTCCAACTCGACGTAGTGGTCCAGGTCCACTCCGAACTCATCCTGCACCGTCCGGATCACGAGAGCCGCACCGCCATACGTGTATGCGGCATTCATCTTCTGCAACCCATGTCCGGGCACGTTCACCTGCAAGTCCCGGGGCACCGACAGGATGGAAAGGAAGTCGCCCTCGGGGTCCACATGGACCAGCATTATCGTGTCCGAGCGGGCAGGCGTGCCTCCATCACTCTCCTTGTTGTCCGCCCCCAGGAGCACAAGGTTCGTGCCCGTGGGGGTCTCCGGGACCTCGATCGGAGTGGTGTCGCCGGGCGTCGTCACGTCTGAGCCGGTTGCCGGCTCGGACTCGAGCGCCTGGATGGCGGCTGGGTCTACATCCGCGTTCGCACTCCCCACCTGGCTACGAAACCACAGGTAGAAGGCACCCCCTGAGACCATCAGCACCACGAACACGCCGACAAGACCCCAGATCAGCAGGCGTCTCCAAGGGATCCTGCGCCGTGACGTGGTGGACTCCCCCAGATCGTTCAACCGCTCACCCCCCAAGCGATCGACAGCGGCGATCTCAAGTCTGGAAAGTCATTTTCGTTCACCTTCGAGACCACCGCTTCGGGCTGACCTACGAGGACAGGCCCGAACCAAGCCGCGGGGCTACCACTCGAGTTCGATCTCAAGCTCGTGCTTGCCATCCTTCGCGGAATACTCGATCTCGAAATCTACCTCGTCGGCCAACTCGTCCACGGGCACACCCCCGAGGACCAGGCTCCCGCCCTCGAGTTCGAGCACGATCGCCTTGAGACGCGAGATGACCTGCGTCCGCGTCAACGTCTGCTCGATCTCCGCCTCGACGACCACAACCGTCGCCTCCTCGGTCACTTCCACCGCCTCGACGGCCACAGCCGCCGCCTGTACGTCCTCGTCTCCGGCAACCGCTGTTTCCTGTTCGAATTCCTGCATGTGTGAAGCACCCCATTCCTTCGTTTTCTTGAGAATGATACCGGCTTCTTCCGACGGCCACGGGCGCAACCCGGACTCGAAATCTAGGGCGCCCTCTCGAAATCAAGATATCCCAGCGCAACATCGACAGATATCAGGCGCACACGAACCCGGTCGCCCACGTCCACGCCTTCGAATCCACCGGTGAGCTTGCCTTCGACCGGCACCTTGAGCAGGCGCACCCAGGTGCCCTTGCTAGCGGCACCCGTCACGAGGGCTTCGAACTCCTCCCCTATCCTCGATCGCAGTAGAAGCGCCGCCGCCGACTTGCCCACCTGACGCTCCACCTTTTCGGCAATGTTCTCCACCCTCGAGCAATGCGCCGCCAGGACGGCCAGCTCTTCCTCACTGTACGGCGATCGTTCTCCGGCAATAGCGGCTTTGAGCAGGCGTTGTGTCAGCAGATCGGAATAGCGTCGATTGGGAGCGGTGGAGTGGGCGTAGTCCTTGACGGCGAGGCCGAAGTGTCCCGGCGCTGCACCATCCGGAGGCTCGGCGGTGTATTCACCCGCGCCCAAAAGCTTGATAACGGTAAGAGACAGATCAGGGAAGCGAAGGGGATCGGCAGCCCTCTCCTTGGCCAGAAACTCCTCCAGCGCTTCTGAGTCCGGCTCGGCCGGCAGCTTGAAGCCGTGCTCCCCAGCGATGTCGACGATCCTGTCCCAGCGCTGCGGACTGCGCACCACCCGGCGGATCGAAGGCAGGTGTCTCGACGAGAGGTACCGCGCGGTCACTCCGTTCGCCGCGATCATGAAGTCCGCGATGAGATCCTTGGCGCGGTTCTTCTCCTGCACTTCGAGACGGGTGATGGTGTCGCCCTCGAAGACCGGTTGAGCCTCCACTGTCTCCAGGCTGAGCGCGCCCTGGGCGTGCCTCAGGTTCTTCACACGCCCCGCGGCCTTGTCCTGCATACGAAGATTGTCGGCCAGTCCGTCCACAGCCCCTATCGGGTCGGGGACAGGCCCCGTCCCCTCCAGCCATGCCGCCACGCTGTCATAGGCGAGCTTCGCGTGGTTGTGCACGAGGGCGCGATAGATCTCGGAGTCCACGAGCGAGCCGTCCGCGCCGATGACCATCTCGATCACGACCGATAGGCGATCCCCATTCGGATTCAGCGAGGTGAGGTCGGTGGAGAGCTCCTCGGGAAGCATTGGAAACACCTTCCCGGGCGTGTACACCGAGGTCGTATTGTGGCGGGCGTGGCCATCTATTGCCGATCCGGGACTCACAAGCTCGTCCACGTCGGCCACAGCGACCAGAACCTTCACCTTGTCTCCCGGCATCGCCTGGCCGACGGTGAGTTGGTCCAGATCGCGCGAGTCATCGTTGTCGATGGAAGCCCAGGGCAGATCCCGGAGATCACGCACCGCTTGCCCGTTCGAAGCCGCGGGCGGCCGCATGGCACGGAGCTCTGCAAGCACCGCGGGCGGAAAGTCCGGCAGCAGCCCTCGCTCGAGCATCGCCCTCCGAGCGATCGCCTCCAGGATGGCGCGGTGCCCGTGATCGTTCGTATTCATCCGCTGTATCGCCCTCGTTCCTGCTCGCGCCGGTTGCGTCGTCCCCGCCGCCACAGCCACACCAGCGCTACCACCAGGGCCGCGATCATGAAGACGACGAGGATCGGCAGGAAGATGGCGACCGCGGACATGGCGACGGCACCCGTGTCCTCCGCTGTGCTGACCATCGACGCTCCCACCCCTGCCGTGGTCGCGTTGACCGCCGGACGCGCCGTAGCCTTGGCCACGTGAACGCCACCCGCGAGGATCACGCCGACGAGCACCAGCAACCATGGACTCACGGTGGAAGCTTCTCCGGACGCCGCCACCGCCACGATACCGCCGGCCGCCGGACGGATGGCGCTCTGCACCAGATCGTTCGCGCTGTCGACCGCGGGCACCTTGTCGGCCACGACCTCCACCGCCAGCAGTACGGCGATGACGGCTATCAACCACCACGAGCCCAGGAGGTCGAAGGGTTCGCGGAGGCTGAGCCAGCCGAAGCGCTCTCCCAGCGCCACCGCGAGCAACGGGATGTACGCGTTGAGACCGGCCGGCATGGAGAGACCCAGAGAGGTAAGTATCTCCACGGAATCAGCCTTCGCGGGGACGAGGTCAGCGTTCCTGGATGAACTCGATCAGGATGCCGTCCGGTCCATGGATGAAGCAGGCCACCGAGCCGGGGGCCTCGAATGGTCCCAGCACCACCTTCACGTCGTTGGCCTGGAAATGCGTCAGCATGGCGTTCATATCCGGGACCAGGAAGCACATGTGCTTGGTCCCTCGGGTACGGATGTCTTCGTTCGGCACGCTTCTCTCCGGTGAGGCGGGCTGCGACTGATCGTGCTGGAAGAGCTCGATGGAAAAGTCGCCGTTCTTGACGAACGCGATGTGGATACCCTGGTCGGCGAGGAAGTCTTCCTTTCGGTCGAGCCTGAAGCCCAATACTCGGTCGAACCACTCGATGGCTGCGTCGAGGTCACCGACGCTCATGCCGCAGTGATAGGGAAGCACTTCGATCTTGTCCATCACTCCTCCTGGTAGCAGGCCGGGTCACTACCCGCGCGGTCGGTCGTCGCGCGCCCAGCACCATTCACTTCCCTTGGACTCTATCACCGGAAGCGGATACTGGCCGCCTCCATGCTGCAAGAGCGGTGCGGCCGCGCGCGGCACGGCCGCTACATCAAGCCGGATCTCAAGGAACAGAACTAGAGGTCTGTCCGGCCCGAAGAGATCAGAACTCCCTGCACATCCGACAGTTCCCTCAGCCGGGACTTCGTACCCACATCGGTATCGCCTTGGGCATACCATCCCGGTATTTCTCCGGACCTGCGCGAAGCCCCTAAAGCAGACCGGAGACCCGGCCGATAATCGGCAGGAATGGAAAGACGACCGCGCTGTGTGACCGACAAGCGGCTCACCAGCGGCACAGGTCACGACACACAGGAATGGGAGGCATCTCACATGCGAAGGTATCAAGCTCGGCAGCAGCGGAAGAAGCGTCGACGGCTACTCCTGATACTGCCGATTGTGCTGGTCACGATCGCGGCTGCCGCGGTGATGGCTTCGGGGGCGACATTCACAGCCTCGTCGGCCAACCCGAACAACACGTTCACCGCAGGCAATCTCTCACACAGCAACAGCAAGGACGGCTCGGCCATCCTGACGGCGAGTAAGATGAAGCCTGGAGATACCGCTACCGGATCCGTGACCATCACGAACGACGGCGACCTCGCCGGAACGTTCACGCTCAGTACAAGTAGCCTTGCAGAAACAGCCGTCGGAACGGGCGGAGGGCACCTGGCAGACGTCCTTCAACTCGAGATCTACGAAGGCACAACGGAGATATACAACGGGTCCATCAAGTCGGTCGGCACCATCGCGCTTGGTACCTGGGCTGCCGAAGCCGCACACACCTACGACTTCACGGTCACCTTCCCCGACGGCGGCACACCGGGGAGCAATTCTACGGGCGATAACATCTACAAGAAGGCCGGTATGTCCATCCAGTTCGACTGGCTTTCAGTTCAGTAGTGAGTCAAACCTGGCCACATAGGCTGGGAGACCAGTCCCAGGAGACCGGGCGGCGCACGGGGCGCCGCCCTCGGAGCGGAAGGCCGGCCATCAGCCGGCCTTCCTCCACCTGGCTCTTGGCCGGCCTGGTGCTGCTCTTGGCCGCGTGTGGACTGTCCGGACTGATGGCGACCTCGGGGGCCTCCTTCACCAAAGACAGTCACAACCCGGGCGGTGACTTCACTGCCGGCAACCTCAGACTGATCAACTCCGCTGGTGGCGCCTACGTGATCGACGCGACCGGACTACGCCCGGGGCAGTCGATCACCGGAACCGTCGCTCTCACCAACGAAGGCGACTTCACCGCGGGTTGCACCTTGGCTGCGAGCGCGCTCACCGATACCCCGTCATCAGCACACCTCTCTGGAGCGCTCACCTTGAAGATCGAAGACGTGACTACGACGGCGAGCACCCTGTGGAGCGGCGCCATCGACAGTCTCACCTCCCTGACCCTGAACCCGCTCGGACTTGACGCGACGCGAAGCTATCGCTTCACGGTCACCTTTCCGCTGGCCAAAGCAACACCGTCACTGCAGGGGGCGACGACCGCCTTGACGATTCTGTTCACGGGGGTGGCCCAATGAGAGAGATGTCGGTGGACTACGGCCCTGACTGTGACCTCGAGTCACCGGAACCTCTCCGGCGGGCTGACAGGAGACGCGCGGGGAAGTTGGCGAAGCGAGATCGCCTAGGGGCGGCGTTGCGCTGGCTCGCAGTGCTGGCGCTGTGTGCGGTGATGCTCGCCGGGCTGATCATGTTCGTTCTCGGCTTCCGCACCTACGCCATAACAGGCGGGTCCATGGCCGACACGATCGGCAAGGGAGCTCTCGCCATCGACAGGATCGTGCCGGTGAGCGAACTGGAGGTCGGAGACATTATCACCTACGGCCCTCCCGGCCGGGGCAACCTGGTGACGCACCGCATCATCTCCATCGACTCCCAGGCCGACGGCTCCCCCCTCTTCCACACCCAGGGGGACGCCAACGAATCTGCGGACCCATGGACCTTCACCCTGGACACCGACCAGCAGGCCAGGTACGTCTTCCAGGTACCTTATCTTGGCTATGTCCTCCTGACCTTCGGGTCGCCTCTCATGCGTACGATCTTGCTGGTGGGACTGGCGCTCCTGCTGGCGTTCACGCTCTTCCTGAAACTCTGGCGGGAGGCGGGCGAGTTTCCCGAGTCTGACTCCGAAGCATCGGAGGGAAGCGCGTGCGCGGATGGAGGCACGGGCGTCCTCGCGCCCGCCGACTCGACCGATCTCCGGCGCAGACGGCGGTAGAAGAGACGACCATGCGCCACCGTCTTCTCCTTGTCGCTATCTTGGGCATCATTGCGGTCGCCACGGTGCTCCCCACCTCGGGAGCTTCGTTCACCAGCAGCAGTGCCTCGAACGTCCGCGTCGGCACCGACAGCATGGGCAGCTGGCTCCACCTGTACTCACAGTCGACCGATCCTGCCGGACTGACGGGCTACTGGCTCAGGGCGGCGTCGACCTCCCCCGCCGCCGTGGGTATGGACGCGACTCTCAGCGTAGACCTGGGCCGGTATGCCTCCGGCGGTAGCCAGGTGCAATGCTCCCGCGTGTTCAGCGTTCAAGCTGCTTCGTCGTTCCCGACGGGGACGTCCATCACTGTGACTGCGACCCGCGTTCCCGACTCCACCACCGGTATTCAGCCGATCACGGCTGTGGGTCTCCGGAAGGTGGGACAGAACAACACCAGTCCCAGTTCTGCCACGCTGGTAGTCGGCGAGAAGCTCCAGGCCAACCTCAGGATCACATTGCCGCTCGCCCAAGGTGTCTACCGACCGAAGGTCCTCATCACGGTCACCTATACCGGGATGACGGCCGCGTACTACCAGTACACGGTCCCAGTACAGCTGACGGTGGGCCCGCAGGCCAGCGCGGCTGTCTCCGAGGTCACGACGGCACCCGCGAGCGACAAGGCGAGTCCTGACCTCACCACGTCGACAACTGAGAGCACCACGTTGGTGACCGACGGCTTCGACGTCCCAACCGTCGACCCTCCGGTGGTGGACACCGAGACCCTCGACACCCCCAGTTCGGAATCGCTTCCCCCGCAGAACGAGCCGGTGTACGACCCAACGGTATACTGAGGCGTCTGCGTAACTGATACTCTGGCGCCTGCGGTTTCACTTCACCCGCGTCACAACGGTGTCGATGCCCACACATCCGCCTTCACCACTCACCGTCGCCGTAATCGTGCAGGTCCCATTCTTGTTGTAGGCGCGATTGAGGGCGGAGGTCCTATCTGTCCTTGCAGGCCGACAAGCCGACCCACAAAATGCGGCGTCACCGGTGATGGCGATTGATCCCGGCGCCCTAGTTCACATTCTCTAAGACAAGATTAGGCAGGCTGGCCGGGTCGGCGATGGGTCGTGGTCCGCTGTATGTGCCGTTGCGAAAGGTGACCGCTTTCGATGTCTCCCCTCCCACCAAAGCGGCGCCCCCAGAGGCCACGAATCCGTCCACAGATAGAGGACCGTCCGAGATGTCGAAGACGGGCGCGTCTCCGGTCGTGGCCGTGGCGGTGACGTTCTTGAAACTCACGTTACCGAACCCCTCCCCGACCACCACGGCCAACCGCCCGCTCACCGTCAGACCATCGAAACTGATGTCAGTACTGGGACTGCCGGAGTGATACAGCTGCACGGTCCATCCGCTCCCCCCCACCGCCCGCACGGTATTGAAGACGAGGTGGTGGTTGTTCGCGGCGACGTAGAGGGCATGGGAGGCGCTATCGTTGAAGCGCTCGCTCACCATCTCCAGATCCAGACGCTCGAACAGTCCTCCGTTCAGATTGGAGATGTAGATCTGCCCACAGGCTCGGGCAGTGAGGTCGCGCACGACCAACCCGGTTCCTTGGGTATCGGCTTTGAGGGCATACGTACAGTTGAGCACCTTGACCCGCTCAATGGTCACATCAGAGTAGCTTGAGAACCACAGGGCGAACACGGAGCCACGGGCGGCGGGAGATCTGATGGTCAGGTCGCGGATGGCCACTTCCTCCACTCCTTGACCCGTGAGCAGGCCGGTGGGATAAGACTCGGCCGGCATGGAGAGCACCGTCTCATCCACTCCCGCGCCTTGAACATTCACCCCGCTCTTCAAGTCTATTCGCGTATCGACCGAGTACGTCCCTGCCGCCAGGTTGATGATGACGCCGCTGCGCACCCAGGCAACCGCATCCTCGAGTCTCTCGTAGTCGCCTGTCCCGTCAGCCTCCATCTGCACTTGGCGCCTGTTAGTCTTCCAGATCATGTTGTCAAGGATCTGGGCCGCCTCGCCGCGAGTGGCGTATCCATAGGGGTCCCAACCCTGCCGCGCGATTCCGTCCAGCAATCCGTTGAACTCCGCTACATGCACATTGGCACCATGAGTGGCATCGGTGAACGAGGCCAGGTTCCCACCCCCGGCAAAGTAGGCGGAGTCCGGCTCCGCCAACTGGAGGCTGGAGAGACTCCTGATGGCGCGCGCAACCATGGTCAGGAGCTGTGCGCGCTTGACGTTGTCTCCGGGGCCGAAGTGCGTGGAGTCGTAGCCCTTGACGATGGAGTTCTCCGCGGCAACCGCGATGTAGTGTCCGGGATACAAGGGGTCGGCCGGGTCGACCTCGCTCGGCACGTCGGTGAACCTGGACTGGGCGTCTTCCGTCACGGGAAGCCTCAGCGACAGGACGATCAGCTTGGCGAACTGCTGACGTGTGACGAGGTTGTCACGCCGGAAACTGCCGTCCGCAAGGCCGCGGAGGATCCTCCGCGCTGGCAGATCACCTATCGAGTCATAGTAGGGATGGAGGTTGCCGACGTCAGGGAAAGCCAGCGCGCTTGTTACCGGCAAGATCGCAGACAGGGTCAGAACGAGAGCGGTGACTACTGAGACCATCAGACCGGCGCGGCGCGAGATGCTCATGTTCATCCCCCCACAAGACGGGGGCGCTGATTCCCCCCGCCGGCCATGGTGTGACACCAAGGCCCGAAGAAAGAAGGCAGATCGAATCTGACCTGACCCCATTCGTTGTTCAGCTTCCCACTATAGCGCGACAGCCGGTCCTCTCCTGAGTCCGGCGAGCTCCCGAAGATGAACCCGATCACCACTATGGACATATCGCCCCCAGTCCCTTGACTAGAAAGCGCCGCACCATCGTCCACGCCATTGACCCTCGGCGGCAGCAAGGTCAGGAGTCGCTCAGCGGCGACGGGGGGCAGTTGGGGCTGCACTTGCGAGGTGGCCACTTCCTGCATGGCAGCCAGCCTAGTAGCCCGTGTACCCCTGCCTGTGGCACGAGGAAGCAGAAATGGAGATCATGGGACCGAGAGCGCGACTTGCCAAGCACGTGGCCCGCTGGGCATTGGTCGGCGTGGCAGGACTCATCGTCCTTGCGGCCTTGTTCACCCTAGCGGTCAATCTGCTCATCCTGCATGAGACCGAGCCCTTCGTAGTGAACGAACCCGCTGCCGTTCCTCCGGCGTCAGTCGTCATCGTACCGAGCGGCTCCATTCGGCCCGATGGCATCCCTACTCCCTTGGCCGTTGACCGCATGGCGACGGCCGTTCGTCTCTACCGTGACGGCAAGGCAAAAGCGCTCTACCTCTCCGGTTATCCTGAGCAAGTGAGATTCATGGTCGCCTATGCCAAAGCAAACGGCGTCCCCGAGAGTGACGTCCTTGCCGACCCTGCGGGCTCGACCACATACGAAACCATGGCGAACGCACTGACGTCGCTGGGCGCACGAACCGCGCTTGTATCCACGCAGCGCTACCACCTTTCTCGGGCAGTCTACATCACTCGCTCCCTCGGTATCGACGCCGTGGGGGTTCCGGCCGACATCCAGTCCGACCCTGACCGCAGGTACAACACCGTGCGAGAATGGGGAGCGCGGGTGAAAGCGTTTCTGGAAGTGCATTTCTAGGGTCTTTCCCTTCCGTATTGTCGAAATAGGCGAACCCGGTTTGCCTTCTCTCCATCGAGTTGTCAGGAGTAATGCCTGCACGCCTGCAACACGGTACGAGGCTGGACGGCTGGAAGGTCGGCAACCGGTCGGCAGAAGACAGCCCCGTTGGGCGGAGCCTGATAGCTGACGATCGGGCCGGGACGCAAGAGGCCGCCAGAACTCATCACCCGCTAGGAGCCTCTCCGCAAGTTGATCAGGTACTCCGTGAACTCTTCTGCCGTCTTGTTCTGCTTACGAGAACTGCACCATTCGCAGGCACAACAGAGATTCTCCGGCCAGTCAGTCCCGCCCCCGCTTAGCGGGGTCTTGTGGTCAAGGCTATATGCGGCGTTCAACTCTTTCCCACAATAGAAGCAGCGGCCCTCCTGCTCGTCGTAGAGCCGCTCGACATCCTCAATGCTATGCGACCCTCCCGCTCCGTGTCTGGGGCCGCGGCGTTTCAGCATTTGCGCTCCGAACTCGATGTACCCGGCCTCGGCTCGGCCCGTAGAGCGGCGGCGCATGCGCTCCAGTACCCGCTCCCGGTTCTCTCCATAGTAGCGACGACAACCGTTCCGAAAGACATCCGGATCCGCGTCTTGATGTGAGCTCCGGTGCGCGTCGGTCTTGCCGAGATCGGCCTTCGGAATGTGAGAGAGCCGCTCCCACTGGCATGTCCTGCAGTCGTCGGAAGCAACGCCAAGAGTCCCGGAGGGGGACTCTGCCGCGGGTAGTAGCCTGCCACACTTGAGGCAGGTCTTGGTGTCGGGTGGCGTATCCACTGGGGGTGAAGTCAGTCTGCTAGGACACTAGCCCCAGCTGGCCGAACTTGGCAGCCACCAATCAGGACGCATGCGGGTGTCCCCGAAGAGGGACCATACATTGCGCTCGTTGACCTCTCGTAGACCAAGAGCTGGCGAAGCGGGCCCCACCACCTGCTCCGATCGAGCACAGCTAGGTACCCGACGGCGTCCTCTCGAGATCAGGTGTCCGACGGTCCGTCCCTCACCTTGGACGGCTATCGCGTTGGGATCGTCAGGGTTGGTCGTTTCTGGCACGAGCGTCGCCGGGAAACTCACCCCGAGGCTCTCTTCAGGGTCGCGCCCTGCAACCCGCTCGACTGCCTCCTGGGGGTAGGCCGCCTCGACGACGCTGACCTGCTCCTTGCCCTCCAGGTGGATGGTCGACCCGCTCGCGGCTGGTTTGCCCGCTACCGTGTCAAAGAGTCCCATGAGTCACCTCTTTGGACGTGAGCCTGTTGCGCTATGCGCGCCACTCGTGCCGGAGGGGCGAACTGGGCCCTAGCTGGCCCAGCCCCTCCCGGAGATCCCAGCCGACCGATCACATAGGACGCTATGACTCGCGCACGTCCAGTATCTCGAGCACCAGCGGCTTGATAGCTGCCACTATGGCGTCGCGAGACGCACCCTGCACCTTCATGGTGACGAACACCTGGTTCGTTTCAGGTTCCTCGACCTCACCGAGGGCGACGAAGTGGCCACCCAGACCGGCGACCGCTCCGGTGATGTCGGCCAACGTCCCCTCGATCTGGGGGATGACGACCGTGAGACGAACACCGTGTCTCCGGGCGCCAAAGATATCGGCCAGTAGGTTTCCGATGATTCGCCCGCTGATCATGCCCACCAACCTGCCATCCCGCATGACGGGCAGGGCGCCGATCCCGTTGTCGGCCATGATGCGGCTGGCCTCTTCCAGTGGGGTATCCTCGGTAACCGTGATGACATCGCGGGTCATCACCGTTTCGATCGTTATCCTATCCAGCAAGTAGGGGATTTCGTACTTGCTGAGCGAGGTGGCGTTCGAGGGCAAGGCTCGGAACAGATCCTCCTGGGACACGATTCCCACCAGATTGCCTTTGTCGTTGACCACCGGCAAGCGCCGCACTCTGGCCCCCTGCATCACTTGCAGCGCGTCAGGAACGCTCGCCGCGGGATTGGTGGTGACGGGATAGCGAGACATCCGGTTACGAACAAGCATAGTGTCCTCCTCGATGAATGCGGGTCACACGGTGTGTACCCGGAGAACACTACATGTTACACAAGTCCGCACAGTGCCGATATGCCGGAGGCGGGACTCGAACCCGCACGGGCATAGCCCTACGAGAGGGCCCTCACATATCGCAAACCAGCGCAGCGGGAAGCACTGCGAAGAGTTCTGTGTCAAGCTGTATGCAGGAAGACGATCGAGCACCGTCGCCGGCATGGTCGATGTGCCGGTGTGGCATCATGGGCATAGGAGAGGGCCTGTGTTCAGAGATCTTCGGAGCTTCCTCGACCTACTCGAGCGCGAGGGTCAACTCGTCCACTACAGCGACGAGTTGTCGCCCGAACCCGACGTGCGGGCCCTCATGCGGGGAGCGGCCGACATGGGGCCCACCGGTCCGGCCGTCATGCTCCACAGCATCCGAGGCTACCGAGGCAAGCGACTGGTCGTGAACGTGCACGGCTCGTGGGCAAACCACGCGCTGATGCTCGGCATGCCGAAGACGGCCGGACTCAAGGAGCAGTTCTACGAGATCGACCGGCGCTGGGACGCGTACCCGGGCGAACTGATATGGGTGGATGATCCTGCGTGCCGGCAGGTCGTGCTCGAGCGACACTTCAATCTGCTGGAGTTGCTCCCGCTCTGCAAGATCAACGAGCACGACGGGGGCTTCTATCTCTCCAAGGCATCGGTGGTCTCCAACGATCCCGACCGTCCCGGTGACCTCGACACCGAGAACGTGGGCATCTACCGCTTGCAGGTGCTCGACCAGGACACCCTGGCCATGCAGGCCCTCCCGTTCCACGACATCGCCGCCCATATCCGCAAGGCCGAGAAACAAGGTCAGCCGCTTCCGGTCGCGGTCTGTCTCGGAGTGGATCCGATGCTCAGCCTCATGGCGAGCACCCCGTTGCAGTACGACCAATCGGAGTACAAGTACAGCGCGGCGCTGAGGGGCACGCCCCTCGAACTGGGCAAGACCTACGACGGCAAGCTCGACGTTCCGGCAGGGGCAGAGTTCGTGCTGGAGGGCGAAGTGGTGCCAGGGGTTCGGGTGCCGGAGGGTCCGTTCGGGGAGTTCACCGGGGGGTACTCGGGCGCTCGGCGCCAGGTGATGATCAGGGTGAAGCGGGTGACCCACCGGGCCGATCCGATCCTGGAGAACCTCTACATCGGCCGTTCGTGGAGCGAGTGCGACACCCTGCTCGGTCTCCCCACCTGCATCCCCATCTATCGGCAGATCAAGGAGACGATGCCCGAGGTGACGGCGGTCAACGCCCTCTACCAGCATGGTCTGACGACTATCATCGCCACCAGCAGCCGGTTCGGCGGGTACGCGAAATCGATGGCCTTCCGCGCCGCCTCCACGCCTCACGGCATCGCCAATATCAAGAACATCATCCTGGTCGACGGCGACGTCGATCCATTCGACCTGAACCAGGTCATGTGGGCCATGTCGACACGCATCCGGGGAGCGCAGGACGTGCTCGTCGTCCCCGGCACCCCCGGCCATCCGCTCGACCCAGGTTCGATGCCGGCCGGCATGGGCTGCAAGGTGATCATCGACTGCACCACCCCCGTGTTTCCGGAGCCCACGATGCGAGACGTGAGAACCGTGGACGCCATCGAAGGAGCGGCCCACTTCCAGAGGCTTTTGGCGGACCTGCAGTCGGATCTATGCCAAAAGAACGGCGGGGTCGGCGAATGAAATGCGTGCGGTGCATCGACGGCGATGTAGAAGTCGTGGCCAGGGCTCCCGACGGCAGCGGCGCCTGGGAGATCTACCGTTGCACCCGCTGCAACTACGGCTGGAGAAGCAGCGAGCCGCAAAACGTCACCGACCCCGCCAGACGTGACCCGTTCTTCCAGTTGAATAAGACCGACCTCGCCACGCTGCTGAGTCCGTTGCCCCTGCCGCTGCCCTGACCTGAGCGGGCGAAGCCCCGGAACGCGGCGCGGCATCCCCTGAAGACAGCGTACGTGGAGCCTGCTAATCGCTATATGCCGGAGGCGGGACTCGAACCCGCATGGGCTTAGCCCTACGGTGTTTAAGACACAGGCCACCCCTGACGCGCTCTGTCGGCTCTTGTCGGATTCGTGGCCTATGCAGGGACTTTTTCGACCCCCTGCGGGTCCACCTGCTGCGTCCTGACACCCTCTGACGGATGGTTGCCTAGCAAACGCCTAGCAAGATCGACCAGAAACGAAGCCCCCGGCGGCCAAGCTTGGTAGCTACCGGCGGGGGCCTGCCCTCGCGTTAGGCGTGGTCACGGGGCGGGGGCCACAAGACCCTGGTTGTCAGAGCGTGAACCAGGTCAGCAGCATGTAGTTCCACATGAACTGAGCCACCTCCGCCCGAGAGGCGGCGTGTTCCGGATTCCAGCCGGACTCCAGACCTTCGATGTTGTCAAGCAGCAAGTTGTACTCGGCGAGGCGCAGGTTCTCACCGTGCCACTGGTTGCCGTAGTACTTCGAAAGCTGCCCTTCCCATCCGATCGGGGGCTCGGCCAGCGCGTCGGGATCCAGGTTCTTCGCGGCGCGCACCAGCATGGTGATCACGTGGAATCGCGTGAGCGGATCCCAGGGGCCGTACGTTGTCGGCGTCGTGCCCTGGGTGATGTCGTATCTGTAGATGGTAGCGACGTACTCGTGCGGATAGCGGGTGGTTGCGTCCTGCGCCCCCAGGTCTTTGAACGGGCTGTAGGCGCCCTCGGCCTCGACGGGCTTGCGCAACGCGCCGACGATCATCTTGGCGAACTGCGCCCGGTTCACGCTCTCGGCCGGGTCGTAGTAACGGAGGCCGCGCTCGATACGTCGCCCATCGACGACAGCTTCCCAGAAGAGGTTCTCTACCGCCTCGCGGTAGTGGTGATCGACGCCCACGTCGGCAAATGGCCGCACGACGCTGAGCGGCGGGTTCACCGTGGCTAGATGGATAGTGCTACGGCCCTCACTCGCCCAGGCCACGTTGCCTACTCCCAAGGCGAGGTCGGGACCGAGCAAGCGTCCTGTCTTGGCCAAGGCGTTTCCTTGGCTCGGGCTGCTCAACTGCACCGTCTCGGCCTCGGCGAAGGCGCAGGCGTAGACCTCGCCCGCTTCCCCGAGCTTTGCCTGGCCTTGCCAGGCGACAACTGTATCGCCCAGACGGGCGTCGGTGCAGTAGGCGGTGGTCCCAAACACGGTATCGACCACGCCGAACTTCCGGACGTGAACCTCGGTGCCGCCACCACTCGTCGCCTCGATCCAGACAGCGCGCTGATCGTCGACCGCCCAGGGTTCTGGAGAGGCGAAGTAGGCGGTGACCCCCGGCTCCGAGATGATGTCGTAGTAGCTAGCTCCGGACGACATCTCATACATGCACATGCGGTTGACGCTCGGGCTTCCGCCGTACTGGTTCCAGACCACCCGGCCGTTGTGCACCTGTGGCGAAGCGTCGACGAAGTCGGTGCCTATGCGCAGCCAGGCGCTGGGGTCCGATGGTGGCTTTCTCAGGTCGTACACGACCACATCCATGTCGAACTGGCCGGGCTCGGCCCCGGGGAGGTATCCGCGCCAAGCCACGTACGGCGGGTCGATGCTGAGGTAGTCGCTGTCGCCGTCCCAGTATGGCGCGCTGCCCTGCTGTTCCCAAATGCTGGTGATTCGCGTGGTGGTGCCGCTCGAGATCCGGTAGACGTAGATGTCCATGTCGGCATTGACGCCACCCCGGTAGACCACGTAGTCGCCGGATACACGCGGGGTGATGTTCAGCTTGGAGTTGGTTATCTGCCGGGTGGAAGCAGAGAGTGTGTCGTAGAGGAAGACGTTGTGGCTCTCACCCATCTTCCTGGAGTACACGATCCAGTTTCCGTCCATCTGTAGCTGCAGGAGGCTGCGGCTGAGGGATTCCTGAGTCACCCGCCGGGAACGACCGGCGGCGATGTCGTAGTAGTAGATGTCGCGGTCATCGTCGGTACCAGCCGTGTAGAGGACATAGCGGGAGTTGACCTGCTGCACCGCTAGCCCGGCCAGTCCCGGGGCTATCTCGATCTGGCGCCAGCTGCCGGAGGCTTGGAGCGAAACAGAAGGCGAGGACGATGCCTGGTCGTAGCCGCCGTTGTCGGCCTCCTCAACCGTCGTCCAGCCGTTGGCGGCGAATGCCGGCACGGGACAACAGAGGAGGGAAGGAAGCAGGAGAGCGAGTGCGAGAACGAGGGAGACGGTCAATCGCACAACACCGGAGACACGCATCGTCGCGGGGCGGCTGTTGGACATGGCGACCCTCACCTCGTTATCGCTTGATGCCGGAGACGGGAAATCGAATCCGCGCAGATAGCGGTGCAAATCTTGCCTCAGCGGACCGGTAGCAGGTTGGCACTTCCTTCGTAGCCGCCCGCCTGGGCGTAGCCGTACACGGGCCCCGTGTCAGCCGGCAGAAGGAAGTCGGTGAACGCCGCATTCAGCCACTCGGGCACCGCGGCTTCGATCGAAGCTTGTATCTTTGCTCGGTCGCTCGTCGTATCAATGACCAGGTTCTGAATCTGATAGTCCGTCATCTTCTGCTGTATGCGCAGCGTTCGTCCCTCCTCGGTGGTTTCTATGCCTCCCCCGATCTGCACACCGAAGTACGCATCGGCGCTGAAGGTGCCCGTCTGAGTCTGACCTTCCCACACGGTGCCGTCGACGTGCCACCCGCCTGGACCGTTTCCGCTCAGAGAAGCGCTGGTATCGGCGGTCACCTCCACATTCCAGGCGATATTCATCTCTCTCAAGGATTCGATGTCGGAACGGCGCATGGTCACCTCGAGCTTCCAAGCGGTCGCCGGTGCGAGCGTGCTGGGGACCTGAGTGGTGGCGGTCGAGGAAGACGTGCTCGACGCCGAGCCACCCGGGGGCTTCCCGTCGGAGGCCCCCGCGGTCCCTGCCGGGCGGCCAAAGGGCTGCCCGGTGTTGATGTCGATGACGGTGAAGTCGTTGATGATGACGGTGGTCTGCTGGATGATGATGATGGTTCCGGGGTTGAAGCCCGTCCACTTCGGTCCCGTGTAGACAGGAGGCCTGCGAGAGGCCAGGGGCGGGGTGAGCGGGTTGCCGCACTCACAGCGTTTGCGCGGGACCCCGTAGCGGTCGACTAGGACCATCTGCCCGGCCTGCAGCACCGACTGCCGCGGAGTCGGGTGGCCATCGCGATAGCCGTAGTTGGTAACACGGGTGTCGCGTGTAAGCAGTAGGGGGGTGAGTTCCGCGAAATAGTCCCGCAGTTGGTCTGGTCGTACCTGGGTGCCCCCGCTCCAGCGCAGCGTGGGGTCGCTGTTGAGGGCTTCGCAGAACGCGGCCGCCTTGAGAGGGTTCTGCTCCAAGAACAGCAACTCACTTTCCTTGTCGGCGATCACCTTGCTCTTCGATCCGCCATAGAGCGCGGGGGTGTCTCCCGCGTAGGAGGCAAGCACAACAGCCCCACTTGCCACGGTAGGCGTCGAAGTCGCGGGGTTGGTGGTGGAGGTCACCGGAGGCAAGGTCAGGGCTGGACTGGGGATGCTCAAGCTGGTGCTCGGCGTGGCGCTGACGAACCGCTCTTCGGTGAAGGAGCCGGGACCGGCCACGCCGGCCGCCTCCAAGAAGATCTCCCCTTCCTGTTGAGTGAAGGCCAGGGCTTCGAGGTCGTGGTGGTCCTCTTGGTAGCGGAAGCCGAAATAGGCACCGAGACCGGCGCCGACGAGAAGCACAGCGATCAAGGGCAGGAGCCAGAGAAGAAGCCGGGAGCGTCGGTGCCCGGCCGGCTCACTTGGGGAGGGAGCGGGAGGCTGGTGGGCGGCGACAGGAGGGGCAGTGAGGAGTCCGGGGATCTCGGCCGCCGGGTGCCAGGTAGTCGATCCCTCGCTGCGGACCAAGTCTTCGGGGACGAGGAACCCGCTGCGGGCGTAGGAGACGAGTTGTTCCCAGGACACAGGACCGGACTGTTGCCCCGGAGGCCCGTCCAGCTTGGAGTAGTACCAACCGGGATCCATCGGATCGGCACTCATGGTCCCCCCCGTACGTGTATCGCGAGTGATGCGCTCACCGCTCGGAGTACTCTCAGCGGAGCGCGACGCGATAAGGGAGAGTGACTCAGGGAGTAGGATCGACTGATGGTTCTACGCTCCGTTCGTCCACGGTTAGCAGCGTCACTGTGATGTTGCAGTCACCAGGGTGAGTGCCGGAGTACTCGTCGAGATACACACTGTAAGTCTCTCCCTCCACGATCGTCACAGTCTCTGTCTTCTCGAAGGGTATATCCAGGTGCCAATGGTAGACCTCGATCGTGATGGGCCCCCTGAGTTCGACCATGTCATCGCGATGCCACATTTCGAGCTTGTTTCCCTCCATGCGGTCGACATTGTTCTTGGCAACCACATACGTATTGATGTCGAATCGACCTGCATCCTCGGTCGTCGGAGGCGCCTGCTGAATCGGGTTCGCGGTAGGCGCGGTTGTCGCCAGTGAGGTCGGAGTAACTGTGGCTGTGGTCTGACTCGAAGGGATCTCCCCAGTCCCCCAGTTCATGCCCATGCTGGCAGTGGTTTGAGTAGTGGACGGGATCTCCCCGGTGCCCCAGTTCATGCCCATGCTGGCTGTGGTGTTGACTTCGGCCGGTCCCGTTCCGGACGTCTGGCCCGCCGAGCCACCCGGGGGCTTCCCGTCGGAGGCCCCCGCGGTCCCTGCCGGGCGGCCAAAGGGCTGCCCGGTGTTGATGTCGATGACGGTGAAGTCGTTGATGATGACGGTGGTCTGCTGGATGATGATGATGGTTCCGGGGTTGAAGCCCGTCCACTTCGGTCCCGTGTAGACAGGAGGCCTGCGAGAGGCCAGGGGCGGGGTGAGCGGGTTGCCGCACTCACAGCGTTTGCGCGGGACCCCGTAGCGGTCGACTAGGACCATCTGCCCGGCCTGCAGCACCGACTGCCGCGGAGTCGGGTGGCCATCGCGATAGCCGTAGTTGGTAACACGGGTGTCGCGTGTAAGCAGTAGGGGGGTGAGTTCCGCGAAATAGTCCCGCAGTTGGTCTGGTCGTACCTGGGTGCCCCCGCTCCAGCGCAGCGTGGGGTCGCTGTTGAGGGCTTCGCAGAACGCGGCCGCCTTGAGAGGGTTCTGCTCCAAGAACAGCAACTCACTTTCCTTGTCGGCGATCACCTTGCTCTTCGATCCGCCATAGAGCGCGGGGGTGTCTCCCGCGTAGGAGGCAAGCACAACAGCCCCACTTGCCACGGTAGGCGTCGAAGTCGCGGGGTTGGTGGTGGAGGTCACCGGAGGCAAGGTCAGGGCTGGACTGGGGATGCTCAAGCTGGTGCTCGGCGTGGCGCTGACGAACCGCTCTTCGGTGAAGGAGCCGGGACCGGCCACGCCGGCCGCCTCCAAGAAGATCTCCCCTTCCTGTTGAGTGAAGGCCAGGGCTTCGAGGTCGTGGTGGTCCTCTTGGTAGCGGAAGCCGAAATAGGCACCGAGACCGGCGCCGACGAGAAGCACAGCGATCAAGGGCAGGAGCCAGAGAAGAAGCCGGGAGCGTCGGTGCCCGGCCGGCTCACTTGGGGAGGGAGCGGGAGGCTGGTGGGCGGCGACAGGAGGGGCAGTGAGGAGTCCGGGGATCTCGGCCGCCGGGTGCCAGGTAGTCGATCCCTCGCTGCGGACCAAGTCTTCGGGGACGAGGAACCCGCTGCGGGCGTAGGAGACGAGTTGTTCCCAGGACACAGGACCGGACTGTTGCCCCGGAGGCCCGTCCAGCTTGGAGTAGTACCAACCGGGATCCATCGGATCGGCACTCATGGTCCCCCCCGTACGTGTATCGCGAGTGATGCGCTCACCGCTCGGAGTACTCTCAGCATACAACAACAAGAGTGCATGCGCCGCAACGCGTGGCGATAGTCACACAAGCAGGATGGGCCAGGGGCAGGCCCGCGGGCGGGGAGAATTCAAACCTTCGCTGCCCTCGAGGGGTATGGCGGGGTCTACTCAGTGCACGCTTTCAGTAGTCGCTGCGAATACCCCCCAATGCCGGAGGCGGGACTCGAACCCGCACGGGCATAGCCCTACGGTGTTTAAGTCTCAACCCTGGCTTTTCTCTCGGTGTTTTCTCGTACTCAGTGGAGCGCCGTTGTGAGCAGGTTATCCCTGCAAACTGTCGTAAAGCGGACGGTCCTGCCATCCTCTCATTATCAGTCGCTATCACTCGTTTTCGGGGGGCTCCATACATGGTCGTGCGGCACCCGTGCGGCAGCTGAGCCCCCAGCGGCCAAGCGTGAACGCTACCGATCGGGACAGAAGCCGCACACAAGAACGGAGGCCCCGTAGGACCTCCGTTCTTGCTGACTGTGGCCGCTGCCGCCTGATGACGCCTGCTGCCAGCTTGCCCCTCCGTCACTTCCACTTCAGTTCGCCCGTATAGACCGTGTAGTCACTACCGTCCTCGTGACCGAATCTGTCGTGGATGGTTATCTGCCCCTTCCCGCCCTCGAAAAGAGTCGATTTCCAGTGTTGCTTTCCTGCGAATACGTCCCCCGCATCAAATTTCCCGGAACCCGTCACCTTGGCGGACCACGCGACGAGTTTATCCCCGAGGTGCCCATCGAAGGTGGCCTCACCTCTGATGAAGTAGCGAGGCTGGCTGGCCCCGTACCACGTGGCAGTCAGAGTGTATTCTCCCACCAGGCCCCCATCCAGCGTCCAGGTGAGCCTCATTTTGATCGCCATGCCGTCTTCGTAAGGCACCATAGAGATGATGTCCTCACTAAGGAACGTAAGAGTCCCCTTGACGGCCGTTGCCGGAGCAGCAACGGCGAGTCCGGTGATGCCCAGCACCAGCACGACCACGAGCAAGACGAACGCGAACAGGAAGAGTGGTTTCTTGGCTTTCATGCGACGCACACCTCCTCCTCGGGCAGGATCGGTGTCCGCACGGAGCGATGCGCGGGCGGGAAACTCGTGCAAGGCCCCATACGGCGGCCTGTCCGAGCTATGTGTGGGGAGAGACATCCACTCCCCGTAGGAAATCGGTATAGGCCGACGCCTGACGGAGTCAATCGACAGCAGACAGCCCGCTGGCCGAGCTTGTGGTGGCTACCGAAAAGGCTTGCCCATCATGGGATTGACGATCACGATGGGGAATACAACCTTGGTTGTAGGGCACGGCAGGAGGGGTCTCCATTTGGACTGTATGTGCTCCGGATATGTAGAGAAGGTGTCCCGCTCTCTTGAGATGCACCTCCTCAGAGCACAGAAGGCCCCGGCCATAACAAGGCCGGGGCCTTCTGTGCTCTATCGGGAACCCCCGAGGCCCTGTGACGGTATACGGGGCAAGACCGCTCGGAGGCAACGGAGCCCCCAGCGGCCGAGCGGGCACGCTACCGAAGGGGCAGAAGCTGCACAATCACGGAGACCCTCAGAGGCCTCCCTCTTTGGGTGGCCCAATTGCCTGATACACAACCCCCAAGACAAGATAGGGGGCAGGTTCATCGCCTGCCCCTTATCTTGTCAGCTCTCTAACGCTGGCTATCTGGCTAGGACCAGGGCACCACTCTCAATCTGCCCACTCCACCGTGAGACTGATGGTCAGTTGCAGAGCAGCGCAGTTGTCTGCCTTCAGGTGCCCCTTGTACATATAGGTTCCTTCGGGGTAGTTGCCGTCAATCCTCAAGGTCGGTGCAACAAGGCCACCAGACAGCTCCCACGCAAACCCGTCCACTAGGGAATACTCACCGTCCTCGGCCTTCAGATAGAAGAACGGTGAACCGCCGGCAATCTCAGTCTTGATCTGGGCAAGATACTCGTCAGACCAACCCTTGGCTGAGAAGTAGTCTTTCAACTCGGCCTTCTGAGGCCCTGTCGCCTCTAGATAGAAGGGGTACATGCCGTCCTGTAGGGCTGGAGTCGCTTGAGGGGTGACCAGATAGATCCCTTCAAGGCCGGCTACGCCGTTGGTCTCGATGGTGAACCCATCTTCGAGGGTTCCTGCGATGGGGAAGTCGCTCTGTAGCCCTGTGTCGAAGACGATGGCTGGTTTGGCCGCAATCGCGGTTGCGGCCACCACCAAGACAAATACGATGGTGAGCGCAAGCACAAGGACCGGTTTCTTGGCTTTCATAAGCACACACCTCCTCCTCGGGCAGAATCGGTGTCCGCACGGAGCGATGCGCGGGTGAGAACTCGTGCAAACGCACCCATGGGTCGTGGCCTGTCCGAGCTATGAATGTGGAGAGCCACATACTCCCCGTGTAGCCCCAGCATCGGCCCGCAAAGGCAAGAAAGAAGCAAGGAATCATCAAGAGTAGACTCGGGAAGGGCGCCCCCAGCTGCAGAGCGGGTACGCTACCGGGCAGATAAGAACGGAGGCCCCGAAGGACCTCCGTCACTGTGAAGTCGGATATCAGAATTGTGTTGCTCACTTGCCCGGTCTGATGGGCGTGGGTACAACTGGCGACGGAACCCAGACTTCAACTTCCACATTGAGGGCCAGTGTGCCCAGTTCAGCCCGCACCTTCTGCATGTCGTCGCTGCCCTGCCAGGCCGCCCAGGCCGTCATGTCGGCCAACTCCCAGGTCGTCACAACTTGGGAAGAACCAGTGGCTCCTCGGTACGCTCGAAACTCAACGACACCTGGGACTGCCAAGCTGCGCTTGATCGCGCTCTCTGTCCACTTCAAGTAGGCGTCCAGCTTGTCCGGGTGGATGTCCCATTTCATGACATGGAGGACCATGGCAATCACCCCTTCCAACAGATAGGGAGTATCACTTACTCCCCGTACAGCTTCACTATCCCGTACTCAGTCAATCCGTACACAGATGCCCCCGCCGGCAAAGCTTGGAAGCTACCGACGAGGGCTCGGGACCTCCGCCTAGCCCGATTCGCCCAACAACTCGGCCTTCTGGAACTCCAGGCGGAAGTTTGCCTGTTCGCCCCGCTGATAGTCGTCGTCATGCTGCGTCAGCACATGGAGGAAGGCATCGACCACCACGGGATCGAACTGCGTCCCTTTGTTGGCCACCAACTCCGACTTGGCCATCTCAGGGGAGCGCCGGGCTCGATTCGGTCGGTCGCTGACCATGGCCGAATAGCTTTCGGCCACGGAGATGATGCGGCTGACAAGCGGGATGTCTTTGCCGGCCAAACCCGTGGGATAGCCTTCGCCGTCATAGCGTTCGTGGTGATGCAGCACCACTTCGGCCAGGTCGCCGAAGTCATGGATCTCGCTCAAGATCTGGTGTCCTATCCGCACATGTTCCTCCAGGGCGGCGGAGTCCTCGGCTGAAAGCTCAGATGGGTCCTTTAGAAGGATCTCCTCCGAGATTCCAATCTTGCCCACGTCGTGCATGAGGCCAGCCCAATGGGTGAACTTCACCTCCTCCTCGCTCAGATCGAGAGCCGTGGCGATGTCGGTGGCCCACATAGCGACCGCTGCCGCATGACTTGCCGTATGGGAGTCCTTGCTGTCGAGGGTGCTGATGAGAGCGGCCACGGCTAGCCCGGCGAGGCGCTCGTTCTTCTTGGCTAGGGTCTCGTTCTCCCTGGCTTGAGTCTCGCAGGCGAGTCTCCTCCTGCGCCAGAACCCTGACGGGAACATCCTCTTCGACCATCCTTGCATGGGTTGCAGACAGGATCAGTCTAGTCTTCGCCCAGATGCTGTGGAAGCCCTCGTTAGCCGAGTTCAGCAGCTAAGTGAGGGAGCCCATTCTGTCGATAAGAGAGGCGAGAGAAAGGGGGTTCATCCATGGGTGGCTGTGAAAGCTGCAAGCACGGCCCGGCAAGTCTCTTCCAACTGGCGAGATTCCACTGCAGCAAGGATCATTGGGTCTTCGATAATGCCAGTTACCACTGTGTCAACTGGGAGGCCGCCCCATCGGACGACCTCAAGCTTACCCAGTGGAATGAGCTGTTTGCGTTGAATTCTTGCGAGGCGGCCAAGGATGATGTAGACGGGGAGGAACTACGCAGGTGGTTCGCGGAGGAGCGAGGCGACCCCAACCGGCAGACTTGCGCCACCTGTGACTGCTGGTACCCAGAAATGGCCCATCACAGGGACCTGCAGGACGGCGGACCCGGTTACTTCGCGGAGTGCAGGCACAACCCCCACGCGCATAGGAATAACCCGACCAGCGGGATCACCCCGCAGGAGCGGACCTACACCTGGGCCGAGCATTGGTGCCGGGAGTGGAGGCCCCGGGCTCACACACCCGAGGACCGCGCTGACGCCGTAGAGCCGGCCTGGAACGTGTGAGGAAGCCCCCCGCTGGCCGAGCTTGGCAGTACCAATCTGGGGCTCCGACGGTCGTGGACCCCCAGGGACTCAGCGCGCTTGCGCACCCACTCGCGCCGCTCTCCCCGCCCCCGTGGCCGACCACGTGGACAGCTCCGCGGCCGGGCGCTCTCGGAGCGGCTGCGGTGGAGGCAGCATGGCCTACCCCCTCACGACGATCTTTCACCAGACACGCCCTCGTCCGTGTCTTCCAGCCGCCCCGTGACCAGCTTCGCCACCAGCTCAATCGAGCGCTCATCGGCGTTCTCGATCAGAGCCAGGACATAGTCCGGGATCTCGACCTGGGCCCGCCTCTTCCGCAAGGCACGGCCGGCAGAGTGTCCCGGGGTTAAGGGCAAGGACGGCGCCGCAGGCCTCGCATCTCGGTCGATCGGTCATGTCATCGCCCTCTCTCGCGGCGCTGGCCACATGCGCAGTTCCTGGGGCGTGTGCTCGCGGAGCGCCTGGGGGGGATGCAGCATGGCCTGCGGCACCCAGAAGGCGGGTCGGTCATACCCCTTCTTGATATCGCGGAACCACTCCTCGCGTTTGCCCTGGACACCGGGGATCCAGCCCACCACCTGGAATGGGTACGGGGCCCGGCCGGCCAGAGAGCCGGTGATAAGGACGAAGATAGTGGCATAGGTAGCCAGGCACTTCTTGGAACTGCGCGCTCCGAGGCCCGGCCAGGTGGCGCGCCTCCGCCTATCAGGCGGTAGTTCCGGCGCTAGCGCTCAATTCTGTACCGCCAGCTCTCTGATCATGTCGCGCCCGGCCAGCTCCAACAGGCATTCCTCCAGGCTTGGATGACGGTGTCTCTGCCGATCGACGCCGCCGCCAGCGGACACTGAAGTAGCTCGTTCCGCCCCGCTCGGCCTTCTTCTCTTCTGACTGCTGGGCACGCGAAGGTTGGCCAGAAGTCCTGCTTCACTTCACCCGTACCGTGACGGTGTCCGTTCCAACACCACCGTCGTCATCGACCACCTCACAGTAACGGTGTAGGTTCCCGCCTTCTTGAAGGCATGATTGAGGGTGAAGGCCTTGTCTGCCCTCAACTCAACAGCCTGGACTGCGGTGCCGTCACCCCAGGCAACAGTGGCTGTCCAGGTGTCGGCTCCTGGGTCGGCGAACCAACCATCCCGGGAAAAGACGGCTACTCCGCCACTCCTTCTCAGGGTGACATCAGGACCGGCGTTGACCTTGGGGGGGACGTCTCACCGTTACCTGGATGCTCGCGTTGCCGGTGGAGCCGGCATCGTCCGTCACCCGTAAGGTCACCGTGTAGAGGCCACTGTCGGCGTAGGTATGACGGAGGGAGAAGGTCCTATCCGCATTCAGCCTAAGAGGCTGAGAGCCTGACTCGTCACCATAGTCCACCGTGGCCGTCCATGAGGTCGAGAGCGGATCATAGAAGCGCCGAACAAGGAGAAGGAGGTCCCTTCATTCGCAGTCGCCTTCGTGACAACCATCAACTTGGGGGCATGGGCCATCCGCACCGTGACGGTGTCGGTCCCTACAGCGCCGTCGTCATCGGTGACCGTCACGGTCACCGTGTAGGTCCCCGCCTTCACAAAGGCATGGATGAGGCTGAAGGTCTTGTCTACCCCTAGCTCTAGGGCCTGGAGGGTGGTGCCGTCACCCCAGTTCACCGTCCCGGTCCAGGTGTCGGCTCCCGGATCGGTGAACGAACCAGCCTGGGAGAAAGCCATTCCTCCTCCAGCGTTCTTCTCCAGGACGGCGTCGGGAGCGGCGCTCACGGTGGGAGCGACGTTGGTCACGGTCACAGTCAAGTTTCGTCCCCGTGACCCCGTCATCGTCCGAGACAGACACGGTAACTGGGTACGTACCGTCATCCAGGTAGGTGTGCGAGAGGCTGAAGGTCTTCTCAGGAGCCAGCGTGAGAGGCTGCACGCCGGAGCCATCCCCGTAGTCCACGGTGGCAGTCCAACTGTTGCTCCAGGATCAGTGAAAGAACCGGAGCCCGAGAAGAGGCCACCTCGTCGATGGTTGCGCCCGGTCCGGGTCCACCGTCGGAGACACGTTACTTACCTCCAGGCTCAGCGTGTCCGAACCGGTCGCCCCGTCGTTATCCGTGACCGACACGGTGACGATGTAGTTGCCATCCTGCGGGTAGAGATGGGAGAGGGAGAAGTTCTTGTCGGAGGCCAGAGCAAGAGCCTGCACTCCTGAACCGTCTCCGTAGTCCACAGTGGCGGTCCAGGAGCTTGAGTCCGCATCAGTGAAGCTACCGCTGGTCCCCAGCACCTCCCCCTCATTGAGGCTAGCTGAAGGCGACAGGGAGACCAAGGGGACGAGGTTAGCCAGGTCCCTGGTGGCCACGAACAAGTTGCTGACGCCAGACTCCCAGGCAACCAGTCCTCCAGATACTCTTGGCGACCAATCATCCACCTCGTTGTCTGACAATTGGCTCGTCGTTCCCGTCGCAATGTCGTAGATGAATATCTCGTAGTCGTTGCCGTCAGAACCCTTCCACACGACCGATTGGCCATCGGTATAGGGAGAAGAGTCATCGACCGCGTTGTTGGTGATGCGTGTGCTGATACCTGTGCCCGTGTCGAGGAGGAAGACTCTCCGGCTCCCGCCCGGTTCAAGGTGTAAGCGACGTAACCAGCAGCCACATTGCCCGAGGTTCTTGCCCAGTCGTCGGCGACAGGTTTCGCGATGTTCTCAGAGATGCAGTAGTAGTACCCGCCAAAGAGTACATGATCGCCGTCAACGTCTATTGGAACCGACGAATCAGCGCCCGACTCCTCCGAAATCCAACGGGTGGCTCCTGCACCGTACAGATTTATCCGAAGACCGATACCGGCGGCGGAGTTCGGCCACGCCAACTCGGCCATCATCGACATCGTAGCGGCCTTCGGTCTCGGTGCCTGTATGGTCCGCCACCTTGGTGTAAGAAGCTGCGGCTATGTCGTAGAGCCAGAGAAAGCCGTCCGGACCTCGGTTACACCACGCTACCCAGCCGTCGTCCACCTTGGCGTACGTCTGGTCGTCGCCATCGTTGGTAAGTGGGGTAGATGCTCCCGTTTCCAGGTTGTAGAGCCAGACCTCATCGTCGCTCCGATTCGGGCTACCAGTCCAGACCAAGTAGGGGTAGTCGATGCTGGGCCAACCGTCGAAGGAGTTGACGTTGTTGGTTACCCGGGTGGTCCCTCCGCTCTCGGCATCCCAATAGTAGATGTCGTTCTCCACATAGCTCTTCCAGGCGACATATCCATCATCCACGTCGAACTCAGACGTGTTTGGACAGCCCCACGTCAGTTGCCAACTGCACCACCTGCCAACCAGTGGCGGTAGCAGCCCGCGCGGTAGGTGTCATTGCCAGGGCCGCCAGTGCCACCGCTAGACAGAGCGCCAAGAGAACCCCAACCTTGGCCAAAGAACCAGGTAGCTTCACACCGGCCTCCCCTCGCTACGGGCTACGTGCCCTCACTAGTACTTCGGTCGCCAAGAAGAAAGGCGACCGAGAGCCGTTTCCGGCAACCCGGCCGCCCGTCTTGCCTCTTGGGCCGATGGCTTTGCGTCCCCGCCTTACGACGGGTTTGCCTTTTTCTGAGATGTGGCCTGGCGTTCCTCGCGCCCGGCCCTGCTTCTACTGGAACTGTAGGGAGATGCCGGCGCTCTGTCAACTATCAGTGCAAACGCTTGCCGTGATGGTGCAACTTGTCGCGCACCTCCGGTGAAGGCGATGAGTAGAGCCGGTTGACTTCAATCAATGGGGAGACTGTCCGTCGTCAGAGTTCGAGGCCACAAACCACTTTGCAGCACGGCCTGACGTGCTACTCGTCGAGCACCGATCCCACAGTAAGGACACGCGTCTCGGTCCCGTGCAGCAGGGTGACGACCTTGCTGTTGATGTTGATATCGAGCACCTCGATCAGACCCCAACTGGTGGCGACCACATCTCCCACCCGCTGATCCTTGTAGGTAGCACCATCGACCCTGAAGGTGCACGCTGGCGCGTCCCCGACCTGCACCCGGTCCAGCCGACCCACCTTGACCCGCAGCAGTTTTTTGTCTCGGATCATGCGCCTGACCGTCACCGTGGAGCACCCCAGCCACGCAGCGGCATCATCGACAGTGACGAGGTCCGGCATGTCCTCCAGGCGAATTGGGTGGATGCCGGGCGGTCATGGCTGGACCGGGCGCCGCTGCTGTTTCCCCGCCGCGAACTTGGTTATCGCGCTCTCGGGGATGCGAACCACCGAACGGATGCGGATGGAGTCGATCTCTCCGCGCTTCACCATCTGCCAGACCGTTTGGTAAGAGACGCCGAAGCGGTCGGCCACCTGGCGGATCGTTAGATACGTCTCGCCCATGTTCACCTCACCTTT
The DNA here is from genome assembly GCA_963829545.1 of uncultured Actinomycetes bacterium. Taxonomy (GTDB): domain Bacteria; phylum Actinomycetota; class Thermoleophilia; order RBG-16-64-13; family RBG-16-64-13; genus JAXGXJ01. The sequence goes on from CAWHIX010000002.1 coordinate 100,531, forward strand.
TGAGTGCCCGGTACGCGTGTGGTACTGTGCTTTAAGTGAGGGTATCATCCAAGCAAGACCATGGGAAGGTACGCGATGGCGCGGTTTAGTATCACTATGTGGCCGGGGGAGAAGGTGCCGGTGCCGATGGTGCCGAGCGAAGGCCCGATTGAAATCATGGATCGCGAGGGCCAATTGGGCGGGCCGTTCCTGGTACATGAAGGAGGCCAGTACCTCGACGGCGCTACCCGACGAACTCTACCTGCGAGGACTCCATTCCCTTGACATCACCGACGTGGACGCGGTGGCGCGGTTCTGCGAGCAACATGGGCGGCTAGGCTCGGAGTATTCCCAGGTGATACCGGCGGTCTACCTCACGGATAGGGACGGCTTCTACGCCCGCCTCATGAAGCGACGGACGAACTTCATGTCGGAGCATGGGCTCAACTTGTTCCTGTCCACGGTGATAGGACTCGAAGAGGCGGCGTTGCAGGTCACGCTGATCCGCGACATGACCAGGGTCTGGCAATACCACCGGGGGCAGTTGGACTTCGATGAGGTCGTCGCTGGATGGGAGAACCCCTTGTGGGAGACAGTTGTCGGCATCGACTCTAAAGAGTGCGAATACTTCAGCGCCACCCCCCAGACCCCGCGGGATCTGTACGAGTTCCTCAACGACTTCCTACGCGCTGGACTACCCGAGTTTCACGTCCGCCCCTTGATCGGTGAGGACGACCATCTGTGGCCCGAGAAGCCTGTCACCCTGTACGCCGCCCTCTGCCTCCAACTCGCCAACCACATGGCTGAGAAGGTGGACTATCGGATCTGCCGGCACTGCGGTACCCTGTTCGTCCGACAGCAGGGGCGCGCCAAAGAAATAAATACCGCACGGGGGGTGAACTGTTCTACTGCACAAAGCTGCACGCTAGAGCAGCCATGCAGAGAAAATACCTGGCCAGCAAGAAGGCCAGAGAGAAGGGGGACCAGTCATGGCATCCGCAGCG
>CAWHIX010000003.1:0-118393 GCA_963829545.1 uncultured Actinomycetes bacterium
GTTGGTTGTGTCCGCTTGGTTCAGTTCAGGTCTTGCTACCACATATGGCTCCTGCACCTTGGTGTAGGGCGAGGCGGGGGCCAGGTCGAGCGGCTCGTCCCAAGCCTCCCGGGCCTCCTCCTGGGTGATGAAGCCCTGCTCGTACATCTTCAGGATGATCCGGTCGCGTCTGGCCAGGGCTCGCTCCGGGTTGCGGCGCGGTGAGTAAGCCGTGGGCGCCTGGGGAAGACCGGCCAGGAGAGCGGCTTCGGCGATGGTCAACTCCATGGGCTCCTTGTCGAAGTACGTCTTGGCGGCCGCCTCGACACCGTAGGCATTCGAGCCGAAGTAGATGGTATTCAGATACATCTCGAGGATCTCGTCCTTGGAGTACTTGCGTTCGAACTGCCAGGCGAGAGCCATCTCGTTGAACTTGCGATCGAGAGAGATGTCGGTGCGATCGAGGTACATGTTGCCCACCAGCTGCATGGTGATGCTTGAGAAGCCCTCTGACACCCCTTGAGCCTTCAGGTTCACCACCAGGGCTCGAACGAGGCCTTCCAGGTCCACGCCGCTGTGTTGATAGAAGCGTTCGTCCTCCACGGCCACCACTGCATACTTGAGGTTGTCCGGGATAGCTTTCCCGCTGATGACGGTACGGTTCTCCACGCCATGGAGGTAGGCGAGCAGGGTGCCGTCGGCGGCGTAGATCTGGGTGGTCTGGGCGAGAGAGACCCCTCTCTGGTCTTCCAGGGAGGGGATGTCTTGCTCGACGGCGGCGACGGTGCGCAGGCCCAGAGTGAACATACCGGCGAGGATTCCCAGAGTGATGATGGGGATGGCGGCCGCCACGCTGATAAGGATGATCGTACGCCGCCTGCGGACCGTTCGGGCCCGTCTGCGGCGCGCGCTCCTTGTTTCCCTGCCGATCCTCATACAGCTTAGTCACCTCAGAACCAGTTCATTGCGGGCCGTGGATATCCTTTGGTCGCTGCCGACCGCGAGTTGGTTCCAAGAGCATCTCAGCCCGCTCTCGTCCTTCTGACGCGGATGGGGCCTACGAACGACTTTCAGGGAGGACTTCCGCCCTTTGCTGCATATGAGTATATAGGAGTATATTGGACAATCTACCTGAATCGCCGTTGCTCCAATAGAGGCATCACGTGAGGAGTCGCATGTGATCGAGCGAGCAGGAAGCTGATGGTGGAATCCCTTCGCCCCCGCGAGCCCCTCACGTCGCCGCTCTTCCCTGGCCACCCCATCTCCCCGGCCACCCCGTGTGCTGGTCGGTAGAAGGCCATGAAGCGAGCAAGAACCAGTACGAGTAAACACCAATAGCTGAGCAGCTAGCGGTCGGATCGAGGAGGAGACTCATGATAGGCAAGAAGGCGTCGGTCCAACGAAGGGCGGTCCTTAGAGTCTGCCTGGTCGCCATGATGGTTGTCCTGATTACACTGCTGGGGTCCGGGACCGCGTTCGCGGCCGACGGTGGACCGATATCACCGACCAGCAATGGATCGACGGGTACGGGGTAACGGCGGCTCAGGTCTTCACCGTAGCCGAGGGCTACGACGACGGCACCTTTAGGCCCAAGCTCGCCGTGAACCGCGGACAAGCCGCCAAGATGGTCGTTGACGGGTTCGGTGTTGATACGAAGACGCCGCCGGCACCGACCTTCATCGACGTCCTTCCTTCGCATATCTTCTACCCGTGGGTGGAAGGCGGGGTTGATGCCGACATGATCTCCGGCTATCCAGATGGGACCTACCGTCCGAATTCGACCCTGCAACGTCAGCAGGCGAACACGATACTGGCACGCTACCTCTCCGGTGTTGAGAAAGACGTGCTCGGAGGAATCCAGGGCGAGGATGCGCTGTACCCACTGGTGAGCGATTGGTATCAGGCGGAGGGCAGGTATCTTCTCGCCGCCTTTGCCGATGGGGGTAAGGTGGCCAGTGCCCATGCCCCGGGTACTGCCTATCTCATCTACCATGACGTGGTGGAAGGCAGTTTCAGCGGCGGCCAGTACTATCTCCAACCGGCTACGAGTCTCAACCGCGCCCAGGCGGCAGCCATGATCCTGCGCGTCCGGGCCGTCGAGTTCGAGGCGCAGGTGCCCAGCGTTACCGGGCTCAACCCCGCGAGCGGTCCGGCTGCCGGCGGTAACTCGGTGGTCATCACGGGCACCAGTTTCGTGGGCCTGAGCGGGGCAGGGGCGGTCAAGTTCGGAGGCTGTCAATGCCACGAGCTACGTAGTGAACTCCTCGACTCAGATAACGGCCGTGGCCCTGCCGGCACCGTGGGCAGCACGGTGAGACGTGACCGTGACCACTCCGGCTGGCACAAGCTCGACCGCTGGGACTGCCAACGACTACCTGTACAACTTATCCGCCACAACCCCCAGCGCCATCGTGCTGGCCAAGGGCACCTCGGATCCGGTCGGCGGGGTTACGAACGTAGCGATTCCGACAGCAGGAGGCACTGACAATACAGGCAAGGTGACGGGCTGGATCCGGAAGCACTGCGGACCGGATCAAGTTCACGGTCACCGATGTCGGCCCAGCAGTATCGACCATCACAATTAACGGGACGGCCTACACCAGCGGAGTCGACTATACAGTCGCCGTGGCCACCTCGCTCACCATCGTCGTTACCACCACCGAGACCGGCAAGGTCAATGCCGTCAGGACATTCACGGTTGCGGTGACGGCTTCCGCTAAGGTTCCCAGTGCCATCGTACTGGCGAAGGGCGCCACAGATCCGGTCGGAGCCGTCACGAGCGTCCAGATCCCGCTACCGGGAGCCACTGACACTCATGGGGCGGTCACGGGCTGGGTGGCCAGCACAGCGGATCGGATCAAGTTCACGGTCACCGACGTCAGTCCGGCCACCTCGAGCATCACCATCAACGGGGCGGCCTACACCAGCGGATCTGACTACAGCATCACCGCGGCCACCCCTCTCACCATCGTGGTAACCACCACTGAGACCGGCAAGACCACTGCTGTGCGGACGTTCACCGTCTCAGTGAATGGTTTCGCCACGACTCCCAGCGCCGTCGTACTGGCCAAGGGCGCCACGAATCCGGTGGGCGGGGTCACGAACGTGGCGATCCCGGTACCGGGATCGACTGACAACACAGGCAAGGTCACGGGCTGGGTGGCCAGCACGGCGGACAGGATCAAGTTCACGGTCACCGACGTCAGCCCGGCCACCTCGAGCATCACCATCAACGGGGCGGCCTACACCAGCGGAGCTGACTACAGCATCACCGCGGCCACTCCTCTCACCATCGTCGTTACCACCACCGAGACCGGCAAGGTCAATGCCGTCAGGACGTTCACGGTCGCGGTGACGGCTGCATATGCTACGGTTCCCAGTGCCATCGTACTGGCCAAGGGCGCCACGAATCCGGTGGGCGGGGTCACGAACGTGCAGATCCCGCTGCCTGGAGCCACTGACACTAACGGGGCGGTCACGGGCTGGGCGGGCAGCACCGCTGACCGGATCAAGTTCACGGTCACCGATGTCAGCCCGGCCGTCTCGACCATCACCATCAACGGTGGGGCCTACACCAGCGGAGCTGACTACATCATCACCGCGGCCACCTCCCTCACCATCGTCGTGACCACCACCGAGACGGGCAAGGTCAATGCCGTCAGGACGTTCACGGTCTCGGTGGCGGCGAGCCCATTTGCCGCGGCCCCCAGCGCCATCGTACTGGCCACCGGGCGCCACGAACGCGGTGGGCGCTGTACCAAGTCCAGACACCGCTTCCCGGGGGAACCGACACCCACGGTGCGGTCACGGGCTGGGTTGCAGGCACGGCGGACAGGATCAAGTTCACAGTCATCGATGTCAGCCCAGCCGTCTCGACCATCACCATCAACGGTGCGGCCCACACCAGCGGAGCCGACTACATCATCACCGCGGCCACTCCTCTCACCATCGTCGTCACCACCACCGAGACAGGCAAGGTCAATGCCGTCAGGACGTTCACGGTCTCAGTAGCTGTCACAACGGAGGTAAACATCAAAGCGATCTCCGGAGTGACACCGCCGGTGTCGGGCGCCACCCCTGTCACCGAAATCACAGCGACACCTCAGTACACGGGCACGGTAACGTGGGTGCCGGATCACAACCCGTTTCAAGGTCCGGTGGTCTACACGGCGACCATCACGCTGACGGCCAAGCCGGGCTTCACCCTCAGCGGCGTGACTACGAACTTCTTCACGGTAGCGGGAGCCACGGCAACCAACCCAGCCAATTCCGGAGTCGTGACGGCCGTGTTCCCGGCGACGGCAGCGCCAGCGGCAGTGAGCATCAAAGCGATCCCCGGAGTGACGGCGCCGGTGACGGGTGCAACCCCGGTCACCGCCATCACGGAGACGGCTCAGTACACGGGCACCGTCAGCTGGTCACCTGCTTCCAGCACGTTCACGGGTCCGGTGGTCTACACGGCGACCATCACGCTGACGGCCAAGCCGGGCTTCACCCTCAGCGGCGTGACTGCGAACTTCTTCACGGTAGCCGGAGCGACCACAGTGAGCAACGCTGCCAATTCCGGAGTCGTGACGGCTGCGTTCCCGGCGACGGCAGCGCCAGCGGTAGTGAGCATCAAAGCGATCCCCGGAGTGACGCCTCCGGTGTTGGGTGCCACACCGGTCAGCGCTATCACGGAGACGGCTCAGTACACGGGCACCGTCATTTGGGTGCCGAGTGAGGACCCGTTTACGGATGCGACGGTCTACACGGCGACCATCACGCTGACGGCCAAGCCGGGCTTCACCCTCAGTGGCGTGACTGCGGACTTCTTCACGGTAGCCGGAGCGACCACAGTGAGCAACGCTGCCAATTCCGGAGTCGTGACGGCCGCGTTCCCGGCGACGGCCTCGCTATCAGTAGTGAGCGTCAAAGCGATCCCCGGAGTGACGCCGCCGGTGACGGGCGCCAACCCGGCCACCACTATCACAGAGACATCCCAGTACACGGGCACCGTCAAATGGGCGCCGCCGGACAACCCGTTTGGAGGCCCGCAGGTCTACACGGCGACAATCACGCTGACACCGAAATTCGGCTACACCCTGACCGGCGTGACTGCGAACTTCTTCACGGTAGCGGGAGCGACCACTGTGATCAACGCCGCCAGTTCCGGACTCGTGACGGCCACGTTCCCAACGACGGTGGACCCATCGTAGCGCCATGAACCCTTGACAAGAGGATGGGACTAGGGCGCCAAGCCCGGCCCCACCAGTCGAGTGTGGAGGCCCCGCGCTTCTGCCAGACTGACCTGCCTAGGCCCTCCCCCCGGGTGACCCCGGGGGGAGGGCCTTATTCTTGGCTAGACCTTCGCGCCGGCGCGAAGCCCGGTGGGGCTAAAGGGACCTCCCAGTTTTGTACCCTCGATTTGGGGGATTTGCCTCAATATAGGCCGTCCTCGGCTCCCTGCGTCGCCGATCGCACCCGACTTGACAACAAGCCACTCAGATTTTATAATGCCGTCTAAGACTGATAGCACCGAACGTGCACCGAACGCGGAGGAATATGTAATGGGTAAGATCATCGGCATCGACTTGGGCACGACCAACTCGGCCATGGCCGTGTTGGAAGGCGGGGAGCCGACCATAATCCCCAACGCCGAGGGCGGTCGTACCACCCCCTCCGTCGTGGCTTTCGCCAAGACCGGGGAGCAGTTGGTAGGCACCGTAGCCAAGCGCCAGGCCGTCACCAATCCGGAAAACACCATCTTCTCCATCAAGCGCTTCATGGGTCGGAAGTTCTCCGGCGTGAGTGAAGAGATGAAGATCGTCCCCTACAAGGTGGTCGAAGGACCGAACAGTGACGTGCGCGTGGAGATCAAGGACGGACTCTTCCCGCCCCCGGAGATCTCGGCCAAGATCCTGCAGAAACTGAAGAGGGACGCCGAGGCCTTCCTGGGCACCGAGGTCACCGAAGCGGTCATCACCGTGCCGGCCTACTTCGACGACGCCCAGCGCCAGGCGACCAAGGACGCCGGCATCATCGCCGGCCTGGAAGTGAAGCGGATCGTCAACGAGCCGACCGCGGCCTCTCTGGCCTACGGTCTCGACAAGGAGCACGAGCAGACCGTCTTGGTGTTCGACCTGGGCGGCGGCACCTTCGACGTCTCCATCCTCGAGCTGGGCGATGGCGTGTTCGAGGTCAAGTCCACCAACGGCGACACCCACCTGGGCGGCGACAACTTCGACAAAGCCATCGTCGACTGGATCGTGAACGAGTTCCGCAAGGAGAAGGGCGTCGACCTGTCCAAGGACCGCCAAGCGCTGCAGCGGCTCTACGAAGCGGCCGAGAAGGCCAAGGTGGAGCTCTCGTCCGTCATGGAGACGAGCATCAACCAGCCGTTCATCACCATGGATCAGAGCGGTCCCCTGCATCTGGACATGACCCTCACCCGGGCCAAGCTGGAGGAACTGACCCGCGAGCTGCTCGACCGGGTCGTCGGCCCGACCAAGCAGGCCATGGACGATGCCGGTCTCAAGACCGGCGACATCGACCAGGTGATCCTCGTCGGTGGCATGACGCGCATGCCCTCCGTTCAGGAGAAGGTGCGGTCGCTCACGGGCAAGGAGCCCCACAAGGGCATCAACCCGGACGAAGTCGTGGCCTTGGGCGCGGCCATCCAGGCCGGCGTGCTGGCCGGCGAGGTGAAGGACATCATCCTGCTCGACGTCACCCCGCTCTCGCTGGGTATCGAGACCAAGGGCGGCGTCTTCACCCGGCTGATCGACCGCAACACCACCATCCCCACCCGCAAGAGCGAGATCTTCTCGACGGCGGAGGATGGGCAGACTTCGGTGGAGATCCACGTGCTGCAGGGCGAGCGCGACCTGGCCGCCTACAACAAGACCCTGGGCAAGTTCCAGCTGATGGGCATCCCGCCGGCGCCGCGGGGCATACCGCAGATCGAGGTCGGTTTCGACATCGACGCCAACGGCATCACCCACGTGTCGGCCAAGGACCTGGCCACCGGCAACGAGCAGAAGATCGAGATCAAGAGCTCGAGCGGCCTGAGTGACGACGAGATCAAGAAGATGGTGCGCGACGCCGAGGTGAACGCCGAGGAGGACCGCAAGAAGAAGGAACTCGTCGACGCCAGGAACCAGGCCGAGAATCTGGTCTACTCCACGCGCAAGTCGCTCAAGGACTTCGGCGACAAGGTGGACGGCGCCACCCTCGGCGACATCGAGAACGCGACGCGCGACTTGGAGGAAGCCATCAAGGGCGACAACGTCGACCTCATCCGCAGCCGCACCGACGCGCTGCAGGAGGCCGCATACAAGCTGTCTGAGGCGGCCTACCAGTCGGCTCAGGCCCAGCAGGGCGGCGGCGGAGGCGGCGACCGGCGGCGGCGGCAGGCGGCGGCGGAGCCGAGGACGAAGTCGTCGAAGAAGCCGACTACGAGGTCATAGACGAGGACAAGTAGCCAACGCTCTCGCCTCGCCGGGTAGCGGGGCCGTCACACGAGGGCGGTCCATGCCCCGGCGGGGAGGAGCCGAGAAAGAGACAAGGAGGAAGATCGAAATGGCAATGGTCAGATGGGAACCCTTCCGCGAGTTGACGGCGCTGCAGACCGAGGTCAACCGCTTGTTCTCCCGGGCCGGTGGCGGCGGGGACGTGGCCGAGCGCCAGTCGTGGACGCCGTCGATCGACGTCATCGAGACCGACGACGCCATCAAGCTCAAGGCCGAACTGGCCGGCATGGACCCGAAGGACATCAGCATCGAGGTGCAGGACAACGTGCTCACCGTGAGCGGCGAGCGGCGCTTCGAAGAGGAAGTCAAAGAGGACAAGTACTACCGCATCGAGCGGCGCTACGGTTCCTTCAGCCGTTCCCTGGCTCTTCCGCAGACGGTGGACGAGACCCGGATCGAGGCGAAGTACGAGAACGGTGTGCTGGAGGTCACGGTGCCCAAGGCCGAGATCGCCAAACCAAAGAAGATCACGGTCAGCATCGGCGGCAACGCGCCGCGGACGGTCGAAGCAACGACCGGCGATACCGCGGAATGGTCGGGCACGGCCAAGTAGCAGCGGCCTGAGGCCGAACGGACCAGAGCAGTGAACTGAGTGAGGCGGCGGCCTTCGGCCGCCGCCCCTACTAGGAACGAGAGACGAATCATGTCGACCATACGGAAGATCCCCATAGACGTGCCCGAACCGGACGCCGTTTCTCCGACCGGCCAGACCGACGCGGCCCAGGCGGAGACCCCGCCAGAGGCCTCGGAGGCGACTCCGGCCGCCGTCCCGACGGCGGCTGACCAAGCGGACATGTTGGCCGCCGAACGCGACGCCCTGAGCGACGCTCTCCTCCGGCTGCGGGCCGAGTTCGACAACTACCGCAGGCGATCGGTACGCGAACTGGCCGAGTCGCGCGACCGGGCGCAGGCCGAACTGCTTGCACGATCTGCTGCCGGTGCTGGACAACCTGGAACGGGCGCTGGACGCCGCCGAGCATCACGAAGAGAGCAAGGTCCTGGGCGGCGTGCGGATGACCCGGGACATGTTCGTCGACCAGCTCAGACGGGTCGGTGTGGAAGAGATACGAGACCGTGGGGGCTGCGTTCGATCCCGCGGTGCACGAGGCCATCGTGATGCAACCCTCCGAGCAGGAAGAGGGCCTCATCGCGGCCGTCCTCGAGCGGGGCTACCGGCAGGGGGACCGCGTTCTTCGGCCTGCTCGTGTAGTGGTATCGTCGGGAACGGGCGGGACGAGCGACGGCGAGACGACCGGGTAGGAGCGAAGCCTCATGGCTGCGAGCAACCGTGACTACTACGATGTCCTGGGGGTCAAGAAGACCGCCTCCCAGGACGAGATCAAGAAGGCCTACCGCAAGCTGGCCCGGAAGTACCATCCCGACGCCAACCCCAACGATCCCAAGGCCGAAGAGAAGTTCAAAGAGGTCTCGAGCGCCTACGAGGTGCTCTCCGACGCCGAGAAGCGCAAGAAGTACGACGCCGGGCCGTCTTTCTTCGGGCAAGGGGGACCGCAGCCCGGCGGGGGTGGCTTCCGTGGCTACCAGGGCGGCCAGACCATGGGCGGCGACTGGGGCGATCTGTTCGGCAACCTTTTCGGCGGCGGTGGAGCTCGGAGGCGGCGGCGGTCGGTCGGCCGCAGCCGCGCGTCCCGAAAGGGGCGAGGACGAGAGTGTCTCGGTGAGGCTCTCCTTCGATGATGCGCTCAAGGGTGTCACCACCAAGATCGGCGTCCCCCAGACCGTGCAGTGCAAGACCTGCGGCGGCAGCGGTGCTGCTCCCGGGACCGGCCCCGATCACCTGCCCCCAATGCCAGGGTCGAGGGGTGGTCAGTCAGAGCCAAGGGTTCTTCGCCCTGAACCAACCCTGTCCGCGTTGCGGGGGAGCCGGCACCATCGTCGAGAACCCGTGCGCCACGTGCGCGGGAACGGGGACGACACGGGCTCTCAAGAAGTTCACGGTGCCGCTGCCGGCCGGAGTCAAGGACGGCACCAAGATCCGCCTCAAGGGCAAGGGCGAGCCGGGGTTCGGGGAGGCCCGCCGGGCGATCTGTATGTCATAGCCCAGGTGGACGAGAGCTCTCTCTTCGAGCGCCGGGGCGCGGACCTGGTGGTGGAGGTGCCGGTGACCATGGTGGAGGCGGCCCTGGGCGCGACGCGTGCGGGTGCCCACTCCTGAAGGGAGCGTGACCCTCAAGGTGCCCGCCGGGCACGCAGGACGGTAGGCTAGCTCAAGCTGAAGGGCAAGGGCGCTCCCGTCTGGGGGCCTCCGGCAAGGGCGATCTCGATCGCCCGCATCAAGGTGCTCACCCCGGAGAGCCTGAACGGGGAGCAGAAGGACCTCTTCAAGAAGTTCGCCGCCTCGCGCAAAGAAGACCCGCGGGCGGGGCGGCAGGGTTGGCCCGGCGAGGAATGACATGCGATCTTGACGACAAGCTGAGACCGGTCTTCATGATCTCGGTGGCCGCCGAGCTGGCCGAGATGCATCCACAGACCCTGCGCATGTACGAGCGGCGCGGGTCTCATACGCCCGAAGCGCTCCTCGAAGAGCACCCGCCTCTACTCCATGGACGACGTGGAGCGGCTGCGCCGGATCCAGCAGTTGGTGTCGCGAATGCGGGCTCAATCTGGCCGGGGTGGAACGCGTGCTGGAGATGGAGGAGCAACTGGCCGCGATGCAGCGCCGGCTCGAAGAGGTGCGGGCGGACATGGACCGGCTTGCCGCGCAGGCTCGGGACGAGCTGGAGGCGGTGCATCGCAGCTACCGCAAGGAACTGATCACTCTCTCTCGGCCCGGTGAAGTGATAGTGGTGACCAAACAGCGCGCGCCGGAGCGACGGGTCGCGGTGACGAACGATCGGCCGAGCGACGACTCGGCCGAGACGCCGGACGCTCGAGCGGCCGAAACGCCGGCGGGCGCCGGCACGCCGCCTCGCAGCTCCGGGGGCCGTCGAGCAGTCGTGCGCCAACCATCCCGGGCGCATGACCATGGTCACCTGCAGCGCCTGCGGCAAGCCTATCTGCCCCGATTGCATGGTCTATTCGGCGGTCGGTATCAAGTGCGCGGAATGTGCCCGCATGCCCCGGTCCTCCAGGTGACTATCAAGAGCAGCCGTCTCCTGTGGGCCATCGCCGCCGGTCTGTGGGCAGGCACCGCTGTCGGCTTCGCCTACTACTACATCCTGGGCGCGGTCAACTTCTTTTTCTTCTTCTTCTTCGTGGCGGCCGGCATCGGCTACCTGGTCGGCGAAGCGGTCAAGCGGGCCACCGGCCACTACCGGGGCAAGGCCACCGCCATCGTGGCGGCGGCCAGCACCATCTGGGCCTTCGTACTGCCACCCTTGGTCTCCGGTCTGATCAGCCTTGGCGCCAGCTGGAACGTGGTGGTCTTCGCCCTGACGGGGCGGAGGATCATCAACTGGGTGGTCATGGCCTTTTCCGCCTATTTGGCCTGGTCGCGCAACCGTTGACGCGTGGCGCCGACAGGCTGCGCGAGGCGTCCGCCGGCACCGGGCGGCTGGCACTCTCCTACTGAGAGTGCCAATAACTTTTGCACCACGGGCGGCAATCCGCTATACTTTGGCGTGCGATGAATCAGGAGGTCGTTGCCTTGCCAACGTACGAATATCGCTGTGTCTCTTGCGAGCATCAGTTCGAGCGCTTCCAGCGCATGTCGGACGATCCCGTCACTGAGTGTGAGGTGTGCGGACAGGCCGTCAAGCGACTGCTGTTCCCCGTGGCCATCCATTTCAAAGGCAGCGGTTTCTACAGCACCGACTACAGCAAGAAGAGCAGCATCGGGCCCGGAAGCAGTTCGACGCCTGCGGTACATCCGGCGCAGGCCTCCGGCGACTCGGGCTCGGAAGCGGCTGGGTCGTCTTCCGCTGAGAGCGCCAAGACCTCCGCGGACAAGTCGGCCGAGAAGTCGTCCGGCTCCGCCACCGAGCGCACCCCGGTGGCAGTCAAGAGCGACTGAGCCCATCCCCTCGGTGCCCACCGAACGGGACTGTCCCCTCGTCCACTTCAAGCCGGGCCGCCCGCTGATCGTCCTCACCAACGACGACGGCGTCGCGTCCGCCGGTCTGGCTGCGCTCAAGGACGCTCTCGAGCCTCTCGGCGAGGTACGGATCGTGGCGCCCGACCAGAACCGGTCGGGCGCGGCCCGCAGCATCACCATGCATTCGCCTCTCTGGGTGGAGGAGGTGGAGTTGCCGGACGGCAGTCTGGCCTTCAGCACCGACGGCACGCCGGTCGACTGCGTGCGCATGGCGGCGCTGGGTCTCCTGGACCGGCCCCCGACCTCATCGTCTCCGGCATCAACCTGGGCGGCAACCTGGGCGACGACATCACCTACTCGGGCACGGTGGCCGCGGCGCTCGAGGGCATCATGCTGGACATCCCCGCCATCGCCCTGTCCGCCGATGGGTACCATCCCGGCTACGACCTCACCGTTCCGGCCCGTTTCGCCCACCGGCTGGTCTCGGTGGTGCTGCGCCGGGGTTTTCCTGCCAAGACCCTCCTCAACGTCAACTGTCCCGACCGGCCCTGGGCCGCGCTGCGAGGCGCCCGCCTCACCACTCTCGGCAAGCGCATCTACGGCGACAAGGTGCAGTATCACGACAGCAAGGGCAACCGCCGCCGCTACCACATCTACAACGACGATCTCAGCTACCATCACCAGGAGGGCACGGACTTCGAGGCCGTCGCCGAGGGGTATGTCTCCGTAACGCCCCTGCATTTCGATCTCATGTCGCACGAGGCTCTGGATCGCCTGCGCGGCTGGGAAGCGGACCTGGATCTTGCCGGCGGGAGGCGAGTGACTTGAGGACGACCGGTCCGCCGACCGCCGACGCGAAGGGAGCAGCCGAGTGAACGCCACGCCCGAACCTCACGGCAGGACCGCGTTCCGGGCGGTGGTGTTCGACCTCGACGGCACCATCGTCGACTCGGTGGAGCTCATCGTCAGTCCTTCCAGCACGCCATCCGCGAGGTGCTGGGACGGGAGATGTCCCGCGAGGAGTCCATCGCCAATGTGGGCAGGCCGCTGCGCGAGCAGATGGTGATGATCAGTCCGGAGCACGCGGACGAATTGGTGGCCGTCTACCGGGAGTTCAATCACCGGGAGCACGACCGCATGCTGAAGCTGTATGACGGAATCCTGGACCTCCTGCATTCCCTGCAGGTGGCTGGTGTGAAGCTGGGCCTGGTCACCTCCAAGTCGCGCTACACCACGCAGATGGCCTTCGACCTCACAGGCATCGAGTGCTACTTCGACGCGACCATCTGCGCCGACGAGAGCCCGCGTAACAAGCCCTCGCCCGACCCCATCCTTCTCTGCCTGGAGCGCCTGGGGGTCGAACCGGCAGAGGCGGCCTACGTGGGGGACGCTCCGGCCGACATCCAGGCGGCGCTGGCCGCCGGCGTGCACGCCGTGGCGGTGACGTGGGGCGTCTTCGAAGCCGCGACTCTGGTGGCTGAAAAGCCGGACATCCTGGTCCATACTGTGCCTGAGTTGGGCGAGGTGCTCGGAGTCTAGGAGGAGGACCGTGGCGGCTGACCAGGCGACCAGCCGGAGGGTCGAGGAATTGCGCGACCTGGTCCGGCACCACGAGTACCGCTACTACGTCCTGGACAGCCCGGAGATCTCCGACGCCGACTACGACCTCCTCTACCGCGAACTGCAGGACCTGGAGGCCTCCTTCCCCGAACTGGTGACCCCCGATTCGCCCACGCAGCGGGTGGGCGGGGAGCCGCTGGCCGGGTTTGCTCAGGTGCGGCACGGGGAGCCCATGCTCTCCCTGGCCAACGCCAAGAACGAGGAGGAACTGCGGGCCTGGCACGCGCGGGCGGTCAAACTGGCCCAGGAGGCCGGGGCCGATCCGGAGGAGCTGCGCTTCGTGCTCGAGCCCAAGATAGACGGCCTGGCGGTCTCGCTGCGCTACGAGGAGGGCCGCCTGACGGTGGGCGCCACGCGCGGCAACGGCGAGGTCGGCGAGGACGTCACTCTGAACCTGCGGACCATCCCCGCCGTGCCGCTGACGCTGCCGGCCGGAGGGCGCGCCCTTCCCTTCCCTGGTGGAGGTGCGGGGCGAGGTCTATCTGCCCCTGGCGGCCTTCGAACGGCTGAACGAGCAGCGTATCGCCTCGGGAGAGCCCACCTTCGCCAACCCGCGCAACGCGGCGGCGGGCTCGCTTCGCCAACTGGATCCCCGCGTGACCGCTTCCCGGCCTCTGTCCACCTGGTTCTACGGCGTGGGCCGGATCGAGGGGACGGACTTCGACACCCAGTGGAGGTGCTCGACTGGCTGCGACGGGCCGGCTTCCGGGTCAACCCCGACGTACAGCTGGTGGCCGGCGCTGGACGAGATCCTGGCCGGGTGCCGCTGGTGGCAGGAGCGGCGGGCGGAGCTCGACTACGACATCGACGGCGTGGTGGTGAAGCTCGACGACCGGCGGCTGCAGGCCGCCCTGGGGGCCGTGGGCCGCGACCCGCGCTGGGCGGTGGCCTACAAGTTCGCGCCCACCACCGCCCAGACCCGGCTGCTCGCGCATCAACATCAACGTGGGCCGGACGGGGGTGCTCAATCCCTGGGCGGAGCTGGAACCGGTGGAAGTGGGCGGGGTGACCGTGGAAAGGCCACGCTGCACAACGAGGAAGACATCCGTCGCAAGGATCTGAGCGTAGGCGACATGGTGATCGTCCAGCGGGCCGGGGACGTGATCCCCCAGGTGGTGGCTCCGCTCACCGAACTGCGCACGGGCGCGGAGATGCCCGTTCGAGATGCCGGCGGCCTGCCCCAAGTGCGGGACCCCGGTGGCCAGGGTGTCGGGCGAGGTGGCCGTGCGCTGCCCCAATCCCGATTGCCCGGGCAAGCAGGCCGAGCTGGTCAAGCATTTCGTCAGCAAGGGGGCCATGGACATCGACGGCGTGGGCGACAAGCTGGTCGACAGACTGCTGGAACTGGAGATGATCCGCGACCCGGCGGACCTCTATTCGCTCGACGCGGACGAGCTGGCGGGGCTCGATCGGCTGGGAGAGCGATCGGCGGCCAACATCACGCGCTCCATCGCACTATCGAAGGACCGTGCCCCCACCCGCGTGCTCTTCGCACTCGGCATCCCCCACGTGGGTGGCGAGAACGCGGCTCTGCTCATGAAGCGCTTCGGCTCTATCCGAGGACTGCAGGCCGCCTCTCGTGAGGAGATCGCCGAGACGCCCGGCATCGGGCCGGTGATCGCAGAGAGCGTCTGGAACCAACTCCGCGATCCGCGCACCGCCGACCTCCTCGACCGGCTGGAAGAGGCGGGACTGGGTGTGGCGGTGGAGGACGCCGGGCGGCTACCGGGCGAAGGCAGAGCCCAGGTCCTGGCCGGCAAGACCTTCGTGCTGACCGGGAGCCTCCCCACCCTCTCCCGCGAGGAGGCCACGGAGCTCATCGCCGCGGCCGGGGGGCGCGTCACCGGATCGGTGAGCGCCAAGACGGACTACGTGGTGGTGGGCGAGGACCCCGGGTCGAAGCTGGCCAAAGCCCAAGATCTGGGTGTCACCGTCTTGACTGAGGAAGGCCTGCGCGGATTGCTCACGCCGCTGGCTCCCGAAGGTGAGGGGGAAGAGTCCGGCGAATAGGGCGGGGTCGGGCCCCCGTCCCGGTCGCTCGGTCGGGCTCAAAGCCGCGGACGAGTCGCCAGCACGCCTGCTTCCTTGAGTGCCAGCTCGACAACCCGCGAGATGCGCGGTCGCCCGGTTCGGTCTCTCTCCAGATGGATGGCCAGCGGGTTCAGGTCGGCCAAGTGTTCCATCATCTCCGGCTTCAGACCCAGCCATTCGGTCAACGAGGTCTCCGCGTCCGGGACGGGGACTGTGGCCAGGCCACCGGTGTCGAGGCTCAGGACTTCCAACAGCAGCGGGCCCTCCGCCGGCCGTAGCTGGTCGACGATCACCCAGTCCGGTCTCAGGGCACCTGCCTGGCGGAACGCTTGTTCCCGGTCAGGAGTGCCGCTCTGGGCCGTGATCTGTACCAGCACGGGGCGGCCACGCAGGGCCGGAAGCTCCTCCATGTCGTCGCGGATCACCGCCAAACGCATGTCTCCCGGCAGCAGACCGATCAGCGCGTTGAGCACTGTGGACTTGCCGACGTTCGCGCCTCCGCTGATGAAGCTGGTGCGTCTCATGCCCAGATTGCCGTTGAGGTAGCGGGCCTGCGCGGGCGAGAGGGTACCGGAGTCCACCAGGCTGCGCAGGGGCACGTTCAGGATGCCCCGGCCCTCCTGCCCCGCAGCTGCGTACATCACCGAGGTGCTGGCATCGAGATCGACGGGGCGGGTGATCTGGAAGGAGTCGTAGGTGCGAACAATGGACTGCACGAGCTGCGTCACCAATGCCAGGTGGAGCCGCTCCTCGGCAGAAGGATCGAGATCGGCCACGAGCTCGTCGGTGAGCTGCCTCAGGCGGTGTTCGTAGGCAGTGAGTATGCGGTCGAATTCCGGCATGGCACCCTCCCTGCTGGATACTTGACTTCGCCGGGGGTTCAGCTTGACGCTGCCAACGAATACAGGCACTCTATTTCGTACTATCGGCCGCGAGGCCAAAGGGCCTTAGCGATCGCGATCATCGTCGAGAGGTGCTGATGGATTTCGAAGAGGTGAAGGAGGCCGTCAAGGCAGCGGCCGTAAACAACGAGCTCAGCTGCCAGGAGGTCGAGCACCTCGCCGACAAGCTCGGTGTGGAATACAGCGTCATCGGTCGCGCGGCCAACCATGTTGGGGTACGGCAGCGGCTCTGCCAATGGGCGCCGTTCTGCGTCTGTCCTCCCAGTTCGCACCGCAAGAAGACCCAGTAGCCCCCTTCGCTCCTCCCGCTCGCGCGCCTGCGGTTCGCCCACACTTCGGCTGCCGGCTGCTTGTCGGGTCCATTGCATCTAGTGTATGGTTACAAACTGTTCATGGGAGAGCCAGCAGATGGATCTGCGCAAGCCGCGCCGCTTCTGAATCGTTTCTGTCCGCACGGCTCTCTTCCGCTCATCAAGGAGGAGGGACTGAGAATGAAACACCACAAGAACCTGTACTGGCCGGCGCTCGTGTTGGCGCTGGTCCTGATCCTGGCAGTGTCGGTCTTCGTGGCCGCATGCGGGGATGAAGAGGAGAGCACGACCACGGCTCCCGCCGAGTCCACCACCACTGCAGCGCCTGACACGACGGCTGCGCCGACCACCACGGCCGCGCCCGAGACCACTACGACCGTCGCCCAAAGCGACCTGCATACTGGCTTCGACTACCTCCACTCAGGACTCGGGCCTCTTCGACGTCCTCATCCCGGAGTTCAGCAAGGTCTACCCGCAGTACACGGTGAAGGTCGTCGCGGTGGGTAGCGGTGAGGCCCTCAAGCTGGGCGAGACCGGCGACGCCGACGTGCTGCTGGTGCACTCCCCGGCTGCCGAAGAGGCCTTCATGGAGGCCGGTCATGGCGTCGACCGTGAGGCCGTCATGTACAACGACTTCATCATCGTGGGGCCGGCCGACGATCCGGCCAAGATCAAGGGCATGACCGATGCCTCCGATGCCTTCACCGAAGATCGCCGAGGCCGAGGCTCTCTTCTTCAGCCGGGGCGACGATTCCGGCACCCACGCCAAGGAGAAGTCCATCTGGAAAGAAGCGGGCATCGAGCCGGCCGGCGACTGGTACCAGACCACCGGCCAGGGCATGGGCGAGACGCTCACCATCGCCGACCAGAAGGGCGGCTACACGCTGAGCGACCGGGCCACCTACCTGAGCAAGAAGGATTCGCTCAAGCTCGAGATCCTCGTGGAGGGAGACAAGGCGCTCTTCAACCAGTACCACGTGATCACCTGCACGAAAGCCACGAACATGCAGGGCGCCAACGACTTCATGAACTGGATCATCAGCCCCGACGTGCAGCAGAACATCATCGCCCCCTTCGGCGTGGAGGAATACGGGCAGCCTCTGTTCGTACCCAACGCGGGTCAGGTCGAGTAGGGTCGGGAAGACCGGCAAGGATCCGGGGCGCCTCGCCGCTGGCGAGGCGCCCCGTTCGTATGTAGGATAGGCAGGCCGTGGGCGTATTCTGGGATGCCATAAAGGAGGCCTTCAGCCTCCTCGTCAGCGGCGACACCTACGTCTACCAGGTCATGTGGGTGTCGCTGCAGGTGTCGGGCACGGCCACGATCTTCGGCATGATCGTGGGCATCCCCATCGGGGCCTGGCTGGCCCTCAAGCGCTTCTGGGGCTGGGGCATGGCTGCCACCATCCTGAACGTCGGCCTGATGCTTCCCCCGGTTGTCGTCGGGCTCTTCGTGTTCATGCTCCTGTCGCGCCAGGGTCCGCTGGGGTCTCTGGGTCTTCTCTACTCCATCCCGGCCATGATCATCGCCGAGTTCTTCATCACCGCGCCGGTGATCGCCGCCATAACCATGGGTGGGGTCGCCTCCGTTCCCAAGGATGTCCGCATCCAGGCCCTTGGCCTCGGCGCCTCGCGCTGGCAGAGTACCTGGCTGATCATCCGCGAGGCACGGGTGACTATCCTCTCGGCCATCGTGGCCGGCTTCGGGGCCGCGATCAGCGAGGTCGGTGCCGTGATGATGGTCGGCGGCAACCTCTCTATCGCAGGTCAGAACCTGACCGGCACCATGACCACCGCCACCATGGCGGAGGTGCGCCAAGGGCAACTACGCCACGGCCATGGCCTTCGGGCTGATCCTGTTACTCCTGGCCTTCATAATCACCTTCCTGCTCACGCGCACCCAGCAGGGCATCAAGCGGCGGTGGCTGCAGTCGTGATGCCACGAGGGGTCGCCGCCATCACAGGAACCGGTCTGGTCAAACGCTACGGCGATCGAACCGTGGTGTCGGTGGACGCGCTCGAGGTCATCGAGGGCGAGGTACTGGCCATCCTCGGCCCCAACGGAGCCGGCAAGACGACCCTCTTTCGCCTGCTCGCACTGCTGGAGAGGCCCGACGCAGGTGAGGTGAGGTACTTCGGCAAGGTGGTGGATGTCCACGATCTGGACGCCAGAAGGCGGACCGCCTGCGTCTTCCAGCGGCCCCTGCTCTTTCAAGGCTCAGTAGTCGAGAACGTGGGCTACGGTCTGAGCTTCCGCCACCTGCCTCGCAAGGAGATCAAACGCAAGGTCGGCGAGACGCTCGACCTCATGGGGATCTCGCGCCTGGCCGAGGCCGACATGCGCACGCTCTCCGGCGGGGAGATGCAGCGGGTGGCCTTGGCCCGGGCCCTGGTGCTGGAGCCGGAGATCATCTTCCTCGACGAGCCCACCAGCAACCTCGACGTCCACGTCCGCCGGCGCTTCCGCGAAGACCTGCGCCGTGTGGTGGGGCAACTGGCGGCCACGGTGGTGATCATCACTCACGAGCACAACGAGGCTCTGGCCCTGGCTCAGCGGGTAGCCGTGATCCAGGACGGGCATGTGGTGCAGATCGGCACTCCCCAGGATGTCTTCACACATCCACAGAACGCCTTCGTCGCCGACTTCACAGGCGCCGAGACCATCTGGCACGGGGAGGTCACCGAATGCCTCGCCGGGATCTGCACGGGTGCGGACCGATGCCGGTGTCGACGTGGAGATCGTTGCCGGGGCGGCGCTGGGGAAGCGGGTGGTGCTCGCCATCCGGCCGGAAGATGTCGCCTTGGAACTCCCTGGGGCAGAGGACACAGGCGAGAGCCCTTCCTCGAGCGTGCGCAACCACTGGTGCGGCGTCGTTGACACCACGTCTCTGTCGGGTCCGCTGGTCAGGGTGGTCGTAAAACTGGAGTGCACGCCGGGGATAGAAGCGGTCTTCGGAGGCGAAGGTGAGGTAATCTCTCTCATCACCCGGGCCTCCGCCGACGAGTTGGCGCTGGAGCCGGGTACGCGACTGGTGGCAAGCGTGAAGGCCACCGCCCTGCAAGTCCTGGAAGAGACCTAGTGAGGCTGAGAATGACCGACGCGAACGAAGCGAGCACAGCATCCCCCGCAGGCTCGCTGTTCTGGCAACCCTACCGCTCCGACATGAGCCTTGCCCTGCTGGCCGGGGGGCAGTCTTCCCGCATGGGGGAGGATAAGGCCTTCGCCCCGTTCAGGGACGGCACCCTTCTGGAGTGGATGCGCGATCGCACCGCCTCGCTCTTCCCACACGTCTTCGTGGTGACCAAGGACCCCTCGCGCTTCCACGACCTGGGTCTGCCGGTCGTCAACGACGCCCTCGAGGACGGCGGGTCGGCCGTCGGGGTCTACACAGCGGCGCTCGCGTCTCCGACCGAGCGCGTCCTCTGCCTCGCCTGCGACATGCCCTTCGTGAGCCCGCGGCTGCTTTGGGATCTGGCCGACAAGTCGGCGGGCTTCGACGTCTTCGTGCCCCGCCACGCCGGCTACATGCAACCGCTGTGCGCCGTCTACAGCAAGACCACGCTCGATGCCTATCTGGCCTTCATCCGCTCCGGAGGACGGCGCATCTTCGACATCTATCCCGACCTCAACACGGGCTACCTGGATATGGACGACGGGCGCTACGGCGATCCCGAGAAGCTCTTCATGAACGTCAACACCCCGGAGGAACTGGCGGCGGCTCGTGCGACCGCCGAGGCCGGCGAGGAGGGCTGGCGCGCGGCGCTCCAGCCCCGCATCCGGGCCTTCATGGACGCGTCACCTTTGCCGGTGGTGTCGTTCATCGGCAAGAAGAAGTCGGGCAAGACCACCGTGGTCTTGGGAGTGCTCAAGGAGTTGCGCCGCCGGGGCTACCGACTGGCCGTGCTCAAGCACGACACCCACGGCTTCGAGGTCGACGTGCCCGGCACCGACTCCTACCGGTTCAAAGAAGCCGGGGCCGAGGTGGTGGGCATCGCGTCACCGGACAAGTACGTGTGGCAGTGCGGGGTGGAGGAGGAACGGCCCCTGGGTGAACTCATGCGCCAGATCAGGGAGCCGGTGGACCTGGTCATCACCGAGGGTTTCAAGCGTCAGGACGCTCCCAAGATCGAGGTCTCTCGCCAGGCGCGCAGCACGGAACTCGTGAGCACCACCGACGAGCTCATCGGCATCACCAGCGACCAGTCCTTCCCGGAGTACCCCGTCCCGCAGTTCGCTCTGGACGATTTCAACGGCCTCGCAGACCTCGTGGAAAGATGTATACTCGGCAGAGTATAACGACCCGTGGGGCGAGCAAGAGGGCATGAGACCGTGAATCCACCAGCCGGACAAGCCGTCGACTATCTTCGTTTGTCGGTCACCGACCGCTGCAATTTCCGCTGCGTCTACTGCATGCCTCCGGAGGGCGTCGCCTTCAAGGAGCACGAGGAGATGCTCACCTACGAGGAGATGGTCTTCTTCGTGGAGGCGGCTACCGAGGTCGGCATCTCCAAGGTGCGGGTCACGGGGGGAGAGCCCCTGGTCCGCCGCGGCCTGCCCGACTTGATCGGTCTCATCCACCGGCTTCCGGGCATCTACGACGTCTCCTTGACCACCAACGGGGTCCTCTTGCCCCGCTTCGCCGCTGCGCTCAAGGCCCAGGGACTCGACCGGGTCAACATCAGCCTCGACTCTCTCGATGCGAAACGCTTTCGTCAGCTGACCCGAGGAGGCTCTCTTCCGGCGGTCCTGGCCGGCGTGGAGGCTGCTCTGGAGAACGATCTCCAGCCCGTGAAGCTGAACGTAGTGATGATGCCCGAACTCCTCGACGAGCTACCCGACTTCGTGGCCTTGACCAAGGAGCGGCCTCTGCACGTGCGCTTCATCGAGTGGATGCCGGTGGGTGGATGCGGCCCTCGTTCCAGCAACGAGACCCTGCACAAGTCGCAAATCATGGAGGCCCTCGACGAGCTGGGCGCCGCGGGTCTGGGACGGTTCGACCCGGTGCCGTCGCCGGGCGGATGGGGACCGGCCCGCTACTATCGCTTCCCGGGCTACGCGGGGACCATCGGCTTCATCGGTTCGGTCTCCGACCACTTCTGCGGCGAGTGCAACCGGCTACGCCTGACGGCCGACGGCCGTCTGAAGAACTGCCTGTTCTCAAGCGATGAGGTGGACGCCCGCCCGGCCATCAGGGCTCGGGACCGGGAGGGAGTCATCGCGGCCATCCGCGAGTCGTTGGACGATAAGACCTTTGACAAGAACGTGCTCCCCGGTCGCACCAGCCGAGGCATGTCGCAGGTGGGAGGCTAACGTGGACGAGGAGAGCACGACTATCGAACCGACCATCGGTTCGGCCATGAGCACCGGACCGACCCCCACCTCGGGACTCACCCATATCGACGGCGCCGGCGAGGCCCGCATGGTCGATGTGGGGGGCAAGACCCCGACCTGCCGCACGGCTCGGGTGGGCGCCCGCGTGTGGATGGCCCCCGCCACGATGGAGTTGCTGAAACAGCAGGCGCTGCCCAAAGGAGACGTTCTGGCGGTGGCCAGGGTCGCGGGCATCATGGCCGCCAAGCGGACCTCCGAACTGGTGCCCCTCTGCCACCCGCTGGCTCTGACCCACGTGGATATCACCTTTGCCGTGGCGGAGGACGAACCGCGCCTCGACATAGAGTGCACCACGCGCACCGAAGACCGCACCGGGGTGGAGATGGAAGCCCTGACGGGGGCGTCGGTAGCAGCCATCACCATCTACGACATGTGCAAGGCCGTCGACAGAGGCATGATCATCGGCGATGTACGCCTGCTGGAGAAGACCGGGGGCAAGGAGGACTACGTCCGTCCCGGGGAGCCCGTGAGCGCCGCAGCCGCAGCGGCCGCGGCTGCGACTGAGGCGACTGAGGCTGACCGCGCCCACGCGAACGCTGCTCTGCCCGCGGGCTCGGTCGTGACCGTCAACATCAGTGCGGCCAAGGGCGAACGCAAGAAGCCGGTGGACGAGGTCGTGTTGCTCCCCGAACACGGTATCGAAGGCGATGCGCACGCCGGTCCCTGGCACCGGCAGGTAAGCCTTCTGGCTCAGGAGTCCATCGACAAGATGGTGGCCAAGGGTTTGAGCGTCGGTCCCGGCGACTTCGCGGAGAACGTGACCACAACGGGTATCGACGTGGCCGCTCTGCCGATCGGCACGAAGCTCGAGTTGGGTGAAGCCCTGGTGGAAGTCACCCAGATCGGTAAGGAATGCCACACCCGCTGTGCTATCTACTACCAGGCCGGCGACTGCGTCATGCCGCGCGAGGGCATCTTCGTTCGCGTTCTCAGCGGCGGGCGAGTGGCGCCCGGGGATCGAGTGGCGGCCGTCGAGTGGGGTGCCGGGGAGTGAGCCACTCCGAGACAAAGTCATGCATCCGAGCCGTCGTCGTGACCTTGAGCGACAAGGCCAGCGCCGGTCTTCGCGTCGACGCCTCCGGGCCGCTCCTGTGCGAGTTGCTCCGGGGAATAGGCGCTCAGGTGGGCGATCCCTACGTGGTGCCGGACGAGCAGGCCCAGCTGGAAGAGTTGCTCGTCACTCTGGCCGATGGGGATACCGTCGATCTGATCCTCACCACTGGGGGCACCGGGCTGGCACCGCGGGACCGCACCCCCGAGGCCACGCTGGCCGTGGCCGATCGCCTGGCTCCGGGTTTTGCGGAAGCCATGCGGGCCGCCTCGCTGGCCATCACGCCTCATGCCATGTTGAGCCGGGCCGCGTCGGCCGTCCGCAAGCGGACGTTGATCATCAATATGCCTGGCAGTCCCAAAGCCTGCCGAGAGCACTTCGCAGTCGTCGCGCCGGCACTGGCTCATGCGGTGGAGACTCTGCGGGGAGAAGCTTACGAGTGCGCCACCCCCAGTGCCGCGCCCAGCACCAGCTCGCCGGCCACGCCCGGCGTCGACCAGACCTGAGCTACTCGCCCACCGGGTGGGCCTTGCGTTCCTTGGCCCGATAGAGCCCGGCGTCTGCTTCCTGTAACAGGGCTTCCGCCTCCACCCCGTCCTCCGGACACGCCGACACGCCGAAGCTTACCTGAAGGCTGGCGAAGGAACGCCCGATCTTGAAGCGCGTCTTCTTAACGGAGTCGGCGATACGGTGTCCGACGCTGAGTACGGCATTCTTCTCGGCTTCGGGCATGAGGATGACGAACTCGTCTCCTCCGAAGCGGCAGGGGATATCGACGTCGCGCACGTTCATCTGCATGAGCGTGGCCAGGTGCTTGAGGGCCGAGTCGCCGGCGGCGTGGCCGAAGGTGTCGTTGACCCACTTGAGGTTGTCGAAATCAAGCATGAGAAGCGCGAAGGGATGGCGGTAGCGCTTGTAGAGCTCCACATGACGGGCCAACTCCTGGTCCATGAAGCGACGGTTGCGGAGTCCGGTCAGACCATCGGTATGGGCCAGCCGGTCGAGCTCGGCGCTCGATTGCTCGTGATAGGCTTCGGTGGCCGCCGTCATTATGTGGTGGAGGCCCGTCCGCAGCGTGCGCGCCAGGAACAGGACCTCCCGGTCCTGCTGACGCATCCCCTGCGCGAGCCAGTCCCAGATGGCGTCCTCGAGCGCGTCGAGGCTGAAGGAAAGCGAGTTGATGGCGGCACTGCTGTCTCTCTGCATGACGCCCAGCGTGGAGGCCAGCTGGTAGTAAGGGCCTCCGGGCTCGAACTGCTCCAGGACGACTTTGTCCCTGAGGGCGTCCGCGAGTCCTTCGACCAGTTGCACGGAGGTCCGGATGCTCTCCTGAGTGGGGAACCTCTCAAGGGCCTCGAGGTCGTCGATCTGGGAGATGAGCCGGCTCAGCCAGCTCTTCGTGATCTCCAGCTTGTGCTGGTCGAGGATGCGGCGGGCCTTCTCCAGAACGGCGCTGTGCTCGCCGAAATCCTCGGCTCTATCGGAAAGTCCGTCCCTCGACACGCTAACCTCTTCGCTTAGAATCGAAAAGTGCACTCATATTATAAACCGGTTCTCTGAAGGTGCAAGCTGCGCAGAGACCGTCTGTTAGTATTTCGGCAGGGGACAGGTAGAATTCAAGCACGGGTACGTGAGACCGCATCGCCGGTCGACTTCGCGACCGGCGATGCCGGAGGGTAATGTGAGGATAGGCTTCGATGCGCGGGCCATTGGCTACCGGGGGATAGGCACCTATTCCCGGAACCTTCTCCTTCGCTTCGCCCACACCGACATCGAGTTCGTGGTCTTCCGCCAGGATGATGAAGAAGCCATCATCCCTCCTGGCGGGTCGATCTCTGCTGGTCTCGGCGAACATGGACCCGCTGCGTCTGGGCGGCCGCAAAGCGTTTCAGACTCTGGTGGAGCAGTCAGGGGTCGATCTGCTCCACGTTCCCAGTCCCTGGGCGCCGACTCCGGTGTCCGTCCCCCTGGTAGCCACCATCCACGATGTGACTCCGCTCCTCTACCCGCGCAGCCTGGGACCGATGAGGCGGATGAGGTATAAGCGGCAGCTCGCGCGAACCGTGGAGGAGGCCAGCCGAATCATCACGGTCTCCAAGATCAGCTACTCGACGCTGAGCGCGTATGGGCGGGTCAACCCCGCCAAGATGCGAGTCATCCAAAACGGCGTCTCCGAGGACTTCCACAGACAGGAAGACGAGGCTGTGCTCAGGGCTGCGAGACGGAGGTACTCACTTCCAGAACGCTTCGCGTTCTGGGCGGGTGACTTCCGGCCGGAGAAGAACCTGGAGTTTCTCGTCCAGGCCTGGTCGCGGCTGCAGAAGCGCTTGATCGAACCGTTGCCCCTTGTCTTGGCCGGCACGCAGTCGGGCCAATTCAGGAAGATCAGGAAGGCGGCGGCGGCCGCGGGCATAGGCGAGCGCGTCCTCTTTCCCGGCTTCATCCCACCGCAGGACCTCCCCGCCGTATACTCTGCAGCTACGCTCTTCGTGTTCCCCTCGCTGTACGAGGGTTTCGGTCTGCCTCCTCTGGAGGCGATGGCCTGCGGGACGCCCTGTATCGTCTCGAACTCCTCTTCGCTGCCCGAGGTCACCGGGTCGGCGGCCCTTCTCTTCAACCCCACTTCCCTGGAGGACCTGGAGGACTGCGTCGTCCGGCTGCTGACCGACCAGGCTCTCTACGAGGAGTTGCAGCGGGAAGGTCTGCGGCAATCGTCGCTCTTCTCCTGGGACAGGGCCGCCCGAGAGACGCTCGCCGTCTACCGAGGAGTGCTCGAGCAGGGACCGGAGTAGGGCCGCCGATATGAAGGACCTTCGCGACTTCATCAGGCTTCTGCGCGACAGCGGCCAACTGATCACCATCGACGCACCCGTCGACCCCGTGCTCGAGATCACCGAGGTGGCCGATCGGGTGGGGAAGGCCGGAGGGCCGGCGCTTCTCTTCACCCATCCCACGGGCCACGAGGTCCCCGTGCTCATCAACCAGTTCGGCAGCGACGAGCGCATGTGTTCGGCCCTGCGCGTGAGTTCCTATGATGAGCTGGCCGCCCGCGTGGAGGCGCTCGTCTCCACCGACCTCCCCGGCAGCGCCTGGCAGAAGCTGAAGGCGCTGGCGCGGCTCAAGGATCTGGCGGCGCTGCAACCCCGGGTAGTGAAGCAGGGGCCGTGCCAGCAGGTGGTGCTCACCGGCGACCGGATCGACCTCGATGCCCTGCCTATCCTCAAATGCTGGCCGCTCGACGCCGGCCGCTACATCACCCTGCCTCTGGTCTTCACCCGCCACCCCGAGACGGGTCGGCGCAACGTGGGCATGTACCGTCTCCAGGTCTACGACAAGCAGACCACGGGCATGCACTGGCATCTCCACAAGGATGCCGCCGAGCACTACCGCGCGGCCGGTGGGCGGCTGGAGGTGGCGGTGGCCATCGGCACCGACCCGGCCATCACTTACGCGGCCACGGCGCCGCTGCCCGGGATGCTGGACGAGATGCTCTTCGCCGGCTTTCTGCGCGGCGAGGCGGTGGATCTCGTGCAGTGCCGCACTGTCGACCTGCAGGTGCCGGCCGACGCCGAGTTCGTCCTCGAAGGCTACGTGGATCTGGAGGAGTCCAGAGTCGAGGGGCCCTTCGGCGATCACACCGGCTACTACTCCCTGGCCGACAGCTATCCCGTACTCCACCTCACCGCCATCACGCACCGGCGCGACCCCATCTACTCCACCACCGTCGTGGGGCAGGCGCCCATGGAGGACACCTACCTGGGCAAAGCCACCGAGCGGCTGTTCCTGCCTCTCCTGCGCCTGACGCTTCCCGAACTCGTCGACATGGATCTGCCCAAGGAGGGCGCCTTCCACAACTGCGCCCTGGTGTCGATGCACAAGCGCTACCCGCTCCACGCGCGCAAGGTCATGCACCACCTGTGGGGCGCCGGGCAGATGCAGTTCTGCAAGTGCATCGCCGTCGTGGACGCCGACGTCGACGTGCACGACTACGCGCAGGTGGCCTGGAGGGTGTTCAACAACGTGGATTGGAAGCGGGACGTGGTGGTCACCGAGGGCCCGCTCGACGTGCTCGATCACTCCTCCCCCCAGCCTTTGTGGGGGGCCAAGATCGGCATCGACGCCACGAGCAAAGGCCCGGACGAGGGCCACCCGCGCGAGTGGCCGCCCGACGTGGAGATGACCCCCGACGTGAAGGCGCGGGTAGACCAGCTTTGGCCCCTGCTGGGGCTGGGCACCACCGGGGACTGAGGTGGCGCAGACCACGCCCCCCGGCGGCCTCCGAGCGGCGCGCGAGGCCGCTTCCTACACCGCTCGCTTCGGGAGACTGATCAAGTTCGAGCACTCTGTCTTCGCGCTCCCGTTCGCGTACGCGGGCGCCTTCCTCGCCGAGATGGAGGTGCCCGGGTTCTGGCGGATGTTCTGGATAACCGTGGCCATGGTCGCCGCCCGCAGTCTGGGTATGGCTCTCAACCGCCTCATCGATGCCGGCATCGATGCGCGCAATCCGCGCACGGCCGAGCGCGAGATCCCGGCCGGGCGGTTGAGCAAGCGGCAGGTGTGGATGTTCGCTCTCCTGTCGCTGGCCGTCTTGGTGCTGGCCACGTTCAATCTCCCCGTGATCACCCGCTATCTCTGGCCGCTCGTGGTCATCCCCATGGTCATCTACCCGTACACGAAGAGATGGACGTGGTCTTGCCACCTGTTCCTGGGTCTGGCCGACGGTCTCGGGCCGGTGGGGGCCTGGGTGGCCGTGACGGGAGTGGTCACCTGGGAGCCGTTCCTGCTGGGGGCCGGGGTCGCGCTGTGGATCGGGGGCTTCGACATCATCTACGCCTTCATGGACATCGATGTCGACAGGGCGCAGGGCCTGCACTCCATCCCCGCCGACCTGGGGGAGAGAGCCGCCCTGTGGGTCACCCGAGGCTTCCACGTACTCGCCGTCATCCTGCTGGTCCTGGTCGGCTACGTGCAGGAAGCCGGCCCCTTGTACTACGTCGGGGTCGCCCTCTGCGCGGCTTTGCTCCTGTACGAGAACTGGTTGATGCGCACGGCCGACCTGGGCCGGGTGGGAGTCGCCTTCATGACCATGAACGGCATCATCAGCGTGGTGTACCTGGCGTTCACGACTCTCAGCCTCTACGTTCCGTGAGCGGGTCGGGGCTTCGGACTGGGGCGTGGCTGTGACCAGGATCGACGCTTCCCCGGATCCCGGCAAGATCCGGGACATGTTCGACGAGATCGCCGGTTCCTACGATCGACTGAACGATCTCATGACCGCGGGGTTACACCATCGGTGGCGGGACTTGGGCGTTCTCGTGGCGCAGGTGGGGCCCGGGTCGTCCGCTCTGGACGTGTGCTGCGGGACCGGGGATTTCGCCTTTGCGCTCAAACAAGCCGTGGGGAAGAACGGCCGCGTGGTCGGCGTGGACATCTCGGAGAACATGCTGGACCGAGCCCGGGAGAAGAGCGGCCGCAACCAGCTGTACGTGGAGTTCCAGCCTGCCGACGTGCTCGCGCTGCCCTTTCCCGACGGTTCCGAGGGCGCGGGCTTTCACGCTTGTACGGCCGGCTTCGGCATCCGCAACGTCTCCGATATCGTGGGGGCCTTCAGTGAGATGCGGCGCGTGTGTCGGGCGGGGGGAAGGTCGTGTGCTTGGAGATCACGCGGCCGGCGATCCCCGTCTTCAAGCAGTTCTACCAGCTTTGGTTCGACCGCGCGGTCCCCTGGGTGGGGAAGGTGGCCGCAGGCGACAAGGCCGCATACAGCTACCTGCCCGCTTCGGTCAAGCGCTTCCCGGCCCCCGAGGAGCTTGCCGGGATGATGGCGCAGGCCGGCCTGCGGAACGTCCGCTACGAGATCCTGGCCGGAGGCATCATCGCCCTGCATTACGCGGTGGTGTAGCCGAGCGGGGCCCGCTCGGGACCTGCCGCGACCCGCCGAGCGGAGCTCCCGGGTCCCTCTTCGGCCATATGCTAGACTCCGGCCATGCCCGCCAGTGTGCCCCTCGACCCGCTTGCCGCCGTTGAAGAGAAAGTAGCCCAGGGCCGGCGTCTCTCCGGCGCCGACGGCCTTGCCCTCTTCAGGTCGCCCGACCTGCTGCGCGTCGGCGCGCTGGCCGACGCCGCGAGACGGGCGCGTGGTGACGACGACGTGTACTTCGTGGTCAACCGCCACATCAACTACACCAACGTGTGCCGCAACCGCTGCCGCTTCTGCGCCTTCTCCCGCAGCCCCGGCGAGCCCGGCGCCTACACCCTCTCCGCAGACGAGGTGGCGGCCAAGGCCCGTGAGGCGCTCGCGGAGGGGGCCACCGAGATCCACATCGTGGGGGGCGAGCACCCCGAGTTGCCCTACAGCTCCGTGCGGGCGATGGTGGCCTGTATCCGCGCCATGGCGCCGTCCGTGCACATCAAGGCCTTCACGGCTTCCGAGATCGCGCATTTCGCCGACGCGGAGGGGATCACGGTCGACGACGTGCTGGCCGACCTCAAGTCCGCGGGTCTCGACAGTCTGCCCGGCGGGGGGGCCGAGATCCTCGGGATGGAACGTGCGCAAGCAGGTCTGTCCGGAGAAGATCACCGGCGAACGCTGGCTCGAGATCCACATGCTCGCCCACGACGCGGGGCTGCGGAGCAACGCCACCATGCTCTACGGCCACGTGGAGACCTACGAAGACCGGGTGGACCACCTGTTGCGCCTGCGCGCCGCCCAGGACGAGACGGGTGGCTTCCAGGCCTTCATCCCTCTTGCCTTCCAGCCCAAGAACACCGGGCTCTCCCATCTGCCTGCGACGACGGGGGTCGACGACCTCAAGACCATGGCCGTGGCCCGGCTCCTGCTGGACAACTTCGCCCACATCAAGACCTATTGGGTGATGACGGGCCTCAAGCTGGCTCAGGTCGCCCTCTTTTTTGGGGCGGATGACATGGACGGTACGGTGGTGGAGGAGATCATATCCCTCATGTCCGGCGGCGAGTTCGGCCAGGCAGTCCCCAAGGGCGAGTTGGTGCGCGTCATCAGCGACGCCGGCCGGACTCCGGTTGAGCGGGACGGAGCCTACCGGGTGTTGCGCCGGTACGAGCCCCGGCCACTTGGCGGTGACGGCGGACCGGCCGCGGCCGACGCCGGACTCGACGAGGCCGCCTCCGATGGCCCACCGGCCACGGCCGGCGCCGACGACGCAGGCGGGCACGCATGACGGTGCGGGTGGGGCATATCGGCTTTCTCAACTGCTATCCGCTCTACTATGGCCTTGAGCAGCGGGGCGTACTGACGGGTAACCCGCGCCCAGGGAGGCGGCGACAGCGGGTTCGAACTGATCCCCGGGGTGCCGACCGACCTCAACCGCCTGCTGACGGAAGGCGGCATCGACCTGGGACCGGTGAGCTCGATCGCCTACGCGCGCGAGCACCGCAGGCTGCTTCTCTCCCGACGCCTGAGCATATCCTCCCTGGGGGCGGTGGACAGTATCCAGGTGGTGACACGCCAGCCGCTGGAAGAAGTGCGCAGCGTCGCCCTCACCCGGCAGAGCGCCACTTCGGTGACCCTGCTCAAGACCATCCTTCGACTGCGCTACGGTCTCGAGGTCACCTACGGCGATCTCGAGGGGTCGGTCGCCCAGGCGCTCGAGCAGTACGACGCGGCGCTCCTCATCGGCGATCAGGGTCTCGAAGCCCTCTACTTCCCAGAGCCGGACGCGACCTGTCACGACCTGGGTCGGTTGTGGCAGGAATGGACGGGACTGCCCATGGTCTACGCGGTTTGGGCCGCGCGGGAGGAGTTCGCCCGCAGCGACGGCCGGCAACTGCTGGGTGTGGAGGAAGAACTGGTGAAGTGCATGGACTACGGCCGCGAGCATCAGGCGGAGGTCGTGGAGTCGGCCCTGGAGCGTTCGCGTCTGGAACGCGCGGCACTCGGCCGTTACTTCACCATCTTGCGCTACGACTTCCCGCCGGTCTATCGACGCGGCCTGGCACGTTTCTACGAGCTGGCCTACGAAGCCGGGGAGTTGGCCGAGGTGCCCGAACTGCGCTTCATAGACGAGGTGGCCAGACGATGACGCGCATGACCGACAACGAGGCTCTGGAGCTGCTGCGTTCGCGCGACTTGCTGGGGGTGGGCGCTCGCGCGCACGAAGCGCGCGAGCGCACCGTCCCGGGGCCGCTGGCCACTTTCATCGTCGACCGCAACATAAACTACACAAACGTGTGCGTCTCCGGATGCCGGTTCTGCGCCTTCCACTGCGCGCCCGGTGCTCCCGAAGCCTTCGTTCTCCCACGGGAGGAGATCCACGCGAAGATCCAGGAGACCCTCGACCTGGAAGGTACCGCCATCCTGATGCAGGGCGGCCTGCATCCGGAGCTCGACATCACTTACTTCGAGGACCTCTTCCGCTCCATCAAGGAGCGCTTTCCCGTGACCATCCATTCCCTGTCACCCCCGGAGATCGTTCACATCGGCCGTGTCAGCGATCTCACCACCGCCGAGGTGCTGCGTCGTTTGAGGACCGCTGGGCTCGACTCTCTACCCGGCGGCGGAGCCGAGATCCTTGTCGACCGCGTTCGGCAGCAACTTGCGCCGCACAAGGCGTCGACGGCCGAATGGCTGCAGGTGATGCGCGAGGCTCACCGGCAGGGGATCGCCTCGACCGCCACCATGATGTTCGGCAGCGTGGAGACCCTGGAGGATCGAGTGGCCCACCTGCGCGCCATCCGCGATCTGCAGGACGAGACAGGCGGCTTCCGTGCTTTCATACCCTGGAGTTTCCAGGACGGGCACACGCCGCTCCAGGGCCAGACCGCGCAGGCCACCGGTGTGGAGTACCTCCTGACCCTGGCCGTCTCGCGGCTGTATCTGGACAATGTCCCCCACATCCAGGCCTCCTGGGTGACGCAAGGGCTCAAGATGGGACAGGTGGCCCTGCGCTTCGGCGCCGACGATCTGGGGAGCACCATGATCGAGGAGAACGTGGTGGCGGCCACCGGGCTGCGAGTACAGGTGAATCGCGACGATCTGATCCACGCCATTCGCACGGCCGGTTTCGTCCCCGCGCAGAGGCGGACCGACTACACATTGGTGAAGGTCTTCGAGGAGCCGGGGGGTTCGCATTGTCCCGACGGTCCTCTTGCCCCCACGGAGGCATCGTGACGGGCCGGAGGCTGCTTCCGTTCGCCCGCGCGCGGAAGGCCGTGCCGGCGGCGGCGATCCTCTTGGCCGCAACGCTTTTCGTGGTGTCGTTCTGCGTCCTGACCGGGTGCGGCTCGGACGGGTCGGAGGACACCCCCACTACGACGAGCGCAGGTCCCGATGGGCCCTCGACCACCGCGGGCTCCGGGGAGATACCGGCCAAGATAGCCATCATCGCTCCGGAGAAGGCCAACGACTTCGGCTGGAACCAGCAGGGGGTCGAGTCGGCACAGGCCATCGCAGCCGAGATCGGCGCGGAGCTCGAGATCGCCGACGGGGCCGGTTACGGGGACATCGCCCCCGTGTACCGGCAGCTGGTGGACGGCGGGGCCGAGTGGGTCATCCTCTGGGCCAGCGGCTACAACACGGTGGGGCCGCAGCTCGCGGAGGAGACCGGCACCAAGACGGTGGTCATCGGCGCTTTCGAGAACGGGCTCGCCCCGGGGCTGTCCGCCGACTTCGAGAC
Source organism: uncultured Actinomycetes bacterium (assembly GCA_963829545.1). GTDB lineage: Bacteria > Actinomycetota > Thermoleophilia > RBG-16-64-13 > RBG-16-64-13 > JAXGXJ01. Next base: position 32,442 of record CAWHIX010000003.1, read on the forward strand.
GGACGCCCAGGACGGCGCCTACCTCGCCGGCATGGTGGCGGCCCTCATGAGTAAGACGGGAACCATCGGCATCGTGGTCTCCGCCGATGACGAGAACTGGAACAAGATGGCCGGAGGGTTCATCGTGGGGGCCCGGGCGGCGCGTCCCGACATCGACATCAAGCTGGCCCAGTCGGGTCAGGCTGCCTACGCCGACGCCCCGGCAGGCAAGCGGGTGACGGACAGCGTCATCGCCGCGGGAGCGGATATCATCTTCGGCATGGGTGACGGATCCACCTTCGGCATGATCCAGGCCGTGGAGAACGCCGAGCCTCCTGCAGGCGCCGAGAAGGTGTGGTTCATCGACGTGATCGGCGATAAGACCTCCATCGACGACAAGGGCGTCCTTCTGACCTCCGTGGTCTGGGACTACGTGCCCGTGTTCCGTAGGGCTCTGGCCCAGATGGAAGAGGGAACGTACGGCAGCGAGGTCCTCTCTCTGGGGCTGGAGGAGAGCGGCATCCGGCTGCTGCCCAGCGACGACATCCCGGCGGAGGTGTGGGCGGCGGTGGAGAAGGCCCGGGAAAGTATCCAGGCCGGGTCGATCGAAGTCCCCGTGATCGTCCGTCAGAGCGAACTCGAAGCTCTGCTCAGGTAGGCCGTGACGAGCCTGGCGGACGTAGCGGTCGTCGAGCTCCGGGCCATCACCAAGGCGTTCCCCGGTGTAGTGGCCAACGACGGCATCGACCTCTGCCTGTGGGCGGGCGAGATCCACGCCCTCCTGGGCGAGAACGGCGCGGGCAAGTCAACCCTCATGCACGTCGTGTCCGGGATGTATCGGCCGGACTCGGGTTCGATCGTGGTGGACGGGGAGACGGTGGAGATGGAGGGGCCGGCCCATGCGCGCGCATTGGGCATCGGCATGGTATATCAGCAGATCTCGCTGGTCCCGGGATTCACCGTTCTCGAGAACTTCATGCTGGGCACCCCGAGTGCCTTCAGGTTGGACCGCAACAAGGCCAGCGCCATCTTCCTCGAGTTCGCCGGCAGGCTTGGGGCCGACATCGATCCGGGCGCCATCACCGGGAAGCTCCCCCTTGGAAGACAGCAGCAGGTGGAGATAATCAAAGTGCTCGCGTCAGGCGTGAGGGTGCTTATCCTGGACGAGCCCACGGCCATGCTCGCGCCCGCGGAGATCTCCGACCTGCAGGGAGTGCTTCGCGCGCTTCGCGACCAGGGAATGGCCATCGTTTTCATCACCCACAAACTGCCGGAAGCGGTCGCCGTCGCCGATCGGGTGACCGTGCTGCGGGGGGGCAGGGTGGCGGGGGGCCTCGGCTCCGGGGAGCTGGAGGCATCGAGCCGCGCCGAGTCACGAGAGCGGATCGTGCGATTGATGTTCGGCGAGGAAGCGGCGGTGCTTGGGGGGATGGCCGAGGTCACCGGACCCGGCGAGCGGAGGCACTCTCCTCGGGAGCTGCCGCAGGAGCCCATCCTGCAGGCGGAAGGGATATCTACGAAACCGGAACGCCAGGAGGTCGCCGCGCGGGAGGTCTCCTTCTCGGTGCGCAGGGGAGAGATCTTCGGTATCGCGGGAGTGGAAGGGAACGGCCAGCGGGAACTGGCGGAAGCTCTGGCGGGACAGCGTCCCGTCTCCGCGGGCAAGCTGGTGTTCGAGGGAGTGGACATCACGCACACGGGCGTGGGCGAGCGCCAGCGAGTGGGGCTGCGCTTCGTGACCGACGATCGGTTGGGCGAAGGTACCGTGTCTTCCCTGCCCGTGTCGCTGAACCTCCTCCTCAAACGGATAGGAGAGGCGCCCTTCTGGACGCGCACGGGTCGGACGGCGCGCGCCGCGGTGGGGGAGACCGCAGAAGAGCTCATGCGCGAGTTCGACATCCGCGCGCCGGGACCGAACACCCCCTGCGGAACCCTCTCCGGGGGGAACGTACAGAAGGTGGTGCTCGGGCGCGAACTGTCGTTCGCGCCCCGCCTCGTCGTCTTCAACAAGCCCACGCAGGGACTGGACGCCAAGACCACCCTGTCTCTGCGTACCCGCATCCGGCAGATGGCCGTGGAACAGGACGTGGCTGCCGTGCTCATCTCTACCGACCTGGAAGAACTGGTCGAGCTTTGCGACCGCATCGGGGTCATGTACGGGGGCCGCCTAACGAGCATCGTGGAGAACCGGGGCCCGGGCGTAGAAGCGAGTGTGGGCGCGTTGATGCTCGGGACGCACGAGGAAGCGCGGTGACCGGGCGCTTCTGGAGCACGGTGGGTCGCAGCCTGGGGCCCGTGATCGCCGCCCTCGTCGTGGGGGCCATCATCCTCCTGGTCCTGGGGCGGAACCCCCTGTCCTTCTACGGCGATCTCTTCCGCGCCGGGCTGGTGAGCTCGACCGGATGGCAAGGCATGATCACCCGTCTCGCGCCATTGCTTCTCATCGGCATGGGTTACATCGTCGCTTTCCGGGCGGGGCTGTGGAACATCGGGGGAGACGGTCAGTTCGTCCTGGCGGCGGCCTTCGTCGCGGGCTCGGCGCCCACTGTGATGGGGGCGATGCCGCGGCCGGTCGGGCTGCTGGTGTTGGGCCTCATCGGACTGGTGGTCGGGGGGCTCTGGACCCTGCTCCCCGCCTATCTGAAGGCCTGGCACGGGGTCAACGAGATCATCACCACCCTCATGATGAGTTTCATCGCCATCAACCTGGCCAATCTCCTCATCAAGGGGCCGTGGCGCAGCACCGAGACCACGGTTCCCCAGACGGGCGCGGTCCCTCTCCACGAGCTCCTGCCCCGGTTTGGGGATACGACCATCCACGTGGGCATCCTCGTGGGCGTGGCCGCTGTCCTCCTGGGCTGGTACGTCCTCGACCACAACGCCGCCGGCCTGCGGTTGACGGTGTTGGGAGCCAATCCGCGGGCGGCCGTGCACGCGGGCTTCCACGTCAAGAGGATCATCGTGGGGACCTTCTTCGTCAGTGGTGCGCTGATCGGCCTCGCCGCCGCCGTGGAGATCCTGGGAGTGTGGGGCTACATGCGGGCAGATTGGAACCCCGGCTTCGGCCTGGCTCTGTTCGCGCTGGTCTTCTTGGCCCGGCTGAGCCCGCTGGCCATGGTGCCTCTGGCGGCCCTCTACGCCGTCCTCGAGATCGGGGGACACGAGGCCGCCCGGCGGGCTTCGCTCGACTACGACTTCATCCTGGTCCTCATCGCCCTGGTGCTGTTCTTTCTGGCCGTATCGCAGTTCCTGGGCGTGTCGGGCGATACCCGCCGTGGCTGGGCGCGCCGTGCTGTGGGCAGGTTGCGTCCCTGGAGAGAGGTATGAACGACCTGCTCAGCGAGACCTTTCTCACGGCGCTCGTCTCGGGGGCCATCCTCGCCGGGCTGCCGCTGCTCTTCGCCGGCCTGGGGGAACTGGTGGGCGAGCAGGCCGGGGTGCTCGGCATCGGCATGGAGGGATACATGCTGCTGGGCGCCTACGCCGGTTTCAACGGCGCTCTCTACGGGTCGTCGCCCTGGGTGGGCATGCTGTGCGGGATAGTCGCCGGATTGGCCATCAGCGCCCTCGTCATGCTCCTGAGCGTCCGTCTGGGGCTGGATCAGATCGTGGTGGGCATAGGGGTCATATTGCTGGCCGAGGGGCTCACCAGCCTCCTACACGCCGTTCAGTTCGGGGCCAGCTACCCCCGGATCGCGGAGATGCGAGAACTTCCCATCCCCCTTCTCTCCCGCATACCCGTTCTGGGGGAGAGCGTCTTCAGTCAACCGCTCATCTTCTGGTTGGGGATCGCGCTCGTGTTGGTCGTGCGCTGGATCATGCGCTCCACTCGCTGGGGGCTCGACCTGCGCGCGGCCGGAGAGAAGCCGCAGGCCCTCGACGCCGCCGGCGTGAGCGTGACCGCCGCACGGTCGTGGGCGGTGCTCTTTTCAGGAGCTTTGGCCGGGCTGGGTGGTGCCTACCTGGCGGTGGTCTCGGCCGGCGTCTTCGTAGCCTACATGACCAACGGTCTGGGCTTCATCGCTATCGTCATCGCCATGCTGGCCCGTGGCCGTGCCGGCTGGGTTCTGGGCGGCTCTCTCGTCTTCGGGCTATGCCTCTCCATAGCGACCGCGCTACAAGTGATCGGCGTCGATATCCCCACTGACGTGGTCTACATGCTACCGTTCTTGTCAGTGATGGCTGCGCTTGTGGTGTTCGCCCGCAGGGCCTATCTGCCGGCGGCGCTGGGCGTACCGTACCGCCGCGGCCGGCGCTAGCAGCCTTGTAGCCCGGTCGGCCACAGGCAGCGAGTCGCGTGAAGGAGAGATGAGCCGCATGGAACCTACCGGCATAAGACCTGCCGGCACAAGACCCCCGGACAGAGGGCGGCGAGGGTCGCCGAGGCGAGGGTCGCTGAGGCGAGGGCCGCCGATTTCACCATCAGCGCGGGCCCCACCACCGTGTGGCCCGAGGTGATGACCGCCATGGGTCGGCCCATGATGTACCACTACGATCCCGCCTTCCTGGGGATCTTCGCGCGTACGGTAGAGAAGGCGGCCCGGATCCTTCAGACCAACGAGGACGTGATCCTCTTCCAGGGCGAGGCCATCGGCGCCCTTGAGGCCGCCGGCCGAGCCTGCGTCCGGCCGGGCATGGCGGTGCTGAACCTCAGTTCCGGGGTCTTTGGCAAGGGCATGGGGGAATGGCTGCGGCAGTGGGGGGCCACCGTGCATGAAGTGACCGTCCCCTTCGACGACGCGGTCCCGGTCGAGGCGGTCGAACAGGCGCTGAGCGCTCATCCCGAGGTGGAACTCGTCGCCGTGGTCCACTCCGAGACCCCTTCCGGGACCCTGAACCCCGTGGCCGAGATCGGTCCTCTTGCGCGTGCCCACGGAGCCGTGACCCTGGTGGACTGCGTCTCCTCTCTCGGCGGGATGCCTTTCGCCGCTGACGACTGGGGCCTGGATATCTGCGTGGCTGGGGCGCAGAAGTGCCTCTCCGGTCCGCCCGGCATCACCCCGCTGTCGGTCAGCCGGCGGGCGTGGGACCTCATCGAGAAGAACCCGGCTGCTCCTCGCTGGTCGTACCTGTCGCTGCTCGACTGGAGGGAGAGCTATCTCCTGCGGGGTCGCTTCCCCTTCACCCCCTCGGTCTCCGACGTGTTCGGACTGGAGGCCTGCCTCGACGTGGTGCTGGCGCAAGGGCTGGAATCCTCGATCGCCCAGCATACCCTCGCCGCGACGGCCTGCCGGGCGGGAGCCAGAGCCATGGGCCTGCGACTGTGGCCTCGGAGCGAGGCCGTCATGTCCACCTGCACGACCGCTATCGCCCTCCCCGACGGGCTCGACGATGTCCAAGTTCGGGAGCACGTGCGAAGCCGGTACGGTGTGCAGATCTCGGCCGGTCAAGGAGCCGGGAACCTCGTGCGCATAGGCCATATGGGGGTGACAGCCCGTTCGTTGTATCCTGTGATCGGACTTGCTGCGCTGGCCCGCGGGCTCAGCGATCTCGGTGTGCGTCTCGATGTGGGCACGGGTTTGGAGACCGCGCTCGAGCACATAAGCCGTCAAGCAACGTAGGAGACGGAGAAATTGCTGCGGATTTCTGAAGGAGGAGGGTCGATTTGATCCGATATGACGCGAAACTGGCGGCGGAGTATCGGGAGAAGTTGTTGACGAGGGTCGAGGCCGACGTCAGGGAGTGCTACCAGTGCGGAAACTGCTCCGCAGGCTGTCCGGCTGCCTTCACCTTCGATCACGCTCCCAACCAGATCATGCGCATGCTGCAGGTAGGTCTCGTGGAGAGAGTCCTGGACTCCTCGGCGGTCCAACTGTGCCTCCAGTGCCTGACCTGCACCGCTCGCTGCCCACGCAACATCGACATCGCCGGGATCATTGAAGACCTGAAGACTGTGGCTGCCGCCCAGGAACGCGAGGTGCCCGAGCACGTGAGCACCTTCAACCAGGCCTTCATGAACTCCGTCGCCCGCTACGGGAGGCTGCCGGAGTTCTACTCCATGGCGCGCTTCTATATGGGCACCATGAACCCCAAGCTGGCCATGGGAGACATGGGGCTCATGAAGCCCATGGTGAGCCGGGGCAAGATGAAGTTCGTCCCCCACAAGTGCGAAGGGGCCGGCGAGGTCGCCCACATCTACAAGAAGGCCATGGAGCGGGCCAAGGCCCGCGAGAAAGCCGGCTCGGCGGCATCGCGAGGCGGCGCGAAGGCGGACGGGAACGGGGTGAACTCATGACCCTCGCCTATTTTCCCGGCTGCTCTCTCGAGCACTCCTCGGCCGAGTTCGACCGGGCCACGCGCAGGCTGCTCGCTGCGTTGAGTGTCGAGACCAAGGACATCCCCGACTGGACCTGCTGCGGTTCTTCACCGGCCCACATGATGGACCACCTGCTGGCCCAGGCACTGGCGGCGCGCAACCTGCGTCAAGCGAGTCTCGTGGGCCAGGAGATGCTGGTTCCCTGTCCCTCCTGCTATCAGCGCGAGAAGAACGCCGAGGTCGAGATCCACAAGAGCGACGAGTTCCGGGCTGAGGTGAACGAAATCCTCGAGCGGCCTTATACGGGTCAGGTGACTGTGTACGCTCTGCCCGAGTACCTGACGAAGCTCGTGGGCGAGGAGAAGATCGCCGCGCTCGTCAAAGTCGACCTCTCGCAACTCAAAGTCGTCCCCTACTACGGCTGCCTGCTGGGCCGTCCATCAGACCTTATCGGAGAGCGGGACAACGAGCAGCCTATGATGATGGACCTGCTGCTGCAGGCCGCCGGCGTGGACGTGAAGTGGTGGAACTACAAGACGGAGTGCTGCGGCGCCAGTGTGGGCATGCCCAAGATGGAGATCCAGCGGCGGTTGAGCGGCAAGGTCATCCAGCAGGCTCTGGCGGCCGGCGCGGAAGCCATCGTGGTGTGTTGCCCGCTCTGTCACGTCAACCTGGACCTCAAGCAGGCGCAGATCAACAAGTACATGGGCACGGAGTACCAGGTGCCCATCCTGTACCTGCCCCAGGTTCTGGGCATTGCCCTGGGTCTCAGCTTCGACGACGTCATGCTGGAGAAGAACGTGGTCGACCCTCGGCCTCTTGTGAAGAGGGCCATCGCCGACGCTGACGCCCTCCGCGCCGAAGAGGAGCGCAAGGCGGCCGAAAAGGCGGCCAAGGCGGCGGCCAAGGCGGGCGAGGCGGCAAAGGCGGCCCAGGTGGCCGCGACGGGCGAGGCCGAGACGGCGCGGCCCGAAACGGCGGACACGGAGGTGGAGCCATGAGGATAGGCGTCTTCGTATGCCACTGTGGCACCAACATCGCGGCCACGGTCGACGTGGCCGGCGTGGCCAAGAAGGCTCTTGGCCTCAAGGACGTGGTCCACGCCGAGAACATCATGTACACCTGTTCCGAGCCAGGACAGGCGGCCATCCAGAAGGCAATCGAGGAGAAGAAGCTCGACCGCGTCGTGGTGGCGGCCTGCTCACCCCACATGCACGAGGTCACCTTCCGGCGCTGTGTGGACAAGGGCGGCCTGAACCCCTACCTGTTCGAGATGGCCAACATCCGCGAGCACTGCTCCTGGATCCACACCGACATCCCCGTGGCCACCGAAAAGGCCTGGGACATCGTGCGCATGTCCGTGGCCAAGGCCCGGCAGCTCGAGCCCCTCTGGGCGACCGAGGTGGACGTCAACAAGGACGTCCTCGTCATAGGGGGCGGGGTGGCCGGCATCCAGGCGGCCCTCGACCTGGCCGACGCCGGGCTCAAGGTGACCATCGTGGAGCGGGAGACCACCATCGGCGGGGTGATGGCCAAGCTCGACAAGACCTTCCCCACCATCGACTGCTCGGCCTGTATCCTCACGCCGCGCATGGTCGACTGTGCCCAGCACGAGAACATCGAACTGATGGCCTACTGCGAGGTCGACAAGGTGTCGGGCTACGTGGGCAACTTCACCGTCGACATCCGCAAGAAGGCGGCCATGGTCGACTGGACCAAGTGCATCGGCTGCGAGCTGTGCGTGCAGAAGTGCCCGGCCAAGGCCCCCGACCAGTTCAACGAAGGACTGGAGCCGACCAAGGCCATCTACATCCCCTTCCCGCAGGCCGTGCCCAAGCGGGCCGCCATCCAGGTGGAGCACTGCCGCTGGTTCACCCAGGGCAAATGCCGCGTGTGCGAGCGCGTGTGTCCGGCCGACGCCATCGACTACGATCAGAAGGAAGAGATCGTCCAGAAGCGTTTCGGCGCCATCGTGGTGGCCACCGGTCTGGATACCTTCCCCTGGGAGGAGTACTACCACGAGTACGGCTCGGGCAAGATCAAGGATGTCATCTCCGGCATCCAGTACGAGCGCATGCTGAACGCCTCCGGTCCCTACGGCGGGCATGTCAAGCGGCTTTCCAACGGCGAGGAGCCCAAGACGGTGGTGTTCATCCAGTGCGTGGGCTCTCGTGACGAGTCCGTGGGTCGCCCCTACTGCTCGAGCGTGTGCTGCATGTACACGGCCAAGCAGGCTCTGCTGACCAAGGACCACGTGGGTATGGACACCGAGGTCTACGTCTTCTACATCGACATCCGCGCCGCAGGCAAGGGCTACGAGGAGTTCATCAAGCGCGTGCAGACCGAGTACGGCGTGAAGTACGTGCGCGGCCGCGTCTCCAAGCTCTACGAGGAGGACGGCAAGGTCACCGTGCGCGGCATGGACACCCTGCTGGGCGAGCAGGTGGAGATCGCCGCCGACCTGGTCGTACTGGCCAGCGGCATCACTGCCGCGGACGGCGCCAAGGAGCTGGCTCAGAAGCTCAACATCTCCTACGACGAGTTCGGCTTCCTGAAAGAGGGGCATCCCAAGTTGCGTCCGGTGGAGACCAACACGGCCGGCGTCTTCCTGGCCGGGGCATGCCAGGCGCCCAAGGACATCCCCTCCACCGTCGCCCAGGCTTCGGGCACGGCCTCCAAGGTCATCGGCCTGCTGGCCAAGGACAAGCTCAAGACCAGTCCCATGATCGCCGTGGTCGGCCAGAAGGACTGCGTCTCCTGCTGGAAGTGCATCGAGGTGTGCCCGTTCAGCGCCCCCGAGAAGCAGGAGGTGCGGCCGGGCGACTTCAAGAGCCACGTCATCGAGACGGTGTGCCAGGGCTGCGGCGTGTGCGTGGCCACCTGCCCCGTGAACTGCATCTCGCTCAAAGGATTCCCCACCGACGCCATCCTCGACCAGATCGAGGAAGCGCTACTAGCTTAGAAAGGCGGTGAACATGGCCGAAGCAACAGACATCAAAGAAGCTACCCCGGGCGCCACAGGCGCCGCGGGCGACAAGCCGGCCGCCGCCGAGGGAGGCGCGCGTCCTGTCAAGATCATCGGCATAGTCTGCAACTGGTGCAGCTATGCCGGCGCCGACACCGCAGGTGTCGGCCGCTTCAAACAGCCGGCCAACGTCCGGTTGGTCCGTGTGCCCTGCACGGGGCGCATCGACCCACTCTTTGCCCTCAAGGCCTTCGAGAAAGGGGCCGACGGCGTGCTCATCAGCGGCTGCCACCCCGGCGACTGTCACTACTCCGAAGGCAACTACTACGCCCGGCGTAAGTTCGAACTGCTGGAGCGCATGATCCACCACCTGGGCATCCCGCCGGAGCGCTTCAAGTGGACCTGGGTCTCGGCCTCCGAGGGCCAGCGCTGGCAGCAGGTAGTCACCGACTTCGTGGCAGGCGTGGAGAAGCTGGGCCCGCGGAAAGCGAGGGCCCTGTGAGCCGCCAGGACCACATCCGCGAGTTCGCAGCCGCCGCCCTGTCCGGGGGCCGCTGCGACTACTTCATCGGCTGGAAGGAGGGCCACAACTCCTCGGAGGTGATCCCGGCCTTCGTCAACGACGCCGCCGAGGTGGAGCAGCTCATCTGGAACCCGCTCTGTCACCACAACCTGGTGACCTTCCTCAAGCGCAACATGCCCGACCCGCCCGGCGCCAAGATCGGCGTCTGCGTGAAGGGCTGCGACAGCCGCACGCTGGTGGCGCTGCTGCAGGAGGAGTTGGTCGACAAGGACAAGCTCTACGTGGTGGGCGTTCCCTGCGACGGCATCGTCGACCGGCGCGCGCTGGAGAAGGAGTTCGCCGACGAGATAGTGGACATCTCCTTCCCGGAACGGGGCAAGGTGGTCGTCACCACCCGCAAGGGAGAGACGAAAGGATTTGCCCAGAACGACGTGTTGCTCGCCGCCTGCAGCCGCTGCCGCTATCCCAATCCTGTCTATTCCGATGACACCGCGGGGCCGCTGGAGAAAGAACCCGAGCGCGATCTCGTGCCGCCTGACTGGAGCGACCTCGAGGATTACGAGAACCTCTCCGACGATGAGAAGCAGACGCTGCTGGAGCAGATCTACTCCACATGCGTGCGCTGCTTCGCCTGCATCAACGTGTGTCCCGTCTGCTACTGCTGGGACAAGTGCGTGAACCGCTCGCGCCAGCCCGAACTGGTGGCGCAGAAGGTGGGGCCCAAGGAGAACCTGCTCTTCCAGATGGTACACATGTTCCACGTGGCCGGTCGTTGCCCATCCTGTGGCGCCTGTGACCGAGCCTGTCCGGTGGAGATCCCGCTTGCTCTGCTGCACCGGAAGATGAACAAGGAGATATTCGAGATGTTCGCTTTCGAGCCGGGCGCCAAGCTCGACGAGAAGCCGGTGTTCCAGACGTTCAAAATCGAAGACGCCTTCGGCGACTGAAAGGAGGGACGATGGCGATCAAGTACCTGAAAGCGGATCAGCTGCCGGCCTTCCTCGCGCACTTGGCCGAGAAGGCGCGGGTGGTGGCGCCGGTCAAGACCGACGGCGTGGTGCAGTACGAGGTGTGGGAGCCGGGCAAGGAGGTGGAGCTCGACGTCCTGCTGGCCAAGCAGTCGCCCAAGGAATGGGTGTTCCCGCAGTGCGAGGCCTTCCTGAAGTTCGAGTATCGGATGGAGGAGCCAGACGAGGCGGAGATCGCCGCGAGCGCCCCGACCGGCGCGGCGGAAGACGGCGCGGACGAGGGCGCGGCCCCGACGGTGGTGATCCCGCACGAGACGGTAGCCGTGCAGCCCGTCAGCGAAGCCCCCGCCCAGGTCATCTTCGGCCTGCGGCCCTGCGACGCCCGCGGCTTCGTACAGATGGATCAGGTGTTCGGCGGCTACGGCGGCTTCTACTTCGACCCGCTCTACAACGCGCGCCGCGAGGCCACCACCCTGCTCGCGGTGGCCTGCCGCGACCCGCGCTCCACCTGCTTCTGTACCGCTATCGGCGGCGACCCGGCGGGGACGGAGGGCGTGGACGCGCTGTTCACCCAGGTCGACGGTGGTTTCACGGTCGAGGCACTCACAGAGAAGGGCGAGGCGGCGCTGGCCGCCGCGAGCCTAACAGACGCCGGCGACGCCCAGTCCGCCGAAGCGGCCGAGGTCAAGGATGCCGCAGCCGCCAAGGTCGACGTTCCCTTCGCGCTGGAGGGCATCCGCGACAATCTGCGGGCCAACATCGAGGGCCGGCAGTGGCACGACCTGGCCATGCGCTGCATCTCCTGCGGCACCTGCACGTATGTCTGTCCCAACTGCTACTGCTTCAACATCAGTGACGAACTGATCGAGACTCGCGGCGAGCGCTATCGCACCTGGGACAACTGCTTCAACCCCCTCTACACCGAGGAGACTTCGGGCCACAACCCGCGGGCGCAGAAGTCCAACCGCTTCCGCAACCGCTTCAGCCACAAGTTCTGGTACTACCCCGACAAGTACGACAGCCTCCTGTGCTCCGGCTGCGGGCGCTGCATCATGCATTGCCCCACGCGCATAGATATCCGTGAGGTGCTGCGGGTGATGGGCTCGCCGGCTTCGGTGCCGGAGGCGACCGCCGCTGCGCCCGCCGCGGCCGAAGGAAAGGAGGCGTAGATGGCTGACAACGGCAACGCGAGCGGTAACGGCCAGAGCAAGACCCGCCTCACTGCCGCCGATGTGGTCGCCGGCGCGACGACTGCGCGCGCCGGCAAGGAGGCCGGCAACTCCTACCTCCCCGAGATCGCCACGGTCGTTCAGATCATCCAGGAGACCCCCAACATCAAGACCTTCCGCATGCGTTTCGACGACCCAGAGGTCATGGCCAACTTCTCCTTCATGCCCGGTCAGGTGGGCCAACTTGGTGTGTTCGGCATAGGCGAAGCGACCTTCGCCATCACCTCCAAGCCCTCCGAGAAGGACTTCATTCAGTTCTCGGTCATGCGCGCCGGCGAGGTCACCAAGGCGCTGCACAATCTCTCCGAGGGCGACAAGGTGGGCATTCGCGCCCCCATGGGCTGCGGCTTCCCGGTGGAGCAGTGGAAGGGCAAGAAGATCCTCTTCGTCATGGGCGGCATCGGTTCGGCGGCCCTCAAGGCCACCATCGAGTACACGCTCGAGCACCGCGCCGACTACGCGGGTGTCTCCATCCTCTACGGCGCCACGGCTCCGCAGAACTTCACCTACCAGGAAGACATCAAGGTCTGGGAGCAGCGCCCCGACGTCGACCTCACTCTCACCATCGACCGCGAGTGCGACGGCTGGCAGTGCGACGTGGGTCTGGTGCCCGCCATCCTCGAGAAGATGAACCCCGATCCGGCCGAGACCATCGCCATCACCTGCGGTCCGCCCATCATGATCAAGTTCGCCCTCATGAGCTTCCGCAAGCTGGGCTTCACCGACGAGCAGACCTACACCACGCTCGAGAAGCGCATGAAGTGCGGCATCGGCATCTGCGGCCGCTGCAACGTGGGGCCGAAGTATGTGTGTGTGGATGGGCCGGTGTTCTCGCTGGCCGAGCTGGGGGAGTTGCCGGACGAGCTGTAGCAGTCTCTCGGCAAGATCTTGTGCTGTTCTTTGGGGCGCCGGGAGGCGCCCCTTCTTTGGGCCTTTTTGAGGGCCCTGATGCAGCGAGCGTGCAGACGCCCTCCGACGCTCCTTGCCGCTCATGTGCTCGATGGCCAGTTCCAGCCGCACCCACTCCCGGCTCACGTGTGATCCGAACCGTGGGGCGCCCGGTGAGTGGCCAATCGCTGGTGTTGCACTGGGTGGTCATCGTGATTCAGGCGTGATTCTTGCTTAAGGCAGCAAGGCACTGAGAGCAGGATCTGGAACCAGGAGTTCGCGAAGGGACCCGTGGCAATCCCGGTCGACTCGTCCTCACCGCCGCCAAGCCGCGCAGCTTCGCCTCGACATCGGCACCAACCTGTCAGGCGAGCAGGCTTGGTGGACCAGCTGCTCTCTTCGACGGCGCCCCTGGTGGTTCTCTCAGCTCCGCCCGGTTCGGGCAAGACAACCGTCCTCCTTCAGTGGATGGAGGAGGAACCTCGTGGGCGTGCCTGGCTTCAGGTGGAGGCCGCGCACAACGATCCGCTGGTTCTGTGCCGCTGCTCCGGCCTGTCGTAGGGTTCTAGTCGCGATCGCTCCGGTGAACCCCGATGTCCATCGTTGGATTCGCCTGGCGGCGCCCCCTCTCCGGGAGCGCATCATCCCCTCGCTCCGAGCCGCGCTCGAGTCGACTCTGCCCTTCGGTGCTGGTGCTGGACGACGTCCCACGTCCTCAACAGCAGGAGCCAGTTGGGAAATCATCGAAGCTCTGTCTCGCGCCTTTCCGCGGGTTACGCGCCGCTGCCCGCGACGCGATCGATGGCATCGGTCAGCCGTTCCCGCTCCCGGGCGACCTACCCGCCTTTCTCGTAGTTCCGAAGAAACGCCTCGACGAACTCCACCGGGTCCTCCCCGACGATCTCGCGGATCGGCGTTCCGTCCGCCGCGGCCTGTTCGAACAGGTCGGCAAGGTCCTCGAACATCGAGGCCGCGCTGTCGCCGTCCACCGGCCCGAAGTACATCAGGTACCGTTCGAGCGCATCGACCGCCGAGCGATAGTTCTCGGGAAGCTGTCTCGTGCGTGCCTTGTACTCCCGCCAGCGCCGCTTGTCGCCGATCACCTTCGAGATGAAGCCGCCTCTGAGATGCCCATGGTCATCTGCCTCCTTCATGGAGCTGTTCGAGCCGTCCTGCGAGGAAGCTCCAAGTCCTCCAGAACTCCTCGAGATACTCCTGTCCCTGAGCGTTGAGCGAATACACTTTGCGCGGCGGCCCCTTCTCGGACGGGTACCTCTCCACGTCGACGAAACCTCTCTGCTCGACCCTGACGAGCAGCGCGTAGACGGTGCCCTCGGCAATGTCGGAGAAACCCATCTCCCGCAACCGTGCCGTGATCTCGTAGCCGTACGCAGGCCGTCCGGACAGGATCGCGAGGACGATGCCCTCCAGCGTTCCCTTGAGCATCTCCGTCATCTGCTTGCCCACGGGACATCACCTCGGTCTACTGAGCATTACTAGCTACTGGTACATAGTAGCACATAGTAGTGGCGGTGCAAGCTCCACTCGTAGCGGGAGTGCGCTCCAGTGGACTGGCGGGCCGAGGTTGGATCCGCGCAGAAGATGGTGACCAGGTAGGTCGCCAATGTCCAACCAGGGTCGCACGGCGGTCCCATCGCCGAACGCCGATAGTCTGCAGTCAGGGGGATCTTCCCCGCCCCACTCCTCTTGGGAAGACGTTCGAGTGGCGGATCATCGTGGAACATCATTGCATCAATTCTGGTACACTGCTGAGGTAAGCGTGATATGCCATGGGCGACTCGCTCTCACCGTGGTGTTCTACCGCACCACCGCGGGCAGAGAACCGTGTCGCGAATGGCTTCGAGGTCTCACGGACGATGATCGTCGGGCGGTCGGCTGCGACCTCAAGACGGCCAGGGCTCGCCTCGCATCTTTGCAGGAGGAGAGATCGAGATGAAGAAGCACCACCTCGGGAGCGCCTTTGACGTCTTCTTGAGTGAGGAGGGCCTGCTCGACGATGCAGAGGCGGTCGCTGCCAAGCGCGTGATCGCCCTTCAGATCTCGCAAGAGATGGAGCGGTGCCACCTCACCAAGTCGGAGATGGCCCAGCGCATGCACACCAGCAGGCCGGCAGTTGACCGGCTTCTTGACCCGCGGAACCATTCGGTGACCCTCTCTACCCTCGAGCGCGCGGCAACCGCGGTCGGCAAGCGTCTCAGGATCGAGTTGTCGGGATAGACCGGGCAGGCAACGACATTCGTACCATCCAGGTTCCAAGGAAGGGGGTTCAGCGTGTGACAAGAATCGAGGACCGACTCAGCTTCCCGGGCGGGAAGGGCTCTACTTCGATGACGCCGCTCAGCTCTGGCGATCCCGGAGCGCGCCCTCATGCTGGGCACCCAAAGATCGCCGGCGTCCTGGACGACACGCTTCTGCACGTCGAGGCAGCTCGGGCTCTGGGGCTTCATGCGGAGTGGTGCGGGGGCCACAAGGACCACGATTCTGCCGCTACTAAGTTGATTGACATGGATCGCCATGCCCTTTGACCTCTCCCAGGTGGAGGCCTACCAGTGGGTCCTCGCCATCATCAGCGCCATGGTGATCGGCATGTCCAAGGCCGGGATAACGGCTTGACGCTGATGTTCATCCCGCTCATGGCCATCTCGTTCGGCGGCAGGGCTTCGACGGGCATCCTTCTGCCCATGCTGTGCGTCGGCGACATCTTCGCCGTGGCGTGGTACCGCAGGCATGCGGAATGGCAGTACCTGCTCAAGCTCCTGCCGCCCGCGGTGGTCGGTCTCGCAGCGGGCGTCGCGGTGGGCGGCAGGATGTCCGACAGTCGTTCCGGTATCTGCTGGGCGGGATCATCTTGGTGCTTCTGGGCCTGATGGTCTGGCAGGACTGAGCAAGAAGGAGCCCCAGTATCCCCAGGCTTGGTGGTTCGCGATCGTGGCCGGGCTGGCGGCGGGTTTCACCACCATGGTCGGCAACGCCGCGGGGGCGATAACGTCCATCTACCTGCTCTCGATGCGTCTGCCCAAGAACGCGTTCATCGGGACGGCGGCCTGGTTCTTTCTCATCGTCAACCTGCTGAAGGTCCCCCTCCAGGTGTTCTTCTGGGAGAACATCAGCGCGGCTACTCTGACCTTCAACGCGCATCATGGTGCCGGCGATCGCGGTCGGCGCCGTCATCGGCATCGTAGCGGCCGGCAAGATCCCCGAGAGGGCGTATCGCGTCTTTGTCATGGTCATGACCGGAGTGGCGGGGGTGCTGCTGTTCGTGCTATGAGGATGGGTCTGGTAACGGCCTACGCACACGAAGCTTCGGTACCTTGCGCCGGCGCCTAAGCGCAAGAAAGGGCTGTCACATACTCATCGGCGTGGCAGACGACCCCCAGCATGGGGAGCGTGTTCGTGACGCAGTAGTCATGTGCCTCTCGGCTGGGACTGTTGCAGCAATCGGCTAAGGTCCACACGGAATAGCCCCTGTTGAAGGCGTCCCGAGCGGTGCTCTCGACGACCCAATTGGTGGCCAACCCGGCAAGCACGACAGTCGTGATCCCGCGGTTTCGAAGAATGAGGTCGAGTTCGTTGTAGATGAACGCGCTTGTCGCATAGTTGGAGATCTCTATCTCATCTGCCAGCGGCGTGAGTTCGTCGATCACCTCGGCGCCCCATGTCCCTCTGATGAACGCGTTCGTTTTCACCAGGCCGGCTGCAAGAGGCGCCGGATTCGCGGGCAGCTCCGGGTAGCCCTTCCTGTGGCTCGCGTTCACGAAGACCACCAGGACCCCCTCCGCCCTGCTCGCCTGAAGCGCATCCCGCATCCTCTGAAGCGTTTCGAATTCTGCCAAGACTCCGGAGAACGCAGCGGCCACCAAACCGCCCGGCTTCACGAGCTCGTTCTGCCAGTGCAGGATCAGCAGAGCACTCGTTCTTGGGTCGATACTGTTCTGCATCTGAGGACTCCGTGTCAGTGGCTCGGGTCGAGGCCAAGGCTGACGAGCACCTTCCTGCGGAACTCGTCCGCGTCTGGCTGCAGCAACGGCAATACGGACGGCATGTTCTTCAGATTCCGAATGAGCATGGGAAAGAGATCGGACGGGATCGTGATGAGTTGGAGCCCCTGTGGGTAGAGCTTCTGGGCTCTCATCCCCAGACTCAGACCAGTCACGACGAAATTCAGATCGCCGGTGATGTAGGGATACATGTACGTCCAAGCGCAGCCGATCACGGGGGTGCAGCGGCTCATCCAGAGCTTCCCCGTCGAATAGCTGTATGCCCTGAGCAACACCTCGGTCTGGTCCGGATCACCTAGCAGGATCAACAGATCCGGATGAAAAGGTATCCCGTCCAGTGGGGCGAAGGCGACGTAGTCGATCGTGCTCTCGGCGTCGAGTCTCGGGAGGGAGTCGTATATCCGGCGACCGGCCTTGAAATCCTCACAGACCTGGATGCCCGCGACATACTCACCTGTCGTGAAGACATGGGGCAACGGCTTGCCCATGATGTACAGCCCGCCGCCGCATGCGTGGTTTTCGGGGGCCGCGTAGAACGCGTGCCCGTCCTGGGCTCGGCGAAGCATCTGGCAGAGGCGTAGAGCGCCGTCGAGCTGCTGCATGTCCTCGGGGGGTCTCGAGAAGAACTTCACCCCGACCGGAGGCAGATCGAGGTTCAGTGGCTGAAGAGCTGCTATCCATTCCTGAGCATTCCAGTGCGCTGGTGTCACAAGACCCTCCTGGCCGGGTTCACGGGGTTCCAGCAGGTCTTCGCGCATTCGCGGGAAAACCCTCCCACTGCTTCTGGACGCGCAAAGTCAAGATATCGCCGCGTAGTCGAAGTACTCGGCTTGAGCAGCGCGCAGGGCCGGTTCGCTATAGTCAAAGAACAAGCGCGTCGAGCGGACGGCCACGAGCGAAAGGAAGGGACTATGGCCGCTAGGAAGACGAAAGCCGACGGCGAGGCCGAGGTGCTCGCAAACATCGCCGCGATGCCAGAACCTGATCGCTCGATCGCCGAGAGGCTGCATGCGATCATCAGCGCCACCGCGCCGGTTCTCACGCCCAAGCTCTGGTACGGGATGCCCGGGTATGCCAAGGACGGCAAAGTCGTCTGCTTCTATCAAAGTGCACACAAGTTCAAGACGCGATACGCGACGTTCGGCTTCCAGCACGAGGCGAACCTCGATGAAGGTGCCATGTGGCCGGTCGCTTTCGCTGTGAAGGAGTTGACCGCCGCCGAAGAAGCGAAAGATCGCCGCGCTCGTACAGAAGGCGGTGAGCTGAGGGCCCGCAGAGCCCCGAGCATCGTCGCCCCAAGGTATCCTTGCGCACCAAACCATCACTTGGACGGAGAAGTACGACATGTCAGATAGGTTCGAGGCCGTCACGATAGTCAAGAAGGCCAACGTCTACTTCGGCGGCAACGTCACGAGTCGCACCATCTTGTTCGCCGATGGCACTAGTAAGACGCTTGGCATCATGTTGCCCGGCGAATACGAGTTCAGCACCGGGTCTCGTGAGGTGATGGAAATACTCAACGGCGAAATGGAGGTGCTTCTTCCGGATCAAGAAGCTTGGCGGACCTTCCAAGCCGGTCAGTCCTTCGAAGTACCCGCCGATTCCTCCTTCAAGCTCAGGCTCAAACGGGGTTGTGGACTACTGCTGTTCGTACGGGTAGTCACCCACCTGGTGCCAGGGTCGGCCTCGTCACGGCCGGCGCATACTTACAGGTCGCTCTCAGACAGATCTGCCAGCTTCATCAGGTGATGTTGCAGGCCGGCTTTTAGCGGGCGATCCCCGTGTACCGGCACAGGCAGCACGACGCCATCCTCTTTGCCGTAGATGTGGTGGCTTCCGTGGACGCGAAGAAGAGTCCAGCCTTTGCCTTCGAGGGCCTGGGCCAGATGCCGTCCAGAGACGGCCTTCATACCACTATTTCAACAATGCGATCTAGCTTTCCGGTGCTCACGGATGTGATGTCGACCGTCATACAGCCTTCGACGGCCTCATAGAGATTCTCGAGAAGTTCCTCGAACGTGTCGCCCTGCGTGCAACAACCGGGAATCGCCGGGACTTCTGCCCAAAAGCCGCCCTCTTCCGCCTCGTGAACGACTATCTTCAGCTTCATGAGTCACCTCCCAGTGGTTCACGTCGACGGACCTCTCGGGAGCCGTCCGACGATAACGACCGTTCTGATCACCGCTGTACCTCGATGCCAGCCTGCCGCGTATCGAGCCTTCATGATAATCGATATCCTACGGCCCGACCTACGATGCTGACTCCATCGAAAGTCCTGCTCTGGCGCCGCACGGCTGAAGGCGGTCTATCCACCTCGTGCCTACGTCTTGGCCAACTCCAGAAGCCTGCGGACCGTGTTGCAGTTCCGGACGGTCACTCGGCTGTAGAGCGGCGTGCCCATCATCCTCGTGAGCCTGCTTCGCGTCGCATTCTCGCGGTCGACACGCCAAATGACCGCGCCCGGCACGTGGAGGGCGTCTTCGATCCCGGGTCGGGGTCCGAACTCATCCAAGATGCCGGCCCGATCGACATCCGGCTGCAGGAAGACCACGTCGCATTTCATCGACTTGTCGTTCCTCCACTCCGATGGAATAGCGTCGACGATCGTGCTCAGCTCGTCCGCGTCACGAAGCTGCAGGTCGATATCGGGGCCCCCACGCTCGCGAATAGCTGCGCGTAGGGACTGCGTCAACTGTGAGCGGTCCACGAGATCCGTCGAGAAGATCACGTTCCCAGAGTTGATGTAAGTCCGCACCGCGTTCAGACCGGCACCCTCGAAGGCAGCCTTCAGGTCGGCCATGCTGACCTTGTTGGCCCCGCCTACATTGACCCCACGGAGCAGTGCCACGTACCTCATGGCCGAAGTCTAGCAAGCACGTGCAGCAGAAAGCGCCGTCCGCGTGCGCTATGCTCGGGGTATGGCAGGCGACGACCGAGGTGATGACGTGGCTTCTTCCGGTACCCACCCGCAGATCGAGATGCCGTCAGAGGCCGATCTCAGCCGCCTGGTAGAGGGCAGGCAAGCGGCGGTCGGCGAGGTGTACCTCGCTACTCACCGGCTCGTGTTGGAGGCCGTTCCAGACATCCGATATGCCGTCGACACGGTGGACGCTCAGATCGGGTACGGCGCGCGGCAGTTCGGTTACGGTGGCTGGGGGATGGCCGCGCTCGCGCCATACACGAACTGGGTCTCACTGGCGCTCCTGCGAGGAGCTGAGCTGGACGATCCCGACGGACTGCTCGAGGGCACCGGCAGATCCGTGAGGCACGTGAAGGTCAGGTCCACGGAGCAGCTCGCGGAGAGGCGGGAAGCCATCAAGCGACTGCTCGAATCCGCAGCCCGCCTCAACCTGGGGTGAGGTCTCGGGCGGTCCCCCAACGCGAAAGGGAGAGGAAATGCCGATAAACGACGATCTCCTTCTGGAACTCCTTCGCCGGATGATCCTCACCCGCAAACTGGAAACGAGGCACCGGCAGATCCTGGCCAGGTTCAAGCGGGGGGAGGGTCCGTTCATCTGTTTCGCCCATCCCAGCCGGGGAGAGGAAGCCGTGGGTATTGGCGCCACAGCGGCGCTCCGTACCGACGACCTGATGATCGGCACCCATCGCGGCTTCGTCGAGTACATCGGCAAGGGTATGCGCCCCCTCGACCTGTTCGCCGAGTACCTGGGCAAGAAGGGTCTGCTCGACGGCAGGGCGGGTATCCAGGTCAGCGACAGGGAGAACGGTATCCCTGCTATGACCGGGGGCATCGGCGGCGGGTTCGGCATAGCCGTGGGCATGGCCCACGCCCTCAAGCTGCGCGGGGAGGACCGCATCGTCATGCTGTGTTACGGCGACGGAGGCTACAACCAGGCCGACGCCCACCCGGCCATGGTGATCGCCTCATCGCTCAAGCTTCCGGTGCTCTTCCACGCGCGCTACAACGGTTGGGCGGAGTACACGCCCTCGAGTGAGTTCAACCCTACGCACAGCGTGGCGGCGAGGGGGGCGGCCTATGGTATCGAATCCGACTCGGTCGACGGCCAGCGGGTGGACGTGGTGCACGAAGCGGCCAGGCGGGCGGTGGACTACGTTCGATCGGGCCGCGGCCCCTTCATCATGGAATATCGGACCTACCGCTTCGGTCCTCACTGGTCCAGCGACGATCGCTACCCCTTCTACGTGGACAGGCATGAGGACAGACAGGCGCGGCTCCGCGATCCCGTTACGCTCTGCAAGGACCTGCTGATCGAGCGGGGTGCTCTGTCCGAGCAGGGCTTCCGAGAGATGCGCGAGGCGATCGGCGCGGAGGTGGACGAGATCGTCGCTCAGGCTTTGAGCCTCCCGGCGGCGGACGAGAGCGACATGTTCGCCGGTGTCTTCGCGGGCAGTCGCGCGAATGCCGCGGCAGACGCCGGCAGGGGCGATGAAGCCGCGGCCTCAGCTGATGCGAAAGGAGGTCGAGGGACGTGCCTAGGGAACTCACCATGCTGGAAGCCATCCGCGAGGCCGTCGCGGAGGAGATGGCCTCGAACGATGCCGTCATCTACCTGGGTATCGACGTCCGCGACAGCGTAAGGAGCATCTCCGCCGGACTGGTCGAGCGCTTCGGTCGGCAGAGGGTCGTGAACACTCCCATCGCCGAGTCGTCGATCGTGGGCATGGGCATCGGGGCGGCCATGATGGGGCTCCATCCCATCGCCGAGATCATGTTCGAGGACTTCGCCATGCTGGCCATGGACCACCTCTACAACAACATGGGCACCATGCACTACCTCACCAACGGCCAGTATTCGGTGCCTGCTCACCGTGTTCTGCATGAGCGGCACCGGGCAGAAAGCGGGCGCCGGTGCCACCCACGGCCAGTGCCTGCAGCCGCTCTTCATGTCGGCCCCCGGGATCAGTGTCTGCGTGCCCGCCACTCCCGCCGACGCCCAGGGGTTGCTCCGGCAGGCCCTCCGCGGGCAGGACCCGGTGATCTTCTCCCTCGACGCCGTGCTCATGCAGGGCGCGCGTGGCGAGGTGGCCGACACTGGGGAGCCGACGCCGTTCGGCGTGGCCCGAGTGGCGAGAGAGGGCAGCGACGTGACCGTGGTCGCAGTCGGCGGCATGGTGCCTCAGGCCGAAGCGAGCGCAGCGGAAATGAGTGCTGAGGGCGTGAGCGTGGAGATCATCGACCCCCGCACCCTGGCCCCCCTCGATAGGCGCGCCATCTTGGAGTCCGTCGCCAAGACAGGGAGGCTCGTGGTAGCGGAGGAGTCACGAAGCGTGTGTGGGGTGGGGGCGGAGATCATCGCGACGGTGGCGTCGGAGGATCCCTCACTGCTGAAAGCTCCGGCTCGTCGCGTGGCGGCCCCGATGATCCCCATCCCGGCTGCCGGCCATTTGGAGGAAGCGTACCTGCCAGGAAAGGCCGATATCAGCCGGAGCATCAGGGAAATGCTGGTCTGAGGAACGCGGTCCCTGCGCGAACAGAAGCCGGAAGCGGGCCAGAAGGGAGTGGCGTTCGCTTGAGGGCGCCGTGACGAGGCGGGATCGATCCCCGAATACGACGGGGTCGTTCCCAGCGGCGGTGTTCCAGGGAGGGTATCTTGATGGGACACTGGACCTGTCGGCCGATCCATGAGTGTGAGGAGTCAAGAATGAAGGTGACTTGAGTTTGCAGAGTATGGTCCGCCGGAAGTCCTCGAGTTCAAACACGTGGAAAAGCCGGTGCCGGGCGGCCACGAGGCCTTGATAGAGATCAAGGCGGCGGCCATCAATCCCAGTGACGTCAAGAACGTCGCCGGGAGCTTCAATTCGCCCCTTCCCCGAGTGCCGGGGCGGGATTTCGCCGGAGTCGTGGTGGCGGGGGCTGCGGACATCGGGACTGAAGTGTGGGGCAGCGGGCCGGGGTTCGGCGTCGTCCGGGATGGAGCCCATAGCGAGTTCATCACGATGCCCATCGAGTGGATCTCCGCGAAGCCCGCGTCGCTTTCTATGGAGCAGGCGGCGGCGGTCGGCGTGCCTTACGTGACGGCCTGGTCGGCGCTGGTGCAAACGGGCGGCATCCAGCCGGGGGAGACGGTCCTGGTGGTGGGGGTGTCGGGAGCTGTGGGCCGGGCGGCCACGCAGATCGCTCACTGGAAGGGTGCCACGGTGATCGGCGCTGCGACCAGCGCCCAGAATCCGTCCGGGGCCGACGCGGTGATCGACACCGTGAACAACGACCTCGCGCAGGAAGTGCGCGCACTGACCGACGGCAAGGGGGCGGACCTGGTGCTGGATGCAGTGGGGGGCCAGATGTTCGAGCCCTCACTGCGATGCCTAGGTGCTGGGGGCCGGCAGGTCGTCATCACCAGCTCGAAGGAGAGAAGGGTCTCCTTCGACCTGATCGACTTCTATCGCAATCGCTGCCATCTCTTGGGCGTGAACACAATGGCGCTTGGCGGTGTCGAGACGGCTGCGATCCTGGAGGAACTGCGGCCGGGCTTCGACGAGGGTCGGCTCACGCCGCCCGAGTTGACCTTGTGGCCCTTCGATCGCGCGATCGAGGCGTATGCGGCCAGCACCGAGAAGGGATCGCGGGCGAAGCACGTGCTGCTGTTCTAGGGGCGATCGTTCTTGGAAGAGGGAGGCGCGATGACCGGGCGGAGGAAGGAGACCTTCAAACCCTTCAGCCTCCCATCCGGCGAGAGGGCGTGGATCCCATCTGATCTCCGCCTCGCCCTACCCGTGGGCACGGCCGTCGCCCCTGACCTCCTGCACTACCTGGCCTACATCCCCTGGGAGCCGCGATATCTCGAGCTCGTGGACCCCGAGTACGCCGGCTTCTTCTCCTTCGTGCTCCCGTATCTGCACGTGCGCACCACCGACGTACACGTGGCCGTCTGTCTGCCCTTTGCCGGTGAGCTGATCCGGGACAGCCCCGTACCCATCGACGCCCGCGTGGTGCACATCGCCTTCATCCTGCACGACTCTGGCTGGAGTCAGATGACCGACGAGGAGATCGCCGCCAGCCTTGGGGTCTCGGGCCTGGCCCTGTCCGGCGCCGCAGTCGCTCCCAAGGAGCGCCATGTCGAACTGGGGCAAGACCTGGCCGTCCGCATCTTGGGCGAGTACGCGTTCGCCCCGCCACTCGCGGCCGAGCAGAAGGAGATGATCTACGAGGCCATCCTCCTTCACGACAAGCCTGAGCAGGTGGCCGCCCTGGGCGACACTGCCGCTACCGATCCGCATCGTCTGCGACACCGACCACCTCTGGTCGTTCACGCACGAGAACTTCTGGCAGGACACGGTCCGGAAGGGCGTCGATCCGATCGACTACGTGGAGAACCTTGGCCGGGATCTGGACGGGTACCTGGTCACGGAGTCGGGCAAGAGGAGAGCCGGGCGGATGCTTCAGGAGCGGAGGGCCGAGGTGGAGGCCTGGCAGGAATGGATTGCGCGCGCCGAGGGGCAGCCGCCGGCATAGCGCCGGCCAAGCTGCCTCGGGGCCGCCGTTTCGTCGTCGCTTCGTCGCCGCCTGAGGACGGGAAAGCGTGCTCTCGTTCTTCTATACGCGCCGCTCATCGATGCTCTCTGCTATGCAGTAAGCGTCTCTGTAAGCGGCTTGTTCGCGCGACGGCGGCCTTGCTATAGTCAGACAAGGAATCGGAGCGTGGACGGTAGGCCGGCATTCTAGGGTGGGGGGGAATGTGTGGCTCTGACTGCGATAGACAGTCGAGTAGGGACCGAGAAGCACACGATCATCCGCGTTGACAATATCTCCTTGAGTTTCGGGGGAGTGAACGCGCTGTCGGGCGTGAGTCTCGACCTCAGACAGAATGAGATCCTGGCCATCATCGGGCCGAACGGAGCCGGGAAGACCGCCCTTCTGAACAGTATCAGCGGCTTCTACAAGCCGCAAAAGGGCGAGATCTACTTCGAGGACCTCAAGATCACTCGTCAGCGGCCCGACAAGCTGGCCCGCATGGGGATCGCCCGCACCTTCCAGAACATCGAGCTCTACACGGGGCTCAGCACCCAGGACAACATCATGGCGGCCCGGCACGTGTTCATGAACCAGAACTTCGTGACCGGAGCCATCTACTACGGCTGGTCTCGCCGGGAAGAGGTCAAGCACCGGCAGACGGTCGAAGAGATCATCGACTTCCTGGAGATCCAGTCCATCCGCAAGCAACTGGTCGGATCGCTGCCGTACGGCCTGCGCAAGAGGGTCGAGCTGGGGCGGGCGCTGGCTCTCGAGCCGAAGGTCCTCCTGCTCGACGAGCCGATGGCCGGCATGAACCTGGAGGAGAAAGAGGACATCGCCCGTTTCATCCTCGACGTCTACGAGGGGCAGGGCGACACCTATCCCGATACTCCGGTGCTTCGGGACGGCATCCGCAGCATCATCCTCATCGAGCACGACATGGGCGTGGTCATGGACATTGCCGACCGTATCGCGGTCCTAAACTTCGGCCGCAAGATCGCCGAGGGCACGCCGGCCGAGATCCAGTGCGACGAAGCGGTGGTCGCCGCCTATCTGGGGGCGCACGACTGACATGCTCAAAGTCAACAACATAGAAGTCTCGTATCTGGGCGTCATCCGGGTTCTCCACGGCATCTCGCTGGAGGTGGGCGACGGCAAGATCGTGGCGCTCATCGGGGCGAACGGCGGAGGCAAGACCACCACGCTGAAGTCCATCTCCGGGCTGCTCAAGACCGAGCAGGGCGAGATAACCAGGGGCGACATCTCCCTGAACGAGGCGAACATCGATCATATGGGTCTGGAGGATATCGCGAGGCTGGGCATCAGCCAGGTCATGGAGGGCCGCCGGGTGCTGGAGCACCTCTCCGTGGAGGAGAACCTCATGGCGGGGGCCTATGTGCGCAAGGACCGGGCCGGTGTCAAGCAGGACCTCGAAATGGTCTTCAGCTACTTCCCCAAGATCCGCGACTACCGCAAGCGCGTGAGCGGCTATCTCTCGGGGGGCGAGCAGCAGATGATGGTCATCGGGCGGGCGCTCATGGCCGACCCGCGGCTGATGCTGCTCGACGAGCCCTCGCTGGGTCTGGCGCCCATGGCCGTTCAGGAGATCTACGAGATCATCAACAAGATCAACAAGGACCGGGGTGTGTCGATGCTCGTCGTCGAGCAGAACGTCAAGGCGGCACTCGGTATCGCGGACTTTGGCTACGTGATGGAGAACGGACGCATCGTTCTCAACGGCCCGGCCGACAAGCTGAAGGACAACGAGGACGTCAAAGAGTTCTACATGGGCATCTCGTGCAGCGGTGAACAGAAGAACTACCGCGAGGTCAAACACTACCGGCGCAGAAAGCGATGGTTGTCCTAGCGTGAACGTAGACGTGGTTCTCGATACGGCCATCCAGGACACCTGGCCCAAGCTGCTGCAGCACAACGGTGCGCGCTTCGGTGCCCAGAGCAAGGCGATGCGCTACAAGCACTACGGCATCTGGCAGTCGTACAGCTGGGAGGAATACCTCACCAACGTGAAGTACCTCGCCCTCGGTCTGCTCGCGATTGGTTTCAAGCCCGGTAGCAGGCTGATGATCGTGGGCGACAACCGCCCGGAATGGTACTTCGCACAGATGGCCGCGCAGTGCAACGGCGGTCTGAGCGTGGGCTTGTACTCCGACCTCTCGGCGGCCGAGATCGAGCACGTGGCCCGGGACTCCGGGGCCGACTTCGCTATGGTCGAAGACCAGGAGCAGGCGGACAAGATCGCTCTGATCCGGGACAGGCTGCCGGAACTGAAGGCCGTCGTCTACTGGCGCTACAAAGGACTGAGCAACGAGGCGGGCGACGGCTTCATCGGTCTGCGCGAGGTAGCCGAGAGGGGACGTCGGTATGAGGCCGAGCATCCCGGGGCCTTCGAACAGAACATTGCTGCCGGCAACGCCGACGATCCCTGCGCGATCATCTATACCTCGGGTGTCACCAAGGACCCCAAAGCCACGCTGCACAGCCACCGGTCTTTGATGGCAGACTCCCAGGCCTTCGTGACGGCGGAGGATCTGACGACAAAGGACAACATCGTCTCCTATCTGCCTCCTGCTTGGATCACCGAGCAATGGCTGGCCTTCGGCTGTCACCTTCTCTCGGGAGGGACGGTGAACTTCGCCGAGAGCTCCGAGACGCAGCGCGAAGACGTACGGGAGATCGCTCCGAGCCTGGTGATCTACAACTCCCGTCTTTGGGAGAGCGAGGCCGGCGAGGTCCAGGCCAAGATGCGCAACGCCGGTTGGCTGAAGAGGCTCTCCACCCGTTGGGCGCTACCCGTCGGATACAGAGTGGCCGACGCCCGCTACGCAGAACGAAATCCAGGTTGGCACTTGCGGGCACTGAACGGCGTGGCGAACTTGCTGGCATTCCGTCCCATCCGTGACAGTCTCGGTCTGCCTCAAGCACGGGCCTGCTACACC
Organism: uncultured Actinomycetes bacterium; assembly: GCA_963829545.1. Classification (GTDB taxonomy): domain Bacteria; phylum Actinomycetota; class Thermoleophilia; order RBG-16-64-13; family RBG-16-64-13; genus JAXGXJ01. Next base: position 59,661 of record CAWHIX010000003.1, read on the forward strand.
TCGGGCGCTACGCTCTCGCCTGAGGCTCTGCGGTTCTTCCATGCCTTGCGGGTCCCTGTGCGCGATATCTATGGCTCCGCCGAGGCCGGTGCGATCACGGGAGCGTTCACAGGCTTCCAGTCCCCCGGAACCCTGGGTCGGGTGAACGAAGGTGTGGAGATCATGCTCACCGATTCAGGAGAGATAGCCGTCAAGCACAGCGGTACCTTCCTGGGCTACCACCAGGACACGGAGGTCGCGCGCGGGGCGGTGAACGAGGGCTGGGTGCACACAGGAGACAAGGGCGAGATGACCGCGGACGGAGAACTGGTCTTCATCGACCGCATGGACGACCTGATCACGCTCCCCTGTGGCGATGTAGTCGCTCCCCAGGAGATCGAAAGCCGCTTGAAATACAGCCCGTACATCAAAGACGCGTGGGTGCATGCGGAGCAGGGCTGTGAATCACTCTCGGCTGTGATCATCGTCGATGCCGCCAATACCGGGCAGTGGGCAGACAAAGCCAAAGTGGCCTACACGACCTTCGGCGACCTCTCGCAGAAGGTGGAGGTCTATGAACTGATCCGGGGGGAGATCGCAAAGATCAACGAGGATCTCCCCGAGGTCCGCCGCATATCCAGGTACGTCAATCTCCACAAGGAGTTCGACCCCGACGAGCGCGAACTCACCCGCAACCGCAAGCTCCGCCGCTCCTTCCTGAGGGAGAGATACGCCGGTCTGGCCAAGGCGCTGAGCGGGGACGATACCAGCATCGAGGTCGAAGCTGAGTTCACGTATCAGGACGGCCGCATCGGCAAGATCAAGACCGCTCTACAAATCGCGACCGTTGGGCGGGGTGACGGATGACTTTCTTCTTCCAGCTCTTCATCACCGGAGTGTCCCTGGGCATGATGTACGCCCTGATCGCCATCGGTTTTGTGATCATCTACAAGTGCTCCAAGGCATTCAATATCGCCCAGGGGCAGATCGCCATGATCGGCGGCTATCTGGGCTACACCTTCCTCGTAGTGCTGGCAATGCCCGTGTGGGGGGCCATCCTCGCCTCGGTCGCCGTGGCGGTCGTGATGGGTCTGGTCATCGAGCGCCTTACTCTTCGGCCACTGCTTGGCAAGCCACCGCTGGCCATAGTCATGATGACCATTGCCCTGGCCGGTGTCTTGGACGGGTTGGCCATCCTATTCTGGGGTGGCGAGTACGTGACCTACCACGACGTACTGCCGGAGATATCTCTGCAAATAGGGTCTATCTCCATTCCGCCCTCGTCACTGTTGGGCCTCATCGTCTCCGTCATCGTGGTCGGTATCCTCATGGTCATATTCCGCTTCACCAAGACGGGACTGGCGATGCGGGCGACTGCGGAGGACGAGCAGGTCACCCGCAGCCTGGGCATCAGAGCCACCATGGTCTATGCCCTGGTCTGGGTCATAGCATGTGTGGTCGGCGTGATCGGGGGCATCCTGCTCGGTGGTGTCTCCGGGGTGTCGCCACCGCTGGCCGAGATCGGACTGAAGGCTCTCGCGGTGGTCATCCTGGGCGGTCTCGATTCCATCGGCGGCGCCATCATCGCGGGGATCATACTGGGCGTCCTGGAGAATCTGGCCGCCGGCTATCTCGATCCCCTGATGCCCTCCGGGGGGGGTCTCGCCAGCGTGTTCCCCTTCATAATCATGCTCGTAGTGCTCATCTTCAAGCCTCATGGATTGTTTGGCTTGAAGAGGATCGAGAGGATCTGAGCGATGAAACTGCCAAGCGGCACCTTCGCGCAGAGCTACGGCCAGGACATGGGCATGTTCCGCACCAAGGGGCACTGGATTTGGCTGGGCGTCCTCCTGGTCTTCCTCTTCAGCGTACCGTCCTGGGCTTCGAGTTCGTTGCTCACGCTTGCGACCATCATCGCCATCAACGTCGTGAGCGCGCATGGTCTCAACATCCTTACCGGCAACTGCGGTCTGGTGTCCTTGGGGCACTCCGGGTTCATGATGGTGGGTGGCTATGTCATGGCCATCATCTGCAACAAGTTGGGGATTCCCTTCTTGGCCGCCGTCCCCATCGCCGGTCTTGCGGCGGGGTTCGTAGGAATACTCTTCGGTCTGCCCTCCCTGCGGATCAAAGGCTTCTACCTGATCATGGCGACGGTGTCGGCCTATTTCATCATCCACTGGCTGGTCCTGCAGTTCCGGGGTCTCACCGGCGGCACAGAGGGCCTGCAGGTGCCGCCTGCCGAGATCTTCGGCTTCTCCATCAGCGATTCCTCGGTCTATTTCTACGTGGTGCTGGTGCTGGCCGTGCTGGCCACCGTAGTGGCCAAGAACATCCTCCGCACCCGATCCGGGCGGGCTTTCGTGGCCATCCGCGACAACGACCTGGCGGCCGAGGTGATGGGGGTCAACCTCTTCTCCTACAAGCTCCAGGCCTTCTTCGTCGGCTGCGTGTTCGCCGGCATCGCCGGGGCCTTGTCGGTGCAGTACTACGGATATGCCAACGTGGAGCAATTCCCGTTCTTCGACTCTGTGTGGCTGCTGGGCATGCTGATCATCGGCGGCATGGGGAGCGTTTCCGGTGTCATATACGGCGTGATCGCGCTCAAGCTCCTGCAACAACTCGCGACCAGGATCGGGCCGTCCCTTGCCGACCTCCTCAACCCTCAGGCTGCGGTCGGCTTGAGCCTCATCCTTCCCAGCGTGGCCATCATCCTCTTCCTGATCTTCGCTCCCAGGGGCATCGCGCATCTGATCGAGCGGGTCAAGAACTACTATCAGGCGTGGCCTTACTAGGGGCCTAGACTCACTGCAGCCGTCCTCGTCGAATGGCATCCATCAAGGAGGTGCATCCGGCCGATCGATCAAGCTCCGACAGTCTTGGACAAGGGCCACCATTGGAAGGGGAGGGAAGAGTGTCAAGATCCAAAGCCATGTGGGCGGTCTCGCTACTACTCATCGTTGCGCTGGCGCTAGTGCTTGGGGGTTGTGGCGGGGAAGATGAGACGACGACCACCGCGGCGGCTCCTACCGAGACCACCGCGGCGCCGACTGAAACCACCGCGGCACCCACCGAGACCACCGCTGCCGTGACGGAGACCACCGTGGGTGAGCCCGTGACGCTGTATGTGGGCGGTACTTTCGCCCTCACAGGAGCGTACGCCGAAGACTGCGCCGCCGTCCTGGCCGGCTTCGAGGACTACGTCAAGTATGTCAACGACAACAAGATACTGGCCCCCTGGTATACCGATAAGACCATCCCGGCCAATATCACCTTCGAGCTCCTCTGGGGCGATGATGCTCTCGCTCCGGACAAGACCCTGACCATCTACAACGACCTCAAGTCGCAGGGCCTGCTGGTGGAGAGGGTCAGCGGTACTCCGCAAGCCATGGCTCTGAAGGACCTGCTGGTCGAAGATCAGATCGGGGCCACCTGTCAGGCCGCTCCGCCTGCGGTTCTTCAGCCGCCGGGCAACATCTTCCTGAAGAACACCATCTACACGGACTCCCTGGCCGCCGTTGCGGAATGGTTCATGGAGAGCTGGACCGACACCACACGTAAGCCCAGGGTCGCATATCTGACCGCCGACGCCGCTCTAGGCAGGAACATCGACATTCCCGAGATGCAGGCTGCCCTGGAAAAGATCGGCTTCGAATTCATGGGCGCCCAGTTCGTCCCGTTGGTCCCCACCTCTGCTCCCACCACCCAGCTCGCGTGGTTGAAGGAGAACGGTGTCGACCTGTCGCTCGGGGTCATGGTCAACCCGGGCAGCCAGCCCACCATCAAGGAAGCAGTTCGTCTGGGCATGGGTACCAATCAGGCGTACAAGATCACCTTTGCCTTTGGCGAGCCGGGCCACCTCCAGATAATGTTGCCCGACATGGGTGAGTTGGCCGAGGGGGTCGTGGTCGGCGGCGACATGTGCGCTGTAGACGCCGACGTAGACGGAACCAAGTTCGCCACCATGCTGCAGGACACGTACCGGCCAGACAAGAGGAACGACAACGTAATGTATCTGGACGGCATCGTCGAGGCCATGACTCAGGTCGAGGCGCTGCGTCTGGCCTCCATGGCGGTCAATCCTGCCGAATTGACGAGCCAGGATGTGCTGGAGAAGGGTTTCTGGCAGATCAAGGACTTCAACACCGGGGGCATCACGGTCACTCCTCTCACCTACGGTGAGGGCGACGTCCAGGGGCTCGATACGATTCGGATCCAGCAGATTCAGAACGTTAAGATCGTTGAAGCGCCTCCTCGCCCGATCCAGGGCAACATCCTGCCGGCAGCGAAATAGCCATCTTCTAGGACCGCACGAGCGAAGGGGGCTCCAACTGGAGCCCCCTTCGGGTATGGCTCAGGAACTACCACCAGGCGTGGCTCTACTAGGGGCGGAACCTCACAAATGGTCGGTACCCGTCGAATATAACCTACCAAGGAGGTATATCCAACCGATCAATCAGGCATGGACAGACTTGGACAGTGGTCACAACGTAATTGGGAGGGAATAGTGTCAAGATCAAAAGCCATGTGGGCTGTTTCGCTACTACTCATCGTGGTCCTCGCCCTGGTGCTTGGGGGTTGCGGCGGGGAAGATGAGACGACCACGACCGCGGCCGCTCCGACCGAAACTACAGCGGCCGCTCCGACTGAAACCACCGCGGCTGCTCCTACCGAGACCACGGCGGCGGTGACGGAGACCACCGTGGGTGAGCCCGTCACGCTGTATGTGGGCGGTACTTTCGCCCTCACAGGGGCATACGCCGAAGATACGGCCGCCGTCCTGGCCGGCTTCGAGGACTACGTCAAGTATGTCAACGACAACAAGATACTGGCCCCCTGGTATACCGATAAGACCATCCCGGCCAATATCACCTTCGAGCTTCTGTGGGGCGACGATGCCCTTGCTCCGGACAAGGCACTGTCCATCTACAACGATCTCAAGTCGAAAGGTCTGCTGGTCGAGAGAGTCAGCGGTTCGCCCGAAGGCATGGCGTTGAAGGACCTGCTCATGGAGGACGATATTGGCGCCACCAGCCAGTCGACCTCGCCGGCCTACCTGCAGCCGCCGGGAAACATCTTCACGAACGCTCCTATCTACACGGACCAGATGGCCGCCATCGGGGAGTGGTTCATGGAGAGTTGGACCGACACGAGCCGCAAACCCAAGGTTGCCCTGCTGACCGCCGACTCCGCCTTGGGCCGTAACATCGACATCCCCGAGATGCAGGCTTATCTGTAGGAGATCGGGTATGAGTACGTGGGTGCTCAGTACGTGCCCATGGTCCCCAGTTCCCCGCCCACCACCCAGCTGGCTTGGCTCAAGGAAAGGGTGTCGACCTGGCGCTGGGCGTGATGATCAACGCGGGCACGCAGCCCACGATCAAAGAGGCCGTGCGTCTGGGCATGGGCACCAATCAGGAATACAAGATCACCTTTGCCTTCGGCAACCCGGCTCACCTGCAGATCTTCGTGCCTGACATGGGTGAGTTGTCCGAGGGGGTCGTCGTTGCCGGCGACTTCTGCGCTCAGGACGCCCCCGTCGATGGCATCGCGTTTGCCAACATGCTGCAGGATACCTACCGGGCGGACAAGAAGAACGACAATGTCATGTACCTGGACGGCATCATCGAAGCGATGACCCAGATCGAGGCGCTGCGGCTGGCCTCCATGGCGGTCAATCCCGCCGAACTGACCAGCCAGGACGTGTTGGAAAAAGGGTTCCGGCAGATCAAGGACCTCAGCACCGGAGGCATCAGCGTTGCCAACTACACCTATGGTCCGGGCGACAGCCAGGGTGTTGACGCGGTGCGCATCCAGCAGGTTCAGAACGTGAAGATCGCGGAACTTGGTTCCTACCCGCTGCGCAACATCCTGCCGGCGGCGAAATAGCCAACAGTCCGAATAGATGCACGCGAAGGGGGCTCCTGCCGGAGCCCCCTTCTGCTTGAGGCGTCGAGGTGGCGCTGCGACCGGCGTCCACGGGGTGGCCGAGCGCCGCTAGGCTGGCTGGGCCCCAGATCGGCTTGACTCCCACGCCGGCCTACCCTTACAGTCTGTCTCACCATGAGTGTATCGGTCATCCTCGCCCATCCCGACGAAGCGAGCTTCAACCACGCCATCGCGCGGACGGTGGTCGAGCGCTTGGAGTGCAACGGCCATGAGGTCTGCTTCCACGACCTATACGCGGAAGGTTTCGATCCCTTGCTTCCGAGCGGCGAGATCCCCGAGGGTGCCGCCCTCCCGCCGGCAGTAGCAGCTCACTGCGCGGAGGTCAGGCAGGCCGAGGGGATAGTCATCATCCACCCCAACTGGTGGGGGCAACCGCCAGCGGTGATGAAAGGCTGGATCGACCGGGTGATCCGCCCCGGGGTGGCCTACGAGTTCCTGGAGGGAGACTCCGGGGAAGGTGTGCCTAGGGGGCTTCTCTCGGCCAAGGCGGCCGTAGTCCTCAACACCTCTAACACCGCTCCAGAAAGAGAACGGACCGTCTTCGGGGACCCGCTGGAGACCACCTGGCGTAACTGCGTCTTCGGTCTCTGCGGAGTCCACACCTTCCACCGTCGCACCTTCAGCGCGGTCGTGACGAGCACGAAAGTCGAGCGGCGGCGGTGGCTGGAAGAGGTGGGGGAGATCACCGATCGGTTCTTCCCGGGCGTCCTCCAAAGTGGAGGGCAATGACCATGTGCAGGCCTGAAGCGGACGCCGCGTGAAAGCGGTCGTCAACACACGTTACGGATCGCCGGACGTGCTCGAGATCCGGGAGATGCCGAAACCCGAACGCCGCGGGCGGGCGAGGTCCTGGTCAGGGTCCATGCCACGACCGTCAGCCGGACCGATTCCGCCGCGCTGCGGGCCCATCCCTTCTTCGTGCGGTTCTGGACCGGACTCCGTCGGCCGAGACGGACGGTCCTGGGCATGGATTTCGCCGGCGAAGTCGAGGCGGTCGGAGCGGGGGTCACGTCGTTCCACCCGGGCGACCGCGTCTTCGGGCTGTCCCCGGGCGGTTACGGCGCCCATGCGGAGTATCTGTGTGTGTCCGAGTCGGGGGAGATCGCGCCCATGCCGGCCGGTATCGGCTTTGATGAGGCCGTCGTCTGCGAGGGTGGCGTTGTATGCGAACACCTATCTGGAGGCGTTCGGTCTCAAGCCCGGTCACAAGATCTTGATCTACGGCGCTTCCGGCGCCATAGGTACGGCGGCGGTGCAGTTGGCGAAATGCTATGGGGCCGAGGTGACGGCGGTCGTTGCCACACGGCACCTCGATCTGGCCAAGTCTCTGGGCGCCGACCATGTGATCGACTATACCGCCCAGGATTTCACCCAGACCGACGAGACCTTCGACTACGTGCTGGACGCCGTGGGGAAGACCACTTACTTCCGTTGTCGGAGAGTGCTGAAACCCGGCGGGTCCTTCTCGGCGACGGATCTCGGCCCTTGGGGTCAGAACATCCTCCTGACGATCTGGTCCTCGCTCACCAGGAGTAAGAGGGTCGTCTTCCCGCTGCCGAGGAGCAGCAAGGCGTTGGTCGAGTTCCTGCGCGGCCGCATGGAAGCGGGTGAATACCGCGCAGTCATCGATCGGCGGTATCCTCTAGACGCGATCACCGATGCCTATCGCTATGTCGATACGGGCCAGAAGAGCGGCATCGTCGTCATTACCGTCGTGGCAGGCGAGTCGAAGGAGTCGGGGACAGGCTCATGAAGGCGATCGTATACACGGAGTACGGAACGCCGGATGTTCTCGGACTGAAGGAGGTGGAAAGGCCGGTTCCCGAGGACGACGAAGTCCTGATAAGAGTTCACGCGGTAGCCATCAATGACTGGGATTGGGGTCTGCTCCGGGGTACCCCGTTCGCCAATCGCGTCACCTCCGGTCTTCTCAGACCGAAGAAGCAGATACTCGGTTCGGACGTGGCAGGGCGGATCGAAGCAATCGGTAGGAAGGTCGAGCGTTTTCGTCCTGGCGACGAGGTCTTTGGGGACCTGAGTGGGCGGTGGGGCGGTTTCGCCGAGTACGTCTGTGCGCGTGAGGACGTGCTGGCACTGAAACCGACCGGCATGACGTTCGTAGAGGCGGCAGCTATACCGCAGGCGGGAATGCTGGCCGTGCAGGGCCTTCTTGACCGAGGTCAGATCCGACCCGGACAGAAGCTTCTGATCAATGGCGCGGGAGGGGGAGTGGGGACTTTCGCCATCCAGATCGCCAAGCTCTACGGGTCGCACGTGACCGGCGTCGACAGCTTGGGGAAACTGGACCTCCTGCTCTCGCTAGGCTTCGACCACGTCATCGACTACGCTCGGGAAGACTTCACCAGGACTGAACAGCGATACGACCTGATTCTCGACGTCAAGACGAATCGGTCGGTGTTCGACTACCTACGTGTGCTGGGCACCGGTGGTACGTACGTCACATTCGGGGGCTCCACCGCCCGCATCCTCCAGGTTCTGCTCCTGGGGCCCCTCGTTTCTCTCTTAACCGGCAAGAAGGCGCGCCTTGTCTTCCTGAAACCGAACAAGGATCTTCCCTACATGTGCGAACTCTATGAAGCCGGCAAGCTCAAACCGGTCATAGATGGACCCTACGGGCTAAATGAAATACCGGAAGCCATGCGGTACTTTGGCGAAGGAAAGCACAAAGGCAAGGTGGTCATAAATGTGGACGGCGACCTATGAATAGCATCGACTTGTCCATCCTCGACACCATCGGCCTGGAGTACCCGGTCGTTGCCGTGAAGTTCTCGGCGGAGGAACCGGCGGGCGTGCCGCGGCTCGCGAAGCGGCTTGCGTTGTGCGAGATGCTGCGGGAAGCGCAGATGGAGGGCGCGTTCTACGCCTCGCTGGAGGAGCATGCCTGCGGCGCCGGCCCGTTCGTGCTGGGGCACGAGGCCGGCGATCCCATCTTCGAGAGTGGTCGCCTCGGGCCGGAACTGGGTGTGTTCCGGGACGCCGAAGCGAACCGACAGGTCTACGCGGACCTACCCCGTCTCCCGGCAGGCGCTGCTCCCTACATGATCTTCGCGCGCCTCGACCAGCTTACGTTCGACCCGGACCTCGTCATCGTCACGGCGAAGCCGTCCCAGGCGGAGATCATCACCCGCGCCCACGGCTACTCCGGCGGGGCATACTGGGAGACTCGGGCGACCACGGTCATCGGCTGCGCCTATCTGTACGCGTACCCTCATCTGAGCGGCAGGATGAACATACTCGTCTCCGGGCTCCATCACGGAATGAGGGCGCGGAACGTATTCCCCGAAGGGCTGCTGTTGGTCTCGATACCTGCCGCGCTGATCCCGGTCATCGTCGAGAACCTCACCACCATGGCCGCCAACGGGCAGTTGGACCTTCCCCAGTATCACTGGGGCAAGGACGCCCACGAGAGGCACATGCGCGGACTGGTGGAGAAACTCAGGGAAGAGATCGGCGACTGAAGCCACTCGATCGGGCTCGGCCGGGCGAAATCTACTCGTCGAGCGCGAAGAGCTGGTCGGAGAAGTCGTGGTGCCGAGCCATGGCCTCGGCCGCGCGCTTCGGGTCCCTGTTGCGGACGGCCTCGAGGATGAGTTGATGGAGGTCGTGGAACTCCTGCGGGCTGTGCTCCATCTTGATGTGCTGGACCGGCACGAATATCGCACTGCGGATGGTCGCCATGGCCTGCTCGAGGTACTGGTTGTGGGAGGCCCTGGCCAGAGCATAGTGGAAACCGCTGTGCCAGCGGACGATGGAGGCGTCGTCCTCGGTGGGCCACACCGAGGCGGCCTCCATCTGCTCGATGTCTTCCGGCGTGCTGCGGATCGCGGCCAGCCTCGCGATCTCCGTCTCGATGAGGCGGCGGAACTCGAGCATCTCAGTGATCTCGTGCTTGTGCGCGTGCCACCACTCGTCCCAGCGCGCGGTGAGCGCCGCGATGTTGTTGATCTGAAAGCCGCCCTTCGAACCGCGTTTGACCACCACGTAGCCGAGTGTCTCCAGGACCTTGAGAGCGGCGCGCAGGGTCACCCTGGAGGTACCCAGAAGGACCGACAGCTCCCTCTCGGGAGGCAGGCGGTCGCCAGGAGCCAGTTCCCCGGAGAAGATCAGCGCACGCAGGTACCGCTCGGTGTTGTCTGTCGCGCGCGTCGGACCGGAGATGGAGTCCTGGTTGCACCCCAGGGGAAGCGTGTGCTCTAGGTTGAGATCCATGATCGACATCATACGCATTCCATACCGAAAGGTCTAACGGTAGGACCCAGTGCCCCGTGAGGAGCTGGGAGCGAACGAAGGGGGCCGGGCGGCGCAGCCGCCCGGCCCCCTTCGGCTCTGGGTATGTCAGATAGTGTTGCCCAACTTCCAGCCGGCCGCCGTCGCGTCCGGGATCAGGCCGGGCTCTTCGCAGTCGCCGATGGTGTAGACCTGCGGCACCTTGCCCTCCAAGTCGTTGGCCAGAGTAGGGCTCGGGCTGAATGGAAGGGCGCAGATGACGTTGTCGGCCTCGAGGAGGCGCGTCTCGCCCTCTTTCGTCCGTACGACCAGTCCCTTGTTGACTATCTCGACCAGCTTGACTCCGGCCAGCCGTTCCACGCCCTTCCTGTCGAACCAATAGAAGAGGCGGGCCTTTCTTTCCTCGTACATCCACTTGGCGAGTTCGTCACCGGTCTCGACGATGGTGACCTTCCGGCCCCGCTTGGTCATGAACTCGCCCAACTGGCATCCCTGGATGGCTCCCCCGATGATGACGGCCTTCTTGCCGACCGGCATCCAGATCGCAGTGGCGTCGCGGAGCAGCTTGGGCCCCAGGAGGGACAGGTAGAAGCGCAGCATCCCATAGAGGTCGCTGCTCTTGATGACGTTCTTGCCGTCGATCCCCGGCACGTCGGGCAGGGTCGGTTCGCCGCCGGCGGCCACGACCACAACGTCGGGCTTGACGGCCGCGATGGAGGCGGCGTCGATCTCTTTGCCCAGATGGACGTCCACGCCGTACTTCTTGACCTGTCGGCGCAGGAACCAGATGACTTCGCGCACGTCCTCGGTTTTGAAGCCCTTCACCATGGCAGCCAGCGCCATGGAGCCACCGAGGTAGGGGCCCTTCTCCCACAGGCTGACATCGTGACCTCTGGCGGCCGCCACTCGCGCCGCCTGCAGCCCCGCCGGACCGCCGCCGACCACCAAGACCTTCTTCTTCGCGGCGAGCGGGGCCATGTCGTAGCTCTCGGTGCCGAAGCAGGCATTGATGCGGCAGTGCCGGGGTTCGTTGTAGGTGCTGCTGCAGTGACCGCACTTGGTGCAGGGCTGGACTTCGAGCTGCCGGCCTGTGCGGATCTTCTCGGGATAGTTGTGGTCGGCGAAGATGCGGCGGTTGAAGCCGACAAGATCGGCCTTGCCCTCGCTCAGCACCTTCTCGGCCGAGTCGCCGTCGAAACCTGTCACCGTCATCACGGGGATCTTGACCACTTCCTTGATCCCAACGGCGAGGGGAACGTTGCACAACGCTCCGTAGTGCGACCAGTCCATCTCCTTGGGGAACTCGCTCAAGGGGATGTGTGGCTCGGGATAGAACAAGTTATCAGGCAGATACGAGCCCTGGTGCATGCCCGACCAGTGGTAGCGCACGTGGAGGGAATCGACCCCGGTCGCCTCGTAGATGCGCGCGATCTCCTTGCCTTCCGCGATGGTCAGACCCTCGTCGCCGGCGCCGATCTCGAAGGCGTTCATGAGTATCTGGACCGGGAAGTCCTGGCCGCAGCGCTTCTTGATCTCGTTGATGACGGCCACGATGAAGCGGGTGCGGTTCTCCATGCTCTGCGGACCGTACATGTCGTCGCGCTTGTTCCAGAAGCGGGACAGGAAGCTGTGGAAGAGGTGGTCGGCGGCGGCGTTGATCTCGATGCCGTCCCAACCTGCCTGCTGCAGACGGTACGCACCCGCCGCGAAGCGGTCCACCAACTCCTCGATCTCCTCGATGGTCAGGGCGTGTGGAGGCTCCTCGTCATGCACGTCGAACGGGGTGTACATGGTCACCGGCGAGGCGGCCACTCTCTTGGCGATGAGGGCGTAGATGCCGCCCCAGGGTCCCCGATGGTAGAGCTGGGTGTAGATGGGGACGCCGTACTTGTGTACCTCGTCCGCCAATTCGGAGAGGTTCTTGATGTATTTGTCATCGTCTACGCGGAAGCGCCTGTCGCCCACTTCCAGCAGGGGCCACTCCATAGCGGGCGTCTCGGTGATGATCAGCCCGGCGCCGCCTCGCGCCACCGCTCCGTAAAAGGCCTTGGCCAGGGTGCCGACCCGGTTCTCTCCATCCTCGAAGAGGTAGGTCTGCGCCGCGGTCTTGACGATCCTGTTCTTCAACTGCACCTTGCCGATGTTGAACGGCGAGAAGAGGTGCTCGTACTGTGACTGCGCCATCACACCTTCCTTTGGAATCGATGGACCCCCCGTGAACGCACGGACATCAGAAACAACCATAAGACAGGTAATAATAGCGCCGTCGGGTCGATGGCTGCCAAAATAACGGATGAATTGTTGTTATCGCCACATCCCGCCGATACGCCAGGTGGCCGGAAGCGGTGAACCAGTCCGCTACCTTAGGCTTGCGGCCCTTTCTCGACGTAGACCCTGAAGCGCACGTTGCCGAGCCCGCCGTAAGGGATGCCGTGGTCGAGGCAGCTGGCGAACTGGGCCTGCCCTTCGTTGGGGTCGAGACCCTCACTCATGCGGTCCCAGAGCTGATGCACCAACTCCGCCACCGGCCCTATGGCCTTGGAGCAGAGCGGGCAGTCCGACTCCTCAGGCAGGAGCATCGCCGGGACGCACTGCAGCACCAGCTTCTGGCCCACCTGGCAGCCGGCCAGGCAGTACTTCGCCTCGGTGACCTCGGCGACGATCTTGGCCCCACCCATCTCCTCGAAGCGCTCCATCAGGCGACGGTTGAACCCGAAGCTGATGTGCTGCTCGAACTCCTCGTCAGACATGCCCAGGGCTTCCTTGAAGCCCTGTCCCGCCTCGCGCGCCTGCTCGATGCCGAAGTCGCTCATGGTCGTCCCTTTCTCGGTCCTCGCGACCGCTTGCCCGCCTCACGTCGGCCCCCAGGTCACGCGTGGTGCTAGTCGAGCAGCTTAGCAGCCAGATGGCCGTCGTGGATGGCGTCGTAGATCTTACGGGGGCTCACGCAGTCTCCCACCTCGGTCACGCGGATATCCGGGTAGGCCTTCAGCCCGTCGATCAGTTCCCGGTTGGGCCTGAAACCGACTGCCAGGACCACGGAGTCCGCGTGGAACTCGGTCACGGCTCCTGTGCGGTCCACCGTCCTGACGCCGGCCTCGGTCACTTCCACCACGCGTCGGCCGGTGTTGACACTCACGTCGAGGTCCTTGAAGCGCAGTTCGTATACCTGGCGCTCGTCGAAGGTGATGTTGCACATGAACTCATCGAGCATCTCGATGAAAGTGACGTGTCTGCCGGTCTCGGCGATCATCAGGCCCACCTCGGTCCCCACGATGCCGCCGCCGATGACGGCCACCCGATCGCCCAAGGTCACCTCGCCGTGCAGCACCTGGGCCGCGCTGACCACTTTGGGGTCGTCGATGCCCGGGATGTTCTCCAGCCCCAGTGCCGTCGCCCCGGCCGCCACTATGACCGCGTCGTAGGCGCCGCCGGTCAGGTCGGCGAGCGTCGCTTCCCTCGGCGATCACTTCGATCCCGGTCTTCTCCACCTGGGTCTTCAGGTAGGCCACCAGAGGTTTGAGGTCGGGCGCCTTGAAGTCGGGGATGGAGGCCTCGAGCAAGGCTCCGCCCATCTCCCGTTTCTCGTAGAGGGTCACCTTGTGGCCCTTGAGCGCGCACACCCGGGCGGCTTCCATCCCGGCCGGTCCGCCCCCCACCACAGCCACCCTCCTGGGGTGCTCGGCCGGCGTGATGGCGAACTCCTCTTCCCGACAGAGCGCGACGTTGGTCGTGCAGCGCACCGTGTTGGCGATGTGGTCGCCGCGCGCCAGGCAGCCGTCGTTGCAGCGGATACAGGGGCGGATGTCCTCGGGGCGGCCTTCTCTGGCCTTGAGCGGCCACTGCGGGTCGGCCCAAAGTGGCCGCCCCAGCCCGATGAAGTCGCCCTTACCTTCTTCGAGGATGCTCTCGGCGAGCGCGGGAGAGGTGATGGAGCCCGAAGCGATCACGGGGATCCTGACGGCCTTCTTGGCCGCCTCGGCCGCCCACACGTTGTGGGCCAGCGACATGCCCATGGGGCTCACTTCGTGGATGGTGGTGTGGTGGATACCGCCCGACATGTGGATGGCCGCCACTCCCAGAGCCTCCAGGCGCTTGCAGAGCTCGACGGTCTCGTCGATGCCGTAGCCGTCCGGCTCGTAGTCGGTGCCGCTCAGTCGGCAACAGATGGGATAGTCGGGCCCCACCTGAGCCTTGATCTCCCGGATGATGTTGAGCAGGATGCGGATGCGGTTCTCGAACGCCCCACCGTACCAGTCGGTGCGCTTGTTGGAGTACGGAGACAGGAAGTTGGAGATGAGGTAGCCGTGGCAGGCGTGGATCTCCACCATGTCGAAGCCGGCCATCTGCGCGCGCTTGGCCGCCGGCCCGAAGGCCTTCACCACTTCCTGGATCTCGTCGACGGTCAGCGGGATGGGGATGGGACAACCCATGGCGGTTATCTCCGGCCAGGGAACATCGGAAGCCGCTTTGGGCTGCTCGAGGATGAACCGCTGCCGGCCGGCATGCGAGATCTGGATGGCGGCCGTGGCACCGTTGGCCTTGATCGTGTCGCACAAAAGGGAGAGTCCGGGGAGGTGGTCCATCCGCGAGATACCGAGTTGGCACGGGGACGCCCGGCTGTACAGGTCGTCCACCCACGCGTACTCGACGACCACCATGGCGCAGCCGCCCTGCGCCACCTCTTTGTAATAGCGGAGGAGGCGGTCGGTGATTGAGCCATCGGGATTGGCAAGGCCGGTGTGTTGCGGCGCCTTGATGATGCGGTTCTTGAGCGCGACGTTTCCGATCCGGCCGGGCTCGAAAAGACAGGGAAAGCTGCTACCCATTCGTCATGACTCCCATATTTCGTCCCAGTATTGTTCCGAGGTTCTCTCTTCTCCGCCGGCCGAGCGTGGACGCTGGTAGCAAAGGTCGGCCGCGGCACAGCAGTGCCGCGGCCGCAGACGGCCTTACATCCGTTATCCGACCCAGGGCACAGGTTTCAGTTTGTCCTGCACCGCGACTACGGGCGTGGTGACGTTGCTCACGACGACCAGGTCGAACTGGTACTTGCCACCGTTCGAGAGCCGCCACTGGCCCCCGTATGTGGGAGTGGTGACACAGTTCAGCGTGGGATGCGACGTGCCCCACTGCACCGGCACGGTGAAGTCGAGCGGGCCCGCGAGCGAGTCGGCCATCTTGGTCTCCTGCACCCGCTTGATGAACTCTTCTCTGTCATCGATATTGGTCGTCCGCTTGAATGCATCGACGGCCCACTCGAAGACCGCGTAGTGCATCACGCTCTGCTGCCACTGCATACCCATGACTTCCTCGAAGTCGTCGCACATCTCTTGGCAGGTCGCGCCGGTGAGAGACGACTTGAACGGGAACGTGGGATGGAACCACTGCACGCCGCAATGGCCGTCGGCAAGCGGTCCGATGGCCTCCATGCTGCTCGGGAACACGGTGGGAATGATCCCTTCCATGATCTTGGGCTTGAAGCCTTGCTGCGCGGACTGTTTGGTGAACGTTGTCCAGTCGGGATCGATCATCACGCCCTGGACTATCTCGCAGCCCTGACCCTTGAACTCCGTGATCTGGCTGGTGAAATCTTCGCTTGGCTGCACGTAGGTGCCGCCGTCCACGAACTTATAGCCTTTGGCCGGCCACTCCGTGCTTTCCCCATAGGCCTGTCGGTAGGCGTTGCCGGGCCCGCTGTTCGGCCAGATGGCACCGATCATCTTGGTTAGTCTCAATCTGGCTGAACATGTCCCACTCGACAGTCTGCTGTTCGGTCAGACCCCAGAAGATGTTGTAGGTCCACTTGAACGGCTTATCCGGGGCGCCGCCGCGCTGGAACACGAAGACTTCGACCGGGACGTCGATGGAGAGGCACGGCATGCCACTGGCCTCGCACATGTCCGCGACCGGAGCCACTGTATCGCCGGTGGCCGCGGCCATGACCAGGTCTACTTTGGCGTTGTTGATCAGATCAGCGGTCACCTGGGAGGCGCGGTTGGTGTCCGACTGGCTGTCGACCACCTGGATTTCGAAAGTGTGGTTCTTGCCATCCCCCAGCACAACGCCGTCGGCAGTATCCGCCTCCCATTTGTCGACGCAGTAGCTGCCGGCCACACCGAAAGCGGCCAAGGCGCCGGTGATGGGATCGACAAATCCCACTTTGACCGGCCGGCCGGTCTCGACGCCGGCACTTGTGCTGGTCGTTTCCGCCGCCGCGGTCGTGGTCGTTTCCGCCGCCGCTGTGGTCGTGGTCTCGGCTGCCACTGTAGTAGTGGTCTCCTCCTCGCCGCCGCAGGCGGCCAGGAGCCCACCCATGCCGGCGCCCACCCCGATGGTCGCCCCGGCGATCCCCGCGATCTTCAGGAATTCTCGACGGCTGACAGTCCTGTCGCTGCTCATAGACCCCTCCTCCTCTCATGGGGTTCACAAAATGAACCCCATGATGCTATAGTTGAACCTAAGATAGACCGACTCATTCCGAATGTCAACCCGGGCAGATCTGAGCGCGTGCCGTTGGAGGGAACATGAAAGACAGCACAATGGAGGGCACCGGTCTACCTGGCGAACGGGAAGGGAACGAGGAGGTCGCCGCCGGTGCTCCGACGCGCACGCTCGAGAAGGGCCTGTTCCTTCTTGGGCTGTTCGACATCGACCATCCGGAATGGACGCTGCGCGAATTGCGCGAGCACGCCGGTTTCACCAAGGCTACGACAAGACGGCTGATGAAGACCCTCGAAGTGTCTGGCTGGGTGGCCTGGGACGCGGAGAAGGGCTCTTACCACCTGGGCTCGCGGATACTGCGTGCCCTCTTCCTGGCTCAATCGCACACGGAGTTGACGCGCATAGCCCATCCCTTCCTGCAGCGCCTGGAGGAGGAGACCACGGAATCGACCAGCCTGTCCGTGTGGACCGACGAGGGGGCGATGATCCTGGATACTGTGGTCACCAATCGCCTATTCAAGCCGCGCACCTTCTCCGGCATGCTGCTGCCGGGCCTGGCCAGCGCCGACGCCCACATACTGGTTGCGTTTGGGCCCGAGGGAGAGTGGGACCGACTGCTGGTGAAGCCCATAGAACGGCGGACGGAGAAGACCATAGTCGACCCGGAGGCCATGCGGGACGTGTGGCGCCGAACCAGACGGGAGGGAGTGGCGTACGACCGAGGGGGGTGGAACATCGAGGCCCCCGCTGTGGCTGCGCCAGTCTTCGATCAGACAGGCGCATTGCGCGCCTCGCTGTCGGTGGTCGCTCCTACGGAGAGATCGAGCGAAGAAGAACTGGCGCGGTACGCAGCGGCCGTCAAACGGGCCGCCGCGGCGCTCTCAGAGGAACTCGGCTATAGAGGCGTCGAACGCGGGTAGGGCCTTTTCGGCACCCGGGACGCACGAGGCCTGAAAGACAAACGGCGCGGCGCCCACACGGGCGCCGCGCCGTTTCAGTGCATCCTCACCGCCAGGGCTACTTGGCCCCGGCGGGAGTGAGTATCCCTACTTCTTGAGCGGGGAGATCGCCTGGAACATGGCGTTTTTGAAGACGCCGTCGAGGCACAGGCCGGTCTCCTGCAGCTTGGCTTTGCCCACGGAGTAGCACACGCAGAAGGCCACTTCCATAAGCTCTTCCTCGGTGGCGCCGGCGGCTTTGGCGTTGCAGGCCTGGGGCACGACACCGTCGTAGTGGCTGTTCATCATGTACAGGCCGACCAGGAGCAGATAGCGGGTCTTGGGCTCGAGGATACCGCGGTCGAGTAGGCCGGACAGCTGGTTCTGAGCGTAGGTGAACAGCATGTCGGGGCGGTGCTCAACCCAGAAGTCCAGGGACGGGTCGCCGCCGCCGCCTGCTTTGTAACCCGGCCGCTGCATGGCCCAGGAGGCCAGGACGTCTTGGCCGGTCTTGGCCGCTTTCATTGCCTTGACGACTTCTACTTCTTCCGGACGAGGCATGTGCTACTCCTTTTCGTGTTGCCTTTTCTTCTCAGGGCGTGGTTCTGCACCTGGCCTGCCGGGCCCATCCCGGGTTGCCAGGATATCCACCTACATCAGGGTGTATTTGGGTCCGCCTTCGCCTTCCGGGGGCACCCAGTCGATGTTCTCAAAGGGATCTTTGATGTCGCACGTCTTGCAGTGGACACAGTTGGAGAAGTTCACCTGCAGGGTGCGAGCGCCTGTCGATTCGTCGACGACCATCTCGTACACGCCGGCGGGACAGAATCTTACGCAGGGGTTGCCGTAGTACTCGGTGCACTTGCCGTAGCAGATGTCGAAGTCCTTCACCTTGAGGTGACACGGCTGCGCTTCTTCGTGCGTGGTGCCGGAGTGGTAGACGTCCGTCTCCTTGTCGAAGGTGAGCGTCCCGTCGTACTTGATGTCGCCGGCCGCTTCGGTGGCCGTAGCCGCCGCGCTGTATCTGTCGGCGATCTTGGCCATGTGCATGTAGTCCGGCTCGGCAGGAAGTCTTTCGCTCAGCACCTTGCCCTTGAGCAGGAACTGACCGGCGGCCGTGGCCATACCCGCGTACAGACCGCGAGTCATGGCCTGATGGAAGTTGCGCACCTTCTTGAGCTCGTTCATCTCTTTGGCGGCAGCCACCGCCTTGCCATAGCCGGCCAGCCGGCTTTCGGACAGATCGTCTTCCACCAGACCCGCGAATACGGTCTCGGCCGCCAGCATGCCCGACCTCATGGACAGGTCGATGCCCTTGATCTTCTGGCTGTTGAAGAGATTGGCGGCATCCCCGATGATCACACCGCCGGGGAACCACAGCCTGGGTATGGAGAACAGACCTCCCACCGGGACCGTCTTGGCCCCGTACTGGACGATCTTGGCATCCTTCAGCAGAGCCGAGATGAGGGGATGGAGCTTGTACTTCTGGAACTCACGGTGGGGATCCAGGAAGGGATCGGCGTAGTCGAGGCTGGTCAGGTGGCCGACGGCGACCATGTTATCGGTCATGCCGTAGACGAAACCGCCACCGAAACTGTCGCTCTTCAGGGGATAACCCATGGTGTGGATGACTTCACCCGGCTGGACACGGGTCTCGGGGAGCTGCCACACTTCCTTGACCCCGAGCTCGAAGCCGGCCGGGTTGCGGCCCAGGTCGAGCCCGAAATGCTGGATGAGGTCCTTGGTCAGGCTTCCTCGCGAGCCCTCACCGAAGACCGTCACGCGGGCGTGCAGGTCGGTGCCGGGCTCGTAGTTGGACTTCTTCTCGCCTTTGGCGTCGACGCCCTTGTCGCCGGTACGCACTCCGATGACCACGTCGTCCTCGTAGAGGATCTCCACGCCGGGGAAGCCCCAGAACAGATCGACCCCGTTCTCCTCCACCAGGTCGGCCATCCACTGGTTGAGCCGCGACATGGAGACCACGTAGTTGCCGTGGTTGTCGAGGGGCGGGGGAGTGACGGGAGTCTTGATGCTCCGCGTCTCGGTCAGGAAGTAGATGGACTCCTTCTCGACCTTGCCCTCCAGGGGGGCCCCCTTCTCGAGGAAGTCGGGGATCAACTCCTTGAGCGGGCCTGGGTCCATCACGGCGCCGGAGATCCCGTGCGCGCCGGCGGACGCTCCCTTGTCGATGACGGCGATCATAAGATCGGAGAGCTTCTCGCCCTCGCCCTTGTCGTTGTGCGCTTTGATCAGGTTGGAAAGATGGAGGGCGCCCGTCAAGGACGCGATACCGCCACCCACGAACAGAACATCGACATCAAGGACGTCTCTCTCTTCAGTCACCGTCTGATCCTCCTCTAGCGAATAGGAGCGGGCCCGCGTCAGGACGCCGCTTTGCGCTTGCGGATCTCTTCGGTCAGCGCCGGTACCAGGACCAGCGCGTCGCCCACCACACCGAAGTCGGCGAACGAGAATATGGCCGCTTCTGCATCTTTGTTGATGGCGACGATGCACATCGGAGGTCTGCATGCCGGCGGCGTGCTGGATGGCTCCCGAGATGCCGCAGGCGATATAGAGCTTGGGCGATACGGTCTTGCCGGTCTGTCCCACCTGGTACTGATGGTGTATCCAACCGGCATCGACCACGGCCCGGCTGGCGCCGACGGCGGCACCGAGCTCGTCGGCCAGAGCCTGGATGAGGGCGAAGTTCTCGCTGCTACCCATGCCTCGGCCCCCGGCTACGACGATGGAGGCTTCCTCGAGGCTGACTATGCCCACGTTCTCGCAAACCACGTCAAGCACCTGAGCCATGAGGCTGCTGGGCGAGAACTCCACCGACAGCGGTATGACCTCGGCGTCTTTGGGAGCCTCCACGCGGGCGAACACGTTGGGCCGCACCGTCGCGACCGCCGGGCTGGTGGTCGCTTCCTTCTCTGCGATCACGGCTCCGCCGAAACAGGGATGGGTGAACACGAAGCGGCCGTCGCGGTACTCGAGACCGGTGACGTCTACCATCAGGCCCGCGTTCAGACGCGCGGCGCAGGCTGCGGCCACATCGCGGCCGTCGGGCGAGCCCGAGCAGAGGACCAGTGCCGGTTCGGCCGCTTGAACCGCAGCCACGGCGGCGTCGGTGAAGGTGCCGGAGCGGAACACGCCAGCTTCCAGGCTCTCGGCTACATAGATGCGGTCGGCGCCGTAGCGGCCCGCCGCGGTCACGAGCGGCGCGGTCTCCGCGGCTGTGATGACGACGCTCACGAGGCCGCCGACCGTGGCGACCAACTCCCGCGCCTGGGTGATGCTTTCCAAGGTGACGTTGGCGAGCTTCCCGTCCTTGGGTTCGGCTACAACAAGAATGCCTTGATTGCTCATTGTCGTGTCTCCTCCCCTAAACGAGCTTTTCGCTCGCCAAGAAATCAGCGATCCGTCCGGCGCCGTTGCCGTCGTCTTCCACCTTCACGCCCGCCTTGCGAGGCTCGGGCGAACGGGCGGACAGGACGCGGGTCTTGGATCCGGACTGCCCGAGCTGCGCTGCGTCCAGACCGAGTACGGCGACGTCCTTCTTGTCGATGGTCTTCTTCTTGGCGCCCATGATGCCCTTCATCGACGGGTAGCGAGGCTCGTTGATGCCCTTGATGACGGAGAGGACCGCCGGGGTGGGGCAACCGTAAGCGACGTAGCCCTGCTCCGTTTCCCTATGCACCGTCAGGTTGGAGCCGTCTACCTGTACCTTGGACAGGGAGGAAAGCAAGGGGACCCCGAGGCGCGCGGCTACCGCCGCCGGCACGCAGCCGGTCTCGCCGTCGGTGGACCGTACGCCGAAAACGACCAAGTCCCACTGGAAGGTCTTGAGGGCTTCCGCGAGGGCATAGGCCGTCGCCTGGGCGTCGGAGCCGGCCAGCGCCGGGTCGGTCACGAGCACCGCGCTGTCCGCTCCCATGGCCAGGGCCTTGCGAACGGCGTCCTCGGCCTTCTCCGGTCCCATGCACACCGCCACTACTTCGCCGCCGTGGGCCTCTTTGATCCGCAGCGCTTCCTCGACCGCGTATTCGTCGTAAGGGTTGAGGATGCTGGGGACGCTACGGTCCACACACCAGGAAGTCGGATCGAGTTTCTTCTCCGCCTCCGTATCGATGACTTGTTTGACGCATACCGCAATGTTCATGTCGTCCAATCCTTTGTAGGGCGAACTCAGTCGGACCGCGGGTCTGCGGCTGAATACATCATAGTGCCGCACAGGTGGATGCTGGGCTGTTCTACAGAACTTTTCATCGGTGCGGGCAAGTATTACCATACCGTATAGATGGAACTCGACCTCTTCAAATCGTTCGTGGCTGTGGCCGAGGCCCGCAGCTTCAGCCGGGCCGCGCGGGCCCTGCATTTCACCCAGCCTACGGTGAGCCGTCAGATCGCGCGCCTCGAGAAGGAGTTGGGCGCGACTCTGTTCGAGCGCTACGGGCGACACGTGGAGTGCACCATCACCGGCCAACTCCTGCTGCCGCTTGCCCAGGCTATCGTCAGCCGTACAGAGGACGCCATCGCCCTGGTGCGTGAGCAGGCGGGCTCAGGCAGCCAGGACGTGCGCTTCGGAGCCGTGGGTAACGTCATGGCCCTGCTGTTGACCCCGGTGCTGGGTTCCTTCCTGGCCGCCTATCCCACGGTGAGTCTCTATCTTAGTGAGAAGGACGACGCCCAGCTCGAGGAAGCGGTGGTGAGCGGAGAGTTGGACTGCGCAGTCATGACCCCCTGGGGGTCCAGCCGTGCGGTCGACGCAGCACCTCATCACCGAGGAGATCCTACTGGTGGTGCCGCACCACCATCGTCTGGCGCGTCTGTCGACGGTGCCTCTGAGCATGCTGGCCGGGGAGTCGATCTTGCTGCCGCGGGCCACCATGAATGCGGGCAACATAGCCGCCGATGCCCTCCGGCGCGAGGGCTTCGAGCCCAAGTTCTCCTATCGCGCCAACTACCCCGAGTTGATCAAGGCGCTGGTGCGGAGGGGCTTTGGAGTGGCACCTATGCCCAAGATGCTCCTGTCCCCCGAGACCCAGGAGGGGCTGGTGGCCATCCCCTTCGAGAAGCGGCTCTACCGGGATCTCAACATCATCTATCCCCGCGATCGGCCGCTTCCTGCGGCAGCGCGGGCGCTCGTAGCCCATCTGCGGGCCGCCATCAACCGCCCGGGGTTCGATGTGCCCTAGGCTCTGGCTTCTCGCCTCGGCCGGCGCGGCCGTATGCGTCGATGTAATAGTTCGTCATATCCATGACAAGTTCAGCCGAAGTGATGCCTCGCCTCGGACGTCCTTGTAGTATGGGGCACCTACCCGGCGGGAGTGTCGGTCGGGTAGGTGACGGGTAAATGTCGGTACCCGCATGTGAGCGGGGGGAACCGGTAACTCGAGATGAAAGGGGATCCATGGACTTCAGATTGACTGAAGAGCAGGAAATGATCCGTGACATGGTGCGCGACTTCGCCCAGAACGAAGTCAAGCCCGTGGCCTTGGAGTACGACCAAAAGCAGGACCCTATGGACTGCGTCCCCTGGGACCTGCTCAAGAAGGCCTCGGAGCTGGGCCTGCGCACCGCCGCCATCCCCGAGAAGTTCGGTGGCGTGGGAGCCGACTACCCGACTCTGGCCCTCATCCTCGAAGAGCTGGGCGCGGCCGACCAGGGCTTCGCCACCATCATCCGGGGCTGCTACACCGAGTCGCCGCGGCTGGTGGGCGAACTCACCCCCGAGCTGCGCGACGAGTGGCTGACCAAGTTCATGGAAGACGACACCTTCCTGTCTGGGCCTGGCGCGCTCGGAGCCTGACGCCGGCACCGACTCGCACTTCCTGTACGACGAACCCGGCGCCTCCATCCAGACCTACGCGGTCAAGAGACGGCGACGAGTACGTCATCAACGGCACCAAGCACTACATCTCCTGCGGCGGCATCGCCAAGCTTTACTTCCTGTATGCGCGCACCGACCGCAAGGGCCCCATCTCCACCAGCCTCGAGTTGCTTCCTGGTGCCCTCGGACGCTCCCGGTTTCCGGATCGGCCGCTTCCACAACAAGCTCGGCCGGCGCCTGCTCGCCAACGCCGAGCTGATCTTCGAAGACTGCCGCATCCCCGCCAAGTACCTGCTGGGCGAGGAAGGCGAGGCCTGGGGTACCGAGGGCGAGTGGGGCGGCCCGCAGTTCGACTGGTCGAAGACTCCGCAGGGTGTACCGCCGCCGTTCGGCCTGCTCGGCGCCGCCGCCAACCTGGGCACCGTGCGCTCGGTCTATGAAGAGGCTCTGGAATACGCCAAGCAGCGCGTGCAGGGTGGCAAGCCCATCATCCAGCATCAGCATGTGGCCATGAAGCTGGCCGAGATGAAGATGCAGTACGAGGCGGCCCACGCCTATCTCATGCAGTCCGCCTGGTCGTACAGCGCCAAGTACGAGTACAACCCCAAGTGCGGCATGCTCGTTAAGGCCTTCGTCGACCACATCGGCGTGAACTTCGTCAACATCACCGCCGGCATCATGGGCGGCTACGGCACCACCGACGACGACGTGCCCTTCGGCAAGCACCTGCGCGACGTCTACTGCATGCTGCATGGTTTCGCGACCACAGAGATGGCTCTGCTCAACGGCGCCCCGACCGCTTAGCGACGAGTGCTCGAGCTAAATCACGACGAAGGGATAGGGGGATGTCAGAAGAGACCTTCGTGAACTGTACCGGTGGTGGGCCCATCCGGGTCCACGTGGAGGACGGGAAGATCACCCGCGTGCGGCCGCTCGGTCTTCGATGAGACGGACGCTGCCTTCGTGGACCATCGACGTCGACGGGCAGGAGTACACGCCATACAGGAAGGCCTGCGTGGCGCCTTTCTCGCTCGTCGAGCGGGCCAGGGTGTACTCCGACGAGCGCATCATGTATCCGATGAAGCGCGTGGATTTCGATCCCAACGGGGAGCGAAATCCCCAGAACCGCGGCAAGTCGGGCTACGAGAGGATCAGCTGGGACGAGGCTCTCGACCTGGTGGCCGGCGAGATGAAGCGCATCCGCTCCGACTACGGACCGGAAGCCATCATGTCCCGCGCCTCCTCGCACCATAACTGGGGCAACCTAGGCTACCGCTCCTCGTCCTGGGCCCGGTTCTTCAACATGATCGGGTTCACCGATATCCTCGACAACCCGGATAGCTGGGAGGGCTGGCACTGGGGTGCCACCCACGCCTACGGCTACTACTGGCGTCTGGGGAACCCGGAGCACTACGACCTGCTGGAGGACGCACTCCGGAACACCGAACTCCTCATCTCCTGGAGCAACGACCCCGACACCACGCACGGCATCTACGGCGGTACCGACTCCGCCGTGTGGCGCGTCTGGCTGCGGGACAAGGGCATCAAGACCATCTTCATCGATCCCTTCCACAACTACACCGCGGCGCATGTGGACGGGAAGTGGATCGCCTACCGACCCGGCACCACCTCCGCGCTGGCCTTGGCCATCGCCTATGTGTGGCTCAATGAAGGAACGTACAACAAGGAATACGTGGCCAACCGCACATACGGCTTCGAGGAGTTCGAGCGGTATGTCCTCGGCTTGGACGACGGCACTCCCAAGACTCCCGCCTGGGCTGCTGAGGTCTGCGGCCTCCAGGCCCGCGTCATCACCGCGTTGGCCCGCGAATGGGCCTCCCACCGGACCTCTCTGGCCGGCGGCACCAAGGGCGGCGAAGGCGGAGCCTGCCGCCAGGCCTATGCCACCGAGTCGGCTCGGCACATGATCTTCCTGCAGGCCATGCAGGGTCTGGGCCTCCCGGGCATCAGCATCTGGGGCACGGCCAACGGGCCGCCATACAACCACACTCTGGAGTTCCCGGGCTACGCACAGGGCGGCTTCAACCTCATCGCCGAGAAGCCGGCCGTCAACTCGGTCAAGCAGCGCCTTTACCGGCTGACCGTCCCCGATGCCATCCTGGACGGCCATATCGACTGGATGGGCGACGGCTTCTGCGGCAACTCCATCGAGCAGCAGTTCAACAACTACACCTATCCGCTGCCCGACCACTCCGAGGTGAAGATGTTCTACCGCTACGGCGGCTCTTTCCTCTCCACCATGGTCGACACCAGCAAGTGGGTGCGCATGTACCAGAGCCCGAAGCTGGAGTTCGTGGTCAATCAGGACTGCTGGTGGTGCAACGAGACCAAGATGGCGGACGTCATCCTGCCGGCCTGCACCAACCTGGAGCGCGACGACATCAGCGAGTGGGCCAGTTCCGGCGGCTACTCCCTGCATGCTTCGGGCAGCGCCAACCACCGCGTGATCGTCTATCAGCAGAAGTGCGTAGAGCCGATCGGCGAGTCCAAGGCGGACTACGACATCTTCGTCGAGTTGGCCGACAGGCTGGGCTACGGAGAGCAGTTCACTGAAGGCAACACGTTCGAGCAGTGGATCAAGAAGATGTACGACTGGTCGGACATGCCCAAGTACATGGACTACGAGGACTTCAAGAAGAAGGGCTACTTCGTCGTCCCGCAGATAGAGAACTACGAGCCCAAGTACGCCCTGCGCTGGTTCGCCGAGGGCCGGCCCTGCGACACGCCGGACACGAGCAATCCCAAGCGCGGCACCGACAAGGCCCACGAGCTGGCCACGGTCACCGGCAAGATCGAGTTCGTCTCGCAGAGCCTCATGCAGCACACGCCCGACGACGACGAACGGGCGCCCATGCCCAAGTACATCCCCAGCTGGGAGGGGCATGAGTCGGAGTTGTTCAAGAAGTACCCGCTGCAGCTCCTCTCGCCGCATCCGCGGTTCTCGTTCCACACCCATCACGACACGCGCGTGCCCTGGCTCTCTGAGATCCCCGAGCACCGTATGTGGATCGACGGCTACAACTACCAGATCTGCCGCATCCATCCCGAGGACGCCGCAGCCCGCGGTATCAAGCACGGCGACGTGATCAAGCTTTACAACGACCGGGCGGCGGTCCTGCTCGCGGCCTACGTGACCGAGCGGGTGAGGCCGGGCGTGGTCCACTCTTACGAGGGAGCGTCCAAGTACGAGCCGATCGAGCGCGGCAATCCCGACAGCCCCGATCGAGGCGGATGCGTCAACCTGCTCAGCCCCGGCCGGATGATGTCGAAGAACGTCCCCGGCATGGCGCCGAACTCCTGTCTCGTCGAGATGTCCAAGTGGGAGGGATGAGGGATGACTAGATATGCAATGGTCATCGACGTCACCCGGTGCGATGGCTGCTACAACTGCTTCATCGTCTGCAAGGACGAGTACTGCGATCAGGCCAAGCCCGGCTACTCGGCTCCCCAGCCCATGACCGGCCAGCACTGGATGAAGATCATCCCTGTGGAGCGCGGGCAGTACCCCAAAGTCAAGCAGGACTACATCGCGCAGCCCTGCATGCAGTGCGAGGCGCCCCAGTGTGCGGCCGGTACCGACGGGGCCGTCTACCAGCGTGACGACGGCATCGTCATGATCGATCCCGAGAAGGCGGTCGGCCAGGACGAGATCGCTGCCCAGTGCCCCTATCGCAGGATCTACTGGAACGAGACCCTGCAGGTAGGTCAGAAGTGCACCTTCTGTGCTCATCTGCTGGACGCGGGCTGGAAAGAGCCACGCTGCGTGGAAGCCTGCCCCACCGGCACTCTCATCTTCGGCGATCTGGACGATCCGGACAGCGCCGTGTCCAAAGCCTGGGAACAGGCGGAGGCCATGCACCCCGAGTACGCCATGGGCGACAGGGTCCGCTATATCGGCCTGCCCAGGAATTTCGTGGCCGGCGCCGTGGTCTTGGGAGACCTCGACGAGTGCGCGAAAGGCGTGACGGTCTCACTCAAGGGAGCCGAGGCGACCGCCGTCACCACGACCGACGGTTTCGGGGACTTCGAGTTCGAGGGCCTGCCGACAGGCAAGGACTACACGGTCACCGTGGCCGCACCCGGCTACACGAGTATGCAGTTCGACATACGGACCAACGCTTCGGTCTATCTGGGCGACATCGTCCTCGAGAAATCGTAGCTACGGAAACAGTTCTCAGGGAGGGAATTGATGGCAGCGAACGAAAGCGAAGCAACCAAACCGAACACAGCGGTAGACAAGACGGTATATAAGGCGCTCGGCCTGAGCGGGGGCATCTTCGGCGCGTCGCCCTGCGCGGTCGACGTCAAGGATGGGAAGGTCATTCGCATCCGGCCGCTCCACTGGGACGAGAAGTACGACTACGACAGCTTCAATCCCTGGAAGATGGAGCGCAACGGGGTCACCTTCGAGCCGCTCAAGAAATCGGTCCCGGCCCCTTGGAGCCTGGCCTACAAGAAGCGCACCTACTCGCCCAACCGGGTCAAGTACCCCCTCAAGCGGGTGGACTGGGATCCCAACGGCGAGCGCAACACCCAGAACCGCGGCAAGAGCAAGTTCGTGCGCATCTCCTGGGATGAGGCCACCGACCTCATCGCCGCCGAGATCAAGCGCGTGCATAAGGAATACGGTCCACTATCCATCCTGGTGCAGGGCGACGGCCACGGCGAGTGCAAGATGATCCACGCTCCCCACGGGTGCTCCACCCTGCTCTTCGACAAGATGGGCGGCTTCACCCAGCAGGTGCGTAACCCAGACAGCTGGGAAGGCTGGTACTGGGGCTCCAAGCACGTGTGGGGCAAGGGCTTCATCGGCATGATGGCCCCGGCCGACAACGTGGTGAAGGACATCACCGAGAACAGTGACATGGTCGTGGTGTGGGGTGGAGACCCCGAGACCACCCACTGGGGCTTCCGCGGACAGCTGGCCAGCCGCCTGCTGTACTTCTGGAGCCAGGCGGGCATCAAGCAGGTGTACATCTGCCCCGACCTCAACTACTCAGCGTGCATCCACGGCGACAAGTGGATCCCGGTGCTTCCCAACACCGACGCGGCCCTGCAACTCGCCGTCATGTACACATGGATCACCGAGGGCACCTACGACAAAGAGTACGTCGCGACCCACACGGTCGGCTTCGACAAGATCGAGGCGTACGTGCTTGGCGAAGAAGACGGTATCCCCAAGACGCCCAAGTGGGCCTCCGAGAAGTGCGGCGTCCCCACCTGGACCATCAAGGCACTGGCGCGTGACTGGGCCAAGAAGACGGTCACCATCGGCCACTACTTCGCCGGCGGCATGGCCCGCGGACCGTACGCTCACGAGCCTGCCCGCCTGGAGTGCGTCATCCTGGGTATGCAGGGGCTGGGCAAACCCGGTGTCCATCAGGCGCAGATCGCCTACACGGGCATGCCCAAGAACATAATCGCCGGTGGCAAGGACCACATGGGTACCTTCGAGAACCTGGTGGGCACGCCGGCCGGCGAGCGCATCCTCAAGCCCCACCGTGGCACTCCCACCGCCTGGGGCAAGCAGATGATCCCCAAGACCCTCATCGAAGAGGCCATCAAGAAGGGCACCGTGGACTTCTGGGGCACCGGCGGCCACGAGGAACCCGCAGCCGACCAGTACAAGAAGTACACCTACCCCATCCCCAAAGAAGAGGGCGGCACCGAGATCCACTTGATGTGGACCGACACTCCGTGCCGTCAGACCTGCTGGAACTGCGGCAACGATATCGCTCTGACGTCCCGCCATTCCCAGATCGAATGCATCGTGGCCCAGCATCCCTGGCTGGAGAACGACTGCATCTTCGCCGACATCGTGCTGCCCACCAACACGACTCTCGAAGTCGACGACATCTCCCCGTGCCTGCGTGACGGCGACAGCTTCCAGAGCGTCGTTCTCATGCGCAAGGCCATCGAGCCCGTCGGCGAGTCCAAGAGCGACTACGAGGCCATCGTCGAGGTGGCCAAGAAACTGGGCATGGAGGAAGCGGTCACCGAGGGCTTCTCCGTCGAGGACCTCATCCACGAGACCTACACGGGCATGAGGTTCGACAAGATCGTGCCCTGGGAGGAGTTCCAGGAGAAGGACTACTTCGTCATCCCGGTCGCGAAGGATTGGGAGAAGTGGCCGGCCGGTCTGTACGAGTTCTACAAAGACCCCGAAGCCAACCCGCTGCCCACGCCCACCGGCAAGCTGGAGTTCTACTCCGAGAGCCTGGACAAGGCCTTCCCCAACGACGAGGAACGCCCTGCCTATCCCAAGTGGATCGAAAAAGGCATCACCCACGACGAGCGTATGTCGAGCAAGCGCGCGCAGGCGTACCCGCTCCTCATCCTCTCCAACCACGGGCGCTGGCGTGTCCACGCCCAGGCGGACGATATCCCCTGGAGCAAGGAAGCCAGGACCGGCAAGGTCCGGGGCTTCGACGGCTACCTCTACGAGCCGGCCTGGATCAACCCCATCGATGCCGCGGCCAGAGGGATCAAGGACGGCGACATCATCCGCGTGTACAACGAGCGCGGCAGCGTACTGTGCGGCGCCTTGGTGTTCGAGCGGGTCATGCAGGGTGCGGTCTCCATCGACCACGGCGCCCGGACCGACTACATCATCCCGGGCAAGGTCGATCGTGGCGGCGCCATAAACACCATCACGCCGGAGGGGCTGACCTCCCGGCACGCGGCCGGCCAGGCCACCACGGCCTTCCTGGTCGAGGTGGAGCGGGTGAGCATGCAGCAGATGGACGAATGGCGCAGGGACTATCCGGATGCCTTCGAGCGCGACTACGACTACGCGTCGGGTCTGCACTTCAACGGCTGGGTCGAGGGGGAGAGGTAACAATGGGCAAGAAGGTATTTGTAATCGATCTGTCCGTCTGCAACGGCTGTTATACCTGCCAGTTCGCCTGCAAGGACGAGCACTGCGGCAACGACTGGACCCCCATCGCCAAACCGCAGCCCGAGATCGGGCAGTTCTGGCTGAAACTGGACGAGCGCGTGCGCGGCACGGTGCCCAAGGTCAAGGTGGCCTATCGTCCCCACCTGTGCATGCACTGCGACGAGGCGCCCTGCATGGAGTCGTGCCCGGTAGAGGGAGCCATCTACAAGCGCGAAGACGGCCTGGTCATCATCGACACGGAGAAGTGCACCGGCTGCCGCAACTGCATGGACGCCTGCCCCTACGGCACCATCTACTTCAACGAGAACCTCAACATCGCCCAGAAGTGCACGGGCTGCGCCCATCTCTTAGACAGCGGCTGGACCGACACCCGCTGCACCGATGCCTGCCCCACCCTGGCCATCAAGATCATGGACGAAGACGACGCCGAGACCCAGGCCCTCATCACTGGTGCCGAGGTGTGGAAGCCGGAGCTCAAAGACACAGTGAAACCCCGGGTCTACTACCTCAACGTGCCCAAGAAGTTCATCGCCGGCACGCTGTATGAACCCGTGGAGGAAGAGGTGGTCATCGGAGCTACGGCCACCCTCACCGACACCAAGAGCGGCGCCGTCCTCACCCTCGAGACCGACGCCTACGGCGACTTCTGGTTCGAGGGTATCGGCGACAGCACCTACGACCTGGAGCTGAAGGCAGGCGGCAAGGTGAAGACCTTCACCGCTCTGGATACCACGCCTGCAGACATCAACCTGGGGGACATCCCGCTGGCGTAGATGATTGACGCATCTCGGCGCGATTGTGGCGGCCGGCGTTGCCGGCCGCCACAATCTTTTTGTCGCTACGTCTGGCGGTGGTCCGTCTTGGAAGAAGCGGGCCATGCTGCAAACGTGGGCGATCTGACTACCATCGGGTCACGAGGTCGAGGAACAAGGCACAACGTCTCGCATCTCGCGCCTGCTCGAGCGGGAATGGGTCAGCGTCTTTCCTGACGCGTAATAGCCGGTCGAATTCTCCATAATCCCCCTGCCCATCGAACGTGCTCGGATGTGCCCAAACGCCTCCGGCTGAACTAGCCACGCGCCGCTCTTGCCATTCCAAGCCAGATCATTCGTGACCCAGAGAGTCTGGGGATCTGTTCCCTCGCCACCGTCCCGACTCTCGATGGTCGTCACTGCGCCGTCCTCCCGGAGGTCGGATATACCTTGTGGCATGCACGTCCCCGCACGACTGACCCGTCACAAACACGGAGCATGCCGCACTGGCCGGCTGCACAGTCACCTTCGTCACCGGCAGTCCGAGTTGCCCGCGTAGTACCGCTGCGAGGCTGCTGCCGGTATCAGCGACGAGTTCTCGGCGCACCCCATTGACATGTAGAGTCATGGTTCGCGTACCGTTCCGCCTTTGGCGACCAGGCATCCTGCCCCGTGACTGCCGTGTCGCGCCGTAGCCCGGGGGCCTCTGCCTGGGGCACTATGAAAAATCAATCAAAGATTTAAACATTGTTTATAGAAGTGGTAGTCTAGGATAACGGTTTCACAAATCCCGAGAGTTCTCAAGTCGTGGTGAGGCTCTCGGCCGTTGGTTCGTCTGATTGCCCGACCCACAGAGGTAAGCATGGCCCCCGAGAAGAAAGCAGTGTCTGCAATCAACGTATATACCATGAAGGACCTCCAAGAAGTCACCGGAGCGCCTTCCACGACGATTCACTACTACCTTCGCCACGGTCTCCTACCTCGTCCTCAGAAGACTTCAGTCAGTCGCTCTCTCTATACGGAGGAACACGTCAAGATCCTTCAGAAGATCGCGGAACTCAAACAGGCGGGACTTTCGCTTCTTGAGATCGAGGACGAAGTGCAAGGCATGGTCGACCAGGCCAACAGTAGCAAGGTGGACGTGGTCGGCCTAGAGCGGGAGCGCATGCGCAACCGCATTCTCTCGGTGGCGGCGAGGGAATTCACAAGCAAGGGCTACAAGAACACCTACGTCACTACGATCATCCGCAAGCTGCGGATCACGCCCAACCTCCTCTACAGCTACTTTTCCGGGAAGAGGGCCCTCCTGCTTGAGTGCGTGACCGTGCTCATGAACTGGAGCCTGAAGTATGTGGACTCAAAGCAGGCCGGGACCAAGGATCCCGCGGAGCGGCTTCTCTGGTTGGTCTATGGACACTCAAACGTCTTCCGCGTGGGCTCATCTGCGTTGGCTCTGGTGCGGGTAGAGGGTGCCGAGAACGACAAGGAGCTGCGCAGGCCCCTGCAGAAGATGTTCGACAACATCATCGATCACTATGTCGAGGAAATCCGGGCGAGCGGTGAGGGCGACGAAGTCCAGGCTGCCGCCGTTCCGGATGAGCTCTTGGCTCACAGTCTCTTTGGCGCCTATGAGCAGACCATGTTCCGCGTCCAGGCAGACAAGAAGTACACTCGCGAGGACGCCCTGCGTACCCACCTGTGGCTCTTCCTCGCAGTACAGGCGGCAAGGAGAGGAGAGATCGACATCGACTCCCGCCTCGAGCAGTACAAGACCCTGGTGGCAGAGCTGGGTAACTCGATGCCCCCCCTTCCTCCCGAATTACAGAACTAGTCAGTTCGGAGCGGCGGAGCTTGAGGGGTGCGAGTAGTCCGATTCGCGCCGCGTATCCGGTAGTATGAGAGTCAAAGCAAATTCAGGCTGTATTTGCGGACGCGCTACTCCGTGACAAACGACCTCCGAAGTGCGGGAGTCCTCAGGACGCGGTGGAACTCTCCGCAGCTAATTCGTCTACCTGCCGGCCGACAGAGGTAAGCATGGCTCCCGAGAATAGGGCAGCGCCCTGGGATCAAGGTATTCAACATGAAGGAACTCCAAGAGGCCACCGGAGCGCCGTCCACGACGATTCACTACTACCTCCGTAAAGGTCTCCTACCCAGACCACAAAAGATTTCTGCCACTCGGTCTCTCTATACCGAAGAGCATGTCAAGATCCTCGGCAAGATCACGGAGTCCAAACAGGCGGGACTCTCGCTCCTGGAAATCGAGGATGAAGTACAAGGCATGGTCGACCAGGCCAACAGTAGCGAGGTGGACGTGGTCGGCCTAGAGCGGGAGCGCATGCGTAACCGCATTCTCTCGGTGGCGGCGAGGGAATTCACAAGCAAGGGCTACAAAAACACGTACGTGACTACGATCATCCGCAAGTTGCGGATCACGCCAAAACTCCTCTACAGTCACTTCTCCGGAAAGAGGGTCCTTCTCCTTGAGTGCGTGACCGTGGTCATGAACTGGAGCCTGAAGTACGTGGACTCAAAGCAGGCCGGGACCACCGATCCCGGCGAGCGCTTCTCTGGTTGGTCTTCGGACACGCAAACGTCTTCCGCGTGGGCTCATCTGCCTTGGCTCTGGTGCGGGTTGAGGGTACCAAGAATGACAAAGAGCTGCGCAAGCCCCTGCAGAAGATGTTCGACAACATCATCGATCAGTATGTCAGGGAAGTCCGGGCGAGCAGTGAGGGTGGCGAAGTCCAGGCGGCCGCCGTTCCGGATGAGCTCTTGGCTCACAGTCTCTTTGGCGCCTATGAGCCGACCATGCTTCGCGTCAAGGCTGATACAAAGTACACGCGCGAAGATGCATTGCGCACTCATCTCTGGCTCTTCCTCGCAGTACAGGCGGCGAGGAGAGGAGAGATCGACATCGACTCCCGCCTCGAGCAGTACGAGACCCTGGTGGCAGAGCTGGGTAGCTCGATGCCACCCCTCCCTCCTGAATTGCAGCACTAGTTAGTTCGGAGGCGCGGATCCTTGCGGTCTCGTCGTATTCAATTGATATGAAAGAGAAATCAGAGACTTGTAATCCATTTATCCAGATGATACCGTCCGCCGTGAAGGATCAGCGAGAAGGAGGGTTCCATGACTTAGCGTCACCGCAGAGACGGTAGGACTTCGCTTTGTCCGTGTACCGGAGGCGTCGCGTAACGCGGCGTGCCCGTTCAGTGTTTCGGGAGCAGAGACCGAAAGGACAGCTAATGGGGGGCAAGGATCCAGACGCGAAAACTCGCGTCTTTGACAAGACCGTCATCAAATCACTCGCCCAGTGTTCGTTTGCTCAGAACGGCGAGACGGCGTCGGTAGACGTCAAGGATGGGAAGATCGTTCGCATCCGGCCGCACCACCATACGGAGCGGTATACCGAGGAAGAACTGGGCCAGTGGGAACTCACCAAGGACGGACATACCTACAAGAAGCCGTCCAAGGGTCTTCTCGCCCCCTTCATGATCGCCTACAAGAAGCGTGTCTATTCACCCAACCGCATCCTCTACCCCCTCAAGCGGGTGGACTGGGATCCCAAAGGGGAGCGCAACCCGCAGAACCGGGGCAAGAGCAAGTACGTACGGATCAGTTGGGACGAGGCGACCACCCTCATCGCCGACGAGATCGGGCGGGTCCAAGAAGAATATGGTCCATTGGGGATCCTTGCGCACGGCGACGGTCATGGGGAGACCAAGAGCATTCACGGACCGCACGGCGTGCAGATGGATCTCCTGCGTCTCATGGGCGGCTATACCCAGACCGTCCGCAATGCGGATAGCTGGGAGGGCTGGTATTGGGGCGCCAAGCATGTCTGGGGGAATGGCGACAATGGCCTGGTCCTCCCGGCCGACAACCTGCTGAATGACGTCTCCAAGCACAGTGAACTGCTCATCCACATCGGGTGCGACCTGGAGACGACGCCGTGGGGGTTCAACGGTCAGTTCCCGACCGGAATCCTCTACTGGTGGCAGAAGCTGGGCAAGAAGCAGGTCTTCATCTCTCCGGATCTCAACTACTCGGGCGCGATCCACGCCAGCAAGTGGATCCCCATCCTTCCCAACACCGACGCGGCCATGCATCTGGCCATCGCCTACACCTGGATGACGGAAGGCACCTACGACAAAGACTACGTGGCCACGCACGTGGTGGGATTCGACAAGTTCGAGGACTACGTGCTCGGCCGCGAGGACGGCCTGCCCAAGACGCCGGAGTGGGCCTCAGGAAAGACCCAGATCCCCGAGTGGACCATCAAAGCGCTGGCTCGGCAATGGGCCAAGCAGCCCACCACCGTCATGCACTTCTACGGCGGATCCTACATCCGCGGCCCCTACTCGCATGAGCCGGCCCGCCTCGAGGCCTGCCTGCTCGGTATGCAGGGGCTGGGCAAGCCGGGTGTCCACCAGTACTACAAGATGGGCGGCGACGACCGCTGGATGAACGACCTGCCCCGGCCGATGAGAGTCATGAATATGGAGAAGTTCATGATGGGCGTCTGGCCAGGCTTCGGCCAGATGTTCGTCTCTTCAAACCAGGTCATCCCGAAGACCCAAGTGAGTCAGGCCATCCTCGACCCGCCCACGAGCAGCATGGGTAGCACTATCCTCTTCGGCGAACTTGAGGACCAGTTCAAGAGATACGACTACCCGGTTCCCAAGGAAGAGGGCGGCACCGAGATCCACATGATCTGGATGGACAACCCATGCCGCACCACCTGCTGGAACGACGGCTTCAAGACGGTGGAGGCCTTCCGCAGCCCGAAGATCGAGACCATCATCGTCCAGCATCCATGGATGGAAAACGACTGCATCCTGGCCGACATCATCCTGCCCATCAACACCAAGATCGAGGAAGAGGACATCGCCCGGATCTCCGCTCCGGGTCGGTCGGTTCACGGCTGCACTCTCGAGAATCAGGGGATCGAGCCTCTGGGTGAATCGCTGAGCGACTACGAAGCCGTCGGCGAGGTGGCCAAGAAGGTCGGCCTGTACGATGACTTCACCCGGGGCATGACAGTCAAAGAGAAGATCAAGTTCGGGTTCGAGTGTATGGAGGTAGAGGACCTCATCTCCTGGGAGGACTTCCAGGACAAGCAGTACTACTTCGTGCCCACCGACCCCGACTGGGAAAGCACACCGCCCGGACTTCGACTCTTCTACGAGGATCCAGAGCACAACCCGTTGGGCACTCCCAGCGGCAAGCTGGAGTTCTACTCCCAGCGCCTGGCCGATCACTTCCCGGACGATACCGAGCGGGGACCGCTACCCAAGTGGGTGGAGAACAGCGACTTCCACGATGAGCGTATCGGCGGAGAGCGG
Organism: uncultured Actinomycetes bacterium; assembly: GCA_963829545.1. Classification (GTDB taxonomy): domain Bacteria; phylum Actinomycetota; class Thermoleophilia; order RBG-16-64-13; family RBG-16-64-13; genus JAXGXJ01. The sequence goes on from CAWHIX010000003.1 coordinate 96,071, forward strand.
GCCAAGACGTATCCTCTGCTGCTCATGAGCAACCACGGTCGCTGGCGTACGCATGCCCAGAACGACGACATCACCTGGCAGCGGGAGATCAAGACCTGCAAGATCAGGTGCTGGGACGGCTACCTCTACGAGCCCATCTGGATCAACCCCGAGGATGCCCAAGCCCGGGGTATCAAAGACGGTGACATCATCAAGCTGTTCAACGAGCGCGGAGTGGTTCTGGGCGGCGCCTTCGTGTGGGAACGCATCCTGCCCGGAGCCGTGTCCATGGACCACGGCGCCCGTGCCGACCTCATCCATGTGGGGGAGGGCACGTTCCTCGATCGCGGTGGGGCGAACAACCTCATCTCCCCGCTCAACGGCATCTCCAAGAACTGCTGGGGCATGGCCACCAGCGGCTTCCTGGTCGATATCGCCAAGGTCACCATGACCGAGATGCAGGAGTGGAAAGAGAAGTATCCCGAAGCCTTCGCTCGCGCCTACGATCCGGCCGCCGGGCTTCGCTTTGACGCCTGGGTCATCAAGGAAGGAGAGGCCCGATGAGCAAGGTCTTTGTTTTCGATGCCTCGATCTGCAACGGCTGCTACTGCTGCCAGATCGCCTGCAAAGACGAGCACTGCGCCAACGACTGGACGCCGTATGCCAAACCGCAGCCGGATACGGGTCAGTTCTGGCTCAAGCTGAACGAATATGTGTGTGGCACGGTCCCCAAGGTGAAGATGCACTACGTCGCCACGCTCTGCAACCACTGCGACGAGGCCGCCTGCATGGCCGCCTGCCCGGTGGAAGGCGCCATCTACAAGCGCGAAGACGGTCTGGTCATCATCGACCCGGAGATCTGCACGGGCTGCAAGAGCTGCGCCGATGCCTGTGTGTCTGGCGTCATCTACATGAACGAACAGCTGAACATCGCTCAGAAGTGCACGGGATGTGCCCATCTCCTGGATGCCGGCTGGACCGAGACCCGCTGCACCGACGCCTGTCCCACCGGAGCCCTTAGGTTCCTGGAGGAAGCAGAAGCCAAGGAGCTCATCGGCGAAGCCGAACTCCTGCATCCGGCCGATCAGAAGCCGCGCGTCTACTACAACAACGTTCCCAAGAAGTTCATCGCCGGCACCCTGTATGACCCCGCCAAGAAAGAGGTGGTCATCGGCGCCAGCCTGACGCTCAAGAGCAACGGCAGCACCTGGACCACCACCACCGACGGGTTCGGTGACTTCTGGTTCGAGGGCCTGGAGATGGGCAGCTACGATCTGGAGATCACCGCGTCGGGCTTTGCCCCCAAAGCCTTTGCCGCTCTCAGCACCGAACAGGACGTCAACCTGGGGGATGTGGCGCTGTCTGGGGCATAGGCGGGAGACGTGCGAGAGGAGATTGAGTCTACCGATAGCAGGTGAACATGCCTTCGATCACGCCAGATAGCAGGTAGAGGCGATATTGCAGGGTGGAGCCTGGCGCACGCAGCGCCGGGCTCCACCCATCTTCACAGAGGATACGTGGTGGCAATGGTGCGGAACCGGAAAAGGGGGATGACGTGACTCGCGTTAAAGGGAGCATCACAGTCGATGGTTTCGTCGACGACGTATACGGTCTTGCGAGCGATGCTCACAAGTGGCAGAACTGGTTTGTCGGTATGACCGTGCCGCACAGTGTCGAAGGGGACGTTGTCAAGTTCTTCTATTACATGGTGGGGCGGCCGGTTTCGATCAACATGAAGATCACCCCTCCCAGCAGGGATGCCGGGAGCGTATGGCACTGGGATTGTCAGCTGGAGGGCGATCTCCGCGGTTGGATGAAGTGGACCTGTGAGGCTGTCGCGCCTGACGAGACTTTGGTGACTGCGGAGATCGACTACATGATGCCCGGCGGTTTGATGGGCAAGGGGATGAAGATCCGATTCATCGAGAGTTGCACGGAGCGCGCACTCCGGACAAGCCTCGAGAATCTGAAGGCGCTATGCCTGCACGACCTGAAGGAGCTTACGCCAGCCGGTGGCCCGAGCTAGGAGCGTGTAAGTCCATTCGCCACCCCTCACCTGCTCCACCTCGTCTCGCTGTTTCTTAGGGTGGCACGTTCGACCATGGAGGTGGCCTAGCGAGAGAAAGTCAAAGCGCGTACATCAATGGAGCCAGTAAGCCCGACCGAGGGCCACAGGGTCCTCGGATGTTCGAGCGAGTTTCGGTGTTGGGGCCGTGCTTGAGAGCGAGAAGCTGAGGTTTGGATCGCATGCTCGACACAATGCGTTCGCGATGCGGAGGGGGGGCTATGAACTGTGACGGTGGATCGTGCGAAGACCGAGATCAGGCCGACGTCGTTGGCCTGCAAGGTGGAAAGGCCGTTAGCCGGCGGCACTTCCTGAAGCTGGCTGCAGTTGCCGGCTGCGGAGTTGGACTGGGCGGAGGACTGGGGGTACTTCTCCCGGCCTGCAGTTCCTCGGAAACAGATACCATTAGCGGGAGCACTCCCGATACAAGTGCGGTGGCGACCGGCACTGCCGGACTCTCTACATCGAGCTCGGAAGTAGCCACCAGTGCGACCTCCGGCTCCGAAGGGGGTCGCCCCATCAAGCTTGGCTATGTCGTCCCGATCACCGGGCCTCTGTCGCCTTTTGCTTCTGCTGCGAGATGGTCGAACGAGCACTTTACGAAGGCCATTGGTGACGGCATCGTGTGCGGCGACAAGAAGAAGCACCCGGTCGAGGTGGTGGTGGCCGACAGCCAGTCGGACGCCGCCCGCGCAGCAGGCGTGGCAGGGGACCTCATCCAGAACAGCAAGGTGGATCTGCTGATGACCGCCGTCACTGCAGACACGGTCATCCCGGCGCAGACCGTGGCGGAGTCGTTCGGATGTCCTTGCATTGCCAACTGGAGCGAGTGGCACGCCGACATCCTGCAAAGATCCCCGCCGGCCGAAGGCTTCAAGTGGACATATGTCTACGACTTCGATGACATAGGGACGGCCACGAACTACGTCGCCGCCTTCAGTCAGGTGGACACCAACAAGAGGGTCGGCCTGGTTCTTGCGAACGATCTGCACGGCAATAGCTGGGCGCAATTCGCCCCGCCTGTGCTTTCTGCCGGGGGTTACACGGTCGTGGAGACCGACCAGTATTCGCCGGGGGCTGAGGACTACACCGCTCAGATCAGCCTGCTGAAGAAGGAGGGCTGCGAGATCAGGTGGGCGCCAGGCGACGACGGACTTCGCGAACTTCTGGAGCCAGGCGCATCAACAGGGCTTCAACCCCAAGGTGGTCTGTGTGAACAAGGCCCTGACCTTCCCCGAGGCGGTTACCGCAATGGGTGATCTGGGCAACCATCTGTGCTGTGATGTAACCATCACGCCTCGGAGTGTCTGGAAGGACTCGCTCACGGGGATGACGACGAAGCAGTTGTGCGATGAGTACGAGGCCTTCAGCGGTCAACAGTGGACCGAGGCGCAGTTGTGCCTGGTCATATTCGAGTGGGCGAACGACATACTGAAGCGTGTGACCGATGTCGACGACAAAGAGGCATACGTCACGGCGATCAAGGGCACCAAGCTGGATTGCAGCCTGGGTACCATCGACTACACCGCTCCCATTGCCGAGGGCTTGGTCGGCGGCAAGCACCACCCACATCCCAATGCCTGCACACCACCGCAGGGAACGGGCCAGTGGGTAAAGGCGACCGAAGGCAAGTGGCTGTACGACAAGGTGATCTGCGCCGCATACGATTCGGGTTCGGGCTACAATCAGCTGCCCATCGAGGCAACGCCGTTACCGATGGAATACTAGCGGATTCGCGCGCGCGCACGTTTGCGGACTGCCTCCTTGTGGTGATGGCGCCCGGGCCGGTGGGCCCGGGCGCCATCTTATTGCCCCCAGTCGGACGAACGAGCGCGTGTCACGAGCCGTGTGGCAGCGCGCTCGCTGCTGCTACGCGGACTCGTCGCGGGCCGTGATGAAGCAAGAGGATTCAGAGGCTTGATTGGGGTCTAGGCTCTTCTTCACCTTTCTTGCCCACAGGTGATAGTTGCTGACCAGCGGACCGAAGAAGTCGTGCTGGGCATCGCCAAAGACATGGTGAGGCAAGCCGAAGTGACCATTGGCAGCCTCAGCGTTCGCCTTGCCTACGTACTCCATCAACCCGCCGGCGGTCTCGGGGTTGGGCCGGTATCTCAACAGCACTTCCGAGTGGCCGAAGTGCCCGTATTCGATCGACGTAAGGAACGGTACAGTGCTGTCGCGATAGACGAGGCCTCGTTCGATGAGGTCGGCCTTGTCCTTGAGCGAATGCTGAATGAAGTTGGCCTGCACTCCATAGGAATCGGTTCCAAACACCTCGCCCGCGAAGGCCCCCGTCGCTCTCATGGTCTCTCGTACCGAGCCTGTCACTCGGATGCAGCGCCAGAGCAGCGCGTACTGAACATCAGGATCTTTTTCGACTGCCACCAGAGAACTGCCGCCGGCCTCTTTTACGATGGCCTTCAGTAGTTCCTTCTTGTACTCGAAATCGCGAGAGGTGTTCCCGGAGACCGCCAAGACGAAGCCCGGGCCCAACACGTCCTTCTTGTACTGCTCCACGAGCCGAAGCTCTTCTTCGTTGCTGGTGGCGATGTTCGCGGCCAGCATGTCCACATTGAAACCCATGAGCACGAGGCCGATCTCGTTCTCACCGATCTTGCGCACTGCCTGAGTTCGTCCGTTTTCCGTGGGGAAGGACAGGTAGCGCATCATCATGTTGGCGGGGGGTTGAGCGGCCGAGTACCTGGGGGAGGCTCCGTCGAGGGGCCACGAAGCTGGTCCAGGCCAGTGATAGAGCTTGGTCGCGGCCCTGGTGTAGACGCCCAGGCCGCCAAGCGGGGTCACGTTCCCCCTGATAATGCCGCGGAGAGACGGCCCTGGGCCGTCGCCGAGGAACCATTCTCCCGTGGAGCCGAGCGAGCCCGTGCGAACGACATCTCCCTGCGGCGTGACCCATTCCGCGGCCAGCAGGTTCCTCTCGCCGAAGCTGGTGCCCTGGCTCAGGTGGCCGATACCCTCGTGGGCCGCGAGCGGCAGAGCCGATGTTTGTGCTCCTGCTCCGTTGATGTTGCAGTGGAGACCCTTGCTCATCAGAACAGCCTGGAGCTGGGCGGTGATGACGTAGGGCTCGACTACCGCGTACATGTTCTCTTCATTAATCTCGACGATCCGGTTCATCCTGCGAAGGTCCAGCTTCACGCATCCCGGGCCCCCCGGGTCGGCGTAGCCGCCCCAGCCCGTACTGGACGCCTTGAACTGCACGCCGAGCCTGTTGCACAGGCGGACGATCGACTGGACCTCGGCAGTGCTGGCCGGGAGAAGGATCGCCTCGAAACGTGGTTTGTGTTCCTGAGCAATGGCGACGAGGCCCGAACGCCAGGCGTAGGAGTCCAGGACCGCGGGCTCGTCCGATATGTTCTCGCTCCCGACAATGCCCTCGAACGCTTGGTACTGCTTCTTGCTGAATGCCATCTGATGCTACTCCCTATATCGCTTGTCCGAGGAGCTCGACGACGTCGTATACCTTCAGTCCGCTCGTGGAGCTGGCCAGTGCGTCGCCGAAGTTGCCGGCACAATGCGGACAGGCTGTGACCAGTCCCTGTGCTCCGGTCGCCGCGGCTTCTTCCAGTCTCTCCGTGGCGGTCCACTGGGCGAAGTCGGGATTGCTCTCGCGGACTCCTCCGCCTGCTCCGCAGCACCAGGCGTACTCGCGGATGCGTTCCATCTCGACCAACCGCACTCCAGGGATGCTCTGAAGGATCTCGCGTGGCGCGTCATAGACGCCCTCGCCTCCCCGACGGAAGACGCGGGGCGGGTCGTACACAAGCATGTGCTTGTCGCGCTGCACTCCCTCCCACTCGATCCAGGGTTCGCTGAGGCGCCCGAGGTGACAGGGATCGTGGTAGGTGACGGCGAGATCGACCTTGTTCTTGGGCTTGAGCTTGCCGCGTTTGATCAGCTCGGCCAGGTACTCCGTCGCGTGGAAGACTGTGATGTCTTTCGCGAGACCGAACTTGGCGTACAAGACCTTGAAGTACTGGTAGCACTGAGCGCACCCGGTGACGAGTTCTACCGCCCCCGCTTCTTCGAGCCGAGCCACGTTAAGCTCGGCCTGCGCCCGGGAGGCCTCGAGGTAACCCATCTCGTAGGCTCGCCCGCCGCAGCACGGTTCCTTTTCCTTGGCGATACCGACTTCGACTCCGGCTTTGAGCAGCAGTGAGAGTGCGGCTCGCGCCGCTTTTGCGCTGGCCGAGTTGCTGTTGGCCTGGCAGCCGGCATGGAAGATGACCTCGACGCTCTTCTGCGAGTAGTCCGGCACGTCCAGACCGGCATACCACTCTTTGTGCCGTGTCCCCATTCCCGTGATCATGGGGGCCTGCTTCTGCATCTTGGCCACCAGCTTGTCCAAGACGGGGACGGTCTGCCCGCTCTGGACGCAGTCTTGCCGCATCGCGTACAGCGGCTCCAGGACCTCCATGTCCATGCCGTACTTGCAGGAGACATCGCAGGCGCCGCAGAGGTTGCAGTCGTAGATGATCTTGGCAACCTTGGGATCATATTGCACGCGGTCGTGCAGAACTCCCATGCCGAAGGCGAGACGGCCGCCTCCAGAGTAGGCGTTGAAGTTGTAGCGCGCGATACTTGGGCAGACCTGAGCTCTCTCGTAGCTCGATATCTTCTCGAGCGGTATGAACTTGCAGGCGGAGCAGCGGGTGCATGTCTCCATGTCTGACTGATACTTTTCCAGGGCCATGTTTCTCCCCTTTTCTTAGAAGCAGAGCTTGCCGGGATTGAGGATGCCAGCGGGGTCCAGGATCGCCTTGACCCTCTTGAGCATGGTCACAGAGGCCGCATCCCGGTTCATGATGTCGCCCACCGCTTCGCCGAACGGCCGGGAGAAGAAGGCCCCAGCGGCCGCCAAGGGATAGATTGAGCTCTTTGCCAGGGCGCGAACTGCCTCGCTCTCGCGGTCGTTCTGCGGATCGTAGAACAGGCTGAACTCGCAGTGGCAGCTTGTTCCCTGGACGATCGGCTGCAGATAGAGGGCGAGAGGGACGTTTCGCAGATCGGCTGCGTCTATCGCGCTCGACATCAGCTTGACCAAGCCGGGCAGCTTGGCATAGCTGGTGACGAAGAAGATGTCCTGGCAGGCTCCACTGGGTATCAACTTCCAGTACGTGCCGGATGACGGCTGCCGCACCGACTTCAAGCACTCGGCAGCAGAGACTCCGCCTACGCTCGGCACTGGCGTCAATCCGAGCCGCTGCATGAGGTCGCGGGTGTCGAGGATCTGGTCCTCCAGCCTGCGTTCCGGCTGATAGTCGTGGGCGGCCAGATTGTAGAAGAGTATCCAGGACGGGAGCCCGCCCCGGATACCGCCGTAGGCCGCCGGGTCGTCAGCAGACAGCGCGGCGAGACTGTCCGCATTGAGCAGGAAACACTCGTACGCGAGCCTGAGCCGAACCAGCCAGTGCGCGGCTTCGAGAAGACTTCCCAAATCCTCAGAGGTGACGAAGAAAGGCTTCTCCATCTGGGGCAGCACCTCACAGCGGGCCGAGGCCCACGTGACGATGCCCATGGTTCCCTGGGAGCCCTGGATGATCCGGTGCCACGAGTTGGTCGAAGGACCCGCCGCTTCTTTCTGGACGCCCCCGGCCCGGCGCTGTTCCTCTATGGTGCCGGGTCCGGCCGCCGCCCCCGTGCGGAACTTGTCTCCCGTCCCAAAGACCACCTCGGTCGACCCCAGGGGGTCCCCGATATCCCACTGGTAGCGAGGCAGGATCACGGGATCCCTCGAGAGCATGCTGCCTATGACCGATTTGGTGCTTCGGGGTCGGAGCGGCACGTTCAACCGAAGCCCTTCCTTGGCCACTGCCGGTATCAGTTCCCCGAAAGTGACGCCGGGCTCGAATACTGCCACACGTTCAGTCCGAGAGATGAAGTCTATGCGCTTCATGCCGCTCATGTCGACGACTACCGCGTCCCCGCCGGTGGGTACGGTGTCGCCATGGAAGTGCGGCGCGCCGGAACTCACGGGGACGAGCGGAGTGGCAGTCTCCCTGGCTTCATTGACGAGGGCTTGGATCACCTCCGCCGTCTGCGCTCTCACCACTGCCCGCGGAGTGACACTGCCGACGAAACTGGAGTCCTTCGCGTAAGAGTCGAGGTCCGAATTCGCAGTGCTAACGTTGCCCCTGCCTGCGATTTCCTGCAGTCGCTCCTTACTTATCATGCTTGCACCCCTTATGGCCCTCGTGGTCGCATTCGTTAGAGATACCCGGCAGGCAGATGCGCTGGTTGCCATGCGGTAGGAGGAGCCACGAAGGGTCTGTGACGTCTTCCTCTCATCTTCACGACCGGCGATGCCCGAGGCGCGCCTTCATGAGGTCCTCCGCGCTTAGAGTAACAAGATAGCTACCAGTAGTCAATCAGAGGTTTGAAATCAGTTTATCGGTCTGATATCATGGAATCGTGGATGGATCATCGGCGAGTGCAACCCCCAGGGGGAGTGGCGGGATGGGACACGGTCCATCACGACCCGTGCCAGAAGGAGAGGCTCACCTCCCGCCGGCCTTCCGTGGGGGCGAACGAGCCTCCCTCCACGAGCGGCACAATGAGTCCCGAAGGGACCCGCAGAGCCCAGGAAGGACGCATAGAGTATGAAGGGGAAGTCAAAGATTTGTAATGCGTTTATCGCAGTGATAGTGTAGTGACGAGGTGGTCGAGACGAACGGGGGAGCACGACACGCCGGCGACGCAGTAGCAGAGCACGGCGCTCCGCGACCCATCGCGCTCCTGGTTCTAGTTGCCGTATGCGCCGAAAGGAGATACCTGCTATGGGGGTAAAGGAACCGAGGAAGGTTCGAATCGCTGACAAGACGGTGCTCAAGACGCTGGCCCAGTGCTCTTTTGCGCAGGGGGGCGAGATCGCCTCCGTCGACGTCAAGGATGGAAAGATCGTCCGCATCCGGCCGCACCACCACACGGAGCGGTATACCGAGGAAGAACTGGGCCAGTACGAACTGAACAAAGACGGTGTCAAGTACAAGACGCCGCCGAAAGGCCTGTTGCCCCCGTATCAAATCGCCTACAAGAAGCGTGTCTATTCGCCCAACCGCATCCTCTACCCCCTCAAGCGGGTGGACTGGGATCCCAAAGGGGAGCGCAACCCGCAGAACCGGGGCAAGAGCAAGTACGTACGGATCAGTTGGGACGAGGCGACCACCCTCATCGCCGACGAGATCGGGCGGGTCCAGAAAGAATACGGTCCATTGGGCGTCTTGCCCACGGCGACGGCCATGGGGAGACCAAGACTGTTCACGGCGCTCACGCGGTCATGATGGATCTGCTGGACATCGCCGGCGGTTTCACCCAGGCTATCCGCAATGCCGATAGCTGGGAGGGCTGGTTCTGGGGCACGAAGCATGTCTGGGGGAACGGCGAGAACGGCCTGGTCCTCCCGGCCGACAACATGATGAACGACGTGACTCAGAACACCGACATGATCATCCACATCGGTGCCGACCTCGAGACCACTCCGTGGGGCTTTGCCGGTCAGTTCCCGAGCAACGTCCTCTACTACTGGCAGAAGCTGGGCAAGAAGCAGGTCTTCATCTCTCCGGATCTCAACTACTCGGGCGCGATCCACGCCAGCAAGTGGATCCCCATCCTTCCCAACACCGACGCGGCCATGCATCTGGCCATCGCCTACACCTGGATGACGGAAGGCACCTACGACAAAGACTACGTGGCCACGCACGTGGTGGGATTCGACAAGTTCGAGGACTACGTGCTCGGCCGCGAGGACGGCCTTCCCAAGACTCCGGAGTGGGCCTCAGGAAAGACCCAGATCCCCGAGTGGACCATCAAAGCGCTGGCTCGGCAATGGGCGAAGCAGCCCACCACCGTCATGCACTTCTACGGCGGCTCCTACGTCCGCGGCCCCTACTCGCATGAGCCGGCCCGCCTCGAGGCCTGCCTGCTCGGTATGCAGGGGCTGGGCAAGCCGGGTGTCCACCAGTACTACAAGATGGGCGGCGACGACCACTGGATGAACGACACCCCTCGGCCGGTGAAGACCCTTCCCGACATGCGCATGATGCAGGAAGGTCTCATCGAAAAAGGACGCAACGAGGGTGAGGAATCCAAGTGGACGAGGAATGTCTTCCCCGGCCAGAAGCAGCTCCAGGTATCCTCGAAGCAGATCATCCCGAAGACCCAGTTGTCGCAGGCCATCCTCGAGGGCTCGTGCTGGAGTTCGGGGAGCACACAGCAGTTCATGCACTTGGAAGACCAGTTCAAGCGTTACGAATATCCCATTCCCGCCGAAGAGGGCGGCACCGAGATCCACATGATCTGGATGGACAACCCATGCCGGACCACCTGCTGGAACGACGGCTTCAAGACGGTGGAGGCCTTCCGCAGCCCGAAGATCGAGACCATCATAGTTCAGCATCTGTGGATGGAAAACGACTGCCATCCTGGCCGACATCATCCTGCCCATCAACACAAAGCTGGAAGAATCCGACATCGGCAGGATGTCCGCAGGAGGAAGGTCGGTCCACGGGTGCCTCATGGAGAATCAGGCGATCGAGCCTCTGGGTGAGTCTCTGAGCGACTTCCAGGCTGTCGGCGAGGTGGCCAAGAAGCTTGGGCTGTACGAAGAGTTCACCTGTGGAATGACGCTGGAGGACAAGATGAAACTGAGCTTCCACAACATGGACCTCGACGACCTCATCTCCTGGGAGGACTTCCAGGACAAGCAGTACTACATAGTGCCCACCGACCCCGAATGGGAGAAGGTGCCGGCAGGTCTGCGCGAGTTCTACGAGGACCCCGAGGCATCCGCTCCAGACTCCCAGCGGCAAGCTGGAGTTCTACTCCCAGCGCCTGGCCGATCACTTCCCGGACGATACCGAGCGGGGACCGCTACCCAAGTGGGTGGAAAACAGCGATTTCCACGATGAGCGTATCGGCGGAGAGCGGGCCAAGAAGTATCCTCTGCTGCTCATGAGCAACCACGGTCGCTGGCGTACGCATGCCCAGAACGACGACATCACCTGGCAGCGGGAGATCAAGACCTGCAAGATCAGGTGCTGGGACGGCTACCTCTACGAGCCCATCTGGATCAATCCCGAGGACGCCGAAGCCCGGGGTATCAAAGACGGCGACATCATCAAGCTGTTCAACGAGCGCGGAGTGGTTCTGGGCGGCGCCTTCGTGTGGGAACGCATCCTGCCCGGAGCCGTGTCCATGGACCACGGCGCCCGTGCCGACCTCATCCATGTGGGGGAGGGCACGTTCCTCGATCGCGGTGGGGCGAACAACCTCATCTCCCCGCTCAACGGCATCTCCAAGAACTGCTGGGGCATGGCCACCAGCGGCTTCCTGGTCGATATCGCGAAGGTCACCATGGCCGAGATGGAAGAGTGGCAAGAGAAGTATCCCGAAGCCTTCGCCCGCGCCTACGATCCGGCCGCCGGGCTTCGCTTTGACGCCTGGGTCATCAAGGAAGGAGAGGCCCGATGAGCAAGGTCTTCGTTTTCGACACCTCGATCTGCAACGGCTGCTACTGCTGCCAGATCGCCTGCAAAGACGAGCACTGCGCCAACGACTGGACGCCGTATGCCAAACCGCAGCCGGATACGGGTCAGTTCTGGCTCAAGCTCAACGAATACGTGTGTGGCACGGTCCCCAAAGTGAAGATGCACTACGTCGCCACGCTCTGCAACCACTGCGACGAGGCCGCCTGCCTGGCCGCCTGCAAGGTGGAAGGCGCCATCTACAAGCGCGAAGACGGTCTGGTCATCATCGACCCGGAGAACTGCACGGGCTGCACGAGCTGCGCGATGCCTGTGTGTCTGGCGTCATCTACATGAACGAGACAGCTGAACATCGCTCAGAAGTGCACCGGATGTGCCCATCTCCTGGAAGCCGGCTGGACCGAGACCCGCTGCATCGACGCCTGCCCCACCGGAGCCCTTAGGTTCATGGAGGAAGCCGAAGCCAAGGAGCTCATCGGCGAGGCCGAACTCCTGCATCCGGCCGATCAGAAGCCGCGGGTCTACTACCTAACGTTCCCAAGAAGTTCATCGCCGGCACCCTGTACGACCCCGTCAAGAAAGAGGTGGTCATCGGCGCCAGCCTGACGCTCAAGAGCAACGGCAGCACCTGGACCACGACCACCGACGGGTTCGGTGACTTCTGGTTCGAGGGCCTGGAGATGGGCAGCTACGATCTGGAGATCACCGCGTCGGGCTTTGCCCCCAAAGCCTTTGCCGCTCTCAGCACCGAACAGGACGTCAACCTGGGGGATGTGGCGCTCGGATAATGCCGACCGCGTTGGGTGTGAGTGCCTAATCGACGTACTGATCAATTCAGAAGGGAGTGCTGTTGATGAGTGCCGAGGCGAGTACCAAAGCGCCTGACCTGCAGGCCGACATCGTCATCGTCGGGGCTGGAGGCGCGGGTATGGCCGCGGCGATAGCTGCGGCAGAAGAAGGCTGTAAGAGCATCATACTCGTGGAGAAGGCCGGGCTCCCCTGGCGGCAGCACCGCCATGGCCCACGACATCTTCGGCATGGAGAGCCCGTGCAGGACCGCGCGTGGTTCGACACCTCCAAGGACGAAATCTTCAAGCTCCACATGGAGTGGACCCACTGGACGGTGGATCCGCGCATCGTGCGGTCCTTCATCGATCGTTCGGGGGACACCATCCGTTGGCTCGAAGAGAAGGGGATGGAGTTCTGGCTCTGGCCCATGTACCCGAACCAAGCCCCGATCATCCGCCACGCTATCAAGGGGCGGGGGGTCGAACTGTGCAAGGTGCTCCGGAAGAACGCTGAAGATCTCGGAGCCACGATCCTCACCCGCACCAAGGTGACCAAGATCCTGCGTGGGGAAGACGGCCAGGTGACCGGGATCCTCGCCGAGACCAAGGACGGCGAGGTCACCATCGGTGCCAAGACGGTGATCGTCAGCACGGGCGGTTATGGCGCCAACCGCGAGATGTTGGCCAAGTACTATCCCAACTACCATGACACGATGGCCTACGATGGCCCGCGTGCCAACACCGGTGACGGCATCGCGTTGGCCTCCGAGGCCGGCGCGGCCCTTGCGGGCCTGGGTTCGATGAACCTGCACGGTCCCAGCACCATGCCTCGTTCTGGCGCTGACTTCGTCAGCATCGATGGAGCGGTGGACGCCAAAGGGGAGCCGCTGAAGATCCTGCTCACTCCTTCTTCCTCGAACCGGATTCGGTCTGGGTGAACGTGGAAGGCAAGCGCTACGTGAACGAGTGCTACATCCTTCAGTTCTTCGCTTACGGACACATCACTGCTCGTCAGCCGCAGGGCCTCTCCTACACCCTCTACGATAGTGATGCGATCCGTCGCAAGGAAAAAGAGGGCATCTACAATCAGATGGCGCCCTGCTGGTTCCCCGCGGAGACCTACATCTGCCACATCCCGCTGCCGGGATTGGAACGCGAACTGCGCAAGCCGAACGATCTCATCAAAGTGGCCGATACGATCGAGGAGCTTGCCGAATGGATGGGCGCGGATCTCACCACCTTGAAGGCCACGATCGATGAGTACAACGCCGCCTGCGATGCAGGTCATGACGGCGTCTTCGGCAAGGACCGGAAGTACCTGCAGCCCCTGCGGACGCCGCCGTTCTTCGCCCTCAAAGGCCACGTGAACATCTGCGACACCATCGGTGGCATCAAGATCAACGAGAAGATGGAAGTCATCGACCTCGACGGCAAGGTCATTCCCGGTCTCTATGCCGCTGGTGTGACCACAGGTGGTTGGGAAGGCGAAACGTACGACTACAACCTCACCGGCCATCTGGTGGGCTTTGCCCTCAACTCCGGCCGTACCGCCGGCGAGAACGCGCATGGGTACGCGGGCAGGTAATGGGTGCGATCGGGTCGAGCGCAATAGGATGCCCGACTGAGGAAGGATAGGGGCTATGGAACTCAGCTACGAGAACATGGTGAAGTTCATGGAGGAGTACCTCCCGGTTTTCAGCGAGTACGGCCAGGACCCGGCCACGGTACAGCGCATGAACGACTACTTCGCCCCCGACGTCGAATTCACGGGCCACGTGGGTTTTCCCGAACCGCTCGTCTACAGGAGCCGGGATGAGTTTCTCGCATTCGACGTCGCCCATCCTTCGAGCTATGAGCGTCTGACGGCACTGGATTTAACAGTCGACGAGAAGCGCAAGGTCGTCGTGGCCGTGCTCAAGTTCGAGTTCATCGACCGGAAGACGGACGAGGTGCTCGTCGTGGAGACGGGGATGACTCAGTACCAGCTCGGCCTGGATGAGAACGGCACGATCAAGATCAAGAAGCTGCTGTTCTTCCCGCAGCGGCTGGCACCCGGCACGCTGAGCGGTGCGGAGATCTTCTTCAGGGACCTCCAGCCGGAATAGGTACGAGAGCTGCGAAAGGCAGCGAAGTCTTCATCGAGTAAGGGAGCGCAGATGGCATACAAGATAACCGACGAGTGCGCGATGTGCGGCATGTGCGTGTGGGAATGCCCCAACAACGCCATCGTCGAGGGCGACATGGTCATGGAAATCGACCCGGACAAGTGCACGGAGTGTGTTGGCTCGAATCCTTCGCCTCGGTGCGTGAAGGAATGCCCAAACGATGCCGTGGTACTTGACCCAGCCTACGAAGAAACCACGGAGCAGTTGCTCGCGAAGTGGGAGGGACTGCACCCTGGCGAGACACCGAAAGTCTTCTGATCGTCTCAGTCGTCAACGCGGAGGGGGTACAACATGAAGGAAGACCACAAGGCCTACAGTCGACGCGAGTTCCTCAAGGTCGCGGGAATCGCGGGAGCGACAGTCGGGGTCGGCACCGGACTAGGCGGACTCATGGCGGCTTGCGGCGGTGAGGAGGCGACGTCGACGACCGCAGCGGAAGCAACGACTACAAGCCAGTCAGCGGTGACATCAGCAGGCGGGACTGTGACGACCACAGCTACCACCATCAGCACGGCGGCAGAGGAAGGGCGTCCTCTCAGGATAGGCATGGTCGAGCCCCAGACGGGGACCTTGGCGGGACACGCTATAGGCGTGGATTGGGCCCTGAAACGCTTCGCCCGCGCTCTTCCCGACGGGATCGTCTGCGCCGACGGCAAGAAGCGCGTCATCGAGATCCTCAACCGGGATACGCAGTCCGATTCGAACCGGGCGGCTCAGGTGACAGGCGATCTGATCACGAACGACACGGTAGACATCGTCGTCAGTGGCGGCGCCCCTGACACCTATCTCCCGTCAGCTGGTGTATGCGAGACCCTGGGGTGCCCCAGCCTAAGTGACGCCGGACCGTGGCAGGCGTTCTGGTATCAGCGGAACCCGCCGGCTGAAGGCTTCAAGTGGACCTGGGGAAACCTGCTCGGGACCGAGCAGAGTATCCACTGCTTCATGGAGATGTGGGATCAGATCCCCAACAACAAGGTCGTCGGGATGCTTCTCAAGAACGACGCCGAGGGTGCGAGTTGGAGCGGAGAGAACTCTGCCACGGGCCTGCTCAAGGCCAACGGGTACAAGATTGTGGAACCATCGATGTACCCCGTCGGCGCCGAGGACTTCACTGAACAGATCTCCATATTCAAGAAGGAGGGCTGTGACATCATCTGCGGCGCCAGCAACCCGCCGGACTTCACGAACTTCTGGACGCAGGCTTATCAGCAAGGCTTTCGGCCCAAACTGGTGAGCAGCGGCAACGCGCTTCTCTTCCCGCAAACGTTGGACGCCATCGGTGACATCGGTGTCGGTCTCTTGGGAGAGGTGGGCTGGCATCGTTCCTTCCCCTTCAAGGACTCCCTGACCGGGGACGACGCCAACGCCATGGCTGACGATTTCGAGGCCACCATGGGGATGCAGTACAGCTCAGGAAGCGCAGGCCCTTACGTTCTGATCGAGTGGGCGGTCGATGTGCTCAAGCGGGCCAAGAACCCCGAAGACAAGGAGTCGGTGGTCGAGGCTATAGGTACGACCAATATGGAATCCACGTTCGGTCCCATCGATTTCACCTCGCCGGTCGACAAGGATCCCATGGCTCCCGATTCGCACCATCCTGTGAAGAACTGCCGCAAGATGCCGTTCGCGGGAAGCCAGTGGGTCAAGGCGACCGATGGCGAGTGGGAGTTCAAGAACGAGGTGTGCAGTGTCAAGACGGCGCCGGGCTGCGAGGTGACGGCGCAGGTCCTGCCGCTCTCGTACAGCTGAGCAGCGAACCGTACTTGCCATGGCGGGAGCCCCCCAGGCTCCAGCTGGGAGCCCCCGCCATGGCACCTGTAGTGCGCGGCGCCGGTCTGCGCGGCGAGTCAAGGGCTATCCGGCGGTCATCGGAAACCTCGTTGCGGCCCCCAACTCACTGAGGTCGCGCGGGCGAGGCGGCTCGTGTGGCAACCGGCGGAGGAGGCGCTTCAGCCGGGTCGCGTAGCTTCGATATTGGGGTTTCCTACTCGGAGGCGGTGGCCAGCGCTATCGATAGGTCTTCTTGCCGACTATGCTCCACCGCTATCTCCCTGAAGATCGAATCGAGATTCCGGGCGGAGATACCCGACGCGAGTACCGGGTCTTCAAAGTGGAAGACGCGGGCGGTCGATTCGGACCAGAAG
The DNA here is from genome assembly GCA_963829545.1 of uncultured Actinomycetes bacterium. Classification (GTDB taxonomy): domain Bacteria; phylum Actinomycetota; class Thermoleophilia; order RBG-16-64-13; family RBG-16-64-13; genus JAXGXJ01. Next base: position 112,712 of record CAWHIX010000003.1, read on the forward strand.
GCGGCCATCAAGCGCCATGCAGTCTCCTGGGAATCAACCTCCGGCCGGATACTACCTTGGGCTTTGCCCTCCTCGACTATGTCCGCCATGTGCTGCACGTCCGATCCGAGTTGTTCCCTTATGCGCTCGAGTAGTCCATATCTGGGTGGTGCGACGGCGAAGTGATAGACGATTTCAACCGCCCCTGTCTTCTGAACGCTTCTCGTATGGTATCTGGCCAACTTCCTCAGATGCTCGAGCGCGTCCGGATCGGCGGCATATCCGAGGTCAGTTTGCCTCATCTGCCACGCCGCGTCGGCAGTTGCAAGAAGAATCTCCTTCTTGCTCCGATATGTCCGGTACAAGGTTGGCTCCGACATCCCTGCGGCCGCTGCAATCCGTGCAGTCGTGGTGCCGTGGACTCCATACTTGACAACCAGGCGGAGGACAGCGCTGATGATCCTGTTCTTCTTGTCTTCCTCAGTCGTGCGTTTCCAGTGAACGAGAGAGAACTCCCGGGAGTTGCTCTTGGCTGCGCGGGTCGCCATGGTCACACCCTCCGAGCGCCAGATGATATTGACATTGCCGTAGCCGGACACGAATCGGACCGCATCTCCGCGGAACACGACCATATTCTCACGTCACGCGCCGCCGGGAGTACTGGCCTGTCTCTGCCGACGCCGGCAAGAACTCCAACGGCACACTCCAAGGTCGGTCTGCTTGTTGACTTCCGACGTCCAACATGATATTACCATAATATAAGTAATCACTACTAGTAGCGATCACTATCAAATGAGCGAGAACCGAGCCAGTGAACACCGACAACGGGCATGCATGGATAGAAGAGAAGAGTCCGCGAAAAGGGCCCCGCGGAGGGCGCTATAAAGCTGAGTCCCCTCGGACCTGGATTGTTGATCGGCAGGTCGGTGGACTAGGTGAAGTGGCGCCGTGGGCGGTGGCATACGGAGGTGGTCTTCGCTTGACAGTAGCACTCGAAAGCCAAGGTCTCAAGAAGTCGTTCGGCGGGGCGCTGGTGATCAACAATCTCTCCATCACGGTGGCAAGGTGCAGCCGATGGTCTATTCGTCCTAGGAGGTTGAGATGAGTCCTCTTGAGCCGGGGAACGCCGGAGATCTTCAGGCCGATGTCGTCATCATCGGGGCAGGTGGAGCCGGCATGGCGGCGGCGATTACCGCGATGGAGAAGGGCTGCCCAAGCGTCCTGCTCCTGGAAAAGGCGGGCTCGCCTGGCGGCAGCACAGCGCTGGCCCACGACATCTTCGGAATCGAGAGCCCCGTACAGAAGCGAGCCTGGTTCGATACCTCCAAGGATGACATCTTCAAAGTGCACATGGATTGGACGCACTGGACGGTCGATCCCAGGATCGTGCGCGCCTTCATCGACAAGTCCGGAGACACCATTCGCTGGCTGGAGGACATAGGGCAGCGGTTCGAGCTCATGCTTATGTACCCGAACCAGTCGCCCCTCGTCCGGCATGCGCTCAAGGGCCGCGGCGTGGAACTGTCCAGGCTCCTGCGCAAGAACGTTGAGGACCGAGGGGCGAGACTACTTACTCGAACTCGCGCCACTAAGATACTGCGCGATGAAGACGGGCGAATCAGCGGCGTCGTTGCCGAAAGCAAGGACGGGGAGGTCGTGATCGCGGCCAAGACCGTCATCATCACCACCGGCGGCTACGGCAACAACCGGGAGATGCTCAAGAAGTACTACCCGCACTACAAAGAAACGATGACCTACGACGGACCCCGCTCCAACACGGGAGACGGCATACCTCTGGCTACTGAAGTGGGAGCGGCCATCGCTGGGCTCGGCTCCATGAATTTCCACGGCCCCAGCTCTCTGCCGCGATCGGGAGCCGATTTGTTGGCGATAGACGATGCCTTCGACGCCCGTGGTAACCCCCTCAAGGTGTCGATCATGGCCATGTGTCTGGAGCCCGACACCATCTGGGTGAACAAGCGGGGAAGGCGCTACGTGAACGAGGGCTACATTCTTCAGTTCTTTGCCTACGGACATATAGTGGCCCGCCAGCCGGAAGGGATTTCCTACACCATCTACGACAGCGAGCTCGTGCGACAGAAGGAAAAGGACGGTATATACCACCAGGAGGCTCCCGGGTGGGCCCCGCCCGATACCTATATCTGTAACATTCCCTTCCCAGGGCTCGAACGTGAGCTGCAAAAGCCGCACGACGTGATCAAGATCGCGGACACTTGGGATGAGTTGGCCGACTGGATGGAAGTCGATCGGGCCGCCCTCAGGACTACCGTTGACGAATACAACGCGGCATGCGATCAGCACCACGATCCGGTCTTCGGAAAAGACCGCAAGTACCTGAAGCCACTCCGCAAGCCTCCCTACTACGCCATCATCGGTCAGTCACACATCTGCGACACGATCGGCGGCATCAAGATCGACGAGAAGATGCAGGTCATCGACACCGAGGACGCGCCTATTCCAGGCCTTTACGCTGCGGGGGTCACGACCGGTGGCTGGGAAGGGGAGACCTACGACTACGAGTTGACCGGGCACTTGGTCGGCTTCGCCATCAACTCGGGCCGCATCGCTGGAGAGAGTGCAGTTGAGTATTTGGCGCAGTAATCGGCTCCTGCAGGTTGGGTTGCCGGGCTTGACCTGCGCGACACACGCGCCTTCGGACGCTCTTGACCGGCAGCGCGTGCGTACCTCCAATGAAAGGTTCAGTGGATGGAAATGACCTACGACGGCATCCTCAAGTTCATGCAGGACTACCTCCGGGTCTACGGCCAATCTGGCCAGGACTGTGCCCTGACGGATGGAATGAGCGACTACTTCACGCCGGATTTCGTGTTCACAGGCTACTTGGGGCTCCCCGAGCCGGTGGTCTATCGGGGCCGCGACGCCTTCTTGGCCAGGGGCGCTGCGCACCCCTCCAGCTACGAGAGGCTGACCCCGGAGCAGATGACGATCGACGAGACACAACAGACCGTCTTCGCAATCATAAAGTTCGAGTTCATCGACCGAAAGACGGGCGAAGTCCTGGTGGTGGAACGGGGCGCCACCCAATACCAGCTCATTCTGGATGAGAACGGAAGCATCAAGATCAAGAGCTTCGTCTTCTTCCCGCAGCGAGTCGCGCCTGGAACGCTCACTGGTTCCGACGTGTTTCAGAGGGACCGGCGCTAGCTCTAGGTATGGATCCCATTGAAGACCTACGCCGGTATGTTGGCCGGCAGAGGAGGGTCGAGAGTTGTCGGATATAGAAGCAGGGCAGAGCGCTCCACCGGCGGAAAGGACCGTGGTGAAGTCCCTCGCCCAGTGCTCTTTTGGGCAGCATTCGGAGATGGCTGCGGTCGATGTGAAGAACGGCAAGATCCTTCGCATCAGACCACAGCACTACGAGGAGAGATACACCAAAGAAGAGATCGGGCCGTGGAGTGTGAGCAAGGACGGCAAGGTCTACACACCGCCGCTCAAAGGGCTGATAGCGCCGTATCAGCTTGCCTATAAGAAGCGGGTCTACTCTCCGAACCGGATCAAATATCCCCTCAAGAGAGTGGACTGGGATCCCAAGGGGGAACGGAATCCGCAGAATAGGGGCAAGAGCAAGTACGTGCGCATCAGTTGGGACGAGGCGACCGACATCATCGCCGACGAGATCCGGCGGATCCACAAGAAGTACGGGCCGTGCGGCATCCTCGCCCACGGTGACGGTCACGGCGAGACCAAGGTCGTGCACGGTCCCCACGCCGTGCAAATGCGCCTCCTCGACATCCTAGGGGGCTACACGCAGGCAGTCCGCAACGCCGACAGCTGGGAGGGCTGGTACTGGGGAGCCAAGCATGTGTGGGGGCAGGGTGAGAACGGTCTGATGCTGCCTGCCGACAACATCCTGAACGACGTCACTCAGAACACCGACCTGCTCATACACATCGGTGCCGACCTCGAAACCACGCCGTGGGGCTTCGCAGGCCAGTTTCCCAGCGGCGTGTTGTTCTACTGGTCCGCGTTGGGCAAGAAGCAGGTCTTCGTCTCGCCCGACCTCAACTACTCCGGGGCCGTGCACGCCGACAAGTGGATACCGGTCCTCCCCAACACCGACGCGGCTCTCCTACTCGCCATCGCCTACACGTGGATGGATGAAGGCACGTACGATAAAGCGTACGTATCGACCCACGTGGTGGGCTTCGACAAGTTCGAGAACTACGTCACGGGCGGCGAAGATGGAGTGCCCAAAACTCCCGAGTGGGCGTCAGAGAAGTGCGGCGTGCCCGAATGGACGATAAAGGCGCTTGCCCGGGAATGGGCACGCGTGGCCACGTCGACCATGCACTACTACGGCGGCAGCTACGTGCGGGGACCGTACTCGCACGAGCCGGCTCGGCTGGAATGCTGCCTGCTTGGGATGCAGGGCCTGGGTAAGCCCGGGCGTACACCAGTATTACAAGATGGGCGGCGACACGCGCTGGATGATCGACACGCCCGCACCGATACGCAGGCAGGACAACACAGCCATTATGAAGGCGGCCTCACCCAGTGGGGGGCAGTTATATGTCTCCGGGAAACAGGCCATCCCCAAGACCCTTATCCACCAGGCCATCCTAGACCCCCCGGTGAGTTCGTGGGGCAGCACGGTCTTTTTTGGGGCGCTCGAGGACCAGTTCAAGAAATACACCTATCCGCTACCCAAGGAGGAGGGGGGCTCCGAAGTCCATATGATCTGGATGGACAACCCCTGCCGGAGCACGTGCTGGAACAACGCCTTCAGCACGCACGACGCCTTCAAGAGCCCCAAGATAGAGACCATCGTCGTGCAGCACCCCTGGCTGGAGAACGACACCACGCTCGCGGACATCATCCTTCCCGTCAACACCAAGTTGGAGGAAGAGGATTTCGGGCAACTTGCTATCGGTTGCCCGATGAGGGGGCTACTCATCGAAGAGCAGGCGATAGCACCGATCGGGGAATCGCTGAGCGACTACGAAGTCGTCGGTGAAGTGGCTAAGAAGCTGGGGGTGTACGAGCAGTTCACCGGCGGGCTCTCGGTGCGGGACAAGATGAAAGCAGGCTATGAAGCAACTGGGTTGAGCGACCTCGTCAGCTGGGAGCAACTCGAGGAGAAGAAGTATTACCTTACTCCCACCGATCCGGACTGGGAAAAGATCCCGGCGGGCCTGCGCCTGTTCCACGACGATCCCGAGAACAACCCGCTGGGGACCCCGAGCGGCAAACTCGAGTTCTACTCGCAACGTCTGGCCGACCACTTCCCCGATGATGAGGAGCGCCCGCCGTCACCGAAATGGATCGAGAAAGGTCCCAGCCACGACGAGCGTCTCTCCAGTGAGAGAGCCAAGACGTACCCCCTGCTCATGGTGAGTAACCACCCGAAATGGCGGACGCACGCTCAGAACGACGACATCAGTTGGCAGCGGGAGATAGGCACCTGCAAGGTCAAGGGTTGGGACGGGTACATGTACGAGCCCATCTGGATCAACCCACGGGAGGCGGAGGCCCGGGGCATCAATGACGGCGACATCGTCAGGCTCTTCAACGAACGTGGCAGCGTACTCGGGGGGGCGGTGGTGTGGGAGAGAATCATGCCCGGCGTGGTCTCCCAGGACCACGGAGCAAGGCTCGACATGATCGTGGCCGGCCCCGATGAGTACCTCGACAGAGGTGGAGCGAACAATCTCATATCGCCGG
>CAWHIX010000004.1:0-26892 GCA_963829545.1 uncultured Actinomycetes bacterium
CGCAGGCGCGCCCTCCTGCTTACGAGAGGGGCGCGCCGGGAGCGCGTGCGGTCACGCGTTGTCCTCTGGGTGCAGGACCAGCTTGCCCAGTATCTCGCCGGACTCCAGCATCTGGTGGGCCAGGCCGCCTGGGAGAGGGGTAGGGCCTTGTAGATGGGAGGCTGGAGATCGCCGGACGCCATGAGTCCGAGCACCTGACGCTTGACTTGCTTGAAGCCCTCGGGGTCGGTGTCGTGTACGTGGATGGAGAAGTACCTGATCCCGTAACAGGACTCGCAGCGGCTCTGCAGGATGTGGATGATCTCCCGGTCCTCGGGATAGCCGCCCAGGTAGTTGTAGAGGATGATCTGCCCGTAGGTGGCCAGCATGTCGAACTGGCGGGCGAAAGCCGGGCCGGCGACCTGGTCGTACACGTAGTCGACGCCTCGGCCGGCGGTGAAGCGCTTGACGGCCTCGACGTCATTCTCACGTTTATAGTTGAAGACGTCTTCGATGCCCAGTCCGCGCAGGTAGGCGCATTTCGCGTCGGTACTGGCGCTGGCCACGATATGCATGTTTCTAAGCCTGGCCAACTGTATGACCGCAGTGCCCACTCCGCCTGCCGCCCCGCCGATGTAGAGGCTCTGCCCCCCCTTGGCTTCCACGATCTGGTTGAGGAGGCCCCAGGCCACGAAGTAGTTGAAAGCGGCGGCGGCGGCGTCGAAGTCGATACCCTCGGGCATCTCCACCACGTCGTCGGCCGTGACGGCCATGTACTCGGTGCAGGTGCCGTGACAGGCCATGTGCAGCACGTGGACCGGCTGACCGATGGCGAAGCCCTCGACCCCCGGGCCGAGGGCTTCGACGCGCCCCGCCATCTCGTAGCCGATGGTGACCGGGAAGGGGGCGGTCAGCCACTGACAGCGACCCGTGCGCACCCGCCAGTCGGCCTTGCAGACGCCTGCCGACATCATCTTGACCAGAACCTGACCGGCAGCCGGCTCGGGTTTGGGGAGGTCGGCGTAGCGCAGGACCTCCGGCCCCCCGAATTGATCGAACACCACGGCCTTCACTCTCGGTCCTCCTGCGGTCGGTCTGTCGAGGACTGGGCGTCGGCCGGCCAGGACGAGGACTGGGCGGGCGGCGCGCCGCTGCCATCTTCCCGCTCCGCTTGCCATGCTGCAAGTGCCGTACCGTCGGTCCCTCCGTTGACAACCTAGGGTATCTTCACTAGCGTAGTGCGCCTCGAGTACACGCCGTCCGACGGGAAGGGACTAACCAGTGTCGTTGCATCACAGGGTCTTTCTGCACAGCTACCTGGGCTTCTACAGCACTTCCACGTTGTTCTACGGCGAGCGCGACGCCGTGCTCATCGACGCCTCGCAACTCCTGAGCGACGGCCATCGCATGGTGGCCGAGATCATCCCCATGAGGAAGAGGCTCACGCACGTCTACGTATCGCATTTCCATCCCGATCATCATTTCAGCCTCGGCGTGCTGCGGGATGCCTTCCCGGACGCCAAGATCGTCGCCCTGCCCAGCGTAGTGCAGGATCTCGTCTTCAGCTCCAGTGACAAGATCGACACCTGGTCGATCGACCGCTTTGGGCCGGATACCCCTGTCACCACGACCATCCCCATGCCTATGGCCGAGCCTCGCGTGGAGCTTGAGGGGGAGGAGATACTCTTCTCCGACGACTGGGAGGGGGACAGCATCAACAACTCGGTCGCCTGGGTGCCCTCCATCGGCGTGCTTTGCGCGACCGACATCGCCATGGACGACTGGAACGTGTGGTTCATCGAGAGCAACGTGGAACGGCGTCTCAAGTGGAAGGCGGCTCTCGACCGGCTGCGGGAGTTCGACGCCCGGCTGGTGATCCCCGGCCACTGCAGCGAGAAGACGCTCCCCTCGCTGGAGGATGGCTCCCCTGGATACTCCGCCTGCCTGGACTGGACCCGGGACTACATCGACTTCTATGCCGAGGTGTACGAGACGGCCCCACGGGTGTCGAACTGGCCGAACGCATCCGCGCCCGCTACCCTGAGGTGAAAGGCAACGACTTCACCATCGATTGGCTGGCGAGACTGTTGTTCCCGAGAAGCAGCCCCGAGTGGTTCACTCCGTTGCCCGGGAAGCCGGGCAAGATCTTTCTCAACCCGAGCGGGCACTACGATGGCGACCCGCCGCGCGAGCCCTGGGAGGACTAAACATGGCATCCGACGCCGAAGAAGCATCCACCTCCTCAGCTCAAGAGGGCCCAGTCTGCGCCATCTGCCGCACGCAGCTGTGCGAGTGCAGCCCGGAGGTCGCCGAGACGGCCACGAAGAGACGACCCTCCGCCTGTCCCATGCTGAGCGACGCCCAGTTGCTGGCCGAGGCGGAGGAGAGCTACGCGACCGACCCCCTCCTGGGGCGGATCGCAGCCGAGTCGGCGCGCACCGAGGCGGCCGGCTACTGCGAACTAACCCGGGTGGAGGAGATCATGGACTTCGCCCGCCGCATGGGCTGGCGGCGTCTAGGCATCGCCCACTGCATCGGGCTTACCGAGGAGGCGCGGGCGGCGCGGGCCATCTTCACCGCCGGCGGCTTCGAGGTGAACACGGTCTGCTGCAAGGTCGGTTCCATCGACAAGGAGAGCGTGGGCATAGGCGATGACGAGAAGGTGCACCCCGGCGAGTTCGAGGTCATGTGCAACCCGGTGGCCCAAGCGGCACTGCTGGCGGAGGCCGGGGCGGAGCTCAACGTCATGATGGGCTTATGCGTCGGGCACGACAGCATGTTCTTCATGCACTCACGCGTCCCCACTACTGTGTTGGTGGTCAAGGATCGGGTGCTGGGGCACAACCCCGTCGCCGCTCTTTACACCAGTCACTCCTACTACCGTCGCCTGACGCAGCAGAAGCCTTCCGACGTCTGAGGCCGGTGGCGGCGCTTCGCGGCGGGTCGTCTAGCCCAGGGACAGTGCCGCCGCCATCCTCTGCAGCGCTTCCTCCAGGAGGGCCCGGCGACACCCGAAGTTGAGCCGCACGTAGCCAGGGGCTCCGAAGTCGGCTCCGTCGGACAGGCCCACTCCGGCTTCCTCGAAGAAGCAGGCCGGATCGACGATGCCGGCGCCGCGAGCATCTATCCAGGCCAGGTAGGTCGCCTCCACGTGGGTCATCTCCAACCCGGCCATGCCGGCGACCGCGGACTCGACCAGATCGCGGTTGCATCGCAGGTAGGCAAGTAGGGCCTTTCTCCACGGTTCGCCGTGCTCGTAGGCGGCCTGAGCCGCCACATAGCCGAGCACGTTCACGTGGGGCACGATGCCGTCCATAGCTCGGCAGACGGCCGCGCGCAGCCCCGGGTCGTCCACGATGGCGAAAGAACAGCCAAGGCCGGGGATATTGAAGGTCTTGCTGGGTGCCATAAGGGTGATGGTCCGGGCGCCGAGGTCGGGTTCGAGAACGGCGAGGGGAAGGTGCGGCTTGTCCTCGTCCAGTACCAGGCCGGCGTGGATCTCGTCGGAGGCGATCACCAGATGGTGGCGCCTCGCGATGTCGGCAAGGGCGCTCAACTCTTGTCCGGACCACACGCGTCCGACGGGATTGTGCGGCGAGCACAGCAACAGCAGCCGCGAGCGGGGGCTGAGTGAAGCCTCGAGGGCGGCGCAGTCCATCTCCCAGCGTCCGCTCGCGCACACCAGCGGGACTTCCACCAGCCTGCGCTCGGCAAGAATGGGAGCCGAACGGAACGGGGGATAGACGGGAGTGAAGGTCACGACCTCGTCTCCGCGCTCTCCCACCGCTCGGCAGACCACGTTGAGCCCTGACACCAACCCCGGCAGCCAGACGATCGATTCCACGGGGACATCCCAGTCGTACTGGGTGTGGAGCATCGTCAGGATGGCGGATTCGAGGCCGGGGGGAGCCTGGCCGTATCCGAACACCCCGTGTTCCACGCGCCGATGCAGGGCTTCGATGACCGCCGCCGGGGACCGGAAGTCCATGTCGGCCACCCACAGGGGGATGACGTCGCGGCCCTGGTACCTGTCCCACTTGAAGCTGCCGACGCCCGACCGGTCTACAACGGCGTCGAAGTCGAGATCTGAGGAGTCGGTGACGGCATGAGGTCATTCTACTATCGGGTGCCGAGGAGACCGCGGCGGCGGCCCAACTCTCGACAGTGGTTCATCGTCCCCGAAACGCATTCACCAGCAGAATGATCAGCCAGAGGATGAACAGAGCTAGGGCTATCCAGAAGAGCGTCTTGACCACGAAGCCCAGACCAAACACGACGATCACGATGATGATGAAGATGATCAGAAGCCATGACATGTCGATTCACCTCCTTCGGCCTGCTGCACGCTTTTTCCCGCGCTCGGTATACCCGCTTTCCCACCCTCTTATGCGGGTCTGCCTCTCCGGCACCGACGTTTGCCGGTGGCGCCCTGCAGGGCAGACCAGGAGTGACATCGGGCTGGCCCCGCTCGCTGGCTCAAGGGGCAGCATCATGCGAATCAGAGGCTCCGTGATGGCCCTTTGCCCATGCCTCGATTCGGCTCCCTTTCGCAGCGGAGAGGGACCTGCTCGAAGAATACTTCCCCGACGCTGATATAGCGGGATGTGAAGGGGCAGTCGGCTACATGGGCTATCGGGTCGGTATCAGTCCCGAAGGCGAGTGGCTGTATTTCGTGGCAGGGGACTGACTCGCTGCGTCGTCGGCGCATGGCCAAGGGTCGACGCATGCCGGGGCCCTGAAGCACGCCGGCGGGCCTACTCCAGGAAGACCATCCGCCTCTTTTCGAGCTCGTCCAGATTGTTGCGCATGACGATGGCCCGTCGCTCCCGTTCCTCGGGGTCGTCGATGTTGGAGGCACCGGCCATCTCCTCCACGATCACCCGGTCGGCCTCCAGGCGACAGCGCTCGTAGTAGGCCTCGGGCCCGCTGTAGAAGCCGTAGCGCTCCCGTTGATCTATGGTGAAATCTACCGAGCGATAGATCATGTCGAGAATGGCGCTCTTGTCGAGTAGCGCGGTCTCGTAATTCATCCAGTGGTCCCAAGTAGGCTGGGAGAGGGCTTCCACGTACTCTTCGAGGTTCTTGTACAGCAGGCGGTAGCCGAAAGACTCAGGCTCATCGAAAGCTTGAGATCCCGGATCCAGGACGATGGGACCGAGGACCTGGCCGCCGATGGGGACCGTCTCGTCTATGTCGCCGAACTCCCCGCGGGCGCGGGCCTCCTGGTTGAGAGCGTCGAGTTCCGCCCATAGCTCCCAGGTCTCGGCCATCTCCTTCTCCGTCTCGCCGGCGAGTCCCACGGAGAAGAAGTTGGTCACGGGAATCCGGTACTTGATGCAGGCCCGCATGGTCTCCCGGATGGCCTCGTTGGTGTAGCGGCGGCCCAACGTCTTTCTCACCTCGTCGGAGCCGGTGTCCGGACAGAGGTGAAGGATGATGTTGCGGCCGATGCCGGCCACCTCGCGTATGAAGTCCTCGCCGGCGGGAACGAGCAGGTCGAGGGAGAGGCGCTCGAAGGGAGGCTTCTCGTCGGCAAGTCGCCGGAAAAGCTCCTGATAGTACGATCTGCCTCCCACACGCGGGTCCTGGTAGAGGCCGATGAAGCGGACCCCCTGCTCTATCAGCCGGTTGATGTCGGCGACGAGCTTGGCGGGGCTGCGGAAGGCGGGGCGCGGCATGCCCAAGTATTTCTTGTAGGTATAGGCGGAGCCGCCGCAGATGGTGCAGTCGTACGCGCAGCCTCGGCAGACGGCCAGGCTCCAGCGGCTGGGGGCGTCGGGGATGTGCACCGACGTCTGCGGGGCGAGCAGGTCGAGGCGGGTGAACTCGAAATCGTCCAGGTCGCGACTGGCCTCCATGAGAGGCGTGACGGTGAGCGCCCCGGCTTCATCGCGGAAGGTCAGGTTGGGGGTAGGGGTGAGCATGCCGTGGGTCTCGTACGCGCGCAGCAACTCCAGGAGGGGTTTCTCCGCCTCCGCCCGCACGACGCCGTCCACGAACTCATACTTGGCCACGATCTCCTCGTGGAAGCGGGTGGCAGTCAGACCTCCCATGAGCACGAGGGCGTCCGGGTGCAACTCCTTGCAGAGCCGGGCGATAGCCAACGCTCCCGGGGCGTGCTGCTGGAAGTTCAAGCCCACGGCGTAGACACCGGCGGAGTACTCGCGGAGATGCTCCTCCACATCGAACCCGGGGACCGTGAGCATGCGGTCGCAGAGGTTGTCGACGATCACACGGTAGCCGTGACGGTCGAGATAGTCGGCGATGCTCAGCATGCCGATGGGCACCTTGTTGAACTGCACGGCGGCCGCCGTGCGCCCGAGGGCTCCCGGGAAGATGGGCTTCCGCCGGAAGTCGTATACGGCGGGGGGATGGATCAGAACGATGTCAAAGGCAGGCATTGTGCGGGCATGATACGCCCAGTCGCCTTGCTTGACCATGCAGGCCGGTGCCAGGACCCGGCTCGCGATGCGCGCCGGGTCCCGACTTTATGACCGGTCGGCAGCCTCCTAGAGCTTGGTCTTGATGAAGCCGGTCAGTTTGGCCGCGATGGCGTCTGGGTCCGGCACCACGCCATCGGGGGTGAGTTTGTCGATCACCACGGGCAGGACCGCAGCCAGCTTGTCGGCGGCCATGTCGACGGATATGCCCAGCTTCGCAGCAATGCCTTTCAGTCTCTCGGGGTCCATGAGCGACTTGACCTGATCGGCACTGATGCCCAGGTTCTCACCTTTGCTCACCCAGGAATCGGCGACATCCCCCAGCCCACCTTCTTTGACCTTGTCCAGGAGCCCGGTCAGCCCTCCGCTGAAGCCTGCCAGCTCTTCGGCGACGACCGACTCGACGTCAGCGTCGGTAACCTCGACAGCCGGCACCGCAGGCACCGCTGCCGCTGCCGTAGCCTCTGGCGGGGCGGCCGAAGCGACCGTGGCTGCGGCCGTGGCAGCGGCTGCCCCTGCCGCTCCGGTCGCTGCTGCCTGGGCCGACTCGGCCACCGCCGGGGTGGTGGGTGCCGATGGAGTCTTCGGGGTAGAACGTTTGAAAACGTCGAACAGTCCCATGCCGTCTCCTTTTGCAGTCCTTATGCGTCTCCGCCTGCTCTGCTTAGTGAAGTTCCGACATTGCTCGTCCCCGAAACCATCCTAGGCTTCGGAGCCGTCGCGGGCGATCACTCCGTGGTGGTGCGGAGGATCTGGGCCAGGCGTATCCCCGGCGGGAGCGAACGGTTCAGATCGCCCAGAGTCGCAGCCAGCGAGGGCACGTCGACCGCCCCGCCCGCTACGAGATCGACGGAGTCGACGGTCTCGCCCGCCACCGTGACCACCAGGGAGCCGAGAGGCTCGCCGGTCTCCACGGGCCAGCGCACCTTCTGGGCGCGAACCGATGTTCCCACCTCGTCTTCTCTGAAGACGGGCACGACGAGGGTGCGAGCCGCCACCACCTTCAGCGGGTCGCCCGGACGGAAGGGCACGGCTACTTCGAAGAGACTGTCACCCCTACTCACCACCCGCACCCTGCGGTACAGGCTGAAGCCGTACTCCAGCAGTTCCTGACAGTCCTCCCAGCGTTTGTCGTAGTCGCTCTCGCCGAGGACGACGGCGATCAGGGAGACGCCGCCCCTGCTGCCCGAACTGACCAGGCAGCCGCCCGACAAGGGGGTGGAGCCTGTCTTGACGCCGGTGATCCAGGGCAGTTCGTGGAGCAGTTTGTTGCTGTTCTCCATCAGCAGGTCGGTGCCGTCCGGACGGGGGAGGGTATAAGTCTCGGTATCCACGATGGCCGCGAAGGTCTCGTCCTCAAAGGCGGCGGCGGCGATCGTGGCCAGATCGCGGGCTGAGGAGTAGTTCCCTTTGGTGTTCATGCCGTGCGGGTTGCGGAAGTTGGTGTTCTCGAGCCCCAAGGCAGCAGCCTTCTCGTTCATGAGGTCCACAAAGTCCGCCACGCTGCCGGCCACGCCCTCCGCCAGAGCCACAGCGGCGTCGTTGGCGCTGCGGACGAGGAGGGCATAGAGGAGTTGCTCGACCGTAAGGCTTTCGCCCACCTGCAGACCGACCCGGGAGCCTATGGTGTCGACCGCCTTCTGCGAGGCGGTGACCTCGGCGTCGAGAGGGAGATGCTCGAGGACCACCAGCGCCGTCATGATCTTGGCGGTCGAGGCCATGGGCACGCGGTCGTTGGCCTTCCTGGAGAAGAGGATGCGTCCCGACTCCGGATCGACAAGGATGGCCGTCTTCGCCGAAACGTGCGGCGGCGGAGGCAGCTCGCCGGAAACGGCCGCGAAAGCCGGGTTGTCGGCGACATCCGTGGTTGGGGGCGTCCAGGGTGCGGCCTGCGCGGGGACAACCGCCACGGCCGACACGAGGAGGGCGAGCAGTACCAGGAGAAGCACCGCCGCCACGCGGCGGCCTGCGCCCCCCGCCCTTCTCGTCCGTCTACGACCCGCGGAAATCATCGGCCCCCAGGAGGTCGTGCGGCGCGGTCGCTAGCTCTCGACCGTGGCCTTGTCTATGGTCACCGGCTCTACAGGCACGTCGGAGTGTGGCCCCGAGCGGCCCGTCTTCACCTGGGCGATTGCATCCACCACATCCATGCCTTCCACCACCCGTCCGAACACGGCGTAACCCCAGCCCTGGCCCGTCTTGGCAGTGTGGTCCAGGAAGCGGTTGTCCTTGAGGTTGATGAAGAACTGGCAACTGGCGCTGTGAGGATCCGAGGTCCGGGCCATGGCCACCGTTCCCCGCTCGTTGCGCAGGCCGTTGTCGGCCTCGTTGGCTATGGGCGGCGACGTGGGCTTCTGGTCCATGGAACAATCGAAGCCGCCGCCTTGGATCATGAAATCGGGGATGACGCGGTGGAAGATCGTGTCGTTGAAATGTCCCTCTTCCACATAGGCTACGAAGTTCTCGGTGGTCAGCGGTGCCTTCTCGGCATCCAACTCCACAATGATGTCGCCCTTCGAGGTGGTGAAGGTCACGCGCGGGTTGCTCTGCTCGGCCATGTGTCGCCCCTTTCTGGTTCGTACCTGCATATCTTCCCACGGCGAGGCACCATCCGTCCGCACGGGTCGTCGATCCGGCCCGTTCGGCCAGGGGGCCGTTGCCCGCATCACGTCGTCCCTGTAGCATGAACTCGGTGATCCCCTCTGTCGCAAGCATCTGACGGGGCAGGCGTGGATGTCGTTGCCTACCCCAAGCAAGGAGAACCTCATGGAAACACCATCCCTAGGGCCGGAGGGCCTTTCCGAACACGCGGCGCAGAACCGCGACTCGTGGAACACCGACTGTGACAGCTATCAGACCGACCACGGCCCTCAACTGGCGGACTCCGGCGGACACGGCTGGGGGGTGTGGCAGATCCCGGAGTCCGAGCTGCAGGTGCTCGGGGATGTCCGGGGTCTCGACATCCTCGAATTGGGCTGCGGCGCGGCCCAGTGGTCGATCGCCCTCGCCAACCTGGGGGCCCGTCCCGTGGGGCTGGACCTCTCCGAGAACCAGCTTGCCCACGCCCGCCGCCTCATGGTCGAGGCCGGTGTGGACTTCCCGCTGGTGCACGCCAGCGCCGAAGCCGTCCCTCTCCCCGACGAGAGTTTCGACATCGTCTTCTGCGACTACGGGGCCATGACCTTCGCCGATCCCTATGCAACCGTGGCCGAGGCCGCGCGGCTGCTGCGCCCCGGGGGTCTTCTGGCCTTCTCCGGCTCCACCCCCGTCATCGAGATGTGCTACGAGGAGAACGAGGATCACGCCGGGGACCGTCTTCTTCAGGACTACTTCGGGATGTGGAAACTGCCCTGGGAGGGATACGTGGAGTTCATGCTCCCCTATGGCGGCTGGATCCGCCTCTTCAGAGCCCACGGATTCGTTATCGAGGATCTCATCGAGGTTCGTCCCCCGCAGGATGCCACCAGCACCTATCGTGACGAGGTCGACCTGGAGTGGTATCGTCGCTGGCCGGGGGAGCAGATCTGGAAGGTTCGCAAGGAGAGCTAGATCGACGCCGAGGCGACACTCAGCAGGCTGAAGGAAGCGCTACCTGCCCGCGACCGCGAAGGGACGGTCGGCTACGATCTTGGCCGCCGCCGAGGCCGGAATGCCGCTCGAGGAACTCTATACTCGGGTCCTGACTCCCTTCCTCGAATGGCTGGGAGCCCGCTGGCAAGAGAGGGAAGCCACGGTCTGGGAGGAGCATCTTCTCACCTCGGCCGTGCGTACCGCCATCGACGCCCTGTACCCGCGCGTGCTGGCGGCGAAGGCGCTCGTGGAGCCGGTACCGGTCACCGTGGCCTTCTTCTGTCCTCCCGAGGAGACGCACGACCTGGGGCTGCGCATGCTGGTCGATCGCTTCGACCTGCGCGGTTTCCGCACCGTCTACGTGGGGGCGCTGACGCCCTTCGAGCAGATGGTGGACTGTGCTCGGGAGATGGGGGCGGACGTCGTCTGCCTCTCCGCGTCGACACACTTCCAGCGTACGGTGCTCCATCAGGGGGTGAACCGGCTGCGCGAAGACCTTCCCGGCGTCCGCATAGTGGTCGGCGGGCCGGCCTTCGCACGCTCCGCCGACGGCTGGGGCGACCTGCTGGCCGGGTCTATCGACGAGCTTTTGGGCGAGTTGGCGCAGGCGGCGCGTGTCCAAGGCGCCGGCGCCTCCAAAGCCGCCGGCGATAAGGCGGGCGGCGATGCTTGAGCTCCGCATCGCCCGTCGCTTCCTGTGGCGGAGCAAGGGGCAGTCGCTGCTCATCGTGTTGGGAATCGCCGTCGGCATAGCCGTGCAGGTCTTCGTGGGCTCTCTCATCACCAGTCTCCAGGATTCCCTCGTGGAGACCACGGTGGGCTCCAGCTCGCAGGTGACGGTGAAGCCCGCCGAAGGGGACGCCTCCCTGACCTTCTCCTCGGACATGCGTTCCCAAGTGGAGGCCGATCCCAGGGTTACCGCCGTGGCTCCGGTGCAGGTGCTCTCCGCCCTCATCGCGCTGGGTGACTCCGGCTCGCCTGTCGTGGCCAAGGGTGGGACTTTCGCGGACCTCGACTCCATCTACAAGCTATCCGACAGCTTGATCGCCGGGCAGGCGTCTCTGACCGGCGGCAACATCCTTCTCGGCAAGGAGCTCGTGGAGGCGAACGGCCTCGTGCCGGGCGACACCGTCGAACTCGTGCTGGCCGACGGCTCGCGGCTGACCTCGACCCTTGAAGGCGTCTTCGACCTGGGCACGCAGGCGGTCAACCAGCAGTCGGTCTTCATGGGGCTGGAGCAGGCCAGTGAGGCGCTGGGCCGTCCGTCGGACGAGGTCAGCGCGGTAGAGATGCAGATAGACGACGTCTTCGCCTCCCAGGAGGTGGCCGCGGAGATATCGGCGGAGTTCCCGGACGTCGAGGTCACCGACTGGCAGGAGACCAACGCCGATCTTCTGTCCGCGCTGCAGAGCCAGAGCACGTCGTCCATCATGATCCAGGTGTTCGTGATCGTGGCCGTCATGCTCGGCATCGCGTCGACCCTCGCCATCTCGGCGGTGCAGAAGACCAGGCAGATAGGCATCCTCAAAGCCCTGGGCATGCGCGATGCCCGGACCGGGCTGGTCTTTCTCTATCAGGCGGGGATCCTGGGGGTGGTGGGTACCGTCTTGGGAATCGCTGTCAGCCTAGCGCTGATCGAGGTGTTCAGCGCCATCGCCGCGCAGGGCGACAGCGGACTCTTCCCCATCGAGCCGCAGCCGGGCTTCATCCTCATCTCGGCGGCGATAGGGATCGGCGTTGCTCTCGTGTCGGCCATCATTCCGTACCGCAGAACGTCGCGACTCGACCCCATCGAGGTGATCCAGGGTGCCTGACGTCATCACGGTCAGCGAAGTCACCAAGGAGTACGGGACCACGGTCAAGACGCAGGCCCTGCGCGGGGTCTCCTTCCGTGTGGAGAGCAAGGAGTTCCTCTCCATAATCGGGCAGTCGGGCAGCGGCAAGTCCACGCTCCTCAACATGCTGGGTCTGCTCGACACGCCCACCCAGGGGACGGTGCAGCTCCTGGGGACGGACGTGGGAGCGCTCTCGAAGAAGGAGAAGGCCGCCTTTCGCAACAAGCATCTGGGCTTCGTGTTCCAGTTCCACCACCTGCTGCCCGAGTTCTCGGTACTCGAGAACCTGCTCGTTCCCACCTGGATAGGTGCGGGACAGGGCGGACACGGCGGCGGCACGAGGGAACGGGCGGACGAAGTGCTCTCTTTCCTGGGTGTGGGCGGCTTGGCCGATAAGAGCGCCGATCAGCTCTCTGGGGGGCAGAAGCAGAGGGTGGCCATCGGCCGTGCTCTCATGAACGAGCCCGATATTCTCCTGGCCGACGAACCGACCGGCAATCTCGACACGCAGAACTCGGCCATGGTCTACGAACTGTTCCGCCGCATCCACGACGAGATGGGGACCACCTTCATCATCGTCACCCATGACCGCGCGATCGCCCAGCAGGCCGACCGCATCATCGAAGTCACCGACGGGCTGGTGTCGCAGGACGTGAGGAACGACTACCTGACGTAGGCAGCCGAAGTGTGCAGCGTGGCGGCGGCCCCTTCGGGTGACGCGGCGTGGGACATGAGACGGGGCGGCGCCTCCTCCGCCGGAGGAGGCGCCGCCCCGCTCTGTCCGCGCGAAAGCCGTCTCCCGGTCGCGCTAGTACGCTTCCACGAAGAGCTCGTAGTAGCTCTGGGCGTGCTCGCAGGCGGGGCACACGTCGGGTGCCGACGTGCCCTCGTGGATGTATCCACAGTTGCGGCAGCGCCATTTCACAGGAGCCTCGCGGGTGAAGACCCGGCCCTTCTCGACGTTGTCGAGCAGCTTGCGGTAGCGGGTCTCGTGGCCCTCCTCCACCTCTGCGATCTCCTGGAAGGTAGTGGCTACTGCCGGAAAGCCCTCCTCCTTGGCCACCGAGGCGAAGTCGGGATACAACTCGCTCCATTCCTCGCGCTCCCCGTCGGCCGCCGCCAGGAGGTTCTCCGCAGTCGTGCCGATCTTGCCGGCGGGGTAGGAGGCGGTGATCTCCGCCGGTCCACCCTCGAGATACTTGAAGAACATCTGGGCGTGTTCCTTCTCGTTGGCCGCGGTATCTTCGAAGATGGCTGCTATCTGCTCGTAGCCCTCCTTCTTGGCCACACTGGCGAAGAAGGTGTAGCGGTTCCTGGCCTGGCTCTCACCGGCGAAGGCCTTGAGGAGGTTCTGCTCGGTCTTCGTCCCCTTGATGCTCATGAACGGCTGCTCCTTTCGTTCCATCCGGGCGTGCACGCGCGTGGCCGGATGATAGATGCGAAGCTTACGCAGATAGCATAACCCGTCGGGGCGACACGCGCAGGGAAACCGCGTGGGTCCATGAATCCCTTGGAATCTGGGTATAGACACCGGGAAACGTCGTAGCAGGAGGAGAAGATGGCGCGTGCGCTTTGGAGGGGAGCTATCAGTTTCGGCTTGGTGACCATTCCTGTGGCCCTCTATCCGGCCAAGAGCACCCAGGGCGACATCAACTTCCACATGCTGCACAAGGACGATCTGAGTCGTATCCACAACAAGCGCGTGGACGATGAGGATCACGAGGTCCCGTACGAGGAAGTGGTCAGGGGGTACGAGTACGAGAAGGACCAGTACGTGGTCGTCGATGAGGACGATCTGCGCAGGGCGAACGTGGAGGCCACCCAGACCATAGACATAATGCACTTCGTCGACGGCCGGAAGATCGACATCGCCTACTACGACACTCCCTACTACACCGAGCCATCCAAGGCGGGTCGCAAGGCCTATGCGCTGCTGCGCGAGACCCTTCAGCGCACGCAAAGAGTGGGGGTGGCCAAGATCGTCATCCGCGAACGCCAGCACCTCTGCGCTCTGATAGCCGACGGCCCCGCCCTGCTCGCCTATACGCTCCGCTGGCCCTACCAGTTGCGGGACGCCTCCGACTTCGACCTTCCCGGCGAGGACCTCGACAAGCTCAACGTGAGCCCGCAGGAGTTGAAGATGGCCGAGCAACTGGTCGAAGCCATGACGGCCGACTGGGAACCCGACCAGTACACCGACACCTACCGCGAGGACCTCCTGCGCGTGATCGAGGAGAAGGTCAAAGGCGGCGAGGTGACGGAGGTGGCCGTCCCGCGCCCGGAGGCACGCGAAGGCAACGTGGTCGACATCATGGCCCTGCTGAAACGCAGCATGGAGCAGCGGGATGCCGCAGGCGGTTCGGGGGACGGTGGCGGCGGTGACGCCGGCGCTGAGGGCGGCGCTTCTCAAGCAGCGTCCGCCCGCCCAAGGCCGGCGGCGGAGCCCGCCGTGCCGGCGAAGTCCGGCGCTGCGGGCAAGAAGAGGAAGGCGGGCTAGGCTCATGCCGCCCCTGGAGGACTACCGGAAGAAGCGTGACTTCGACAAGACGCCGGAACCCTCCGGTCCGCCGCAGTTACAGGGGGAGGCAGCGCCGCACCCGCTCGGCGGCGGCCTTTCGTTCGTCATCCAGAAGCACGCCTCGCGCAGGCTGCACTACGACTTCCGACTCGAACTCGACGGCGTCCTCCTGTCCTGGGCCGTGCCCAAAGGGCCGTCCCTCGATCCCAAGGACCGGCATCTGGCCGCGCGGGTGGAAGACCATCCTCTCGAGTACGGCGGCTTCGAAGGGACCATCCCCAAGGGCGAGTACGGGGGAGGGACCGTGCAACTCTGGGATCGCGGGGTCTGGGAGCCGGTGGGCGATCCCCACGAGGGACTGCGCAGGGGCGATCTGAAGTTCACCCTCCAGGGAGAGAAGCTCAAGGGAAGTTGGGTGCTGGTGCGCATGAAGCCCCGGCCCGGAGAAGGGGACAAGGAGAACTGGCTGCTGATCAAGCACCGGGACGACGAGGCTGTGGACGGCGACGGCGGGGCCCTCCTCGCGGATAAGGACCGCTCGGTGGCCAGCGGGCGCACCCTCGAGGAGATCGCCGCCGCCGGGGAGACGAGCGTGTGGCATGGCGACCGTCTCGTCGACGAGCAGAGCGACGCCCATCCCGGAGAGGAGTTCGCGCTCGACCCGTCGGCCCTGCAGGGCGCCCGCGCCGCCTCTCCGATGCTCCGCTTCGTCCGCCCCGAGTTGGCCACGCTGGTCGCGCAGGCGCCGGAGGGCGACGCCTGGCTGCACGAGGTGAAGTTTGACGGCTACCGGGTCCTCAGCCGCCTCGACCACGGCAAAGTGGAGATGTACTCCCGCAACGACAAGGATTGGACCGGGCACTACCGGGTGCTGGCCGACGAGCTGGCTCGACTTCCCGTGGAGAGCGCCATGCTCGACGGCGAGGTGGTGGTGCAGATGCCGGACGGTACTACCGATTTCCAGGCGTTGCAGGCGGTTCTCGGCGCCGACAGTCACGGCCGCTCACAGGATGGCGCAGGAGCTGGATCGGATAGCGTCGAGACCGCGGGCAGGCTCGTCTACTACGTGTTCGACCTCCTCTACCTCAACGGATACGAACTTATCGACGTCACTCTGGAAGAGCGTAGAGAGTTGCTGCGCCGCCTCCTCTCCCGAGTCCCGGAGGGGGGACGGATCCTGTATTCGGATCACATCGCCGGGCAGGGGTCGGCGTTCGCCGAACAGGCCTGTCTGCATGGGCTGGAAGGGGTGGTGAGCAAGAAGGCGGGGAGCCGCTATCGGCCCGGCGCCAGAGGCGGCGAGTGGCTGAAGACCAAGTGCCGTCTGGAGCAGGAGTTCGTCATCGGTGGTTGGACCGACCCATCCGGCACCCGGATAGGCTTCGGGGCTCTCCTGCTGGGGGTGCATGAGGACGGCGCGTTGAGGTACGTGGGCAAAGTGGGGACGGGCTTCAGCGAAAAGCTGCTGCGCGAGCTGGGGGAGAGGCTGCGAGCGGATAGAGATCGACGCCTCGCCCTTCGAGGCGCAGACGGACCGGGTGCCCAAGGGCGCGCATTGGGTCCGGCCGGAACTGGTGGCCCAGGTGGCTTTCTCGGAGTGGACCCGCGAAGGCGACATACGTCACGCCAGCTTCAAGGGCCTTCGCGACGACAAGGTCCCGGCGGAGGTGGTGTTGGAGGAAGCGCCGCCGGCCGGCGCTGCGGCTGCTGGGGCCGAGGCGCCTTCGCAGGTCGAGGCCCCTTCGCAGGTCGAGGCGCCCGCGAAGGCCGCCGCGCCGGCCCGGGTCACCGCTCGCGCGGAAGCAGTCGCGGCTGCCGGGACCGCCGATCCCGCGAAGGCCGTGCCCTCCGGCGCGGAGATCGTCCACGGCGTAACGCTGACCCATCCCGGCAAGATCCTCTGGCCGGTCGACGGGGTGACCAAGAAGGGCCTGGTCGAGCACTACGACCGGGTCGCCGAATGGATGCTGCCCTACGTCCTCGGCCGACCAGTATCGATGGTGCGTTGTCCCGAGGGCGTCGACGGGGCGACCGTGATACGGCAGAACCGTGGCCGGGGCGGACCCTGTTTCTTTCACAAACACCCCGGCGAGGACTTTCCCGGACCCTTCGAGCGCGTGACCATCGAGGAGTCGGCTGGGCCCGACACCTATCTGACCATCACCGAAGCCGGTAGCCTCGCCGGCTTGGCCCAGATGGGCGTCCTCGAGATCCACGTCTGGGGATCGACGTGGCCGGACATCGAGCATCCCGACCTGCTGGTGTTCGACCTCGACCCCGACCCCGCGGTCACCTGGACCGGGCTGGTCGACGGAGCCCGGCTCATGCGCGAGGTACTACAGGCCCTGGGGCTGGAGAGCTTCGTCAAGACCACAGGCGGGAAGGGCCTTCACGTGGAGGCGCCCATCACCCCCGGCGAAGACTGGGAGACGGTGCGGACGTTCTGCAAGGCGGTGGCGGAGGCCTTCGTCGCTCACGCGCCCGATCGCTACACAGCCAACATGTCCAAGGCCAAGCGAGGCGGGAAGATCTACGTGGATTACGTGCGCAACAACCGGGGAGCGACCTCCATCGCCCCCTACTCCACGCGGGCCAAAGACCACGCCACGGTAGCCGTGCCTCTGCGCTGGACCGAATTGAGTGGCTCCGTCCGCCCCGACTCCTACACGGTGAAGAACCTGGAGAATCGCTTGCGTCGCCTCAAGGGCGATCCCTGGGAGGGATGGTTCGAGGTCCAACAGAAGCAGTCGCTGACCGAAGCCATGAAGCGGGCTGTGGGGGTCGAATAGGCGCCAGGTGGCGCCGGTCGTGCGACGTTCGGGGTCGAGACACGCGGCACCCGCCGTGTCAGAGTTGCCGGTAGGCCCATTCCACCGCCTCCGGGCCGTACTTCCTCTCCAGTCGCTTGACCGTGAAGTGACCGCGGGCCATCTCCTGGTAGTGGTGCATGAACAGGTAGTTGACCGTTCCTCCGGACACTGCCCCGATGACGGGGATAGCCTTGGCCGCGGCCGCCTGGGTGACCACTGTACTGAAGCGGGAGGCGACGATGGCTATCAGGCGGGCGATAGCGGGCCCTCCCTCCTTGGTAACCCCCTTCTCGGCGATGAAGGTGGCCGCGTTGGCAACCGACTGGGCCAGGGCCCCGCGCACCAGCCAGTAACCGCTGTCCACGGCATCGTCTCCCGTGCTGCGTCCGCCCAGAGCCATCACCTCGAGACAGGCGAGCTTCACCTCGGGCTCGGCGAGGTCGAACCCCTCACTGCGGGCTATATCCGCGATGGAACGCATGATCACGAGCGTGGAGAAGGGCAACTCCACCGCCAGGGAGGCCAGTCCCGCCGCTCCAGAGGCCGCCCCCGAACCGGTCACGACCAACCGGTGCAGCCTGTCGCGCGAGCGGCCTGCGCGCCCCTTCTTGAGGGAGGATATGGAGACCTGGAGGCCGCGCGTGAGGGCGCTTTCCGCTAAGCCCGCCACCCGCTGGTTCCAATTGCCGGGCAGGAACTTCACGCCGGCTTCGATGGGGCGTCCAAAGGCGTCGGCCAGTCTGGCGGCCAGACCCGGATGCTCGAGCCGGGCCTTGGCCTCACGGAGGTCTAGCAGATCGGTCTCGCTCAGCGTGTACACCTTCGGGTCTCCTCTCGCGTGCGCATCTACCGCTTCAGGCAATGATACTGGCTCATGGCGGCGTCGGCGACCGCCCGGGATGCGAACACGGCCACGGCCTCAGCCGGAGGTGGTGCCGAGCGACTTTCGGGGGAGGAAGAAGGCAAGGATGACCAGACCCAGCGCCGGGGCGGCGGAGAGAGCCAGGGCGGTCCGCATGCCCAGCGCTTCCGCCGCCGGTCCGACGACATAGGCGAAAAGGGCTCCGCTCACTATCACGGCAAGGGTGATGAGCGAGTAGACCAACCCCGAGTACTTCGCCGGGAAGCGGTTGATATAGCTGGAGAGCAGTGGGTAGGAGGGCGAAGCGCCCAGCCCGGCGAGGAAGATGGTCACTTCGGAGACGGCCAGACTCGGAGCGAAAGCGGTGAGAACGGCGAACAGGGCCATGAGCAGGCCGGAGACGGCCAGCATCTTCCAAGCGACGACGCGCCGGGTCAGCGGCACGGTGAAGAAGCGCCCTCCCAGCATCCCAGCAAAGAAGAGGGTGAGCGCGAGGGCCGCGGCTCCCTGGCCGGCTCCGAACGTCTCGATCTGGAACTCGGCCAGCCAGATGTTGAGGATGTGCTCGGCCCCGATGTACACGAACATGGCCCCGAGGACCACGCCCAGGACCCGGGGATCGAACCTGATCAGTTCGCGGAACTGGGGCAGGCGGATGTTCTCCCTCCCCGGGACGTTCGCCAGAGGGATGGCGAGGAACGCCACTGCCGTGAGGAAGGCGAAGGCCGCCTCCCCGCCCAGGATCCAGCGCCAGCCCGCCCCCAGCGCCAGCGCGATGCCGATGGCGAGCGGAGTGGTAAGCACGCCTCCCGCGAAGAAGATGAGGACGAGCATCATGGCCCTCTCGGCCGTCCGCTTCGCGTAGGCCCCCACCCACATGGCGGGTACGACCACGGGGATGGTGGCGGCCAATCCGACCAGGGCCAGGGCGGCTACCAGCGACCAGAGGCTGCCGGTCAGCGCGCAAATAGTCAGGCTGAGGGCCTGGAAGGAGGCTCCGCCAACCACCAGCCACTTGAGGGGCACTCTCGCCAGGACCATGTTGAGGAGGAGTAGACCCAGGACGCGGCCGCCCGCGAAGCCGGCCGCCAGCAATCCGCCCTGGGAGAGGGGTATGTCCAGATCGCGCAGGACGGGGTCGAGGATCGGCCCCAGGGCGATGATGATCGTGCCGGAGAGGAAGCTGACCGGATAGAGGTAGCCGAGAGAATGGGGCTGCGGCGGATCGCCGACCGGCGGCGGCGCCTCGGCGGCGTCGGCGGCTGGGGGCCCGCTCATCGCATCGCCCTCAGGAGCGGGGGCGCCACGTCTGCGGGCGAAGGTCCTTGCTGCTCGTGAACCGGTAGGTGCGTTCGTCCAGGTGCAGGATCGCGGACGCCGGTTCCACCTCGATTGTCATCGACGCCCGAGGATGCCGCGCTCCGAGGATGTTCGCCAGCAGCACGGCCTTCTCGACACCATCGCCGCGCTGGTAGTTCCACACCTCGTCCGGCTGGGCCAGGCGTCCGGATTCGTCGTAGATCGACTCGTTCTCCAGTGCCTCGATCGCAGCCACGACCTCGTCGTCGCTCAGCTCGGTCGCGGCCGTCACCGACACGGGGCAGCGCTCCATAGCCGCCTTCAGGAAGGGTTCCGGCGAGGTGCGGTTCAGGTCCCGGTAGGCGTAGAAAGACAACTCGGCCAGTTCGTTGGCCTCGCGGATCTCCTCCAGCCGAGCGATGATGTCGTCGCGCGTCATCCCGTGCTCGAGGCCCAGCGGCGGCTGGTCGCGCTCGAACGTCTTGCTCCCGGCGTCCGGTAGGCGCGGCTCCGTCCAGATGAAGTGACGCAGCCGCTCGATGGCGTCTTGGGCGTTGGGGCACGATTCGCCGACCTCCTTCACCAGCAGGGCGAAGCCGCTATCGGTACGGATGTCGACCTTCTGCTCGTGCACCAGCCGCTCCAGGTCGTCGAGGACGATGCGGCCCGGGAGCGGATGCGACTCGAAATCCTCGCCGGCCACCTCCATCATCAACCGCTCCCGCGTCTCGTCGTTGAAGCGGTAGGGGGCCTTGTATTCGTAGGCCAGGAGCTTCTCCATGGCGATGTACTTGCCGGCACCGAAGTTGAACCAGCGCACCTGGAAGCACTTCTGCAGCTCGGCGCTGTGGCGGATGAAGTTGCCCATGATCTCGGGGGTGAGCGACGTCTGCAGAAAGCGGCGCAGCTTGGTGGAGAAATGCTTGTAGGCCTCGGGATCCATGGTCGCGACGGGGAAGAGCGTGTGGATGAACCCGCTCTCGTGGGCCACCAGGGTCACGCGCTCGTTCTCCAGCGCCCTGCGCGCCTGGGCCGACAGGGCCGTGCCGTTGAACCACATGGTCTTGGTGACCAGCCGGCGGTTGTTGGTGAGGATGCCCGTGCCCACGTCCACGAAGTTCTGGGAGTGGAGGGGGGTGGCCATCAGGAAGATCTCCTTGAGCGGGATGGCCGCGACCACGAAAAGAGCGGCAGCGTAGAGGGCGGCCAGCGAGACGCATTCCCCGGCGCCGGTGCCGTACCCGGGGCGGTGGACGAAGGCGTCCATGGCCTCCACGGTCTCCGTCTTCCAGTAGGGGATGATGTCGCCCTCGTACTTGTCGAGGCCGAAGTGCGTGCGGATGTCGATGTCGAAATAGTACTTGTCGCCCTCGTAGCCGAAGAGCGCGTTCGACTGCGCGAGGGCCTCGGGGCGCACCAGGTCCTTGAAGCGCTCCATCTCGCGCTGCTTGGCGGTGAGACCCCAGGTGTCGAGATCGAGGTTGAAGGCGTAGTGGTCCATGATGTACTGCTTGACCCGGGTGATGCGGCGGTAGGGGGTCATCTTCTGCAGGCCGTCGAACCAGGGATCATCCAGCCAGCGCCAGATGCGCGGGGACATGATGTTGGCCAGCAACAGGCCGTACATCAACTCGGGGAAGATGAACACCTCCATGTCGGAGAGCGTCACCGCCGATGACTTGCGTTCCAGGTCTCGTGTATCCATGACGCCTACCTTACACCGGAAGCTAGTATCCTATCCAGCGGTCCGCGATGGACCCTGTGGCGAACACGTCCGGGATGCGCCGACTGCCGTCGAGCGGCGGCGCGGAGGGAAGAGATATGGACGAGCGGGCCTTTCACATACTCGGCATCCCCGGCAGCCTGCGGCAGGGGTCCTACAACCGGGGTCTCCTGCGGGCGGCGGCGCAGTTGCTCCCCGAGGGCGTCACCATGGAGATCCACGACATCGACCAGATCCCGCACTTCAACGCCGACGTCCTCGCCGCAGGCGACCCCGCGGCCGTCCTCGAGTTCAAAGAGGCCATCCGGGCGTCCGACGCACTACTCATCGCCACCCCCGAGAACAACTACTCCATACCGGGCGTGCTCAAGAACGCCATCGACTGGGCCTCGCGCCCCAACAAGACTTCGGTACTCAAGGGGAAGCCGGTGGGCATCATCGGGGCCTCGAGCGGTGAAGGGGGAACGGTGCGGGCCCAGTTGGCCCTGCGCCAGGTATTCATCCAGACCAACTCCCTGGTCATGGTGCAGCCCGAGTTGCGCGTCCCCATGGCCGGCCAGAAGTTCGATGCCGCCGGCGAGTTGACCGACGAGCAACTGCGGGACCGGCTGGCTGCTTTCTTGGTGGCCCTTGTGGAATGGACCCGCCTGGTGAAAGCCCGCCCGGTCTAGCCTTTCGTCCGCCCCCTGCGGGCCGAACTCATCCCCACCACGTGCGTGATGCCACTGAGCGCGGCCAGTGCGAGGGCCACCCAGAGCAGATACAGGGACGCCGTCAAAAGACCATCGAGATCGAGGATGCTCGCGACGATAAACAAGACTAGGGCGACGCTCTGCACGACCATCTTTCCTTTGCCGAAGGCGTTGGAGGGGCGGGCCCGCTGTCCCGGCCCGGCGATCCCGATACCCACGGCGGTCAAGATCAATTCGAGGGCGATGAAGATGAGAATGATCTTCACGACCAGGTAGTCCCAGCCCAACCAGGCCAGTACCGAGCCGACCAGCAGCTTGTCCGCGATGGGGTCGATGATGATGCCGGTCGGGGTGATCTGGCCACGGGTCCGAGCCATGGTCCCATCGATGAAGTCGGTGCAGATGGCCACTACGAAGATCCCCAGGGCCCACCAGGGCAGGTCGTAGTAGAGGAGCAGGAGCACCACCGGGGTGAGGATGAAGCGCAGGACGGTCAGGTGGTTGGGGCGTATCCAGGCCGGAAAGAGCCAGAGCAGCACCTTGCGCACGATGGAGTCGGTGAAGCGCTGGGCCTCGTGAACGGGCTTGACGTCCTGAGACTGAAGACCGGGGGACTGCAGGATGGCGGCCGTTTCCACGGCCGACCTCTGGCCGTCGGCCGTCTCCAGCTCTTGCGGCTTGGGATCAGCAAGCTCCAAATGGGTACCCCAGGTAGGCGTTGTCACGTGGCTGCTGGCATCGTACTGCCTGAGTGGCGTCGTGTCGATACCGCGCACCGCGAGAACGGCGCTTTTTGCCGGGGCGCCGGGGCGCCGGGGCGAAAGGCGGGATATCGGCGCGTTTGCCGCCCCGAGCCTCGATGTTATGATGGAGACCACCCTTTCCCTGCCTCACACGACGACAATCGGAGCGGACAATGAAGACACCTGACCTGGCTCTCTCCGACCTCGGGTCGTACTTCCCGGACGACTTCACCCCCGAGGAGCGGGCAAAGGCGCAGACCATCTTCCTGAAGGAGTTGGCTTCCAGCGCGCACACGTTCTATCGGGGCAAGATCCAGAGCATGCCCAAGGCCGGCATCTACGGCTTCAACTGGTTCAACGTCTACTACACCCCCGGCGTATCCATGGTGTCCACCACCATCCGCGACAATAACGACGCCTCCTTCGACCTGAGCAACCGGGGCAACCTGGTGGCCGTGGTCAGCGACTCCACCCGGGTCCTGGGCGACGGCGACGTCACGCCTTCGGGCGGGCTGGGCGTGATGGAGGGCAAGGCCTTCCTCATGAAGTATCTGGGGGGCGTCGACGGGGTGGCTCTCTGCATCAACAGCTACAACAAAGAGGGCAAGCACGACGCCGACAAGATAATCGACTTCGTGAAGATGGTTGAGCCCAGCTTCGGTGCCGTCAACCTGGAGGATATCTCCCAGCCCAACTGCTTCAAGGTGCTCGACACTCTGCGCGAGGAATGCGACATCCCCGTGTGGCACGACGACGCTCAAGGGACGGCCAGCGTGACCCTGGCCGGACTCATCAACGCCTTGCGCGTGGTGGGTAAGGAACTGGGTCAGGTGCAGGATAGTGCTGCTGGGGGCGGGCGCCGCCAACAGCACCGCCGCGCGGCTGCTTCTGGCCGACGGGGCCGACCCGGACAGGATGATCGTCTTCGACAGCAAGGGCGGTCTGCACAAGGGCCGCGACGACGTGAAGGCCGATACCGCCTACTACCGCAAGTGGGAGATCTGCGAAGCGACCAACCCCGGGCGCATCGCGACCGAAGAGGAGGCCCTCAAGGGCGCCGACGTGGTCATTGCCGCCTCCAAGCCGGGCCCGGACACCATCAAGCCGGCCTGGGTGCGCTCCATGGGGGAGAAGTCCATCGTCTTCGCCTGCGCCAACCCGGTGCCCGAGATCTATCCCTATGCTGCCAAGGACGCCGGTGCCTACGTCGTTGCCACGGGCCGGGGTGACTTCCCCAACCAGGTGAACAACTCCATCGGCTTCCCCGGGATCCTCAAGGGTGCCCTCATGGTGCGGGCCCGCAAGATCACCGACGAGATGGCCATCGCCGCCGCGCATGCCGTCGCGGACTACGCGCAGGAGAAGGGCATCACCCCCGATCACATCATGCCCACCATGCAGGAGACGGAAGTGTTTGCCCGCGAGGCCGCCGACGTGGCCATGCAGGCCATCAAGGACGGCGTGGCCCGGCTGGAGATGAGCTGGGACGAGGTCTACCAGACCACGCTCAAGGACATCACCGACGCGCGGGCGGCCATCGACCTCCTGCAGCAGAACGGCCACATAAAGGCTCCGGACCTCAAGATGCTGGAGGAAGCGCGCGACCGGGCGGTCGCCATGGTAAGGAAATGACCACAAAGGGTATGACTCTCTAGTCCGACGAGTCTCGAGGAGGTCGCCATGTTTCCAATGATGGGTTGGGATTGGGATTGGGGCTGGGGATGGGCCGCCTTCGTGGGCTCCATCATCATGCTCATCATCCTGTGCGTGCCCTGGTTCTTCTTCCTGTGGAACCTGCAGACGCTGTTGCAGCGCGTCGATCCGCGCAATCGGGCCATGCCCCCGGGGCACGTGTGGTTGAACTTCATCCCCATCTTCAACCTGGGCTGGTTCATCTACACGGTCATCAAGATCAAGGAGTCGCTCCTGGCCGAGTACGGTCTGCGCGGCTGGACACCCGAAGGTGACCAGGGCTATAACGTTGGGATCGCCACCGGCGTTCTGGCCATCGCCTCCTTCTTCCTGGGCTGGGTGCCCGTGATCGGTTGGGCGGTGGGTATCGCCCAGTTGATCTGCTGGGTTCTCTACTGGCTCAAGACGAACGAACTCAAGAACCGGTTGGGCGGACCGGCCACCTGGCCCTACACGGCCCAGGGCGGCTACCCGGGAGGCGGCGCCGGCCCCTACGGCCCCGCCGGACCGCCCCCCTACGAACAGCAGCCCAGCGCTCAGGCCGGCGCAGCAGGGGCGGCCTGGGCCGCGCGCCAACAGCCGCCCCTGTTGCCGCGGCCGCGCGCCGCTTCAGGCCGGACGGTCGCCGAGACGCCTCCGCCCAAGACCTGGGCGGCGCCACCGGTCTGGCCCAACAGTTCTACCGAGGAAGCGGCTGTTGACGTTCCGGCTGCTGCGGTCTTACCGGCAGAGGACGCAGTGGATGCCGAAGAGCAGGCCCGGCTGTGCGCGGCCTGTGGTAAGGACTACGAACTGGGAGACAAGTTCTGCCGCACGTGCGGACTGCGGCTGCCCTAGCCGGGGCGCCGGCCGCCCACCCGCGGCCTTCGCGATGATGCCCGCCCGCGCCGGCTTGCCGGCGCGGGCGGTTCTGCAGCCGGCGTGCGGCCCGGGCTAGCGCGCTGCCCGACGGGCCCGGGGCCCGGCCTGCGTGCTTGGCGCTCAGTCGCCGTTCAGGAAGTGCCGCTCGGTTCGGTCGAGCGCGATGTCACACGTGATCTCGTAGTTGATCGTGTCGAGGCGGTGGGCGACCTCCTCCACCGTGATGCGCTCGTTTCCGTCGGCTCCGATCAGGGTCACGATGTCTCCCACCTGCACTCGGCCCTCGGTTCCCACGTCCACCCCGAAGGAGTCCATCGACACCCGCCCCACCATAGGGTAGCGGCGCCCGCTGATGAGCACCTCGCCCCGGTTGCTGAGCGCCCGGAATACCCCGTCGCCATAGCCGATGGGGATGAGAGCCACGTCGGTGGCCTTCTCCGGCAGGAAGGTATGACCGTATCCGACCCCTTCCCCGGGTAGCACCCGTTTGACTATCACCACCTGCGACCTCCAGGTGAGTGCGGGTTGCAGACCTTCGGCGAGCGCGTCTTCCTGCCAGGGGGAGAGCCCGTAGACCGCGCATCCGCAGCGCACGAAGTCAAGATGAGAGCGGGCGTCGGAGACGGTGGCAGCGCTGTTGGCGGCGTGGGCGGCGGCGTGGGGCCACTCGCGGCGCACCCGCTCCACGGCGGGTAGGAAACGTTCCAGCTGGCGGTCGACGGAAGAGGGGTCCTCGGCCACGCAGGCGAAGTGGGTCATAACTCCGGCCAGTTCGATCTCGGGGATGCCCCGTATCGACTGCAGGAAGGCATCAACCTGATCGGGGAAGAGTCCCTGTCGGTTCATGCCGCTATCGATTTTGACGTGGATGCGCGCCTTGCAGCGCGAGCGGCGCAGAGATAAGACGGAGGCGGCCATGTGGTCGCTCACGATGGCGAACTCCACCTCTCGGCAGGCCAGCTCCTCGTATTGGTCCTGACTGTAGAGAGGGCCCATGACCAGGATCCCCAGTCGAACCCCGCATCGCGCAGGGCGATGGCCTCCTCGGCGGTGGCTACAGCCACTCCCCGGGCCCCGGCCGCCACCACGGCTCGGGCCACCGGTAAGGTGCCGTGACCGTAGGCGTCGGCTTTGACGGCCACCAGCATGTGGCTGCCGGGGGAGAGTTGCGCCCGAAGATGGGCGACATTGTGACGGATAGCAGCCAGATCTATGAGTACGCTACTTCGTTCTGAGAGTTTCATCCCGATCCTTCTGCGGGGGAGCGACCGGCAAAGAGGCTAGCACAGGCAGCCCCGTTTCGCGACGAGCGGCCGCCCGGCAAGCCATCTTGTCCATCGGGACGCCGGATGGACCGGCCGCGCCGTCGCGGGCCGCCTGGCCGCCGCCCTGCGGGCAGTTGGCCGTCGGCTGGTTCTGTGTTAGCATGGCGCGGCTGCGCGCTCTACCGAGCCGTGGCGCAATGTGCCCCCATCGTCTAGCGGCCTAGGACATCGCCCTTTCAAGGCGACGGCGGGGATTCGAATTCCCCTGGGGGCACTTCCCATATTTGTGTCTGGGCGCATAGCTCAGTGGGAGAGCACCTGCCTTACAAGCAGGGGGTCGCAGGTTCAAATCCTGCTGCGCCCACTGCTCGTCAGGACAAAAGGACCGGAGGCGTGCGATAATCTCCGGGCCTGAGGCGCGAAAGCGCCGGACTGTTTCGCGGGGGCGTAGTTCAGTTGGTTAGAACGCCGGCCTGTCACGTCGGAGGTCGCGGGTTCGAGTCCCGTCGCTCCCGCCTCGCGGATGAGATGCGCCGCGTGTGGCGGGATAGCTCAGTTGGTAGAGCACATGACTGAAAATCATGGTGTCCCCGGTTCAAGTCC
>CAWHIX010000005.1:0-160444 GCA_963829545.1 uncultured Actinomycetes bacterium
GCCGGCACCGCCTCGCCTGCGCAGGGCGCTGCTGGGGCTCGGCCCCGTGCTGCTGGGCCTCGCCCTGCTCTTCGCCTAGGGCGCGGGGCAGAGCGTGCTTCGGCCGCTCGGCGTGCTCACCGCGCCGCCGAGCGCATCGCGGCGCGGCGACCTGGCGCCGCCGATTCCCGACCTCGGCGCCGACGAGGTCGGCCGCCTCGGGCGCTCGTTCGAGCACATGCGCGCGCGCTCAAGTCGTCGCATCGACGCGATCGACGAGGCGAACGCGAGCTCGAGCGGCGCGTCGACGACCGCACGCGCGAACTCGAAGGCGCTCAACGCGGAGCTGGCCGAGCGCGAGCAGGCGCGCAGCCGGCTGCTGCGCAAGGTGATCACGCGCGCAGGAGGACGAACGCAAGCGCCTCGCCCGCGAACTGCACGACGAGACCGGCCAGACGATCAGCGCCCTCGACATGCGGCTCGAAGCGGCCTCGCCAGGCTGCCGCCGGGCGCGCGCCGCGCGCCCGTGGTCGAGGCCCGCGCCCTCGCCGTGCGCACGCCTCGACGAACTGCACCGCCTGATCCACGACCTGCGGCCGTCGGTGCTGGACGACCTCGGCCTCTGGTCCGCCATCCAGCTGGTACGCCGACCGGCAGCTCGAAGCCGCGCGGCGTCGCCGTGCGCTGCGAGTTCGGCGACGTCGAGCGCCGGCTGCCGCCCGAGATGGAAACGGCGCTCTTCCGCGCCGTGCAGGAGGCGATCAGCAACATCGCCAAGCACGCCGAGGCCGAGCAGGTGCTCATCCAGGGCGGCATCAGCGGCGACGGCTCACCATCGAGATCGAGGACGATGGCAAGGGGTTCGAGCTGGCGGCCGTCGACGCGCCCGGGCGAAGGCCACGGGTGGGGCCTGCTCGGGCATGACCGAGCGCGTCGAAGCCCTCGGCGGGACGGTCGACGATCGACACCGCCCCCGGCGAGGGCGCCCGCATCGTCATCACCGTGCCGCGTTCCCCCGGAGGGCGCGCATGACCAAGATCCGCGTGCTGATCGCCGACGACCACGCGATCGTCCGCGAAGGCGTGAAGGCCCTCATCGGCCTGGCCGACGACATCGAGGTGGTCGGCGAGGCCGCCGACGGGCGCGAGGCGATCGAGCGCGCG
Organism: uncultured Actinomycetes bacterium; assembly: GCA_963829545.1. GTDB lineage: Bacteria > Actinomycetota > Thermoleophilia > RBG-16-64-13 > RBG-16-64-13 > JAXGXJ01. The sequence goes on from CAWHIX010000005.1 coordinate 1,143, forward strand.
CAGGCGCTCGAGCCTGACGTCGTCGTGATGGACATCGCGATGCCGGGCCTGGGCGGCCTCGAGGCGACGCTCGAGATCCGCAAGCTCTGCCCCCGGACGAGGATCCTCGTGCTGTCGCAGTACGACGACCGCGAGTACGTGCGGCGGTTCCTGCAGGCCGGGGTGTCGGGCTACGTGCTGAAGAAGTCGGCCGGCGCGGACCTGACGGCGGCGATCCGGGCGGTCCACCGCGGCGGCCTGGTGCTCGATCCCGAGGTCGCGCGCGAGGCGATGCGCGCAGGCCGCGGCCGCCGACGGCGCCGCGCGCGGCCGATCCCTACGAGGCGCTGACCGACCGCGAGAAGCAGGTGCTGAAGCTCGTGGCCGAGGGGCAGCAGCAACAAGGAGGTGGCCGACGATGCTGGGCATCAGCGTCAAGACCGCGATGTCCCACCGCGAGCACATCATGGAGAAGCTCGGCCTGCACAGCCGGACCGAGCTGATTCGCTTCGCGATCAGGGAGGGCATCATCAGGGTCGACTCATAGAGCGAGGGACGATGCATCCTTGGCACGACGTCTACGTAGACGAGCAACTGATCGAGCGCGAGTTCCCCGTCGTGATCGAGGTCCCGCGCGGGAGCAAGAACAAGTACGAGCTCGACAAGGAGACCGGCATCCTCCGGCTCGACCGGGTCCTCTACAGCGCGGTGCACTACCCGGCGAACTACGGGTTCATCCCGCGGACCTTCTGCGACGACGGCGACCCGCTCGACGTGCTGGTGCTCGGCCAGGAGCCGGTGGACCCGCTGACCATCGTCGAGGCCCGCGCCATCGGCGTGATGCGCATGCGCGACGAGAAGGGCCTCGACGACAAGATCCTCGCCGTCTGCGTCGCGACCCGGCCGTGAACGGACTACAGCGACCACACCCAGCTGCCCGCGACCTGACGAAGGAGATCCAGCGGTTCTTCCAGGACTACAAGGTCCTCGAGAACAAGCAGGCGGTGGTCGAGGACTTCATGGGCCCGCCGACGCGATCAAGATCATCCACGAGGCCCTGGGGCTGTACCAGCAGTTGCGGCGGGGAGAATTGCGACGCGCATGAGGCGGAATCCTGCGCTCGGGATTCCGGCTGGCACTTTCTGTTGAATTGTTTTACACTGACGCCGCGAACGCCCCCGTCTGGTTGGATGCCGCCCCCGCTGCATTCCTGTAAGCGCTGAACCATCCCGCCCACCCTGTGTTTGGCGGGTCGGGGGAGACTGGGGCCATGCCACTTTCAAGCGTGCGGTGGTGGAATCGGCTGGGCCGTCATCCTGCCGGCCGTCATTGCCATCGGGACCCTGCTGGTCGTCGGCTCGGCGGCTCTGCTCTTCCTTCAGGCGCAGGAACGCCACCTGCTCAAACGAGGTTCGGCGCGGCGCGGCCCTCTTCAGCGAGACCATCAAGAGCAGCACGTACCACGACATGCTCAAGGACCGCCGCGAGAGCGCGTATCTCGTGATGGATACCATACCCCATCTCTCGCCGACGTTCTCGGCGGTGAGGCCCATCGTCAGGTTGCCGTAGATCTCGCAGGGTTGCGAGCGAGGCTGGCTCTCGGTGTTCGAGTCGACCAGCACGGCGTTGCCGGCCCCGTACCCATAACGTGCGCCGCGGAGGTAGTAAGGAGCCGTGCTCATGCTCTCCACCCCGCCCGCGACCACGATCGTGTTGACGCCACTCATGATCGCTTGAGCGGCGTTGTTGACGGCCTGGAGGCCCGAGCCGCACTGGCGCATGACGGTGTAGGCCGGCACCTCGACCGGAAGACCGGCCTTGAGGGCCGCCACGCGGGCCAAGTTGGCCGCGTCGGCACTCTGCTTGGCCTGGCCGAAGATGACCTCGTCAACGGCCTCCGGCTCCACTTGAGAGCGCTTGAGCGCTTCGGCGATGACTATCTTCGACAGGTCTTCCGGCGCCACGTCCTTCAGGGCGCCACCCATCCTACCGACCGCCGTTCGCACGGCACTGACTACGACGACTTCGTTCATTGTTCCCTTTCAGACATGCTGGCGATTTTCAGCTGAGGGGCTCGAGGACGACCTCGCCCAGATCGACGTCGCGCCGCGTGACCACCTCGACGACCTTGGGCGCATAGCCCTGATACTCGACCCGCAGCTTGAAGGTGGAGTCCTTCTCCAGACCGTCGAAGTCGAAATCGCCGAAGATGTCGGTACGGGTCTCCCGCTTGAAGCCGTCGCCCTCGATGGTGACAAGCACGCCCTCCACGCACTCACCGGGAATATCCTTGCGGACCACCTCACCGACGACGAAGCGCTTGGGGATGCCCACGTACTTGACCAAGGGCTGCGACCCGAACTCGGGATGGTAGTCCTCGGTCTGCGCGGCGGCCAACGCCACGGAGATGTCGCTCTGGGGATCGTCCAGGTCACCGAAGGTGAGCGCGGTGGTCGGGCATGCCTCCACACAGCGGGGCACCTTCTCGCCCGCGTCCAGCATGTGTGCGCACATGGTGCACTTCTGGGGTAGCTGCAGCTCCTCGTTCCAGAAGATCACCCGGTACGGGCAGGCGTTCACGATCTGCTTCTGGCCCTTGGCCTTCTCCGGGTCGATGAGCACGATGCCGTCCTCCCGGCGGTACACGGCTCCGTCGAGGGCGGGTTCCATGCAGGGAGGTTCGACGCAGTGCTGGCAGGGCAGCGGCACGTAGTCGACCTTGGGCTTCGGATAGGTGCCGCGCTCGATCTCCTTGACCTGCATCCACGATTGCGGTGCCACGAGGGGTTGCCCGGCCGAGTAGGGAGGATAGTCATTGCCGTAGTACTCGTCCCGGCAGGCCAGGAAGCAGTTGTGGCAACCGGTGCACTTCGTTACGTCGATGAGCCAACCGTAGCGGGCCATTCTCTCAGCCCTCCCATTTCTCGATCTCGATGAGGCAGGAATTCGGGGTCATCCCCGGGACGTTCTGCGAGAGCATGCGCGAGGGCGTGAGCAGGGCCACGCACCCGCCCTTGTCCGGCGAATCGGGCTGGCCGGGCAGCAGCGGATCGTACTTGGCCGAGGAGGCGTAGGAGTGGATCACTCCCGGCCGGATCCGACCCGTGACGACGGCCACACAGATCACCGAGCCGCGGTCGTTGTACAGGCGCACGAGGTCGTTGTTGTTGATGCCCCGCTGGGCCGCGTCGTCGGGATGGATGCGCGCCGGCCACCAAGCGTAGCCGTCCTTCTTGATGCGATGCACCGGTATGTCGTCGAGCCAGTCGGTGTGCTTGTCGTAGTGGCAATGGAACGTGAAGCGGGGGTGAGGCGACATGAGTTGCAGGGGATACTTCTGCGCCAGGTCGCTGCGGTGGCCCTCCCAGCTGGGGATGTAGCGCGGGACCACCGGCCGTTCCTCGTCGTCGGGGAAGTACTGCTTGAGGCTCTGCGACTCGAACTCGATCTTGCCGCTGAAGGTACCCAGTTCCTTGCACTTGTCGCCGATGCGTTTGGGGTTGCCCAGGTCGGGCGTGTCGCAGGAGCGACCCTCGTAGAACCAGCGCAGAGAGGGGGTGGGCTTGTAGTCATCGGGGATGTTTATTATGTGGTAACCCTTGCTGTCGAAGTCCTCCCAGCCGACCACCTTGGACAGGTCAGAGGCGTCGTAGAAGGCCTTGCACCAGTCGATCTCGGTCTTGCCGTCGGTGAACTCTTCTTTGAGGCCCAGCCGCTCGGCGATATCGGCGAAGATCTGGTAGTCGGACTTCGATTCCCACAGGGGCTCGATGCACTTCTTCTCGCGGACTACGTAGCGGTAGTTGCAGCCGTTGCTGGCGTGGACCGTGTAGCCGTTGACGGCCGCCCATTCGCCGATGTCGTCGCGTTCGAAGTTGGTACAGGCGGGCAGAATGACGTCGGCCATGCGCGTCTCGCTGTTCCACCAGATGTCCTGGTTGACCACGAACTCCAGCTTCGGGCTCTGGTACATGCGCACCCACTTGCTGGTGTCGCTCATGGTGCCCATGAAGGAACCGCCGTAACGATAGAAGAGCTTGACCTCGGAATAGCCCTCCATCGGGTAGGTGAAATGGGTGAACTGCTGTTCCAGGCTGCGGCCGCAGAAACCCTCGCCGTGCCAGCTCACCGGCGGATCCAGGATGGCATCGGGCACGGTGAGGCGCCAGAGACGCTGCTGGGTGGGGTTGACGGGTAGGAAGTCCGCCGCCTTGGTGGAACTGGAGATCTTGCCCTCCACCTCGCCGTATGCCGGGAACCAGACGGTGGTGTCGGAGGGGGCGCCCATGGTGGTGCCCCAGATACTGCGGCCCGGGGCGCCCAGGCCCTGCATGGCTTGGAGAAGCACCATCAGGCGGGCCCACTCGGTGCCGTACGCCTGGCGGCAGGCGCCGCCCTCGCCGCTGCGGGAGCCGCCGGAGAGGATCGTGCGCTTGGCGGCCCACTCGCGGGCGAGCGCCCGGATGACCCGCGCCTCGACCCCGGACTCTTCGGCCGCCCATTCGGGGGTCTTGGGCACCCCGTCGGCGTCGCCCATGACCTGCTTCTTGAACTCCTCGAAGCCGATGGTGCGGTTGGCGATGTAGTCCTTGTTATACGTGTCCTCGCTGATCCATACGTAGGCTATGGCCATGGCGACGGCGGCGTCTGTGCCCGGCCGCGGGGCAAGCCATTTGCCCCCCATGGCCGCGTTGGTGTAGTTGTGGAAGGGGTCGACGAAGACCATCTTCACGCCCAGTTCCTTGAGCCACTGCCGCCAGAGCGACGACTCCTGGCCGGAGTAGGTGCCCCGGGTCGAATCCGGGTCGTTCGACCAGAAGACGATCATCTCTGCGTTCTGGAGCGCGTCCGACAGGTGATCGTAGGGCTCGGGCATGCCCAGACGCCAGAAGAAGCCGTAGGTATGCGTGGCGCCCCAATGCCAGCCTTCCCAGCTGTCCGGGTTGTCGAGGACGGGGGTGAACTCCATGAGGTTCATGAAGCGCGCGAAGGGGCCCATCTTGTAGCCCACGATGCCCCAGTTGTGGTGCGACGACGTGAGGCCGCTGATAGCCGAGCCGCCATAGGTGTCCTTCACCCGTTTGAGCTCGCCGGAGACCAGTTCGAGAGCTTCGTCCCAGGAGATGCGCTCGTACCCCGACTTGCCCCGGTTCTGCGGGTTGCGCTCGCCGTTGGGGTCGAAATCCACCCTCTTCATGGGGTACTTGATGCGCTCTTCGGAATAGATGCGGCGACGCTCGGCATGGATGTAGGGCGAGAGCGTGGGCTTCTTGGGCGGCGAGAACTTCCTACCGCCGGACTCGATCGTCCAGGGCTTGTAGTCTTTCTGGTCCGCGACCAGGGGCCGGATCCGCGTGATCTTCCCGTCTGTTACGTAGACGGACACGGGACCGCTGTTGGTCAGGTTTGTGAAGACCTCTTCCGGCATAGGGCATCGGCTCCCGATTGTGAGGGGTGACTGACGACCGGCAGCGGCAGAGAGACGCTGAACAAAATCCGGCAAGCAGTCTCTACAGTACAGTGATATCGTCTGATAGCATCCGCGGTATCATAGAACACGAAGGGTTGATAGGACAAGCGGTCACATAACAACCGATTCTGAGTATACTCCCCGAGGGAAGAGATATGGCAGATAACAGAAGAGCCAACACCACCATCGCGACGGGCCAGGGAGGGCGCATGAAGGACTCGCAGGGCGATGGTGATCCCTTCGTAGTACGGGCCCTGGCTCGAGGCCTATCGATCCTCTGTCTCTTCGACGTCGACCACCGCGAGTGGACCATCGACGAGATGGCGGAGAGGACCGGCCTCCTGCGGATGACGGCCTACCGCATGGTTCGTACGCTCGAGTCCATGGCCTTCCTCGTGCGCGATTCGACCACCAATCGCTACCGTCTGGGACCTGCCGCGCTGACCATGGCCTATGTCTCCGAGGACAACTCCGACCTCGTGAACCTGGCCAGGCCCTTCCTGCAGGCCCTCCTCGAGGAGACGGGGGAATCGGTCACTCTGGCCATCGAGGTCGACGACATCCCTGTGTGTATAGACATACTCAACACCACCCGACCCTTCCTGCGCCAGACCGCGCCCGGGCGCATCATCGGCATGGCCTCCGTCCACTTCAAACTGTTCGCCGCGTTCAAATCGCCTGAGGAGCAGGAACGCATCCTGGCCAGAGCAGTCCCGCAGCTGACTCCCTACACCGTCACCGACCCGGCCCTCATTGCCCAAGAGCTCAAGCAGATAGCCAGGGACGACGTGGCCTTCGACATGGAGGGAGTCTTCATGAGCACCTGCGCCGTGGGGGCACCCGTGCGTGATCAGTTGGGCAAAGTGGCTGCGACCGTGTCTGTGGTCGTCCCCACCGGCCGCTTCGGGCCCAGCGAGCGCGAGCACTGCGCACGGGCCGTCAAGAAGGCGGCCGACTCGCTTTCCGCTTATTTGGGCTGGAATCCCGGCTCGCAGAACTGAGCGCGGGGCCCTTACCGCGCGGCCAGAGCCCCGCGCAGGGTGAGCAGAGCTATCCCCAGGAGGATGAGCGTCATGCCTATCGCCTCCACGAGCAGCGGCTGTTCGCCCAGCAGTAACCACGAGAACAGCACTCCCAACACCGGGTTGGCCAGACTGGTGAGACCGGTGGTCCCGGCAGGCAGGACCTTGAGGACGAAGAGCCAGAGTATCCACGCCAGCCCGTTGGAGAGAAGCACGTTATAGGCCAGCAGCCAGGCGAAGGAGGCCGACCAATCGGGCGCCTCGTAACCGGTGGCGAAGGCGACGACGACGAGGGGGACGGCGCCCAGCAACATCTGCCAGGCCGTCAACGACAGCACGTCGACGCGATGCCGCTTGTGGATGATCTTGGCCACCACTGCACCGGCGGCCCAAGCGAGGCCGGTGGCTATGGCAAGGATGCTGCTCACCACCCCCTGAAGCGCCCAGGGGCTGAGGATGAATATCAGCCCCACGAACGCCAGCCCGATGGCCGGCCACTGCAGCCCTCGCACCTTCTCCCCCAAAAAGACCCAGGCCAGCATCAGCAGCCAGAAGGGCATGGTGTAGGTCAGCACCGACGTCTTCCCCGCGCCTCCGGTCTCCAGGGCCCAGAGTCCCAGCGCGGCGAAGCCGGCCGTCTGGAAGAGGCCCAGAAGCGCCGTCCAGCCCAGCGGCGGAGGCTTCAGCGACCGGCGCGAAGCGGCGACGGCTCCCAGGAGCACCACCGCGGAGAGCACAGCCCGCAGGGCCGCGAAACTGAACGGCTCGGCGTAGTCGAGGGACATCTTCATGATGGGCCAAGCCAGGCCCCAGATGAGGGCAAGGAGGACGAAGGCGACGAGAGCGTAACGCCGCCTCCTGGCTGTGAGCGGAGGAGGGGAGGCAGGGGAAGATGATCTGTCCTCGGTCATCGGCCCCACTTTAGCAGCACTCCCCGGACTCCGCGCCACGGGAGTCCCGGGAGTGCGACGGCCTCGTAGGAAGCAGCGCGCCCCCCGGCCCAAGGGCCGGGGGGCGCGCGATCGACTCGAAACGAGCGGCCTCGGAAGCTGCAGCTACAGGATGCGCTGGTAGAGCGCGGTAGCCTCTTCCAGGCTCATTTCGCGGCAGGCGGCCATCTTGATGACCGGGCCCCGTGTCTCCACCAGTTCCCTGGCCAACTCGGGGATCTTGTCCTCGCCCACGCCCACCGCGGTCAACGTCTGAGGCATACCCAGGTCGCTCATCAACCTGCGCACCGCCGCGACGGCTTTCTCCCCAGCCTCGATGTCGGAGAGGCCGCAGGTCTTCTCGCCCATCAACTCGGCGATGTCGGCGAAGCGGCGGGGGCAGGTCATGAGGTTGAACTCCATGACCCAGGGAAGCAACAGCCCGGTAGCCCGGCCGTGAGCCAGACCGGCCATCTCGCCCAACGTCTCGTTCATGAGGTGAGCGATACCCGGCCCGGTGAGTGACATGGCCAGCATGGCCGTGGAGGCGGCGATGGACAGGTTGTAGCGGTCGTCGAGATTGACGCCGCCCTTGGCGTAGGCCTGCCGAAGGCTCTTGGCCACCGTCTTGATGGCGAAGGAGGCGAACATGTCGGACACGATGCTGGCGTTGGGGCTGGTGTAGGCCTCGATAGCGTGTGCCAGGGCATCCATGCCCGTGTCGGCGGTGATCTTGGCCGGCACCTTTGTCGTCATGGCCGGGTCGAGGATGACCACATCGGGATAGTTGTTCGGCGTCGGATACGGGTAGTGCACCCCGTCGGCGACGTCGTTGTGGATGACTGCCCAGGCGCTCCACTCCGACCCCGTCCCGGCGGTGGTGGGTACGGCGATGATGGGTAGGTTCCGTTTGAACGGCTTGGCCTTGAGGAGATCGTCCACGCTGAGTTCGGGGTTGAGGGCCAGATGGCCGGCCGTCTTGGTGGTGTCCATGGTGCTGCCGCCGCCGACGGCTACCAGCAGGCCGTAGCCATTGTCTCTGATGAGCTTGACCAACTCCTGGATCATGCTCACGGGAGCTTCGCGCCCTGCGCCGTCGAATACGTCAACCTGCAGGCCGGCCGCTCTTATCGCGTTCAGAGCCTCATCCGCCACGCCGGCAGCGACCAGGCCCTTGTCGGTGACCACCAGGACCTTCTCGGCCCCGAAGTCCTTGATGGCATCGCCGATCTTGTTGATAGCTCCCACGCCGAAGAACGTACGCGGTATGCCGATCTGGATCACGTCGGTGTTGCTCAACATGCCCTACCCCCTTTTGCCTTCTACTCGCGGTCCTACCGCACTATATCTTGCTGCGCCCCGCTCGATACGCCTCCTGCACATCGTGGCAAAAGGCGGTTTTGATAATATCTGTCCGGATACTCGCAGGTCAATAGTCAGTCAGTGACGACTGCGCCGATTTCTATGGTATACCTCTTCTGGCGGTCGTTCGCCGACCCCCGAAACCCGGGGGATGGGGGGCGCTGGGGGCGCCGCCCCATCGGCGACTCGCCCTGCTGGTCGACAACAGAGAAAGGGAGTGACGTGGCACTCAAGTACAAGGTCTTCCTGCACAGCTATCTCGGCTTCAACAGCAACTCCACCCTCATATATGGAGAGCGGGACGCCATCCTGATCGACGCCTCGCAGCTCCTCAGCGACTCGCACCGCATGGTGGCCGAGATCATCCCCATGCGCAAGAACCTCACGCACATCTATGTGTCGCACTTCCATCCCGATCACCACTTCGGACTGCACGTGCTCAAGGCAGCCTTCCCGCACGCCAAGATCGTGGGCCTGCCCACCGAGGTCAAGGACATCGTCTTCACGTCCACCGACAAAGTGGACATGTGGGCCATCGACCGCTTCGGGCCCGACATCCCCAGCACGACCATCATCCCCATGCCCATGAGCGAGCCGCGCTTGGAGCTGGAAGGCGAGGAGATCCAGTTCGCCGACGGCTACGAGGGCGACAGCATCGACAATTCGGTGGTGTGGATACCGTCCCTCAAGGTCGTCTGCGCTACCGACGTGGCCTTCCACGATTGCCATCTCTGGCCTATCGAGAGCAATGTCGAGCGCCGGGTGAAGTGGCGGAAGGACATCCAGAGGATGATGGAGTACGACCCGCGCATAGTCATCCCCGGGCACTGCGACCAGGCCAAGATCGACATCCTCGATGCCGTCCGGGAAGATGCGAGCCGCTCCTACACCGACTGCGTGGACTGGTCGATCCAGTACCTCGACAACTACGAAGAGGTCTACAGCACGGCCAAGACCGGGGCCGAGATGGTCGACATGATGACCAAGCTCTATCCCGACGTGAAGGCGGAGGACTTCGCCATCCACTGGCAGGCGCGTCTCCTCTTCCCACACAGCAGTCCCGACTGGCTTACCCCCCTCCCCGGCAAGCCCGGCGAGATCTTCCTGAACCCCAGTGGAGGGTACGACGGCGATCCTCCCAAGGAACAGTAGCCAGCTTCCCCCTGTCGACGTCGAAGAGGAAGGAACCTACATGCAGCTCGAGGGCAAAGTAGCTTTGATCACGGGGGGCGGCACGGGCATCGGCGCCGCCATCGCCGAGCGCTTCGTCGCCGAGGGCGCCAAGGTGTGCATCACGGGCAGGCGGCAGGGACCGCTCGACCAGACGGCGGCCTCTCTGCCCGCCGGCACCTGTGCCACCTGTGCCGGAAGCGTCTGTTCCGACGACGACCCCGCCAAGATGGTCGAGACGGCGTTGCGCTTCACGGGGCGCCTCGACATCCTCGTCAACAACGCGGGCACCGGGGCGGCGGGCACGGTCACGGAGATGGACCCGGCTGTCTGGCGCGGAGAGCTGGAGAACAACCTTACCGGCCCCTTTCTCATGATGAAGGCGGTGCTCCCCAAGATGATGGAAGCCGGCGGCGGCTCCATCATCAACATCGCCTCCCTGGCGGGCGTCCGTGTCGTTCCCGGCTCGCCGGCGTACTGTGCCACCAAGGCGGGTCTGATCCACCTCACGAAGCAGGTGGCCTTGGACTACGGCAAGTACAACATCCGCTGCAACGTCGTCTGTCCGGGGCCCGTGCGCACGGAGCTGCTCGACATGGTGCTCACCCCCCTGGCCGACGCCCTGGGTACCGACCTCGAAGGCGTCTACGAGACCCTTCCCCAGAAGGCCGTACCGCTGCAGCGCGCCGCCTCCCCCGCCGAGATGACGGGCGTCTGCACCTACCTAGCCGGCGACGACTCCACCTTCATGACCGGAGCGACCCTGATGATGGACGGGGGCATCCACATCGTGGACGCCTTTGCCAACGCCTCCAAGGACCTGGGCGTGAACTGGGGCTGATTGCGACCTCGACGGTCCGGGGTGACGCTGCCCGTCGTCGCCGTTGGCGCCGGCCGATCCGGCGCCGAGACCAGGCTTTCCTGAGCCCAGGTAAGTGAAAGGGGCTCCCGCCGCAAGCGGCGGGAGCCCCTTTGCCGTCTGCCGACTGGTATGAGGCCTACCCGGCGATCCCCAGGTCGGCCAGCGTCTCGGCGCTCGGCTCACCCGTCTGCGGATCCCAGCCCATGATCTTGAAGTAGTCCGTCTTCAGGTCCGCGAAGGGGATGTCCTGACCGGCGGCCGGGCCGGCGCTCAGCCCGGCCTCGAAGCGTTTGGGCAGGCGGAAGTCGTCGGGCTTGATACCCTGGCGCACGTTGAAGAGTTGACGCATGGTGAGGATGCGCCGGCCCGTCTTCAGCCCTTCCTCCCAGTCCATGTCCCAACCGGTGATCGGGTTGATGAGCTCGACCGTGGGCGGGGCGTAGAAGTGCGCGTAGAGGTTGCAGAGCCCCGCGGAACTCAGCAGGATGTAGTAGGCGTTGCCGCGGGTATAGTAGTCGGCCTTCTTCTCCCACTGACCGAACATCTCAGTGCCCTCTGACTGCAGCGCCGGATCCGGCCCCAGAGGCGCCCCCTGCTCCAGCAGCACCGCCGCCACGTAGTTCATGTGGTTCGCGGGCTGGGAATCGGTCATGTAGATGGTGCCCTGAGCGGGAGCCATGCGCGGGTCGTGATAGGGGAGTTCGCGGCCGCCCACGTTCATGGCGTACTGCTCGCTACCCTTGCCGATACGCTCGGCGGCCTTCTTGGTACCGTCGGCCAAAATGGCGCCGATTCCCTCCCGCTTGGCGATGAGCTTGGTCAACTCCACGATGGCTTCGGCGTCGCCCCAGGTCAGCTCCAGGCCGCCCGTATCGGCGGTGGTGATGAGACCGTTCTCGAAGCACTCGAGGGCGAAGGCCACCGTCCCGCCGGTGGAGATGGTATCGAGGCCCAGCCGGTTGCAGATGTCGTTGGCCTTGATTATCGACTCCAGGTTGTCGTTGCGGCACGAGGGGCCGAAGGCAGCGACGGTCTCGTACTCGGGCCTGTGCAGTTCGTCCTCAGTGGCAAAAGGACCTTCGTCCACCTTGACGATGGCGCCGCAGCGGATGGAGCAGGTGGCGCAGGCGTATGACTTGAGCTTGTAGGGGTCCATGTTGACCCCGTCCACCAGGTTGCAGGTGGGGAAGGAGTCGGTGCCCGTCTCCGACCAGTTACGCGACGGACAGTCGCCGATGGAGAGAAGGAAGCTGGTGCTACCCCCCGTGCCGGCGGCGGAAAGGCCCTTGTGGAAGGGGCTGTCCTTGATGTCGTCGGCGTACTTCTTGTGGACTTCCTTGAGGCCGGCAGAGTCGGCTACTGCGATACGACGTCCCTTGCCCGCCCGCACGGCGAGCGCTTTCAGCTTCTTCGACCCCATCACGGCGCCCACGCCGGAGCGGGCGGCGATACGCCCCTTCTCGTTCACGATGCCCGCGATGAGCGACTGCTGCTCGCCGGCCGGTCCGATGCAGGAGATCTTCCAGCTGCCCGAGTCGCCGAGTTGCTCCTGGAGCGCGTCGTCGGTCTCGTAGGTGTCTTTGCCCCATAGGCCCTCGGCGTCGACCAGGCTGGCTTTGCCGTCGTCGATCACCAGGCAGACGGGCCGAGCAGAGATGCCGGAGAAGAACACGCCGTCGTAGCCGGCGTTCTTGAGTTCCGGTCCCAGAGTCCCACCCGAGTTGGAGTCGGCCCAGCCGCCCGTCAACGGTGACTTGGTCACGATCGTGAAGCGGCCCCCGCCGTACACGCCCGTGGCGGTGAGCGGCCCGGTGGTGAAGCCCAGGATGTTGTCGGGCCCGAGGGCGTCGACCTTACCTTTGATGCGGTCCAGAAGGACCTGTGCGCCCAGCCCGATCCCCCCTATCGAAGAACGATAGAAGGCTTCATCGGGAGTCTCCTCTGTCAGGGTTCCGTTCGTCAGATCGACGAACAGAAGCTTGCCGGCATAACCGTATGGCATACCTCAGTCTCCTTCCTCGTGGATGCGAGCCGACCTGATCAGGGCCGGCCCAAGATACCTCTCCCCCGGATACCGTAAACGTCGGTGGGATCGATCCCACCGACGGCGCTCCCATGCTACCCAAGGCCCATGCCTTGTACAACCGAACATCGGATCTACTCGGCCCGACTCGAATGTCCCAGAAACGCGGACAGGGCCGCCGCGGTCTCCTTGACCACCTCGGCGAAACGCTCTCTCTCGGGTGAGCGGAAGCGGCCGGTGGGGACCACCAGCGAGACGGCGGCAATGACTTTGCCCAGTTGGTCGCGCACCGGCGCGGCCACGGCACAGGTACCGGGGTTGCGCTCCTCGTTGTCGTACGCGATCCCCTCCAGACGGACTCGTTCCAGTTCCTTTTCCAGCGCTTCCGGCTCGGTTATCGTCGACGGAGTGAGGCGGGTCCGAGGCAGGGCCAGCAGCTCGGCCCGCTCCTCCTCGGGCTTGAAGGCCGCGAAGACCTTGCCGTTGGCGTTGGCCGTGTCCCCGATGATCCGTCCCACCGCCACCTCTCGCTTGAGCGGCCGGGTGGTGTCGACCATGTAGACGCTCACTGCCACGCCGTCGACCTCCACCGCCAGGGTCGCCGATTCCCCCGTCTTGGCCGTCAGTTCTTCGAGATAGGGCCGGGCGATCTTGACCAAGTCCTGATACGACTCTGAGAGATAGGTGGTGGCCAGCAGCGCGGGACCGAGATGATAGCGGCTGGTGACCGGGTCCCTGACCAGATAACTGGCCGATTCCATGGTGCGGATCATGCGGTAGGCCGTCATGCGCGGAAGGCCGGCCCGCTCGGCTATCTCGTCGAGGGTCCACTCCCTGTTCTCGGCGTCGAAGAGCCCCAGTACCGTCAGACCCTTGGCCAGAGCCCTCACGAGGAAGGCGCTGCCTCCCTGATCTCCGTGCTTATCCAATTCTGCTGACCTGCTGCGTGGTCTTGCCATCGCCCCCTGGACTCCCCGCCGGTCTTCGGATATGAAGTGTGTATACCAGAGCGTTTCCTACCTTAGCACGGGCCGGTTACAGGAACGCCATCGCCCCACCGTCGGGGTACAGGATGGTGCCGGTGATGAAGTCAGAGGCCGCCGAGGCCAGGAAGACGCAGGGACCGATGAGGTCTTCGGTGGTACCCAGGCGCCCCATGGGCACGTTGAGAAGGAAACGCTCGTAGCGGGCCGCGTCCTTCTCGATACGTTCGGCGGTCATGGGGGTCTTGGTGATGATGGGGCCGAGCGCGTTCACGGTGACGCCCTTGGGAGCCAACTCCACGGCGATGTTGCGGGTGATCATGTCCACGGCACCCTTGGTGGCGCAGTAGCCGGTATTGCCGCCCAGGGCACCGCGCTGGCCGCGGATGGACGAGAAGTTGATGATCTTTCCGTAGCCCTGCTTGACCATCTCGGCGCCGAAGTGCTTGCAGCAGATCATCACGCTACTCACGTTCACGGAGAAGAGCTTGTCCCACTCGTCCATCGGGAAACTGCGTGGCCGCGCTCTTGACGTTGTAGCCCTGCGCGTTCACGAGCACATCGACGTGGCCCATGTCGGCGGACGATGTCCTGCACCAGGTGCTCGACGTCTCTTTCGACCGTAGCCGTGGCCACGTAGGTCCTCACCTCGCGGTCGCAGTCGCCCTTCACATAGGCGGCCGCCTTCTCCAGACTGTGCGCCGTTATGTCGCACAGAGCGAGGTTGCCGCCGTACTCGCAGAGACCCTTGGCCACGGAGGAGCCCATGCCGCCGGCGCCGCCCATCACGACGATGTTCTTGCCCTCGAGATCAAAGAGATTCGCTGCCATTGTTGCTCCCTCTCACGCTTTCGTGACGATGAACGATTCCCTTGCTGGTCAGGGTTTGGTGACGCCCAGGATCTCGCGCGCCTCTTCGGCGTTCGCGATCTCACGACCGGCAAGCCTGCCGAACTCCGCCGCGCGGGCCACGAGCTGAGGGTTCGTGGCGAGCACGCCCTTGCTGAAGAAGATGTTGTCCTCGAGTCCCACTCTGAGGCCGTTGCATCCCTCGGCGAGGCCGATGAGCATGCAGGGCACATGGCTGGGGCCGATGCCCGTGATAGACCAGGTGGAACCCGCAGGGATCTTGGGCAGGAGGTAGGCGACAGACTCCGCGTTGCCGGGCATGCCGCCGGGAACACCCAGCACGAGCTGCACATGACAGGGCGTCTTGAGGAAGCCCTTCTTGATGTAGTGGTTCGATGTTGCCGATCATGCCGGCGTCGAAGATCTCCAATTCGGGCTTGACGCCGAGCTTCTGAGTGAGCGTGCCCAGTTCCTCCAGGAACTTGGGCTCGTTCAGGAAGACGTAGCTGTTCGCCCAGTTCATCGTGCCGGGATCGTAGGAGCACATCTCGGGCTTGACCAGTTCGAGGTGACTCATGCGCTCCTCGTAGCTGAACTTGGAACCCGAGGTGGTGACGTTGATGACCGAGTCGAGCCCTTCCTTGGCCAGACTATCCCGGATCTTGCCGACGACCTCCGCGAAGATGTTCTTGTCCATGGCGTTGACGCCGTTCTTGTCGCGCACATGGACGTGGAGAACGGACGCCCCGGCCTTCACGCACTCCACGGCATCCGCCGCGATCTCGTCCGGAGTGATCGGCACGTTCGGGTTCTGCTCCTTCGTAGTGCCGACTCCACAGAGCGCGCAGGTTATGATCAGTTTGCTCATGTCAGACTCCTTTGGTAGCATGAGTCTCCTAGATGTGCTCGTGGAAGATCTTTGACTCTGAGAGCCTCGTCATGGCCGCGTCCTTCAGCACCGCTTCCAGAGGCCGGTCGCTGTAGTCGAAGAAGCCCTGGCCGCTCTTGACGCCCAACTCGCCCTCGCTCCACGAGCTCCAGAAGGCTCTTGGGCTGGTTGTCGATGGGAGCCTCGACGAAGTCCGGGTTCTGCAGATTGCCGTAGCTCAGGTCGAGACCGGTGAAGTCGTAGCGCTGTACGAAGCCCAGCACCATGGCCCGGGGGATGATGCTGGCCTTCACGGCCAGGTCGATCTGGTCGGCCGTCATGTAGCCGTTGTCCATGAGGAAGAAGACTTCCCGGCCGATGATGCGCAGGAAACGGTTCACGCAGAAGCCCGAGACGAACTTCTCCATGACCACGGCAGCGCGGTCGACCTTGCGGAGCAACTCGACCACGAAGTCCACGGTCTCCTGGCTGGTCTTGTTCGCCCTTGACCACTTCCACCAGGGGAATGACGTGAGGCGGGGCGAACCAGTGGGCGATGACTGTCTGCGGGAGCCGCCGTGCCGGCATGAGCCTCGTAGATATTGAGATAGGAGGTGTTGCTGGTGAAGATGGTCCTCTCCGGGCACACTTGGTCGAGCTCGTCGTAGAGCGGCTTCTTGGCGTCCATCTTCTCGGCGATGCTCTCGATGACCATGTCGGCATCCGTAGCCGCCTCGGCCACGGACTGCGTGGTCTTGATGCGCCCCAAAGCGTCTTTCACTTGCTCCGCGGTCAGCAGGCCGTGCTCCACGAAGGTGGCCATGTTGGCCCGCGCGACCGACATCCCCTTCTCCAGGGTCTCGGCTTTGCGAGAGTACATGGTCACGTCGTAGCCGGCGGTCGCGAACACCTGGGCGAGACCGGGACCCATCGTGCCGGCCCCGTAGACCGCTATCTTCTTCACATCGTCGACTTTCACAGATAACCCTCGCTCTCCTGGTGTGCGGTTTGGGTTGAAATGGTCAGCTGATATAGATATACCGGCTGGCAGATAGACGATACCGTACTTGCTTATCCTAATATACGGCCGGGGCCAATTCAAGAATCTCGCCAAGAATGAGGCCCTGGAAGCTGATGCTTCCAGGGCCCCCTGCCCTACTTCTCGCGCGTCGCACTCCATCGACCGACGGGCGCGCGCGTCGGGCGCCGAGGCGGCGCCTCAGACAGTCGTCACGGCATCTTGTCGGCCATGATCATGCTGTCCGGCACGACCCCGTATTCCTCCTGGTGGAACACCTCTTCGGTCAGCTCTTCGTCCTTGGCCTTGTAGACCTTACAAAGGAGGCAGGTGAGATCCGGTGACCCGTACATGGGATCGAGGTGGTTGTTGCTGGTGAGCACGTTGGGGTTGGAGATGAACAGGCCGTGGTAACCCTTGGCCGGTTCTTCCGGGTAGAAGCAGTTGGCCGTGGCCATGAGCACGCCCTTCTTGATACCCGGGAAGGCGCGCAGCTTCTGGCGGATGCGACCGCGCGGCGACTCGATCCATACGATGTCGCCGTCCTCAACGCCGTACTGTGCGCACGTCTCCGGGTGCATCTGGCAGGTGGGAAACTCCATGAAGCTGCGTAGCCAGGGGATGTTGCGGTACTGTCCGAGGAAGTAGAAGGGCTGACGGTAGCCGCTGCTCATGACGATGGGGTATTCCTTGTACAGTTCGGGGGTGGAGTAGGGACTTTCCCCGGGTTCGGTGAATACCGGCAGGGGATCGTAGCCCAGAGACTCCAGATGGTTGGAGTGAAACTCGAACTTGCCGCTCGGGGTGGGGAAGCCGCCGCCCTCTCTCCAGAAGTCGGTCTTGTACTTGTAGTACACCTGGTCGGGACCGTAGCAACCGCTCACGAGCTTCTCGCTGAAGTCCTTCCACTTGAGCGGACCGCCATCGGAGCCCTTGCCCCTCCGTAGTTGGTAGTCGAGCATGTCGTCGACGTTGTCCCACCACTTGTCGGGAACGACCCGCTTGCCGATCTCGTTGAAGATCCAGGCGTCGGCTTTGGCTTCGCCGGGCGGATCGACGACCTTGTTGTGCGCTTCGATCATGAAGCGCGGATGCATGTCGTAGACGTCGTCCAACTCCAGCCAGTGGGCGGCGGGGAGGACGATGTCGGCCGCTTCGGCCATGGGGCCCATGAAGAGGTCGACGTGCACCATGAACTCGACCTTCTCAATGGCCTCCACGACCTCTTTGGTGTTGGCCATATGTACGATCTGCTGCCCGCCGACGCTCAGCCACACCTTGATGGGCGCCTCGCCCGCGTTGATGGCTTTGACCATCGTGTCGGGGTTGCATGTCCGCGTAGCGCCCATCTTGAACCTATCGCCACCGATGATCTTGGACTTCATCTCGTCGGTGATGGGCAGTTCGAGGTTGAAGTCCTCGATGAGAC
Organism: uncultured Actinomycetes bacterium; assembly: GCA_963829545.1. GTDB lineage: Bacteria > Actinomycetota > Thermoleophilia > RBG-16-64-13 > RBG-16-64-13 > JAXGXJ01. The sequence goes on from CAWHIX010000005.1 coordinate 19,107, forward strand.
CGGTGTCCGGAAGTACCCAGCTGACCATGCTGCCCGGGCGCTCGATGTTGCCGGCCAGTCCCATCAGGCAGGTGATGGCCCGCAGCGTGTGACCGCAGTTGGCCTGCCGCTCGAGCGAGCTGCCCACCTGGATGCAACCGGGCGTGTCGATGGCCCACATGCGGGCCGCCGTGATGACATCCTCTTTGGGGATCCAGCAGATGCCGGAGACCTTCTCCGGGGTGAAGTCCTTGACCCGCTCCCGCAGCTCGTCAAAGCCGAAGGTCCAGTTATCCACGAACTCCTTGTCCCAGAGCTCCTCTTCGATGATGACGTTCATCATGCCCAGGGCCAGGGCGCAGTCGGTGCCCGGGCGGGGCTGGATCCACAGAGAGGCCCTGGTGGCATACGCGCTGGCCCGCGGGTCGATGATTATGAGGTTCTTGACGTAGTCGAGGGAGCGCATGAACCAGTAGCACATCTCCGAGTCGGCGCTACTGATCTCGAGCTGCTTGGCCCACATGATCTGGGTCTTGGGAAACTCGCCGCCCCAGCCGTGGTAGTCGCAGTACAGCCGGCCGTAGCCGGTCACAAGTGCGTACAGGCCGAGACGCGGGCTGTGACAGACGTAGCCGGGGGTGATGGCGTTGCCGCTGCCCAGAGAGCGGGCCATGCGCATGGTGTAGCGGTTGTACCCGCGCCCCGTCCCCTGAGAGACGGCGATGGTGTGCCCGCCGTAGTTGTCGATAGCGTCGCGCATCTTCGCCGCGATCGTTTCGAGAGCCTCGTCCCAGGAGATGCGCTTCCACTTGCCCTCGCCCTTTTTCCCCGCCTGCTTCATGGGGTACTTGATGCGGTAGGGGTTGTCGATGTGCTGGATGCTCGACAGACCTTTGGAGCACATGGTCCCCTTGGTGAGGGAATCGTAGTTGCCCTCGATCTTGACTATGACCCCGTCTTCTTTGGTGAGCTTGACCCCGCAGCCGCCGTGGCAGCTCTTGCAGGTGGAATATACGATTTCTCTGTTAGCCATCAGTGTCTCCTCAACACGTGCCTGCGCCTAGTAGGCGTGAGCTTTGGGCAGGAGCGGCCGGTAGATACCGACCTTGAGCACGCCATACTTCAGAGAGAAGGCCCCGATCGTGTGGCACACGATCGCGAAGATCAGCAGACCGGTAGCGGCCTCCTCGCCGGTGAAGTAGCTGGCGACCGAGATGACGAACGGGACGATGATCCCGAGGATCACGATACCCACCCAGAACACCCAGGCCACGTGGCCGCGGACGAGTTCCTTCACCGACAACTCGGCTGTAGCCGACTGGTAGTTCGCGTTGATCAGATAGCTCACGATGAGCAGGGAGTTGATGATCAGCATGATCCGGGTCGCCGACTCGGCTGTCGGTATGACCTCGTCACCCGTGACCATGCCCACGCCCATGATCAGCGCCAAGCCGTCCGCTACGCCCATGAGCAAGAACACGATAGGCAGCAGGCCCGTGTTCCAGAAGGGCACGCTCTTGCAGTAACTCATGGCAAAGCCGCAGTAGATGGCCGTCAAGACGCCGAAGACACCCGCGAGCACCATGAACACATAGTTGGCCGCCCATATGCTGGAACTGTCGGACACGTCGTAGGCGATCAGACCTTGCAGCACCAACTGGACGAGGCCGAACGCAAGGAAGATCATCGTGAAGACGATGCCGCGCGCGAACCAGGAAGTCTTCCAGGCCTTGCTGAACGGCGGAAAGCTCTTCCAGAAGCGCAGCGGCTTCCCGAGGTAGGCCAAGTGCAGGGGCAACTTGAAGAGGGCGATCATGACCCAGCCGATGACGCCGGCCCAGAAGGCGGTCATCGCGAAATCCTCGCCGAGCGCGAAGAAGAGCGAGACGAGGTAGAGACCGGTACCCAAAGCCGAGAAGACCTCGGCCAACCAGACGAGCAGTCCCTTGCCCTGGATCCACTCGGTCTGCGCCATGGGCTTGACCATCCACTCATGGGTGACCATCCACTGGCGATCAGTCTTAGCATTCATGCGTTTCCCCCCTTCCCCTATTCGCAGTTCTTCTTGGCCAGCAACGGTTTCGACAACTCATAGACCGTGCTCAGGTGCTGGATGTGGCTCCCTGTCTGGTCCTCGATGGGGGCCTTGTTCGAGAAGTTGTCACCCAGCTTGTAGTCTATGTAGTACACGGATGGTTCCGTGCCGTACTCCGCGTGCAGCACGAAGCCGTGCTTGTTCTTTATGAGCTTCGACACGTTGCTGTTCGGATCGTCCAGGTCACCGAAGGTCAGGGCCCTGGCCTGGCAGGTGTTCACGCAGGCCGGAGTTGCATCGCGATCGATGCCCGGGGTCAGCCCTTTGGTCCGTCCCTCGTCGATCTTCTCCGCGCAGAAGTTGCACTTCTCGGTGGTGCCCACCGTGTGCGGGTAGAGCTTCTTACCCTTCTTCTCGAATGAAGTCTGAGCGTGCTCGGGGAAGTAGTTCGGGTTGCGCTTCCTGGAGAGATACGTGCGGTTCTGATACGGGCAGGCGATGACGCAGTACCGGCAGCCGAAGCACTTGTCGCGATCGATCTCGACGATCCCGTCTTCGCGCTTGTGCGAGGCTTCCGTCGGGCAGGCGTCCACACAGGGAGCTTCTTTGCACTGATTGCAGCGCACTGGATACGTGGAGACGTCGACGTTCATACCATCGTCGACCTCCAGAGCCACCAAACGTGGCCAGGTTACACGCAACGGTAGGAAGTGTTCGATCCTGCACGCGGCCACACAGGCGTGGCATCGGGTGCACTTGGCGAGGTCGATGACCATTCCCCATCTCATTTTAGGTGCTTCTCCCCCTATTCGCTGGTGTAGGCCGCCCTGACAACGAGACAAAACTGGTTATCACACAACAACATTCTAACATGGGACAGATGATATCACGGTTCCATTTTTGGTATGGCTGAACCAATATCTCCTGCACATCATACTATTGCCTCGGTCACCCCGGAACGTCGAAGAGCGCGGTGAGCCAAAGTGCGCATGGAAACGCGGTGCCGATACCAGATTTCACAGTGGGCGAGCCCGAGAGGGGGGCGCGATGCAGGGAGGCCCTGGCCGCCGGCGGCGGCCAGGGCCCCGGAAGGTCCCGCTCCGGAGCGGGACCCCTCAGGTGGGATCAGGCGAAGTAGCGTTCCAGAAGGCCCTTGAAGGCCTTGCCGTGACGGGCCTCGTCGCGGGCCATCTCGTGGACCGTGTCATGGATGGCGTCGTAACCCAGTTCTTTGGCCAGCTTGGCCAGTTCCACCTTGCCCTCTGTGGCACCGTATTCGGCTTCCACCCGCATCGCCAGGTTGACTTTCGAGTCCGCAGACACTACCTCACCCAACAGTTCCGCGAAACGGGCGGCGTGGTCGGCCTCTTCGAAAGCGATGCGCTTGTACGCCTCTGCCACCTCTGGATATCCCTGCCTGTCGGCGGCTCTGGACATAGCCAGATACATTCCCACCTCGCTGCATTCGCCGTCGAAGTTGTTCTTCAGCCCTTCGATGACGCGGGGATCGACGTCCTTGGCCACGCCGATGACGTGCTCGGCGGCCCAATCGGCCTTCGCCTCGGTCAAGAGGGCGAACCTCTCCGCGGGGGCCTTGCACTGCGGGCAGTTCGCCGGGGGTTCGTCACCTTCGTGGACGTAGCCGCACACCAGACACCTGTACTTCATGAGAACCTCCTGGGGTATGTTGCAGTGAATCATAGCCGCTGGTCTCCCAGCGTATCAAGCCCCGCTCATCGGGTCCCCGGGGAAGACTGCCCGTATCGACAGATCGAACCGCCCGGGTTTAGACCTTGACAAGAGTCCCCGGGTGAGTAACGCTTGCCGCGCCTCTCGCCCGCGGGGAGAGCGCCCCGACACCGTACGAGACGACCGGCCCGCCGGTGAGGAGAACTGGGCATGGAACTCCGGCCCCGCAACTACGAGAAGGTTGCGCAACTGATCGACAGGGGAGTGTCGATCCCCAACCCTCTCACGGTCGATATCGGCGACGACGTCGACATTACCCGCATCTCGGGCGAGGGTGTGACCTTGTTCCCCGGCTGCCGCATTTACGGCGCGAGGACGGTCATCTCCAGTGGAGTCGCTCTCGGCGCCGAGGCTCCTGTGACCCTCGACGACTGCCGCCTGGGACCACGGGTAGAGCTCAAGGGTGGGTATTTCGCCGGCTCGGTCTTCCTTGAGGGGGCCACGATGGGGTCGGCGGCGCAGGTGCGCGAGAGTTGCCTACTGGAGGAACAGTCTCGGCGGTGCCCATGCCGTGGGACTGAAGCAGACCATCCTCTTCCCCTTCGTCACCGTCGGCAGCCTCATCAACTTCTGTGACTGCCTGATGGCCGGAGGGACAGGCCCCGCCGATCACAGCGAGGTGGGTAGTTCCTACATCCATTTCAACTTCACGCCCGCGGGGGACAAGAGCACCCCATCTCTCTTCGGGGACGTGCCTCGGGGAGTCATGCTCGACCGGCCCTCCATCTTCCTGGGTGGGCAAGGAGGAGCGGTGGGGCCGCTCAGGGTGGGCTACGGCACCGTCGTTGCAGCGGGTTCGGTGCTGCGCGAGGACGTGCTGGAAGAGGGACAACTGATCGTAACCTCCCCGCCTCGCGGTCTCAAGCGCGGTATCTCCCGCCAGGGCTATGGCGATCTGCGCCGTGTGGTCCGCAACAACATCGTCTACCTCGCCAATCTGGTGGCGCTGGAAGACTGGTACCAGGGAGTACGCAGACCGTTCTTCGCCCGCCAGGAACTGGGCGATCTCGTCTGCCAGGGCGCGATGGAGGTTCTGGAGGCCGCCAAGGATGAACGGATGGGCCGTCTGCTGGCCATGGCCGACAAGGCCGCGGGGTCGGGAGAGACCGGACGCCTGCTGGCTGAGAAGGTCGACTCCGTCTGTGCGCTCTTCGCCGGCCGGGCAGAGGCCTCTTCAGCCGATGCCATCCCGAGCGTGCTGGCCGCGGCGGCCGGCCACGCGGAGACCCGCTACCTGGACTGGGTGGGCTCCTTGTCGCCCGAGACTCGTGCGACGGGAGTCGAGTGGCTGCAGGGCATCGTGGATTCGCTTTGCGGTCGGGCCGGCGAGATTCTGGAGGACGTACGACTGTTCGGCTGAGGCCCTGCTCCGGCAGGGCTCGTCGGTGTGGAGGATGACTGCATGGCAAGGCTCTTTGGGACCGACGGCATACGAGGTGAGGCCAACCGCTATCCCATCGACGGGCCCACGGCGTTCTCGGTGGGGCAGGCGGCCACGTACGTGCTCGGCAGAAACGCCCGGCGCGCCCCCCAGGTGATCATAGGTAGAGACACGCGCGTGTCTGGGCACATGCTGGAACACGCACTCGCAGCGGGCGTGACGTCCATGGGCGGTGTCGCGCGGCTGGCAGGCGTTCTCCCCACGCCCGCGGTCGCCTTCCTGACGGTCGACGGTGGAGCCGACGTCGGAGCGGTCATCTCCGCGTCGCACAACCCTTTCCAGGACAACGGCATCAAGTTGTTCTCGGGAACCGGCTTCAAACTCACCGACGATCAAGAGGACGAGATAGAGGGCCTCTTGAAGAGCGGCTCCCTCCAGAAGTCGGTACCCAGCCCCCGGGACCTGGGTACGAGCTCCTGCCTGGATGACGGCCCGCAGCGTTATGTAGCCCTCCTCAGGAGCGTCTTCCCGCGGGACCTGTCTCTCGCCGGTGTGAAGATCGTACTCGACACGGCCAACGGAGCCACCCACGCGGTGGCGCCCGCAGTCTTCAGGGAGCTGGGGGCGGATGTGACGGTGGTCCACGACTCCCCCGACGGCTTCAACATCAACGAAAGATGCGGCTCGCAGCACACGGAGGACCTCCGCAGGACCGTCCTCCAGACGAGGGCCGCGGTCGGGCTCGCCTTCGACGGGGATGGCGACCGCCTCATCGCCGTTGACGAGACCGGGCGCGAGTTGACCGGCGATCAAAGCCTTGTGATCTGCGCCAAGATGCTCAAGGACGAGGGCAGGCTCAAGAACGACCTCCTGGTCTCGACCGTCATGAGCAACATGGGGCTCCGTGCGGCCTGCGAGAAGTACGGCCTGAAGAATCACGCCGCCAAGGTCGGCGACCGTTACGTGCTCGAGGACATGCGGCGCCTGGGAGCCGTCCTGGGGGGGGAAGAATCCGGTCACATGATCTTCCTCGACCATCAGACGACCGGGGACGGGATCCTTGCCGGGCTTCAGCTGGTGGCGGCCATGCTCAAGGCGGGTCGCCCGCTTTCCGAACTGGCCAAACTCATGGAGGTCTTCCCCCAGACGCTGGTGAACGTGGAGGTAGCCGGCAAGCCGGCCATCGATTCAGTTCCCGAGATCGTGCAGGCCATCGCGCGCGCGGAAGCCGAGTTGCAGGGCCGGGGCAGAGTCCTGGTCCGCTATTCGGGTACACAGGACCTGTGCCGGGTGATGGTCGAGGGGCCCACGCGTGAGGCTACGCAGCGACTGGCGACAGAACTGGCCCATGAGGTCAAGTCGGCCATCGACAGGGTGGCCATGGACAGCCCGGCTGCTGGCCCCGCGGGCGTCCTGCCCTGATGAGAGCGTCTGGTGCCGTCGTCTGACCTGGAGGCGCGCGTCTGCGCCCTGATCGAGCAGCAAGGACCCCAGACGGGCGGCGAGATCCGCGACGCCCTGCCGGCGGCCCATCCGTTCGAACTGTGGAGGACCTGTCGCCGGTCGTCGCTGCTGGTCACGTGGCGAGTAGGACGACGATATCTGCGCCTCGACGAGAAGGTGCCCGGATACGCCCGCCTCTCCCCCTCGATCCTACGCGAGTTCCTCACCTACTCAGTGGTGGGTCTGGCCGACGACCTCCCCTCACTGGAGAAGAGGACGGAGTTGCTTGCCGCGTCCATACGCGACATCAACGCGAACAAGCTCAGCCTGGCCTCCCGGGTCCTGGACGAGGTGGCGGCCAAGATCACCCCTGAAGAGGCAGGGGCGGATCTGTTCGCGGTGCTCGTGGCCGGTGACCTGGTGTTCGAGATGGCTCACGAGGCGCCACGCCCCGAGCGAAGCACGGGGCAGATGGTGCGTGGCTCCGACATCGACCTGGTGGTGCTCCTCGACGATTCCGCACCGGCCGCTCTCGAGCAGCGACTCGACGAGACCATCTACCAGCAGAAGTATCGCTACCTCATAAACCCTTCCCTCCGAGAGGAGATCGACTACACCATCAAGCGCCTGGCTCGGGTGCATGAGCAGGTCGCTTTCGGCACGTTCCGGGACATGGTTTCGTGCAAGATCGTCGACGAGGCGGTGCTGCTGTACGGCAGCATGAGGCTTTTCGACGCCGCCAAGGGCCTTCTGGAGGAACGGGGCATCCCTGGGACGTTGGAGGATATGAAGCAACTGGCCCTGGTGGCACGAGAGACCACCGAGGAGCGGCTCTTGGGGGCATCCAGCGGGACCATCGCCGAAGCGGACCGCAATCTCTTCTGTGGCACTGAAGAGGTGGAGGAGTTCGATTAGCGGCGGCGGGGACGGGGAACAAGCAAGCAAACAGCTACGACGAGGAGGGTTCCGTGGGCGATATGAATCCCAATCAGAAGTGGATCTGCGAGGTCTGCGACTACATATACGATCCCGAGAAGGGTGACCCGGATCAGGGCATCGAGCCGGGAACCACCTTCGAAGATCTGCCCGACGACTGGCGGTGTCCCGATTGCGGCGTGGGCAAGGAGGACTTCCAGCCTGTCATGGACGCGGAGTTGTAGCCCGAGCCCGTCTCGCGGCTGGACAGACCGGGGGGCGGCGGCCTTTTGGGGCCGCCGCCCCCCTTCTTCATCACCACATCGAACCGCCAGATAAGAGGATCTGACGGAAACCGTTGCGCGGGGCCTCTCAGTACTCCTTGAGGATGTCGATCATGACGTCGGTGCCAAGAAGAGCGTAGTCCCGGGGAATGGTGAGCGGGGGCATGAAGCGAAAGACGTTCCCGTTCCTGCCGCAGGGGGTCATGAGAATGCCGCGGTTGAGGAGCTTGAAGGCGATCTCCCCTACTTTCTCCGGTGCGAGCGGTTCTTTGCTCTCCCGGTCGGCCACCACCTCACAGCCGACCATGAGGCCCCGGCCGCGCACCTCGCCTATGCACTTCACCTCGTCCATGGCCGCAAGCAGACGCCCCTTGATCTCTTCGCCCAGCTGAGTGGCCCGACCCAGGAGGTCCATCTCCGGGTCGGTGATGAGATCGATGTTGGTCATGCACACTTCGGCGCTCAGCGCGTTACCCGCGAAGGTGCTCGGCTGCGAGCCCGGGGTGAGCTTCTCCTCGATATCGGCCCGATAGGTGATGCCGGCCATGGGTAGGTCGCCGCCCATGCCCTTGCCCCAGGTGAGCATATCCGGCACCACGCCGGCGTGCTCGATAGCCCACATCTTGCCCGTGCGCCCGGCGCCCGACTGCACCTCGTCGGCTATGTAGAGACAGCCGTACTTCTCGCAGGCCGCCTTGATGATCTGGAAGAACTCCGGCTCGGGAGCCACGTAGCCGCCTTCGCCCTGCTGGGACTCCACGATGACGGCGGCCACGTCGTCCATGCCCGTATAGGGGGTATTGAGGATGTAGTCCACGTATTTCGCGCACTGGTGCTGGCATTGAGGGTAGGTCATGTCGAAGGCGCAGCGGTAGCAGTAGGCATAGGGCACGTGGGTGACCCCGGGTATGAGCGGCCCCCAGCCATGGCGGTAGTTGTACCCGGTGGTAAGGGCGGAGGTGCCGCACCACACCCCGTGATAGGCGCCCTGGAAGGCGACGATCTGGCTGCGGCCCGTGTACTTGCGGGCGAACTTGATGGCCGTCTCCACGGCGTCCGAGCCGGCCTGGAAGAAGGAGGTGTGGCAGTTGCCCCGCAGGCCCTCGGGCATGACCTCCGACACCCGTTTGGCCAGCGCGATGCGCTTGGGGTTGGTGATGTCGGTGGTGTGCATGATGCTCTCCGACTGGCGGCGGATGGCCGCGAGCACCTTGGGGTGGCCCCGACCGACCGCGTTAACGGCCACTCCGGCGGCCATATCGATGTAGAGGTTGCCGTCGGCGTCTATGGCCGTGGCCCCCTTGCCCTGTTCGAGGATGACGGGAAAGTCGGCGCCCCCCCGGGTGAAGGCCTCGTAGCGGGCCGACTCTGCCATGAGGGCGGCCACCTTGGGACCGGGGACCTGCGTCACCATCCGCGGAGCGTCGGGGTAGGAGAGTTCCTTGAGTTCGGCTTCAGAGATCATGGGCGGTTCCTTTCTTGGTCACGGACAATGATCCAGCAGCCGGCGCCCCTCACTCTCCGACCCCGAGATGCGTGGCCTTGATGCTCTCGTTGTCGACGAGTTCCTCCGGCGTCGATTCGTACACGATGGTGCCCCTGCTCATGATGTAGGCGTAGTCGGCCACGCTCATGGCCATGCCGAAGTCCTGTTCCACCAGGAGAATCGACTGGCCAGCCGCCTTGAGTTCCGTGATGACCCTGAAGACCTCGTCGACGACCACGGGGGCCAGACCCTCCGACGGCTCGTCGAACAGCAGCAGGTCGGGGTTGGTCATGAGCGCTCGGGCGATGGTGAGCATCTGCTGCTCGCCGCCCGAGAGGAGGTTGCCTTTGTTCTTGCGCCGCTCTTCCAGCTTCGGAAAGACCTTGAACACCTTCTCGAGAGTCCAGGGATCGGTCTTGCCCGACGTACGCGCAGCCATGGTCAGGTTCTCGGCCACCGAAAGCGAGGAGAAGATCATCCTCCCCTGGGGGATGAGCCCGATGCCCAGCCGCGCGATCTTGTGGGCCGGCAGACCGACCGTCTCCTGGCCGTTGAAGACGATGCTCCCCTTGCGCGGCGGGGTGAAGCCCATGATGGAGCGGATAGTGGTGGTCTTGCCCATGCCGTTCCTGCCCAGCAGGGCCACGATGGTGGCGTCCTTCACCTCCAGAGATACGCCCTGAAGTATGTAGGAATCGCCGTACCAGGTATGTATGTCTTTGATCTGAAGCATGCCCGCTCACCCAGCCTGTCGGGATCGGCTGCCCATGTAGATGTCCCTGACCATGGGATTGGCCCTGATCTCGTCACACGTGCCCTCGCAGGCGATCTCGCCGTAGTGCAGCAGAATCACCCGGTCCGCGACCCCGAAGACGAGGTCCATGTCGTGGGCGATCATGAGCACGGTGATCTTGGAGCCCAGCGCCCTGACGCGAGTGGTGATGTCCGCGCTCTCGGTGGTCGTCAAACCGCAACTCGGCTCGTCCAGCAACAGGAGTTCGGGGTTGCTGGCCAGGCTGAGAGCGATCTCGAGCTTGCGCTGCTGCCCGTACGCGAGCGAACTCACCACCTCGTCCCGCAGATCCCAGATGCCGGCCGATTCCAGCAATTGCTGCGCCGCCACCTGTAGCTCCTTGACCTTCAGCAGATAGCGGAAGACACTGTATCGCCCCTTCTGCAACCCCTGCAGAGCGATGAGGGCGTTGACGTGGACGGTCTGTTGGGGAAACAGGCTGGTGATCTGGAACGACCGAGCCATTCCCATTTGTGTGCGGCCGTACACGGAAAGGTGCGTGATCTCCTGCCCCTTGAAATGCACCGAGCCCTCGGAGGGCTTGAGTTGTCCGGTGAGCACGTTGAACAGGGTGGTCTTACCGGCGCCGTTGGGACCGATGAGAGCCACCCGTTCACCTGGCTCCACGGCGAACGTCACCTTGTGCAGAACTGCCAAGCCTCCGAAACTGCATCGAGATACCCTGGACATCAAGCAGCGCCACGGATCAGCCTCCTCCAGCCCTTGAGGATCCACACACCGAGTCCCTCGGGGATCACCATGATCGTCACCACGAACAGGGCGCCCAGGATCAGTGGCCAACGCTCGGGCAGGTACAGGCTGGCCAGGTACTCGATCCCGACGTAGAGCATGCTCGCCACCAGCGGTCCGAAGAAGATGGTGGCGCTACCCAATATCACAATCAAGAAAGCGATATCGCTGGTGATCATGGCCAGGTTGCTGGGGTGCATGATCCCCCCGAAGTACGCGAACATCACACCCGCCACACCACCGAACACGGCGGCGATGATCCAAGAGGTGTACTTGTACATCCAGGTGTTGTAGCCCAAAGCCTGCATGCGCCGCTCGTTGTCGTGGATGCCCCGCAGCGCGTATCCATACCGGGAGTTGACGATGCGGTACATGATGTAGATACAGACTACGGTGACGAAGAACACCAGGTAGTAGTAACGACCGGACGTCATATCGAAGCCAAGGCCCAGATCGGGCTCTGGTATACCCGCCAGGCCGGTGGAACCACCGGTCACCGGTCGGACGGAGATGGCCACGCGCGACAGGATCTCTCCGAAGGCGATAGTGGCCAGTAGGAAATAGATGGGGTTCGCATTGCCGGCTCCCACCCCGAACACCCGGAAGGCGGGAACGCCGAGGATCGCGGCGACAAGCGCCGTCACGAGGATGGCCAGCAGGAGGTTGAGCCAGAAATTGGAGATGCCCAGCTTGAGGACCAGCACCCCTGCGGCATACCCCCCCACCCCGAAGAAAGCGGCGTGTCCAAAGCTGGGGATGCCCGCATAGCCCCAGAGGATGTTGAGGCTCATCCCGAAGAGACCGTAGATCATCATCTTCGTCACGAGGCTGGAGATGAACGAGGGGATGAAAAGGGGCAGGATGAGGATCAGGATGCCGATCACCACCACGGGCAGGACGACCTCGATCAGAGGGCTCCGGGGCTTGGGCCTTCGCGGCGTCCCCGGGGTCGCGTCAGGGCCGACCACGGCGGCCGCATCTTCCGGTACGCGGCTGATCTCGTCTGCCATCAGAACACCTTCCTGCCCGATCAGTCCACTCGGCCGTACGAGCAGGATCACGATGAAGAAGATGTAGGCGAAGAACAACGCGGCCTCAGGTATGTACGCTTTGCCGAAGGTGTCGAGGAGGCCGATGACGAGCGCCCCCAGCATCGTCCCCTGGATGTACCCTGTGCCTCCTACGACCACCACGATCAAGGTCAGCAGGAGCAGGTTGTCCCCCATGGACGGATACGCGCCCAGGATGGGCGCTCCCAGGACGCCTGCGAGGCCTGCCAGCCCGACCCCTAACAGGAAGACGAGCGTGCTGACCAGGCCGTAATTGACGCCAAGGCCGGTGGTCATCTCCTTGTTGTCCATCCCCGCGCGGATGATGGCCCCCCACCGGGTCTTGTCCTGCATCCACCACAGCAAGCCGAGAACGATTATCCCCACCCCGGAGATGAAGACGCGGTAGATGGGGAAAGACAGACCGCCCACCTTCAGAGCACCGGTCAGAAACTCCGGTGTCTGCGCGATCTGGGCCCTGGGACCCCAAATCCAGAGGATGACGTTGGCGATGATGTAGGCGATGCCGATGGTCAGCACGGCCTGCTCGGGAACCTTGTTGTACAGATGCCTCAAGAAAGAAGAAGTAGAGCCTCAGGCCGATCACCGCCAGCGCGACGGCGGCGATCACGACGGCCAGCCAGAAGCTGTTGAGCGTCTCGATGACCTGCAGCCCGATGTAGGCGCCGAGGACGAACAGGGCTCCGTGCGAGAGGTTGAGCACCCCCATGACGCCGAAGGTCAGCGAGAAGCCCGCGGCCAGCAAGAAGAGGATGAAAGAGTACGAAAGACCATTAAGGCCTGTGACAAGCGCCTGACTCATGCATGCCCTCCCCCCTGCGTGCGCCTCCGCCCTGGCGAACGCGCCCCGCGCGGCCTCGTAGCCCGACTGATTCACACTACCATAGCCGGAGGCCTGGTCGACGACGACAGGCGCGGCTCACAAACCACGGGTCGCTCATTAACGCCGACCCCCGGGGGCTTCGCGCTGAGGCGCGAAGCCCCCGGCACAACGCTCTACTGCCGGCTGCCCCCACGCGGCCGGTCCATCATTGCAGGTCGCTCAGATCGCCGAGCACCACTTGCTCGAAGGTCTTGACCGGTACCCAGGTGAGGACACCGCTCACGTCCTGCACTTCCAGCATGAAGAGATTGCGTTTGGCGATGTAGCCGTCTTGAAGAGGCACGATCTGGATCTGGCCCGTAGGACTGTCCATGCTCAGAGCGGCCAGGGCGGGTTTGATCTTGTCCGGGGCGGTGTCACCACCGGTGGCCTTCAACCCCTCGATGTACATCATCACGGCCTGCCAGGCGCCATAGGCCTGGGGAGTGGGCATCTCGTCCGGATACAGCTTCTGGAAGCCGGCGATGAAGTCCTTGTTCATCGGGTAGTCGACCGTGTAGGTGTACAGGTCGACTCCGATCATGCCCTTGCCCATGTCACCAAGTTCGGCGAGCTGCGCGTCGCTGAAGTTGTTGGCCATGGGCGTGGCCAGCGGCGCGGTCAGCCCGTAGTCGTTGTACTGCTTGACGAAGGGCACGGCACCGTTGCCGAAGATCCAGAAGAAGGTGAGATCCGCCGGCGGCATGGTGGTGAGGTAGGCGCTGAAGTCCACCAGATCGAGAGGCACGTAGTTCTCACTGAGTATCTCGCCGCCGCCCTCCTCCACAAAGGCCTTCCGGAAGCCGTCGGTGAGAGCGTAGGCCGGGGTGTCGTCGTAGTTGATGACGTTGGCGGTCTTGTAGCCACGCTCGGCCAGGAACTTGCCGAAGTAGTAGCCATAGGCATCCAGGATGCCGGCGTGCATGAAGGTCAGTCCGCTGGCGGTCTCCAGGTTCTCCTTGGGCCACGCGAAGATGGAAATCATGGGGACGCCGGAAGACTTGCCCAGGAAGTCGGAGACGGCCTTGGCCGAAGGCGAGAAGATGGGACCGACACTGGTGCTGATGTTGTCGCTCTCCACCAGCTTGCGCATCTTGTCCACGGCCACGACCGGGTCGGAGCCGTTGTCTTCCTTGAGGTACTCCAGAGGACGACCCTCCCATTGGTTGCCCATCATGTCGAGCGCGGTCAGGATCCCCTTCTCGGCCAACTCGGTGTCATAGGCCATGAAGCCCGTGAAACCCTCGTCGAAACCGAACTTGATCGCATCACCGCTCGCGGCCCCCGTCGTCTCGGTAGCATCCGCTGTGGTCTCGGTGCCGCCGGCCGTGGTCGCGGTCTCTTCGTCCCCGCCACAGGCTGCGGCGAAGACCGACATCATCAGTACTACTCCCAGCGCGAGAACAAGTGGGATCGATGTTCGTTTACTCACTGCTGCCTCCTTGCATGGTTCCCTACTACTGAACTGTGGCATTGACTTCTTCTTCGACCCCCCAGAGCTCGGTGATGTCGCAGGCGACATAGTCGATGCCCACTCCTTCGGCCACCGCTTGGCACACCAGTTTCCCCTCGAGGACGTTCAGGCCCCTGAAGAGAGCCAGGTCCGAACGGAGAGCGGCCTTGTAGCCCTGGTCGGCAAGCTTGGAGACGTAAGGGAAGGTGGCGTTTGTCAGCGCGAAAGTGGAGGTGCGGGCCACGGCGCCGGGCAGGTTCGCGACGCAGCAGAGGATGACTCCGTCGACGTCGATGACCGGATGCTCGTGAGTGGTGGGCACCGCTCCTTCCACGCAGCCACCCTGGTCGATGGCCACGTCGACGATCGCCGAACCCTTCCGCATCTTCGTGATCATGGCCTTGGTGATGACCTTCTTGGCCTTGGCTCCTGGGATAAGGAGTCCGCCGATGACCAGGTCGGCCTCGGCGACCGCTCGCCCGACGTTGAGCTCGTTGGAGGCGAGGACGTTCAGGCTGGGCCCGAAGACATCCGCCAGATATCGGAGTCGGTCGAGGTTGATGTCGAGGATGGTGACGCTCGCCCCCATGCCCAGGGCGACCTTGGCCGCGTTCGTCCCCACCACGCCGCCGCCCACGATGACGACCTTCGCCGGCGGAGTCCCAGGAACCCCGCCCAGCAACACTCCGCCGCCCCCGTTCTCCTTCTGCAGAAAGTGGGCACCCACCTGGACGGAGAGCTTACCCGCCACCTCGCTCATGGGCGTGAGCAACGGCAGCGCCCCGTTGGCGGCCTGCACGGTCTCGTAGGCTATGCCGATGACCCTCCGCTCCAGAAGCGCACGCGTCAGCTCAGGAGCCGGGGCCAGATGAAGGTACGTGAAGAGCACTTGGCCCGGATAAAGCAGCCCGTACTCCTGAGGTAGAGGCTCCTTGACCTTCACGATCATCTCGGACTCGGCGAAGACCTCTCGCGGTGTGGCCCGTATGCCTGCCCCCGCCTCCAGGTACTCGGCATCCGAGATGCCGGAGCCCACGCCTGCCGACTGCTCCACCAAGACCGTGTGACCATCGCCCACAAGGCTCTTGACACCCGCCGGAACCATGGCCACCCGGTACTCATGGTTCTTGACTTCCTTCGGTACGCCGACGATCATGGCATTGCCCCCCAGGTAGCTCGACCGTCTCGATCAACCCTCTTGAATGCAGCCACCCCTGCGCTGCGCGAGCAGGCGCACTGTAGCAGAGTCGAGGCTCCTTGTCTAGCCCACTATGTGAGTAGCTGAGTAGTGCTCTCAGACTAGATACTCTGAAGCTGGAGGGTGCACACGGTCCGCGGGCGACGCAGGACCTGGCAGGCTGGGGGGCGTCGATTGCCGAAGGCCCAGTGGAAGACGACGAAGACGACGAACCCGACTCACCAACAAGCGGTCGGGCACTCGCGGAGGCCGGCCTTCGGGGGCTTCGCGCCACAGCGCGAAGCCCCCGGCAGAACACCCTACTGCCGGCCGCCCTCAGGCGGCCGGCCTGTCATTGAACGTCGGCCAACTCGCCCAACAAGACCTGCTCGTAGGTCTTCACGGGTACCCAGGTGAGAACGTCGTTCACCTTCTGGACCTCGAGCATGAAGAAGTCACGCTTGGCGATGAACGCTTCCTTGTGCGGCACGATGGTCATCATGCCGGCCGGGCTGTCCATGGTCAGGTTCGACATGGCTTCGATGACCTTGGCCGGGGTGGTGTCGCCGCCCGTGGCCTTCAGCCCCTCCAGATACAGCATGATACCCTGCCAGGCTCCGTATCCCTGAGGGGTCGGGAACTCGTTCGGGTACAGCTTCTGATAGCCGGCGATGAAGTCCTTGTTCATCTGGTTGTCGATGGTGTACGCGTAGTAGTCGCAGGCGAGCATGCCCAAGCCGACGTCTCCCAGTTCGGCAAGCTGCGCGTCACTGAAGTTGTTGGACATGGGCGCCGCCAGCGGCGCCTCGAGACCGTAATCCTTGTACTGTTTGACGAAGGGCACCGCCCCGTTGCCGAAGATCCAGAACACGGTCACATCGGCAGGCTTGAAGCTGGTCAGATAGGCACTGAAGTCGACCACATCGAGAGGTACGTAGTTCTCGCTCAGCACCTCGCCACCGCCCTCATCCACGAAGGCCTTCTTGAAACCGGCCGTCAGCGCATAGGCCGGGGTGTCGTCGTAGTTGATCACGTTGGCCGTCTTGTAGCCCAATTCGGCCAGGTACTTGCCGAAGTAGTAGCCGTGGGAATCGAAGAAGCCCGTGTGGATGAAGGCCAGCCCGTTGGCGGTCTCAAGGTTCTCGGTCGGCTGCCCGACGATGGACATCTGCGGGATGCCGGACGACTTGCCCAGATAGTCGGCCACGGCCTTGGCGGAGGGCGAGAAGATGGGGCCGATCATGCAGTTGATGTTGTCGCTCTCCACCAGCTTGCGGGCCTTGTCGACCGCCACCACGGGGTCGGAGCCGTTGTCCTCTTTGAGATACTCAAGAGGACGGCCCTCCCACTGGTTGCCCAGCATGTCGAGAGCGGTGAGGATGCCCTTCTCGGCGAGCTCGGTGTCGTAGGCCATGAAGCCGGTGAACCCCTCGGTGAAGCCGAACTTGATGGGCTCGCCACTGGCGGCTCCGGTCGTCTCGGTACCGCCCGCAGTGGTCTCGGTGCCACCGGCGGTCGTATCGCTACCGGCGGCAGTGGTGGTCGTCTCGTCATCCCCGCCGCAGGCGGCCGCAAGATGCGCCACGGCCATGAGCCACCGCCAGCATGACGACGAGCAGGATAGATGGTCGCTTGCTCATTTCCCCTCCTTGTGTTCCCCAACTTGAGCTTCCGCCGCTCGTCACTGCCACGTGAGCGGTCCCGCCTCTCCGAGGATCCACACTAGCAGGCAGAAGGCCCGCATGCACAAGTCATTGTGCCCCAGAATCACGGCCGTCCGCCTATGGCAGGCAAGCCCAGTCGAATCCATCGGCTGGGCAAAGCCGGCATCATCCCTGCGCTGCGGCACGGCCCGCAGATGACGGCCGACGGGAGTCGGCCGAAGGGCCGGGTTCACCAACTCCAGCTGTTGCCGACGCCGACCTGGCTATCGACCTTCCGCACGCCATCCACCCGCTCGGCCACTTCCTGGACTGCGTTCGTGACGCGCGCGTTCGCCGCGACGCCGGTGATGAGAACGGCCCCTGCATCGGCGGCCACGCGGATGTTGGCCGAACTGGTCCTCTGGTCCTTGGTAAGTGCCGCCCAGACGGAGCTGCTGAGCAAGAGGTCGTCGAAGGCCTTGCGCGATTCATCGGTGGGCTGGAAGTCAGCGAGGCGGGTCATCTGGGCGAGTGTCGTCGCGGCGCCATCGACGTCGATGTGATCGACGTTCAGGACTACATCGTAGAGAGACGGGTCCTGCCATTCGACGCCGTAGAGGAATCGCGTCCATTTGATCAGCTGGATGTCCAGCTTCCGGAGATGCGCAGTCGCCTCCTTCCGGCTCATGTGGTAGTCCTCCATGAGTGCCGCGATGCGCAATTCCGTGCCTGCGATGATCCGCACGCGCAGCACGTGCGAGATCCCGCTGAGCAGCAGGTGGCCGGCGTAGCCGTGGTAGACAAGGCCGCCGGCCTGCGCGCGCCGGAGCAATGCGGCCCGTACGAGGTTCAGATGCGCCGGGATGCGCCCCGGCGTCTTCTCCCAGAAGCGAGGAGGGTCTTCGAGCGTCGACTGCAACTCCCTCTCCTCGACGCCCGCATCCTCTGCCGCATCGAGCACGACCTCGCGGCTTATGCAGGGGTGTCCCAACTCCCTTGCCAGCCTCTCGGCGACGGCGATGCCGCCAGTGTAGGAACCTCTCGAAATAGCGACGATGGCCATTCATTCACCTTCCTGCGTCGCGAGAACGTTTGTCGCGGAGCGCTTGTGTGGTGCGCCCAGATAGCGACTGATCAGGGCAAGGACGGCCGCCACGACCATCAGCGCGATGATGATGATATACGAGAGGTCGGACGACCCGGTGCGGTCCTTTATCAGGCCGTTCAACCACGGCATGATCAGCCCGGCCGAGCCGAAGGCGGCGAAGAGGCAGCCGTAGTTGAGCCCGAAGCTCCGGATCCCGAAGTAGTCTTTGCAGGCGGCGGGGAAGACCGCCAGGTTGGCGCCGTAGTTGAACCCCAGCAGGAACACGATGATCAGCATCACCGGCCACGTGGCGCCGCCGCCGCTCAGCTTGTACAGGATGGCAACGACGACAGCTTGACAGATGAACTCGCCGAGCAGTGTCAACTGTCGGCCGATCCTGTCCGAGATAACGCCGGCCATGATGCGACCACTGCTGTTGCCTACGGCGAGGACCACGACCGCCAGGAAGGCCAGCGACCCCAGCGACTGCTTTCCGAGATCGGAGGCTACGCTGATGAACATGAGTCCGGCGGCCGCCCCGATGAAGTACATGACGAAGAGCAGCCAGAACTGCACCGTCCGCAGCATGACTCGCCATTCGAATTCCACGGGTTCGAGGCTCCCGGCGGCCTGGGCACGTTGCTGTGGCGGCTTTATCAGGTGGCCTTCCGGCGGGTTGCGGACGAAGAGCGACAGTCCCCCGACAACCGCCCAGGTCACGATGCCCAGGGTGATCATCGTCGCCGAGACTCCCTTCTCGACCGTCCCCGAGGTGGTGGTAGTCGCGAAGACATTGAGCAGCCACGCCGCAAGTGGTGCCAGGACCACGGGCGCAAGACCGAATCCGGCGACGACGATGCCGGTGATCAGACCGGTGCGGGCGGCAGGGAACCACTTGATCGAGGCGGGGGTTGTAGCGCAATAGCCGAACCCGACCCCGCTGCCGGTGACCACGCCGAAGCCGATCACGTAGACCAACAGTGACGACCCGCCCAGCCCGCAGATGACGCACCCCAGCCCCGCGAGAAACCCGCCGATGAGGATCGCGATGCGCGGTCCGTATCGATCCTGGAGCCGACCCGCAGGAATCATCGTGAGGGCGAAGAACACGGTCATCATGGAGTAAGGCAGCGCCATGTCGGCGTTGCTCCACCCCCAGGAGGCCGGGATGCCGGCCTTCACCACGCTCCAGACGTAGAGAATACCGAGCACCAGACCCGTGCCCGCCGCAGCGAACGTGACCAGCCACCCGCGATAGAAGCTGATGGTGATGTTGACCTGGCTCGGGGTGCTGCTCATGTGTCCTCGTTCTTCCGCACAGGGCATGACAACCTTGCCGCCCGGTATATATCACTATATATACTAGAGAATATCATCATACAATATCAAGAGGGCTAAACCGGCGGCATTCGCAGATATCGCAAAAACAGGAGCAGATGGGCGGGGCGGCGCCTGCGGCGCCGCCCCGCCAGGAAGAGTCGCCTACTTGCCCGTCGCCGCCGCAGCAGCGCCGACACGGAAGGCCTCCAGGTTGACGTCCACCGTCTTGGGCGGCACTACGCGGCGGATGACCATCTCCCAGGTCTCGGGCTTGAAGGGCAGAGCCCCGGCTACCGCCCCCAGCATGACCACGTTGGCAGCCTTGACGGTGCCCGCCTGCTGCGCCAGCCCGTTGGCGTCGATGGCACGCACGTTCGGCCACGACGCCTTGATCTGTTCGTCGATCTTCGGCGGGTAGACGGCCAAACCGGAAGCAACCGGGCTGGGATTGATCTGCATGGCGTTGTAGATCAGAACGCCGGTGGGACGGAGCCAGTGGACATAGCGGAGCGCCTCCAGGGCCTCGAAGGCCAGGAGGATGTCGGCGGTCCCAGGCGTGACCAGTGGGGCCCACACCTTCGTGCCGAAACGGAAGTGGCTGGTCACGCTGCCGCCGCGCTGGCTCATGCCGTGCACTTCACTCTGCTTGACGTCGTAACCCTCGGCCATCGCCACCTGGGAGAGGACGAAGCTGGCCAGGACCACACCCTGGCCGCCTACACCGGAGAGGAGCATGTTGAAGGTCGCTCCGGCCACCTGCACATCTGCCTGCGTCTCGGTCATGACGCCTCCTTTGCGTACGCACCCTTCAACCCTGACTCGCCCGGAGCGGGGGGCAGGATGGCGTCTTCCTTGCAGAGCTGACTGCAGACCCCGCAGCCCGCGCATTGGTCGGCCAGAATCTCCACCTTACGGTCCCCGCTCTCGTCCTCCAGCAGGTTGAGGGCCATGCATCCCGCCTGCAGGCAGCGCTTGCAGCCGATGCAGAGATCGGCGTCGATGTGGTAGGGAGCCCGCTTGATCTTGAACTGCAGCACGCAGGGAGCCTTGGCGATGACCACTGAGGGGCCGGCATAGGCCAGTTCCTCGCGGAGCACCCTCTCGACCTCCTCGAGATCGTAGGGGTCGATGCTGGTCACCCGCTCCAGCCCCATGTCCCGGCACAGACCGGGGATGTCGGCGATGGCGGATGGCTCCCGCAGCAGGGTCTTGCCGCTGCCGGGGTTCTCCTGGCCGCCGGTCATGGCCGTGGTGCGGTTGTCCAGGATGAGGGCCAGGATGTTGCCCTTGTTGTAGGCCACGTCCATGAGGGAGTTGATGCCGGTGTGGAAGAAGGTGCTGTCGCCGATAACGGCCACGACCTTGTCCTTGGGATCGGTCGGGGGTTCGAGAACCTGGGCCATGCCATGGGCCATGCTGATGCTGGCGCCCATACAGGTGCTGCAGTGCATAGCGTTGAAGGGCGGCAGCGCCCCCAAGGCGTAGCAGCCGATGTCGCCACTCACGAACACACGCAGCTTCTTGAGCACGGCGAAGACAGGACGGTGGCCACAGCCCGGGCAGTATGTGGGCGGGCGGCCCGGCAGGTCGCCGACCACGGGAGTGGGTTGGGCGAACAGGTCGCGATTGGCACCCGGAGCACCCGCGGCCGTGAGAGCACGGGCCACCAGGCCCGGGTCGATCTCACCGCAGATGGGGATGAGGTCCTTGCCGCCGTCGATCTTGATCCCCTTGGCGAGCAGGATCTCCTCCAGGAAGGGGTCGAGTTCCTCGACGATGTACAGCTTGTCCACCTTGGCCCGGAAGTCCGCGATCAAGCGCTCCGGGTACCGGGTAGGTCATGCCCAGCTTCAGGAAGCTGGCCTCGGGGAAGGCCTCCCGAGCGTAGGAGTAGGCAGCGCCGGAAGTCAGGATGCCCACCCGCGGATCGCCCATCTCCATCCTGTTCAACGGGCTGGTCTCGGCGTATTCGGCCAGATCGAGCAGCCGCTGCTCCACGAGCGGGTGCTTGACCATGGCGTTCTGCGGCATCATGGTGTACTTGGTCCAGTTCTTGGTCATCTTGGTGAGGGGCTGCAGTTCGGGCCGCTCGCCCAGCTCGACCATGCTCTTGGAGTGCGAGGTACGCGTGGTGGTGCGGAAGAGCACCGGAGTGTCGAAGCGCTCGCTCAGCTCGTAGGCCAGCTTGAGATATTCCTTGGCCTCTCCACTGTCCGACGGCTCGATCACGGGGATCTTGGCGAACTTGGCGTAGTTGCGGTTGTCCTGCTCATCCTGGGAGCTGTGCATCCCCGGGTCGTCGGCGGAGACGATCACCATGCCCCCCTCCACGCCGGTGTTGGCGACGGAGAAGAAGGGGTCGGCGGCCACGTTCAGCCCCACGTGTTTCATGCACACAAGCACCCGGGCTCCAGCCCAAGAGGCCCCCGTACCTACCTCCATGGCCACCTTCTCGTTGGGCGACCACTCGGCGTAGATGCCGTCGTACTTGGCGATGTTCTCCAGGATCTCGGTGCTGGGCGTGCCCGGGTAGGCCGCCGCCAGCCGCACGCCCGCCTCCCAGGCGCCGCGTGCGATCGCTTCGTTGCCGGACAGGATCTCCGTCATATCTTCTCTCCCTCAGGCAGGTGGTTGCGGTGGTATTCGGCATACCAGGCCATACGGTCCAGTACCAGGCCGGCGGCCGCCGGCGAGGACAGCACTACAGGTGCGTGGCGCCCGCCGAAGTCGAACAAGGAGCCCCGGATGGGCGTGTCGGGGACGTTGATGATGGGCTTGCCGGTCTTCTCGATGAGATCGGAGACCAACTGCATGAACCTGGTCTCCCAGGGGCTGAGACCCGCAAACTCACCCTCAGCACCCTCCGCCCGGGTCCCGGCGCCGGTGTTGGGAACGCCAAGAACGGAGAGGACGACGATGGCGTCCACGGTGTCACAACCGGCTACCAGTTCCAGCACTCGGGGACCCACATCGCCGCCTGCCGTGGCGACCATGTCCAGAGGGTTGCGCCGGCTCCAGAACGAAGGGAGCAACTCGTCCACGGCCGCGATCAGCTCGGGCGGGAACTCCGCCAGAGTGAGGCCGTTGCGGGCCACCTCGTCGGCCATGAGCACGCCCGCGCCGCCACCGTTGGTAACTACGGCTACCCGCCGGCCCTTGGGCAGGGGCAGGTAAGCCAGGCTGGAGGCGAGATCGACCGCTTCCTGGGTGCTCGTGCAGTTGACCACGCCGGCCTGGCGTGCGGCCGCTTGGTACACGGGCCCCGAGCCGGCCATGGCCCCGGTGTGCGACGCCGCGGCCTTGCCCCCGTACTCGGTCAGTCCTCCCCGCAAGACGACCACAGGCTTGACAGGCGTCGTCCGCCGGGCCGCCTCCAGGAAGTGCCGCCCATCGTCGATGCCCTCGAGGTACAGCATGATGCTCGTGGTGGCCGGGTCGTCGCGCAGGTACTCCATGAGGTCGACCGCGCCGATCTGGGCCTCGTTGCCCACGCTCACGAACTTGTCGATGCCGATGCCCCGGCGCTGGCAGGTGTGGACGATCTGCACCCCCAGGTTGCCCGACTGGGACATGATGCTCAGCTTGCCCTTGACCGGGTGCAGGACGATGAAGCCCAGCGCGTGCAAACTGCGCTCGTTGGAGATAAGACCCATGCAGTTGGGGCCGATGAGACTGACGTTGGCCTCGGCGGCCAGACGGGCGATCTCCTTTTCGGCCTGGGCCCCTTCGTCGCCCGTCTCGGAGAAACCGGCCGCGATGGCGATTGCAGCCGGGATGCCGCGGCGCCCGCATGCTTCCAGCATGGGCGCCACGTGCCGGCCGCCGACCGCGAGGAGGGCCAAGTCGGGAGCCTCAGGCAGATCGTCGATGCTCGGGTACACCTGAAGGCCGAAGAAGTTGCCCCCCTTGGGGTTGACGGGGTATACGGCCCCCTCGAAGTCACCGTCGAGGATATTCCTCAGCGCCGACCCGCCCCACTTGTCCACATCGTCGGAGGCCCCCACGATGGCGATGGAACGCGGCGCCAGGATGGCCCTCATGTTGGGCCGGAACGAAGACCGAGGCGGCCTCTGCTGCTCTTCGCCCAGAATGATGAGCGCATCCGCCGCTACCGGCCGGCCACCCTCGATGAGGAGCGGGTTCACGTCTATCTCCGCGATCCGCGGGTTCTCAATCGCCATGCGGCCCAGGGCCTCAATCACGGTTGCCAGAGCAGCGCGGTCCACCGGCGGATAGCCTCGGAAGGCGCCCAACAGCCGTTTGGCTTTGATGAGGTCGGGTAGTTCGGCGGCATCCTGCTCGCTCAGCGGAGCCACGGCGAGGGCGATGTCGCCCAGAGCCTCGGTCAGCACGCCCCCCAGTCCGAAGACCACCACGGGGCCGAAGATGGAGTCCCGCTTCATCCCCACCATGAACTCGCGGTTCCCCGCGATCATCTGCTCGACCAGCACGCCCTCCAGGGACGAGCCCGCGCGGTCCTGCAGAAGGCGAAAGGTCTCCGCCGCCGCCTCGGCGCCCTCGACGCTCAGGACTACGAGCCCGGCCTCGGTCTTGTGGTGGATCTCTCCACCCACGGCCTTCATGGCCAGGCGGCCCCCGATACGCTCTGCCGCGACCGCGGCTTCATCCGCGGACTTGACCAGTTCTCCGGCCGGCACCGCGATGCCGTAAGCGGCGAAGAGGGCCTTGGCCTCCCATTCATCGAGCGCAGAGCGCCCGGCACGAACAGCCGCCTCTATCATCTCCGCCGCGCTCGCCTGGGGCTGCGCTGATCTCTCGTCCATCCCTTGCGTCTCCCCTTTTTGGCCCCACCTCGGGGCTCTCGATTACTCTTGGTCCATATGATAAGTAATTAGACCTTTTATGTCAAACACGGCTACCCGGACCGCTATACCGTACAACGGAGCACGTACAGCCCCTGGTGAGAGGTGTCTACGAAGATATTGCCCCGGTTGTCGACCAGCACATCCTCCGTAGTAGCCAGGTTGGGCCCCGGGAAGAGATCGCCGGCGGCATTGTTGAACTGCCACGCCTCCGGGTCGGGCGGGATGTAGTAGGCGACCTCCCGGGGCACGAAGGGATCGCTGATGTCGTAGACCCTGAGCCCGGCGTGGAAGTAGCAGCAGTAGACGCGGTCGTTCCTGTCCTCCAGGGCCGGATGGTAATGCGGCTCGTGGATGTTGTGCGGTCCGAAGGGGCCCACGCCCACACCGGGGATCTCGTTGAAGTTCTTGTAGGGCCAGCCCCCGGGGATCTCCGGATAGGGGAAGACGGAGACAAGGGTGGGGTCGGAGGGGTCGGAGGTGTCGACCATGCCGATGAAGTTCAGCGGCTGGGCGCCGGAGCGGGCCGTGATCTCCTCGTTGAAATAGGAGAAGCGCTCCCCTTCGCTGGTCATGACCGCGTAGGGCCGCTCCGAGAGCGGCAGGACGGTGTGACAGCGCGCGCCGGACAGCTTTCCGGAGAAGGGCGGGTGATGGCGCAACTGGCCGACCAGCTGGGGCAGAGTGATGTCGGAGATGTCGAGGATGACCATGCCGGCGCCGCCATAGCTGACGTAGGCCAAGTCGCCCTTGGGGTAGGCCGGGCCGTGCATGACGGCGCGTTCGAGCAGCGCCAGTTGGGGGTCGCCATCGGTAGGAGTCTTGTCCTCCACATAGCCGGCGGTCCACTGGTCCGGAGCCCACCAGCGGCCCACTTCCACAGGGTTCTTGGGGTCGACAAGATCGAGGATGCGGTAGATGAAACCCCTGAAGCCCTTGCAGGTGGCGCTCAGGTGAGCATAGCGGCCGCCGTCATAGAAGAAGCGATGCACGCCGCCCATGCCTTCGCAGTGCCACTGCGACAACTTCCTCGGGTTGACCGGGTCCTTGACATCCCAGATTATGACGCCCTGTTCGAAGGGGTCGCCCCACTCCGTGCCGTGGAGCATGGGCAGGGTCCCTCCCAGGGCCGTTATCATAAGGCCGCCGGCCACCTGGATCTTGGGCGTGCTCTGACCGGCCAGGTCGGGCCCGGGCACGAACTTGAGATACTCGGGGCGCGTCGGTTCGGTCACGTCCACGATCGCCCAGCCCGGATGCTTGAAGTGGGAGCCGTACAGGTAGTAGCGGCCGTCCACTTCCTGCATGGCCATCTGGAACCAGGGCTTGCCCTCTGTGTCGTGGTGCGCAAGAACGTCAATGTTCTTGGAGAAAGATCCCTTGCCGGCCATGTCATCCTGTCCCTTCGTCCCGCAGAGCGAGTTGTACTTCGCACCGTTGGTCTATATAGTTTATGTTTATACCAGCATGCCAAGGGAGACCCCGCGGCAGGGTGGAGTCCCCAGATCATCGAGCGAGCGAGGCGCCGTGCCCCTCACCAGCAGGGTCGAAACCGAGCAGAACATAATGCTCACCCCCGAAACAGCGAGCGACCGCGCGGTCGGATATCTTCGGGCCATGATCTTCTCGGGGCAATTGCGTCCCGGCGATCGGCTTCCGCCCGAGAGAGACCTGGGCGCCCATCTGGGCATTTCCCGCATGACCCTGCGCCTCGCCCTCAAGGCCCTCGAGAGCACCGGATACATCGTCACGACCCGAGGGTCGCACGGCGGCTCCAGGGTGAGCGACGCGGACGAGCTCTTCGCCTGCTGGCACCGCTGGATGCGCGAGCACTCCTCCGAGCTCGACGACATCTTCGAGTTCCGCCTCACCATCGAGACCAAATTGGCGGCGCTGGCGGCAGAGCGGCACACGGACGAGGACCTGGTGGCCATGCAGGCGGCGGTAGCGCGCGAGCGGGAGCCCCAGGATTGGTCGTCGCTGTTCCGCACCGACATGGACATCCACAAGACCATCGCCCGCGCGGCCCGCAGTCCCCGGCTGGAGCAGGCCATGCTGGAGGCTCGCGCCGACCTGTTCGTGCCCGTGGATCTCAGCCAATTGGAGCAGAGGGAGCACGAGGTGCACGAGACCCACCACGGCATCATCGCGGCCATCCGGTCACGCGACGAGTCCCTGGCGGCGGAACTGATGGCCGCACACATCCGCCTCATCCAGCAACTGATCGACCGAGCGCTGGAAGCGGCCGGCATCCCCGGCCCCATGTCGTCCTAGCTTTCGCCACTAGACCGGACCTCCCACTTGCCTACGTGTAGAGGTCTCTGTCCCAGCCCGGGACGTTCCATCCGTAGTAGCCATGCTTGTCCACCTGGTACTCGAGGGTCCCTGGGGTGAGAACCGAGGCCTGGGGAGAGACGTGGCCCGGGGTGATGAAGTCGTAGACGACCCGCTCCGTAGTAACCATGGAGAAGGTGTCGTCGTCTGCGAAGGTCTCGTAGCCGGCCCGGAGCGTCTCATAGAGCGCAGGATCGCGCCGCAGTCGGGCCACGTCCTCCACGCTCCGAAACCAGATCTCTTCCACCCCGGCATAGTGACCCACGTGTCCGTACTCGAACAGGGTCCCCTTGAAAACGGCGGGGTCCATGGGCACATGCTTGTCGATCACCAGCTTGCGGATCAGCCCGTCCGGAACGGTCTCCACCACTTTGTGAGCGTGTGCCCGCCAGCGGGCGTTGAAGTCCTCGTAGGACAACCCCGGCCGCTTGCGCAGCCAGTGGATCAGCTTGACCCCACCCGCGTAGAATCCCTCCTCCTGATAGATGGTCTCCCAGTCCAGCAGTTCGACCGCGAACTCGTCGCCACCGAATCTGTGCGGCTGCATGCGGTTGGGGTAGTCATCGGCCTTGTAGGGGATGCCGATGGCTTCGTAGTCGTCGACCACGTGATCGGCCATGTTGTCCCATTCCATGGGCGACAGAGGGTAGATGAGCATGTCGTCGTCGACGCCGCTGATGGAGTAGTGCTGCACATAGCGGCGGAAGCTGTTCATGACGGAGGGGGTCTGAAGCATGAGAGACACGTGGACGATGCCCCACTCGAAGAAATAGCGCTCTTGAGTGTCCTCCCGCTTGCGCCTAGCGGCCAGCATGAATTTCAGCATGAGAATTCCTTGCCCCCGGGGGCGGCCGTCGCGGGCCGCCCGGTTCATCCGGTCAGACGATCTGGTACACGTCGTAGGTGACGCCCAAGGCCTCCTGCTTGCCGACGGCCACGGCGACGATGTTGTTGAGCCAACTGTAGGGGCTGTTGACATCGGTCTCGAACATGGGCTGGCCGCGCAGGTAGTACTCGGTGGGAGGTACATCCTCGCCGCGGCCGAGACGCTCCCAGACTTCCGCCGGGATGTTCAAGATGCCGCGATAGCTCACGTAGATGGTGGTGCCGTCGTGGGTGCGGTACGTATCGCGGACGTCGCCTTCGGCCACGCCCCCCGGCCGCGTGATGAACCAGTCGCCGGTCCCGGGCAGGATCTCGCCCTTGATCTTGGGGCCTTCGAACCAGCCGCCCTTCACCCGTACGACGGTACGCTTGCCGCGGAAGGTCTCCCCCACTTCGTAGAAACCCTCCACATCCACGCGCGCACGATAGAGAAACTCGCTCTTCAAATCCATCCTGGGTAGATCCACAGCCGCCTCCGTAGGTTCATCATTCACTCGTGCCAGGCGGCCGCCGGCGGCCGCCGCTCTTTCTCCGTTCTCCCCGCGGGGATGAGCGCTAGAAGGCGGTGGCCCCACCGTCTACGCGGAAATCGGCGCCCGTGACCCAGCCTGATTCGTCGGATGCCAGATAGACCGCGCAGTAGCCTATGTCCTCGGGGGTGCCGAGGCGGTCCAGCATGATGGACTTGAGGACCATCTCCTTGAACCCGGGCTCGTTGTCGAGGCGCTCCTTGGTGTGCGAGGTCACGATGAGAGCCGGGGAGATGGTGTTAGCCCGGATGTGATGCTTAGCCCCCTCGGAGGCCAGTTGCCTGGTCATGGCCAGCACGCCACCCTTGGTAGCACAGTGCGCAAGGGCGCCGCTGGGCAGAGAGACATAGGCGTTGGCGGAAGCGAAGTTGATCATCGACCCGCCGCCCCGCGCCACCATGTGCTTCCAGGCGGCCTTGCAGGGAAGGAAGACCAGGTCGAGCTCTCCCTGCAGTGTGCGCTTCCAGTGCTTCTCGTAGTCGAAGTCCTCCACGGGGGCGAACTCCACGAAGGCGGCCGCGGTTACCAGGATATCGATGCCGCCGAAACGCTCGACCGCATACTCCATCAGGCGGTCGCTCGCCGCCGGATCGGTGAGGTCGGCGATGAAGTTCTCGTACGATAGACCTTCGGCCCGCGCTATCGCCGCCGTCTCCTCAGCTGCCACCGGATCGATGTCGCAGCCGACGACGTCGGCACCCTCGCGGGCGAAGGCCAGCGCACACCCCTGGCCGATGCCCATCCCGCCCGCGCCGGTCACCACGGCAACTTTGCCCTTGAGACGATCACCCATGAGAACGGCTCCCCTTGGTAAAGTGGTCATTCCATTATACAGAAATATGGTAGCCCCCGCGTCCTCCGGAACGCAAGGGGATGCGAGAAGCGCCGTTCACGGTCCCGTGGCTCGCGTCCGCGCGAGTGAGTCCCGACCCGGTGCAAAGACGGCATGCGGCCGCCCAGGCATGACGAGGCTACGAAATGAAGCGGGGCGGCTCGCGGTTTCCCGCGAGCCGCCCCGGACTCACTGCTGAGTCGTCGCTCGTTCAGTCTTCGCTACGCTGTCCGGCCTTACTTGAAGGAGGCAACAGCGTCGGCGGTTTCCTGGAGCAGCGTGGGATCGCTCATGGCGTTCAGGTCACGCACGAACTCGAAGCCCATCGCCGTACTGCCACTGCATCATGCCACCGTGGTTGCCGACGTGGTCGCTCGCGGAGAACACGTAGTGCCCCTGAGCACCCCACCAGTCGACTTTAGTCATGGCCTCGGCCCAGCCGGCCTGGGTCTGTTCCGTGGCGGTCTTGATGGCCGCTTCGGCAAGGTGGATGGTGTCATAGGCGAAGCCCAAGAACAGGCTGGCGAAGGGCTGCTCCGGGTAGTCGGCCTTCCACCGGGCGATGAAGTCGTTCAGTTCCTGCTTGGCCGGGTAGTCATCGGGGATCCGGCTGGGATCGACGATGGCCGGGCCGAAGGCGAAGTCACCGGCGATGTTGGCCGGATCGTTGCCGGCCGGAGCCAGCATGACCAGCGGGTGAGCGCCGGAGGCCTGGTTGTAGATGGGAGCGGTGATGCCCAGGCTGCGCAGGATCTTGGTCATCTGGTTGACGTGGACCGGGTTGCTCGCGAGGATGATCGCGTCCGGGTTCACTTCCTTGGCCTTGGTGGCGATCTTGTTGGCCATGGGGGTGACGTCGGTCTCGCCCAGGCCCCAGGCATCACTCATGAGTGTGTAGCGTGATCCCGGCAGTCGCCATGCTCTGCTTCGAGGATCTTAAGCGTCTCCTGGCTGATGACCATCTGGTCGCCCACTGCCAGGACGTTCTTCCTAGCGTCGGCCTGCATCTCGCGCAGGAAGGCGTCGGCACAGCCGTCCGGGCCCGTGGCCGGCATGAAGTAGTAGGTCCACGCGCTCTGGTCGGTGTTCAGTTCTTCCAGGGTCGGCGGACCGAAGGCGACGTGAAGGATGCCGGCCGCCTGAGTGATGTCCCGGGTGGGAGCCTGCGTCCACTGCGGGAACGGGCCGATGACCACGTCCACCTTCTGGTCGACCAGCTGGTTGATGGCGGCGACGGCCGTATCCATCTTGGACTGGTCGTCGACGTAGACCAACTCGACCTGACGGCCGTTGATGCCACCGTTGGCGTTGATGTACTTGGCTTCAGTGTCGAAGCCCTGCTTGATCTGCTCGCACGGGGCGGCGCTGTCGCCGGTCAGCGAGATGGCGATACCGAACTTGAGCGGTGCGGTATTGGCGGCCGCGTCGTGGTGGTCGACTCGGCCGGAGCCGTGGTCTCCGTGCTCGCCGGCGGCGCCGTGGTCTCGGTGCTCGCCGGTGCCGCCGTGGTGGTGGTCTCCTCCTCGTCGCCGCCGCATGCGACAGCGAACATGCTGAGAGCGAGCACCAGGATCAGCCCGAGAGCTATCCAGTAACCCTTCCTCATTGTGTTACCTCCCTTTTCTTGACTGCTGTTTGGCCCCTGTTGCCTTTGCACAAACGACCGTGTGCGTCTTACTCCTGGTCGCCACCCAGGTAGCTCGCGCGCACGCGGTCATCTTGCCGAAGTTGAGTGGCCGTGCCGGAGAGGACGACGGTGCCCGTCTGCAGCACGACCCCGAGATGCGCCAAAGAAAGCGCCATCTCTGCGTTCTGTTCCACCATGAGCATGGTCAGGCCTTGCTCGTTGAGCTTGGCCAGAGCTTCGAAGATGCGCTCCACCGCCAGCGGAGCCAGGCCCATCGAGGGCTCGTCGAGGAGCAGAAGGCTCGGTTTCCCGGTGAGGGCTCGCCCGATGGCCAGCATCTGCTGCTCGCCCCCGGAGAGGGTCCCCGCTTCCTGCTTGCGCCGTTCCGCCAGGATGGGGAAGAGATCGTAGACATAGGCGATGTCGTCGGCCAAGCCCGCTGCGATCCTTCCGACCGGTGGCGCCCACGATCAGGTTGTCTTCCACCGTCAGCGAGGGGAACAACTGGCGGCCTTCCGGCACCTGGCATATGCCGGCGGCCTTGATCTTCTCCGGCGCCAGCCGGGTTATGTCGTTCCCCTGGAAGGTGATCCTGCCACGGCGACTCCGGACGATCCCCGAGATCGTGTGAAGCAGGGTGCTCTTGCCGGCGCCGTTGGCGCCCAGGACGGTCACCACCATCCCTTTGGGAACGGTCAGCGATACCCCATGGAGGGCTTCGATGGACCCGTAGCTGGTCACGAGACCCTCCACGACCAGGAGTTCCTCGGGCACCGGACAGCTTTCCCCGTCGACCAGATCGCGGGTGGAGCAGAGGTCCCGGGTTCCATGCTCGGCGCCCAGATAGGCGGCGATGACTTTCTGGTCGCGCTGCACCTGCTCCGGCGTCCCCGAGGCGATCAGCTTGCCATAGTCAAGGACGTTGACGGTGTCGGAGATATCCATGACTAGGTCGATGTCGTGTTCCACCAAGCAGCACGGTCACGCCGGCATCGCGGATCACGGCGATCTGCTTGACCAGTTCTTCACGCTCGCTCTGGTTGGTCCCCGCCGCCGGCTCGTCAAGGAGCAGCAGGCGAGGCTCGGACGCGAGCGCCCGCGCGATCTCCACCAGACGCTGCTGCCCGTAGGGCAGGCTGGAGGCAGGCACATTCGCCCGGTCCTGCCAACCCGACCAGGGCCAGGGCATCCATGGCCCGTTCCCGAGAGCGCTGCTCCTCCCGCCTCTGCGAACGGAAGCCAAGGCCGCCGGCCCAGAAGCCGGACTTCTCGTGCCGGTGACATCCCACCAGGACGTTCTCGAGCACGCTCATGTTCACGAAGATGCGCATGTTCTGGAAGGTGCGGGCCATGCCCAGACGCGCCGTCTCGGCAGCGTCGAGCTTGGTGAGCGTCGGTATCACCGAACCAGATGCGGCCCCCGGCCGTCTCCTGCAGCCTGCTGACGGCGTTGAACAAGGTGGTCTTGCCCGCGCCGTTGGGACCGATCAGGGCGGTGATGCTGCCTTCCTTCACCTCGAAGGAGACCTCGCTCACGGCCTTGAGGCCGCCGAAGTGCACGGACACGTCCTCTATTCGCAGGAGCGGAAGCCCCGATGCCGACCTCGCTCTTCTGACGGGCCAGATCTTCGGCCAGGAGGCCGGTCACCTTGGGTGCCGTGGCGGGCCGGCCAGCGCGGTCGCCTCCGCTGGTCCCCCGCCGGCCGACACAGGGACCATCGTGCTCTGGCGGTAGGCGCCCCCCTCGCCGCTGTCGGCCGCGGCCAGAGCTGTGAGTTCCACAGCCGCGGGTTTTTCCTCGAGTTCCTCTTCCTTGATCTTCGCCCACATCCGCTTGGCGAACTTGGGCCGCAGACCGAGTAGACCCGCAGGTAGGAACAGCAGAAGCAGGATCATGATCACCGAGTACACGGTGCCGTTGTACTGCAGCATGCTCTGGGAGAAGCCGTTGAAGACCCAGGTCATGAGCACGGCCCCGACGACCCATCCGTATACGTACCTGTCGCCGCCCACGAGCATCATGACGATGGGAAGGACCGAAGCGGCGAACGAGAAGTTCTGCGGAGAGACTGCCATGTACACGAAAGCGAACAGGCCACCCGCGATCCCGCAGAACACCGCGTTGAAGATGAATGCCAGGAGCTTCCAGTTGGGGTTGCGAACGCCCAGCGTGGAGGAGGCTATCTCGCTCACGGCGAGGCCGCGTAGGGCCCTACCCACCCGGTACTTGAGAAGGCGCGCTACGAACAAGAGGATTATGATGCCGACCACCCACACCATGTAGTACCTGCGCAGCTGGGTATCGAACTCGAACCCGAATATGTTCAACGGTGAGACCGGTCCAAAGCCGTTGGAGGCTCCGGCCCATTTCCATTCGAACACGACCGCCAGGAATATCTGCCCCAGGCCCATAGTGGCCAAGGCCAGATAGAAGTACTTGAGCTTGAGCACCGGACGACCCACGATCAGAGCCACCAGTCCGGCGGCGGCTGCGCCGGCGATCCAGGCCAACAGAGTGGGCACGCCGAACTTGAGGACGAGCAACCCACAGGTATAGGCGCCGATGCCGTAGAAGGCCGAGTGGCCGAACGACAGCTGCCCTGCCTGGCCCAGCACCAGGCCGACGCTGATGGTGAGGATGGCGTACAGGCCGGCCTGAGTCATCACGTTCAAAGCGTAGTTGCTGTCGGTCAGTTGGGTGTAGATAAGCGGCCAGATCAGCAGCACCACGATCATCGCGATCTTGGCGACGCTCGCCCAGCCCCATTCGGAGCCGAAAAGGACCCAGCCCCGCTTGGTGGTGCTGCTCTTCGTCACTTGGTCTTTCGGTTCGGCGGACATCAGACCTCACCCTCCGTGATCTTCGTACCCAGAAGACCCTGAGGCCTGAAGTACAGCACTATGAGCAGGATGAGGAACGCTATGGCGTTCTTGTAGCCGGCCGGTACCAGACCGGTCGCCAGCGCCTGCATGATCCCCAAGGCGAGACCACCCACGACCGCTCCCGTGCTGGAGCCCCATCCCCCGAGAACGGCAGCGATGAAGCCCATCATGCCGTAGAGGCCGCCGGTGGCGTAGGTCAGCCCGCCGACGTAGTTGGAGATGGCGATCCCACCCAGGGCCCCGATCGTTGCGCTGATGGCGAAGGAGAGCAGGACCATCCTGCTCACGTTGATGCCGGAGAGGCTGGCAGCCATGGGATTGGTTGCCGTGGCCGTCATGCGCTTGCCCAGGGTGGTGTGGTTGTTGAGGAAGTAGAGCGCGATCAGGCAGACCACCATGATGCCGACCACCCACAGGGCCTGGTAGCTGATGAAGACGTCGCCCACGCTGAACGATCCTTCGCCGCTGAAGGCCGGCAGGTTGCTCGTGTAGCCGCCCCACTTGACGAGAGCAAGGTTCTCGAACAGGAGGCTCAGGGCCACGGTGCACAGGATCATCGTCACCAACGAGATCTTGAGGACCGGCTTCAGAACGATCTGGTACATGAGCATCGCGACGATCACCGTAAGGAGGACCCCGATGATGCCGGCCAACCAGTAGGGAAGCCCGACCTCCATGAGCATGCTGAAGGCGAACAGCCCGCCGAGCATGACAAAGCTGCCCTGGGCCATGTTCACGATGCGCGAGGAGCGATAGATGGTCACAAACCCGAGGGCGATAAGGGCGTACACCGAGCCCATCACGATCCCCGTGACCAGAAGTTGGAGCCAACTAGCCATGGTCCCTCACTCCTGTGTGGCAGCGCTGACTGCGATTCATCCAATTACGACGGACGCCTGCACCGCTCAAGAGAGTTCCCCCTTCACCAGCCACGCCGCTCGGCACTGTCCGGCACCGCTTTGGACAATACCCTAGGCCATTGAACCAAACATGTCAAGTGCTCCTGCCCGCTATGGAATCCATTCGGAGATTTCCTCATATATTGTACCGACGAACACCTATCAACGGTCGCACCTGGACTCATTTCAGACCCGCTCTATACTCACCGTACCGGACCATGCAGGCCAGGGCCCGCGCCGCGGCGCGAGGGGAGGAAAGCACCAGCGGAGAGTAGCGACCGGGGATCGCCCCAGGCGCCGGCGGCGGAGCAAAGATGGGATGGTCGGGGACGTTGATGATGGGCTTGCCCGTCTCCTCCATCAGGGCGGTCACCCGCGCGAGAAGAGAGGTCTCCCACTCGCTGAAGCCCTCGTATTCCCCGTTCGCGAGACGTTTCCGCTCCTCGCCGACCGTGCTGGGCACGCCCAGGAAGTTCAGGGCCAGCACTGCGTCCACCGCCTCGCAGCGGGTGACTAGCTCCAGGGCCTTCAGGCCCACATCGCCGAACCCGGCGGCGACCAGATCCAACGGGTTGCGCCTGCTCCAGAAGGGAGGCAGCACGGCATCGAGCTCCGCGATCAGCTCCTGGGGCAGGTCGGCCATGACGAGACCGTTGAAGGCTACCTGGTCCGTTCCCAGTACCCCCGGTCCCCCGCCGTTGGTGACCAAGGCCACTCGCCGACCCTTGGGAAGAGGCAGATAGGCCAGGCAGGCGCCGAAGTCGACCAGCTCCTTCGTGGTCTCGGCCAGCGCCACTCCCGTCTGCCGGGCGGCGGCGCGAAACACCGCCGCGGAGCCGGCCAGAGCCCCGGTGTGCGAGGCGGCCGCCTTGCCGCCCGACTCGGTGAGACCGCCGCGCAGCACCACCACCGGCTTGACGGCGGTCGTCTTGCCGACCGCGTCCAGGAAGTGGCGACCGTCGTCGATGCCCTCCAGGTACATCATGATGCACTCGGTGACCGGGTCGTCGCGCAGGTGGTCGAGCACGTCGAAAGCGCTCACCTGGGCCTCGTTGCCTACACTGACGAACTTGTCCACACCTATGCCGCGCCGCTCGCAGGTGTTGACCACCGTCGGCCCGATGCTGCCCGATTGCGAGACGAAGCTCAGCCTCCCCGCGAGGGGATGCATGGCGGCGAAGCCGGTGGCATGTAACCTGCTCTCGTTCGACATGAGTCCCATGCAGTTGGGACCGATGAGGGTCAGGCCGTACTCCAGGGCCGTCCGCGCGATCTCCCGCTCCTGCTCGGCCCCTTCGTCGCCTGTCTCGGCGAAGCCTGCAGCCAGGACGACAGCCGCCCGGGCGCCGCGCCGGCCGCACTCCTCCAACACGCCCTTGACCTGAGGCCCGCCCACGGCCAGGAGGACGAGGTCGGGCGCCTCAGGCAGGTCGCTCAGACTGGGATAGGCCCGCGCGCCGAAGAACACCCCACCGCGCGGATTGACGGGGTAGATGGTACCCGTGTAGCCACCGTCGAGCATGTTGCGGAAGGCGGAGCCGCCCCACTTGCGCACGTCGTCAGAGGCACCCACGATGGCCACCGAGGACGGCGCGAACACCGCCCGCAGGTCGGGAACGAAAGCCCGGGCAGGACGCGCAGCGGCCGGCCGCGGGGACAGGATGACGAGGGCGTCGGCCGCCACCGGCCGGCCACCTTCGATGAGCACGGGGTTGATGTCGATCTCGGCGACCTCAGGGAAGTCCTGGGCGATTTGCGCGACGGCAGCAATGATCCGCTGCAGGGCAGGGAGATCCACCGCGGGGGCGCCGCGGAACGGGCCGAGCAGCTTCTTGCCCCTGATCAGCCCGGGTAGGACCGCCGCTTCGCGGTCGGAGAAGGGCGCCACGGCCAGCGCAACGTCCTCCAGCACCTCGGTCTGGACTCCGCCCAGGCCGAAGGCCACCACCGGCCCGAACACGGGGTCGCGCTTGAGGCCCACGAGGAACTCGCGGTCGCTCTCCACCATCCGTTCCAAGAGGACGCCGTAGAGGTCGTTCCCAGCCCGTTCCTTCAGGGTGCGCACGGCCGCAGCGGCCTCGTCCGCACCCGAGACTCCCAGGATGACCAGGCCGCGCTCCGTCTTGTGATGGATTTCGGCGCCGATGGCTTTGGCTACCAGCCGGCCGCCCAGACGCTCCGCGGCACTCCGCGCTTCCGACTCGGTGCCCACCAGAGCTCCGTCGGGCACGGGTATGCCGTAGGCGGCCAGTACCGACTTCGAGGCCGCCTCGTCCAACGCGGTGCTCCCGTACTCCACCGCCTCCATGACCAGCTGGCGCGCCCGTTCGGCAGCCTCGGCCCGGTCGGCCTCGCTCCAGACGGCGTCGGTCCGGTCGGCGTCAGCCGCGGGGGCGTCGACGCGGTCGGCGTCGGATGTCATCTTGTCCGCTCCCCTTCCCCCGGCCCTACAGGTCCGGCGGGAACTGAGGCAGCTCGGCAAAGACAGGGTGCTTCTCGGCGCCAGGTATACCGGCGGCGCGCATGGCCGCCGCCCGGTAGCGGCCCCAGTCGGCCAGTTGGAGGATGGACATCTTCTGCGCCTCCAGAGAGCCTTCGGCGTGAATGGTGAGCACGTCCTCGTAGCAGGAGGTGAGATCGCGGACCAGCTTGACCATGCGCAGGCGGTGCTCGGTGGGGATGCCTGCCTTGCCGCCGAAGTACTTCTCCATGAACTCGCGGGTCTCGGGGTTCACGTAGTCGTTGTAGGAGGGCGCCGTCACGATGATGCCGCCGCCGATGTCCTGGATGTATTTGGTGGCCGTATGCCAGTTGTCGGCGAAGTAGAACTTGCAGATATTGGCGATCATGGGGTTGGGATAGACGAGATCGGAACCGTCTTCGCCCACGCAGTGCTCCACCGCAGCGAGGCCCA
The DNA here is from genome assembly GCA_963829545.1 of uncultured Actinomycetes bacterium. Taxonomy (GTDB): domain Bacteria; phylum Actinomycetota; class Thermoleophilia; order RBG-16-64-13; family RBG-16-64-13; genus JAXGXJ01. Next base: position 56,261 of record CAWHIX010000005.1, read on the forward strand.
GAGTCTCCACGGCCTCGGTGTACATCACCAGCCAGGTGAGCTTCTCGCGCACGTGCGCCTTCTTATTGATGCCGTTGTACTCGGCCATCAGGGCAGCAGCGCCGGTGAACAGCTCCAGCTCCATGGCCTTGTAGGTCTCTGCACTCAAGCGGTGGAAGTTGGCGAACATATAGGCCACTTCGCCGGCGAACTCCCACTCCCCCTTGAGGAAGATGCGTTCGTTGGGGATGAAGACATTGTCGAAGACTATGGTGGCGTCGTTGATGTAGACGGCAGCCGAGATGGGATGGTCGAAGAGGCTCGCACCCTCGTGGATCTCGGGCTGGGCGCAGATCATGGTTATGCCGGGGGCGTTCAGGTTGATGCCGAAGGCGACTGCGTAGGCGGCGTCATCTTCCTGCATGGCCCTGCAGGGCGCGATGAGCACCTCGTTGCAGGCCGGCGCCTGGCTGATGTGGGTCTTGGCGCCACTGACGATGATGCCGTCCGGGCGCTCCTCCACGATGCGCACGTAGAAGTCCTTGTGCTGCACCTGCTGGGAGGGCCTCAAGGAGCGGTCCCCCTTGATGTCGGTGAGGCCCATGGCGAAGGACAGGTCGTTCTTCTGCAGGTGCTTGCGGTAGGCCTCCACGTTAGCCGCGTAAGCGGTGCCGTACTTCTTGTCCACACGGGGGGCGACCACGGTGACGGCGTTGAGGCCGTCCTTGGCCACGAACTTGGCCCCGGAGGGTTTGCCGAAGCAGACCCGGGCCCAGAGCTTCACCACCTCGCGCAGCCGCATCAGGTCGTCGCGGGAGCGCTGGGGCTGCAGGGCGAAGCTCACCCGTTCGCCGTCTTCATCGATATCGGTGAGGAGGTCCTGGTAGCGCGGGTCGTTGTTCATGATGTAGTCCATGGCGACCCAGTCGTTGGTTATCTTGCAGACGGGGTGCTCGGTCACATCCGGCACGCGCTTGCCGTCGAAGTACACCACTCGACCGTCTTTCAGACTCTCGAGATACTGCTGGGCGGTCTTGAGTCCCACGTGAATCCCTCTCCTATCGCTGATAGCAGCTCAATGTCTCAGTCTCCGCGCTTCATCGTCATTTAGATAGAGCGCTCGCTCTACGCCATTCTGACAGGTGCTGCGGCCGCCTGTCAAGTCTCTCGCCCAGACCGACTGACCGTCGCTTACCGGGGGTCAGTGCGGGATTCCCAGTTCGACGGTCGTTCCCTCGAGATCTGTGCGGCTGAAACTGAGATATGCGACTTTGATGTCGGTGAACTTGCTGTTCACAAGCTGATACATGATGACCCCGTGATAGTCGAAGGTCTCCCCTGCCTTCACTGCCCCGAAGGGTGAATCGTCATCATCTTCTAGTGCTGTGAAGTGGGTCCACATCTGAATCGCGAGGCTGTCTTCGTCGCTCACAAAGCGCTCGACGTGTAGCTCTTCGGAGAATGACCTCCATATTCTCGCGTAGTGCTCCTTCATGCCCTCGGCCCCGTTGATCTCGAGGGATCCGTTGAGGACCCTCGCGTCCGGATCGATGTAGTCTCCGAAAGCGGTAGCGTCGCGCGCGTTGAAGCGGCTGATGTAGTCGTCAAAGGTCCCTCTGTCCATGTCTGCTCCTTCTAGGGTCCAGGTTGGAGTTGCATGCAGCAAGCAGTTCGCGACTGCCTAGATCGCTTTGGCAGTGTGGTAGCCGGAGCGCACCGCGTGCACGATCATGCCCGCCTCCCGGCCGTCGCCGATGAGGTACAGCTCCGGCACCTGGCCTTCGAGGGCCTTGAACAGCGTGTCGTTGGCCTTGAGCGGCGAGGTGGGCACCACGGTGTCGGCCTCGAGCTCCACATGGATGCCGTTGGCGTCGTCGAAGGCGAGGCCCCTGTCGGTGACGACGATGTTCTGCGCGCCGGCGATTATGCGCACTCCCTTGGCGGCGAACCAGTCCATGGTCAGCCCCAACCGAAAATCGATCATGCCCTCACCGATGACCTCCGTCGGCTCCACTATGGTGACCGTGCGACCGCGCTTGGCCAGGTACTCGGCCACTTCCATCCCGTGCAGCCCCGCGCCGACCACGACCACATTCTTGCCCATGGGCAGGTAGTACCTGGTGGCCCGGCCCAGGAACCGGGGGCCTACGCGGCTTAGGATGGGCTTCACCCGCTTGTGCAGCTCGGGGGTGGTGACGACCTTGCGCTTGGCCTTCTCGCTGCCGGACAGCTCCGGCGAGGTGAGCACGCCACCGGTGGCAAGTATGACCGCGTCCGGGTTCATTGCCTTGATGGAAGCGACGGTGGCCTCCTTGCCCAGTTCCACCTTGACACCGTTCTTGGCGATCTGGCCCTTGAGGTAGCGCAGCAGGTCGGGCAGGTCCTCCAGCTCGATGCCCTTGATCAGGGCCGCCAGCGGCACCAGGCCGCCCAGCTGTTTCGTCTTCTCGACCAGGGTGACGTCGTGCCCGCGCAGGGCCGCCACCCGAGCCGCCTCCATGCCGGAGGGGCCTCCGCCCACGACGACGACCTTCTTCTTCGTGTCGGCCCTGGGAAGATCGTAGCGACCGAAACCCACCTGCGCGTTGATGCGGCAGTGGCGCAGGAACGATTCCGATTGATCGAGACACGTGCCGCAGCGGGTGCAGGGAGCGATATCTTCAGGATGGCCGGCCGCGAGCTTGTGCGGCAGCTCCGTATCGCAGATGAGCGGCCGGTTCATGCCTATGAAGTCCGCCTTACCCTCGTCGAGCATCTGCTCGCCCAACTCCGGGGTCACGTAGCCTATGAGGATGATAGGTACGTCGAAGCGCTTCTTGGCCTCCTCGGTCATGGTCCGAAGTGCAGCCCGGCCGCGGTCTTTCGCGTAGTACTGGGGCGGCATCTTCTCCACCGGCACCTGGGCCTCGGGGAAAAACAGATAGTCAGGCAGGAAGCCGGGAACGTGCAGCCCCAGCCAACTGCTGCGGATCATGAGAGCGTCCGCCCCGGCGTCGACGAGCATCCCCATGGTCTGCAAGGCCAGTTCGTGGTTGAAGACCTTGTCGTCAGGATCGCCCAGCAGGTAGCCGGACTCGAAGCCGTTCACGCACACCACGACGGGAAAGTCGTCTCCGCAGCGCTTCTTGATGCCGCTGACGATATCGACCCCCAGCTTGGCGCGTTTCTCCTGGGTGCCCCCGTACTCGTCGTCGCGCCGGTTCCACCAGGGCGACATGAAGTTCATCGTGATGTGCGTGCTGCCCATGTTGAGGTCCACGCCGTCAAAGCCGGCCTTCTGCGCCCGCTCGGCCGTGTCGATGTACTTGCGGGTGATGTCCTGGATCTCCGGGACAGTGAGAGGCCGGATCATGTCGCGATGGAAGTCGGCAGGTGAATCGATGTTGACCGCCGAAGCCCCGATGGGTGGTCCCTCGTACGTAGGGGGGTGATTGGGGAACAGCGGGTTCTGCCAGGGACCGTCGTGCTCCATCTGCATGAACGTGGGACACCCGTGGCTGTGGATGAGATCCACCAACTGCTTCATCCCCGGGATGAACCTGTCCTCGTCCATGCGATAGCGATGGTGCCAACGGCATCCCTGGGGGTAGTCCAAGGTGGGAGCTTCGACCGCGATGATCCCCACCCCGCCCTTGGCCAGCGCTTCGTAGAAGCCCAGGGTGTTGTCGTTCATCTGGTCGAACTCGACCTCCTCGAAGGAGTGCATGCCGGCGGCCGACTTGTAGATGCGATTGCGCGTCGTGACCTTTCCGATCCGGCCCGGTTCAAGCAATCTCGCGAAGCTGTTGGTAGCCATGGGTTCCTTTCCGGCCCTCGGGACGGCGCGTGCCGCTCCTCGGCAGCCTTCAGACTGGTTCGAAGGCGTGTATCTCTTTGAGGTAGTCCAGCATCTTCAGGTAGAGCTCGTCCCGCTTCTTGACTATCTCTACTTCGCTGCGGCCCTGGTAGTCGTAGATGCCGCGGGACGTCTTGGCGCCGTAGGCGCCCTGCTCCACCTTCTCCTCGATGAAGCCGTACACCTTGCCCACGTTCTTCTGGTAGGCAAGCAGCATGTCGAGCCCCTGGAAGTCGAAGGTCTGCATGACCCCGACGATGGGCAGGCGGATGCCAAGGGTGTTCTTGATGGCGACGTCGATCTCTTCGGGCCCGGCCAGGCCCTCGTCGATCATGTCCATGCATGTCTCGCCGATGGCCCGCTGGATGCGGTTGACTATGAAGCCCGGCCCCAACTTGTTCATGACCACAGGGGCCTTGCCCAGCTTCCTCAGAAGCGCCGCCACGATCTCGGTCACCTCCGGCTCCGTCTCGGCCGCGGGCACTATCTCCGCGAGCGGGATTATGTGGGCCGGGGCAAAGAAGTGGGCGACCACCGCGCGGGGAAGGCGCTTCGCGGGCATCAGCTCGAAAACGTTCAGCGACGAGGTGTTGCTGGCGAAGATCGTCCGTGCCGGGCAGAAGCGGTCGAGCTCGCAGTAGAGGGCGCTCTTGGCCTCCTTGTTCTCGGCGATAGTCTCGACGATCAGGTCGGCGTCCCCGGCGGCCGCGCTCAGCGACTGCGTCTTACCGATGCGCCCCGCCGCCGTCTCCGCCTCCGCTTCGCTCAGGGCGCCGTGCTCCACCAGCGTCTCCAGGCTCGCGCGGATGGTGTTCTGGGCCTTGGCCAGCGTCTCCACAGTACGGGAGTACATGGTGACGTCCAGTCCTCCCAGGGCAAAGACCAGGGCCAGGCCGGGACCCATGGTCCCCGCGCCGAACACCGAGACCTTCTTGATGTCTTCTACTTTCACTGACGGCCCCTTTCTAGGCGAAGCAGCTGCGGCCGCCGTCCACGTACACGACCTGTCCCGTCATGTAGTCGGAGGCCGCCGAGGCCAAATAGACGCACGTGCCCATGAGCTCCTCGGGCTCGGCCACGCGCCCCAGGGGATGCAGGGCGGTGGCGCCGGCCAGCACCTCGGGCGGAAGGGCGTTCTTCATCATGGGGGTGAAGATAACCGAGGGGCCGATGGCATTCACGTTGACGCCCATCTTGGCCCATTCGTAGGCCAGCATGCGCGTGAGATTGCCGACCGCGGCCTTGCTGGAGCAATAGCCGACGTTGCCGGCAAGAGGTACGCCGCGGTCGCCGGCGACCGAGCCGATGTTGATGATCTTGCCCTTCTTCTTCTCCAGCATGACCTTGCCGAACTCCCGGCAGCAGAGCATGACACCCTTCACGTTGTTGTCGAACAGCGTGGTCCAGCTGGCCTCTGTCTGCTTCTCGAACGGCTCCTTGATGTTCTGTCCCTGCGAGTTGACCAGGATGTCGACCGTGCCCATGGCGGCCACGATCTCCTTGACTGCGTTCGCGACGCTGGTCTCGTCGGTGCTGTCCATCTGGAAGGCCTTCACCTGGGTCTTCACCTCGGGGTCGGCCTGCAACTCCTCGGCCACCCCCTGCAACTTCTCCAGATTACGGCTGGCCAAGGCCACGTCGGCTCCGTAGCGGGCCAGGCCCAGCGCCAGAGCCTTACCGATGCCGCCACCGCCGCCGACCACCACTGCGACCTTGCCGTCGAGCCTGAAAAGATCCGCCATCATCGCCTCACTTCGTCTTTCGCTGTCGCGCCTTGCGGGCGCCTCACCGGTACCTCGTCGCCCTCGCCCCTCTTACCTGTAGGGCAGCCAGCATTCCATCAGTTCGTCGATAGGCCACAGGCTGAGCCGCTCGTAGCCGTCCTTGGTCACCAGGATGTTCTCCTCCAGGCGGACCCCGAACTTACCGCCCTTGCGGCCGGCGTAGGTCTCGATAGCCAGGACCATGCCTTCCTTGAAGGTCTGCTCCGGGACCCCGGCCACCTGGTTCATGCGATTGAAGAAGGGCCGGTCGTGCAGGGTGAGGCCCAGACCGTGGCCGATGGCGTAGGGACCCACCTCAGCCCAGGTGTTGTGGCCCCAGTACGTGGGCGAATCGGGCCACTTGTCGAGCAGCTGCCAGTCGGTGGAGCCGTCCTTGACTGTATCGATGCCGTCGTAGAGCATGGCCCGGCACTCTTCGTAGACGTCCTTCTGCTCCTGGCTGGCCTTGCCGCAGCAGAACGTGCGGTAGACGCAGGATTTGTAGCCCTGGTAGGAGGCTCCGTCCACATCGATGTAGACGAGGTCGCCGACCTGCACAGGCTTGTCGGTGAAGGACCAGCCGTAGGGGTTGGTGTTGTGACCCGAGCAACACACCAGGTCCTCGGTGTGGTCGTCGCCTTCTTCGTAAAGAGCCTTGATGCCGATGCCCACCAGGTCGCACTCCCGGATTCCCGGGCGGATGGCATCGACGATGGCCGCGAAGGCCTTCTCGGAGTTGGCACAGGTGATGCGCATCAACTCGATCTCGTCCACGGTCTTGATCATGCGCGCGAAGTCCATGACGGGCTTGGCATGGACGACCTCGATACCCCGCTTCTTGAAGGCCTCGGCATAGATGTACGAGAGGGTGGTGCCGTCGATACCCAGGGGCTCCTTCTCCACGCCGTACTGCACCATGAAGTCATAGATCTGGTTGACGACGTTCTGGACCACGGGGTCGTCCGGAGTGAAGGCGGCTATCTTAGCGATCCCCGCCGGGGCGTGGATACGCCCGCCCATCCAGGGCATGCGCTTGATGAGGCCTTCCTGATCGTTGCCGCCGATGATGTGCGGCTCGCCGTTGCGGGCCACGAAGGCGAACTGCGCCTCGAGGGGCCGGTTGGGGGTAGTGATGTAGTAGCCGGTCAGATAACGGACGTTGGCCTCGTCCCAAGTCACCACGGCACCCAGACCGGCCTTGTTGATCTGCTCTTTCGCGCGCTGCAGCCGTTCCGCCCGCAGGCGCGGGTAGTCCACCCTCTGTTCGTAGTCGACCGCGAATTTACCGAGTGCCACGATCCCTCCTCGCACCGTACCTTCTTGCCCAGGCCTCGCGGCCTCTTCTATATGCGTTCGAACACAGCCGCAGCGCCGATGCCGCCGGCGACACACATGCTGACGATGCCGTAACGGCTCTGCCTACGCTGCATCTCGTGCAACAGGGTAGCGGTGAGCTTGGCCCCAGTGGCCCCCAGCGGGTGACCCAGGGCGATGGCCCCGCCGTTGACGTTCACGATGGCCGGATCGAAGCCCAGCTCGTGGATGCAGTAGTAGGCCTGACTGGCGAAGGCCTCGTTCAGCTCCACCAGGTCGATGTCGGAGACCTTGAGACCGGCCAGCTTGAGGGCCTTGGGGATGGCGAACACGGGCCCGATGCCCATCACACCCGGGTCGCAGCCGGCTGCGGCGAAGGAGACGAAACGGGCCATGGGCTTGAGCCCCAGCGCAGCCGCCCTCTCGGCACTCATCACCAGGGCAGCGGCCGCCCCGTCGCTGGTCTGCGAGGAGTTGCCCGCGGTGACGGTGCCGTTCTTCTTGAACACCGTCCTGAGCTTGGCAAGCGCTTCGACCGTGCTGCCGGGGCGGGGCCCCTCGTCGACGGTGATTGTCGTGCTCTTCTCCACCACCGATCCGTCCGGTCCGGGCAGCCGGTGCGTGACCTGCACGGGCACGATCTCGTCGTGGAAGGTGCCGTTGGCGATGGCCGCCAGAGCCCGGCGCTGGCTTTCCGCCGCCAGGGTGTCCTGTTGTTCGCGGGTCACGTTGAACCGCGAAGCGACGTTCTCAGCGGTCAGTCCCATGCCGAGGTAGACGTCCGGGCTTGCGTCCAGCATGTCGCCACTGAACATCTCCTTGTTGCCGCCGCCAGGTACCCGAGACATGGATTCCACGCCCGCGGCCAGCACGACGTCGGCCATGCCGCTCATGATTGCCTGCGCGCCCAAGGCTATCGCCTGCAGCCCCGACGAGCAGAAACGGTTCATCGTGAAGCCGGGCACCGACTCGGGCAGGCCCGCCAGCAGAGCGTAGTTGCGCCCCACGTTCAGCCCCTGCTCCGCCTCGGGGAAGGCACAACCCATCATGACGTCGTCGATCTCGGCCGGGTCGAGCCCGGGTGCCCGTTCGAGCGCCCCGCGCATGGCGGCCACGGCCAGCACCTCGGGATGGGTGGTGCGGTACATCCCCTTGGGGGCCTTTCCGACGGCCGTGCGCACGGCCGATACGATCACAGCTTCCTTCATAGAAGAGCCTCCTAGTTGCGCAGCGGTCTGCCGGTGTTCAACAGGGCCTGCATCCGCTCGATAGACTTGGGCGTGCGGCATATCTCCAGGAACGCCTTGCGCTCCAGGTCGAGCAGGTACTGCTCGTCTACCTCGCTGTAGATGTCGACTTCCCCGCCCGAAAGCACGTAGGCCACCTTGCCGGCCAGATAGCGGTCGTGGTCGGAGATGAAGTCGCCCTTGCGCATGTTGTCGAGCAGACCGCGGTAGTTGCTGATGCCGTCCCGGCCCATCACCTTGATCTTGCTCGGGGCAGGGGTCTGCCATCCCGTCTCCACCATACCGAGCGCCACCTGCTTGGCCGCATAGATGAGGCCGTCACGATCCATGGTCACGCCGTCACCGGGACGGAGGTAGCCGAGGTCGAAGGCCTCCCAGGCCGAGGAGCTTATCTTGGCCTGGGCAATGGCGTCGAAGGAGCGCCGCATGATGAAGTACTGCCAGGTCACGCCCTGGGCGGGGGCCATAGTGCGGAAGACGGCTTCCTTCATCCCGCCCGCCGAGGGCACCAGCCCCACACTCGTCTCCACCAGGCCCATGGCCACGTCGGCGTGCGCCTGGACGCGGTGGCAATGCAGGCACACCTCGAGGCCGCCGCCCAGCACGCGCCCGAACGGAGCGGCCACGATGGGGATGGGGGCGTACTTGATGGCCATGCCGGCGCGCTGGGCGGCGCGCAGAGTGGCGTCGATGCCGTCCCAGTCTTCGGCCAGGACCCTGTCGACCATCATCTTGATGTCGGCGCCGCCCGAGAAATGGGCGCCCTGGTTGCCGATGACCAGCGCATCGTAGGCGTCGCCCGCCTGCTGGATGGCTTTCTCGATGAAGGCGAGGACGCCCAAACTGACGACGTTGGCCTTGGTGTGGAACTCCACGCAGGCCACCCGGTCACCAAGGTCGATGAGGCTGGCATGCTCGTTCTCGTCCAGGGTCTTGCCCTTCGCTTTGAGATCGGCGAGCACGATGGTCCGATCCCGGGCGGCGAGCAGCTTGTGCCTGTCTTGCCCCGGGCCCCAGGCCTTGAGCCCGTCCGTGTCCTTCTTGTAGAACGAGGGAGTGTCGGAGGCGGCCAGCTTCTCCACCCACTCGGGCACGGCGCGGCCTTCAGCCTGCATGCGTTCCACGGTCTCCTTGACGCCGAGCGCATCCCACAGTTCGAAGGGGCCGAGGTCCCAGGCGTAGCCCCAGCGCATGCCTCGGTCGATCTGGGCGATATCGGCGCAGATCTCGGGGACCCGGTTGGCCGAGTAGACAAGGGTCGCAGCCAGAAGATCCCAGCCGAAGCGGGCCGCGTCGTCGTCGAAGGAGATGAACTTCTTCACACGCGCGACCGGATCGGAGATCTTGTTGGCCTCGGGGATGCTCGGCTGCCGCGGATCCTGCCAGGGCCGATATTCCAGCGTGGCCGGGTCTATGACCAGGGTGCGTTTCTCTCTGAAGAAGCTGCCGCCGCTCTTCTCGCCCAGGTAGCCCTTGGCGACCATGTCGAGGATCCACTGCGGCAGGCGCCACTGCTCACGCATCTCGTCGTCGACGGCGGTCTCGTAGTGACCGGCCACCGCATAGGCGAGCACATCGGTGCCGGCCAGATTCGAGGTGCCGTAGGTAGCCGTGACCGAGCGGGCCAGGGCCCGGCCGCTGGCCGCGTCGACCTCCTCGATGGTGAGTCCGTACTTGTCCATGGCGTTGATGGCGTAGACCGTCGAGAAGATCCCGATGCGGTTGGCCACGAAGTTGGGCGTGTCCTCGCTCCGGATGACACCCTTGCCCAGGCGAAGCTCCGCGAACTCCTGCAGCCCGTCAACCAAGGCAGGGTCCGTCGCCTCTCCGGGGATCAGTTCCAGCAGGTACATGTAGCGGGGCGGGAAGAAGAAGTGGCTTCCCAGGAAGCGGCGCTTCACCTCATCGGGCAGAGCGACCGCCATCGCGTTCACCGACAAGCCTGAGGAGTTGGTGGAGACGATGGTCCGAGCGCCGACGTGCCGGGCCACCCGGCTCAGGAGGTCGACCTTCACATCCATTCGTTCCACGACCGCCTCGATGACCCAGTCGACGTCCGCCAGTTTGGGAAGGTCGTCCTCCAGGTTGCCCGGCGTCAACAGTCCCACGCGGCTCGGGTGCGCGAAGGCCGCCGGACGTCCTTTGGCCGCGACGGCGATGCCGGCTTCGGCCAGCCGGTTGCGCACCTTGAGATGGGACAGGTCCAGGCCCTTCTTGACCTCTTCCTCGGTCAACTCCGTGGGCACCAGATCGAGCAGAAGGGTGGGAATACCGGCGTTGGTGAGATGGGCCGCCACCGCGGTTCCCATCCGTCCCGCTCCCAGGACGGCCGCTCGTCGTATCAGCATACAGATGCCTCCTCTTGCTCCGTTCCGCGCTCGCTCCCGGGAACGCGCTCGATCCCCAGACCGCGGAAGATGAAATCGACCAGAAAGTCCACTATCTCGTCCACGTCTGCGGGACCGGCGATATGCAGGTTCCAGCCGCGAAGCGGCAGGAAGACACACATGAAGGAGACCAGGTTGGCGGCCAGTTCGGCCTCACGACCCTGCAGAGCCAGTCCCGGGATCTCGGCGAGTAGGTGGCGGTAGAAGCCCACCACGTTCATGTCGTCCAGTTCCAGGGCCTTCTCCAGGTGCTCCTGGTCCATGTACTTGCTCTCGGTGTAGATGAAGCGGATCAGCTCCCGATTCTCGCTCAGGAACCTGATGGAGATGCGCAGCCCGTGCTCCAGCTTGGCGACCGGGTCGGCGATGGCATCGAAGCCGCCCTCGGCAAGATGCTGATGCCACAACTCCTGGCTGTGCATGTGCATGAGGAAGAGGATGTCGTCTTTGGAGGAGATGTAGTGGTAGAGCTGGCCCATGGACATGTCGCAGGCCTGGGCGATGTCGCGGATAGACGTGCCGTGAAAACCCTCCGCGAGCAGGACTTTTTTCGCGCCTTCGACGATCTGGCGCTGCTTCTGCTCCGACAACTCCGGATCCGCGGCCGAGCCGAGCAGGTCGCGCTGGCCCACCCGTTTCTGCATCTCTTCGAGTTGAAGTCGAGTAGTCTGTCGTGGCATCGCAGCTTCACCCCGTCAGGTAGTGGCCGATCTCCCGGCGGCGCTCTTAGATAGAGCGCTCGCTCTAAGCATTCTCCCAGGTGCCGGGGCGCGAGTCAAGAGGCTCACCAGAGGCCGGTGGGCGGTCCGCCCCCGGGCAGACCGATGGTCTCGTGCCAGCGCATGACGGCGATCTTCCAGCGGCCGTTCTCACGCACGTAGTCCATATCGTAGTAACCCTGCACCCAGAACATGGACTGCCCCGTACGGGCGTAGAAGTACATCATGTAGAGAAGCCAGTTCCCCTTGGCCCGGTCGCCGTTCACGGAGATGATGGGGTGTATGCAGATGTCCCCCTCCTTGCCGGAGTGGGTCTTGGATAGCTCCTCCTTGAACCAGTGTTCGATGGCCGCTTTGCCCTCCACAGGGTCGTGCAGGTAGACGTCCACTCGGGCGTCCTCGGCGAAGCAGCTTGCGCAGACGTCCCACTCGGTGGCCATGAGGGCGTTGAGATAGGTCCATTGCAGCTCTTTGATCTCGTTGACGTCCTCGGTCCCCTGGACGCGCTGCCTCAGATCGCCCACTTCCGCTTCCAGCGCGGCCAACCGCGCCTCCAGACTAATGGTTTCCACCTGCTCTCCTTTCCCTAAGCCGTGAGCATGATCTTGACGACCCCGTCGATCCTCTTCTCGAAGATCTCGTAGGCGCGAACGACGTCGTCCAGCTCCATGCGATGCGTGATGATGGGAGTGAGGTCGAGACGGCCCTGACCGATGAGCCCCACCAGCTCCCCTACTTTGGAGAGATCGCCCATTCCGAAGGTGACGCCGACGTTGCGGGCCATCATGCGGGGCGCGTTCACGGCCACGGGCTGCTGGAACACGCCCACCACCGATACTGCGCCCCCGGGGGCGGTTACGGCGACGGCGTTGCGAAGAGTCTCCTCCCTGCCCACGGCCTCGACCACGTACTCGGCACCCCAGCCTTCGGTCACTTCCCTGACGGTCTGGCGAACGTCGTCCTTGGAGGCGTCCACCAGGATATCGGCCCCCAGGCGGACGGCCATCTGCAGCCGGTAGTCCTCCATGTCCACGACGATGATGCGCGCCGGGTCGAAGAGACGGGCCGAGGCTACCGCGCACAGCCCCACGGGGCCGGCACCGAAGATCACCACGGTGTCGTCGGCCCTAACGCCCACCCGGCCGGGATTGAGACCGGCGACCGCGCTGTAGGCGGTGGCCAGGATGTCGCCGGCGAAGATCACCTGCTCGTCGGAAAGCCCGGCGGGGATCGGTTCCAGCACGACCTGCGCGAAGGGCACGCGCACGAAGTCGGCCTGGGCCCCGTCCAGGTCGCCGAACAGCGGCCCGTTGCCAAAGATCGCCCCCCGCTCGCAGGCCGACGGAAGGCCGCGCCGACAGGCCCGGCAGCGGCCGCACCACACGGCGGCGGGGCCTACCACCCGGTCGCCCGGCTTCACCCGCGTGACCTCCGCCCCCACGGCCTCCACCACCCCTGCGAACTCGTGACCGATGATGCTGCCCACGCGCATCTGGGGCATCAGACCATGGAGCACGTGCAGGTCGCTGCCGCAGATGCTGGTCGTGGTCACCCGGACGATGGCGTCCTCGGGGTCGCGGATGACAGGCGTGGGGCATTCCTCCAGCCGGACGTCCCCCGGGCCTCTATAGACGACGGCCCTCACGCCTCTACCTGCCGCGTCATCGAACGGAGCCCGCTCACGCCGCCCAGCCTCAGCCTTCGGGCGGCACGGTCAGCCCGTGCCACGATATGTACTCGTCGTCGCTGGCCACCGTCCCGGTGACGGCGTGGGCGTCTTGGTTAGCGAGGAACACGGCGCAGGCGACCATGGCGGCGGGCGACGTCCACCCGTGGCGGTCCTTTTCCTCCACCCACATGCGCATGCCCTCCGTACTGACCACGGTCGAGGGCTTGAGCGCGTTGACGGCGATGTTGTGACGACCCACCTCGGCAGCCAATGCCCAGGTGAAGCGGTCGAGTGCGGCCTTGGAGGCGGCGTAGACGGCGCTGTAGCCCACGGTCCCGCTGCCCCGCTCGTCGGCGGCTTCCGAGGAGATGTTGATTATGCTGCCGCCCCCCTGCCCGATCATGGCCGGCAGGACCGCCTTGGAGCACATGAAAGGCCCGGTGACGTCGACCTTGAGGACGATCTCCCAGCGTTTCACCGGCATGTCGACGACCGGGAAGGGGAAGTCGACGGCGGCGTTGTTCACCAGCACGTCGATGCGGCCGAAGGCTGCCAGCGTGGTCTCCACCATGGCGGCTATGCTCTCTTCCTTGGTGACGTCGCAGGGAACGGCCAGGGCTTTGCCGCCCAAAGCCTCGATCTCGGCCACGGTCTCGTGGATGCTCCCCGGCAGACGCTCGTCGGGGGCCGACTCGCTGCGGGCTGCCACCACGACCTGGGCCCCCTCGCGGGCGAAACCCAATGCGATGGCTTTGCCGATACCGCGACTGGCGCCGGTGACGATCGCGACTTTGCCCTGCAACGCTGCCTCCTTGTCCATCGATAGAGCGCTCGCTCTACACATTCTGGCAGAGACGTCCCCGGGCTGTCAAGAGTCGGCCGGCCGGGTCGCCGCAGGCGACCCGGCACGCGGGACGGTGGCGGAATTCGCCCTGCGCCGGCAGGGCGCGACGGCGCGCTATTCCTGGATGGGATACTCCCGGCAGAGCTTCTGCTCGTTCTTCTCGGTGGGCATGACGATCTCGCCGTCCCGCTCGTCGAGGCGGAACCACCACTTGTTGGTGTACTCGCGCGGGTCGACGAAGTTGTTGGCGACGTTGCGTTCCCGCTGCTCGTCGACGGTCTTGTGCAGCCACTCGAGACTGCCGTCCCACTCCGCCCAGTCGCGCGGTTCCATGTCCGGCCGGTTCCAGGGACAGACCTTGGTGCAGCGGCCGCACACGCAGCCTTCCTTGTTGAGGATGTCGAAGTCGGAGCAGGTGCGCGAGTCGAGTTTCCAGGTGTAGTAGCCGTTGTAGAGGACCTTCGGGCCCCGGGCGATGGATTCCGACGGGCACTGGTCGGCGCAGATGGTGCACTTGCCGCAGTACTTCTGCAGGCCGAAATCCACGTAGCCGTCCACTTCCAACTCCAGGTTGGTGAGCACGGCCGCGTACTTGCAGTTACAGCCCAGGAAGGGGTTGAGGACGATGCCCATGCGCGAGATCTCTCCCATCCCGGCGTCCAACACGATCTGGGGCATGAGGGTGAGATAGTTGTTCATGTTGCTGGGGACGGCGTCGATGCCCAGACGGCGCAGGTAGTTGGCGGCGACCTCGGTCTGCAGGGCCAGCTTCTGGTAGACCTGGTAGCTCACCGGGTCGACGATATCGTCCCAACCGTTCGACGCCGCCAGAGTCCGGGGGTCCTTGCGCCCGCAGAAGACGATGGCGTACTTGTAGGGGGCTTCCACCGGCTTGCGCATGATGTTCTCGGTATAGACCGCCGACTGCGCCAGCGGGCCGATGCGGACCAGGTCGGCGCCCAGGAAGTAGCCGAGAGCCTTGATGTGGCGACTCAACACCCGAGGGTCGTCGGGGATGGGAGCCCTCTTCGCCGCCACGGGGTTGCGCCGCTTCTCGTACTTGTTCATGTACCACTGCAGATCCTGCAGAGCGCCCCCGATGGGGTAGCGGTTGGTCATCCGCTTGAACTCGCGCGACAACTCCTCGCCAAAATCGCCCATCACCGACTTGCTGAAGACGCTCTCACGTTCCGAGCGACGCTCGACCGGCCCGGGGATCTCGTTGGTGGGCTTGTCGACCCGCTTCAGCAGGTGATCCGGGTACGGTCCCAGTTGGGCGTCGTTGTAGAGGATGTCGTGGTACTTCAGCTTGTCCATGAAAGGAAGGCCGCCTTTCTGAGCGCCGGCATCACCCGCCGGCGGAAATGTCGCAAGGAGCAGGGAGGATGATATGGGCTGTGGCCACCCAGGGCAAGACCGTGGTCGAGCCGTCGCCGGCAGGAGCGCGCCGGTGTTGACTTCTCCCCCAATGTTTGCTCAGATTCCCCTTAGCATCCGATATGCAGCGGAGCGTGCCGTGGCCCCAGCCCTTGACGCCGTCGAGTTCTCCGTATCGACTCTCCTTCTTCAGGAGAGGCGGACGCGGCTGACGAGGGGCACAGACGGGCCCGAGGAAGGGGCGCCCATGGAGTGACCGCCCACGGTCGGGTAGGCGCAAACCCAGTGCGCGGGTCGAGAAGGCCGTCGGGTCTCGCAGGCCTATGCGCACCGAACACTCGGGGGGCTCTATGCGAGGAGACGGTGAGATAGCGTTCGCGCGCAAGGCCAGCGGCCTCGTACGCGGACTGAGTATGTGGGACGCCTTCGGCGTCGGCTTCATGAACCAGGGCCTGACCCCCAGCATCTGGGTGATGATAAGCCTCGGGCTGGGTGTCTATCTCGGTGGCAACCTCATCATCGCCACCATCATCTCTCTGGTCCTGGCGGGGATCGGCTTTCCGCTCGTCTGGGGGATCCTGGGTGGTTCCATGCCCCGTTCGGGCGGCGAGTACATCTACAACTCGCGCATCATCCATCCCCTGGTAGGTATCGGGGAGTCGTTCGGCAACGCCTTCATCTGGCTCATGTGGATCTACGTGCTCGCTCCCTGGATGGCGGATCCGGGCGCGGTCATGATGTCGGAGTTCATGGGATGGGAATGGCTCTACGACCCGGCCACCGAGACCTTCCTCGGCGGCCTCTCGTACGCGTGGGGCTCCTTCGTCATCGCCACCATCGCCAGCATCATCGCCTTCTTCTTCGTCGTGTTCGGGATCAAGGTGTTCGCCCGGGTGCAGAAAGTGGTCATGGGGCTGGGGCTCATCGGCGCCCTTCTCATCGTGATCACCTTCTTCATGTTCACCAAGGCGGACTTCATCAGCTCCTGGGATGCCCTGGCCCTCGAGTATGGGTCGCTGAACTACAACGACTTCATCGCGGCTACCAGCGCCGCCGCGGGCACGGACATGCCGACCACCTGGAACTGGTACGACACCTTCGGGGTGATGGTGGCGGGATCGTGGCTCTTCGCCTACTCCTACTGCATCACGTTCATCGCCGGGGAGGTGAAGCGGCCGGATAAGAGCATCATCCTGTCGAACCTGTTCGCCATCATCGTGCCGGCCGTGTTCATGATCCTCATCGCGGTGGGCCTCTACCGGCTGGTCGACTTCAACTTCCTGTCGGCGACGGCCTGGGTCGACAACAACGGGGGCCTGGAAGGCTACACCATGCCCTGGAGCCCGCACTTCGTGGGGCTCGCGGCCGTGGTCATGACCAACAAGGTCGTACTGTTCCTGATGGCCCTGTCGTTCCTGCTGTTCACCCTGTGGTGGATAGCCCTGTCGTATCTGGCCTTCCCGCGCATCATCTTCGCCTGGGGCATGGACCGCATGGGTCCCAAGTGGTTCACCGACGTGAATCCCCGCTGGGCCTCGCCGGTCAAGAACTACATCCTCGGCTTCTGCATCGCCGAAGTGCTCATCGCCCTGTACGTGTTCTGGCTGAACGAGCCCATGCAGGGTCTGTCGGTGACGGCACTGGAGATCTTCTCGGTGTTCGGAGTGACGGCCATCGCCGCCGCCATCTTCCCCTTCTCGAAGCGGTCCAAGGGCATCTGGGAGGCTTCGCCCTACCGTAGATGGAAGCTGCTGGGGATTCCTGTCGTCACACTGGGAGCCGTGGTCAACATGGTCTACCTGGCCATCCTGGCCGTCTTCTTCTTCTTCCAGCCCACCAACCTGGAAGGCTTCACCATGACCACGGGGATGCTCATCCTGGCCACGTGGGCCTTGGGGCTCTGTTGGTACTGGTTCTGGAGTTGGCGCGCCAAGAAGACGACCGGCATCAGCACCGGGATGCTCACCGGAGAACTGCCGCCCGAGTGATGTCGTCGAACGGCTGCTGCGCGCAGGCCGTGTGAGAGCCGTTGGGGCGCCGCCGTACGGCGGCGCCCCATTTGTGTTTACATGTTCGCCGTGATACCGGATGAGGAGCGCTTCGCGCGACGCGGGAAGAGACAGGGGAGGAGTCGTAACGTGCTCAAGCTGTTCTATGTGACCGATATCCACGGGTCGAACGTCTGCTACCGGAAGTTCCTGAACGCCCTGCCTATCTACGACGTAGACGTGGCCGTGCTCAACGGCGACCTGCTGGGCAAGGTCCTCATCCCTCTGGTGGAGAAGGCCGGCGGAGGCCGCGAATGCCACCTCATGGGCCAGTACACGGAGATGAACTCCGCCGACGAGGTGGCCGCGACGAAGAAGACCATCGAGAACGCCGGCTACTACTGGGTGGAGCAGACACGCGAGGAGTACGAGGCCATCAAGGACGATCCCTCGGCCATAGACGCGCCTCTTCAAGAAGCGTGCCATCGAGCGCATCGAGGAGTGGCTCCAGTTGGCCGACGAACGCCTGGCCGGCAAGAAGACCATCGTCTACATCTGCCCCGGTAACGACGACTGGTGGGAGATCGACGACATGATCGCCCAGTCCAATTCGCTGCGTCCCTGCGACGACATGGTCGTCGAGTTCGCCGGCTACACCATGGTCTCGTCGTCGCGCTCCAACCCCACGCCTTGGGACACGCCCCGCGAGGGTCCGGAGGACGAACTCGCCGAGTATCTGGACGGGCTGTGTCGGAAGATAGGCACCTCGCCCAAAGACTTCGAGAACGCCATCTTCAACTTCCACGTCCCGCCCTACGGCTACTCCCTCGACCTCTGTCCAAAACTCGACGCCAACATGCGCATGGCGGCCGAGGAGAAGATCCACGCCGGCAGCGTAGGAGCCAAGCAAGTGATAGAGAAGTATCAGCCTCTCCTCGGCCTGCACGGGCACATCCACGAATCGCGCGGCGCCCAGAAGGCGGGCCGCACCCTCATGATCAACCCGGGCAGCGAGTACTCCGAGGGCATCCTGAAGGGCGTGGTCGTGATGCTTGACAAGAAGAAGATCAAAGACTACATCTTCACCTCGGGCTAATCTCGGTCCGGAAGGAGCACACAGTGCCGAAGCCGTTCATCCTCCCCAAAGACATCCCCCTCGACCAGTACCCCAAGCCGGAGGTCTTCCTGACTGAAGGGAAGAGGATCGTGGACGCAGGCCGCGACGCGGGGATCGAGATGCGGGTGATGGGGCCACTGGCGCTCCACTACTACTTCCCGGAGCAGGTGGGGCTTTACGCGAGGCTGGAACGCTTGGGAGAACGGTACTTCACCGACATCGACTTCGTGGCCAACGGCAAGAGCAGCGGCAAGGTCAAAGGCTTGATGGAGAAGCTGGGCTACGAGTGCGACGTCAACACCCTGATGATGACCGGCAAGACCCGCCAGATCTACTACGGCGGCGCGGTGCCCATGATCGACGTGTTCCTCGACAAGCTCGACTACTGCCACGAGATCAGCTTCAAGAACCGTCTCGAGTTCGACCGCTACAACATCTCGCTCACCGACATCACCCTGCAGAAGCTGCAGATCTGGGAGATAAACGACAAGGATCTCAAAGACCTGGAATTCCTCTTCACCGTGGCCGAGGTGGGCGATGACGAGGCCGGGAAGATCAACCGCTCGTACATCGCCAAACGGTTCGGCGACGACTGGGGCTTCTGGTACACGGCCACCACCAACCTGGGCCGGGTCAAGGCCCACGTGGACGGGGTGACGGCTTTCGACGACGGTCAGAAGGCGTTCGTGAAGCAGCGCTGCGACGAGTTCTTGGCCCGCATCGAAGCGGAGCCCAAGACCAAAGACTGGCAGAAGCGGGCCAAGAAGGGCACCGACAAGATCTGGTACAACACCAACTTCAGCGACTGGTAACCAGCCCGCGTCTTAGTCGACCTTCCAACAGTCCGAGCCCCCTGTCTCCTCCGCCACGGCCTTCTGCCGCTCCAGCACCGTCTCGGGGTCGTTGATGTACTCCTGCACGGTCGCCTGCACGAGTTCCGTGTCGAGGATGTTGTAGTTCAGTTCGTTGCGGCCGGTGATGTAGTCCGGCGGGCCGAAGCCGACGCTCACCATCTTGTCGGTCTGCACCTTCCCCCGAACCCTTATGAGGTCAGAGAGCCGGTCGATGGGGATGTCGGTGATCATGTGGTCCTGGAAGACCTTTATGACCTCCGGGAAATTGAAGGCAAGGTCCTTCACGCCATTTTGGTACAGGAGCGCCATGATGACGCAGCGCTGTCGGCGCATGCGGTCGTAGTCGCTGTTGCCGGTGCGGGAGCGGGCGAAAGCCAGGGCTTCGTGGCCATCGAGCTCTTGGATGCCCGGTTTGATGTCGTACACCCGGTAGTCCTCGTCGGCTGTGGGGGGAGAGAGCCGCACCCACACGCGTTCTTTGACGTTGATCTTGATGCCGCCGAAGGCGTCCACCAGATCGACGAACCCGCCCATGTCCACCACGGCATAATGATGGATGGGGATGCCCAGGAGCATGCTGGCCGTGTCTCGCAGCACCACGGCCCCAGGATCCCCTCCCTCGGGGGCCAGTTCGGGGTGATGCTGCGCCGCTTCGTACAGGTTGCTGATCATCTCCGGGTAGACGTCGGTGCCCAACGCCTGGGCGGCTGCTTCGCTCAAAGGCAGGCTCCCCGTGTTGCGGGGGATGCCGAACAGAGCCACAGAACCCTTCTCCAGATCGATGGTGGCTACCATGATGGAGTCGGCACGCGCGCCCTTACGACCAAAGCCGGCATCGGTGCCGATGAGGAGGAGCGTGAGCCGCTGGTCGGCGCCCCACTCCAAGGGCGGTTCGGTGGTGGTCGTGGGCGCTTCGGTCGTGGTGGTGGTACGGCGGGTCGTGACCGTCCGCTCGGTGGTCGACGTGGAGACAGGAGCCGGCGTGGTAGTGGTGGTCACGATCGGCAGGGACGTCGTGGTGGGGGCAGGGACCTCCTCGTCGACGAAGACGGTGATCAGGAAGTCCCGGGAAAGATAGGCGTAATAGCCGGCGACCACGTGCGGCGCCAAGGTCAGGAGGACGAGGACGACGAGCGCGGCGGCCGCGAGAACGCCCGCGACCTGCCTGTGACGGCGCGCCGGTGGCCCCGGAGGAGACCCGCCCGGTGGCGCGACCAGTTGAGAGTGCGGCGGCGCGACAAACGCCGGCGGCCCCGGCTGCACCTCCCCATCCCGCGGCCTGCCGGTGAAATAGGCGTCCAGGACCGCGTACAGCCGGAAGGCCAGGAAGACCACGTTGGCGCCAAGCAGGGCCAATAGCACGGTGGGTTGGATGGCCCAGGCCAGGACAAGGTCCCAGCCGACCATGGTGATGATGACAAGCAGAAGGACGAGCGCCACGACGACCGTGAGCAGGACGAGACCACGCCGGAGGGCACCACCGGCGATCTGGCCCGTGCCCGGCACCAAGGCCGAGAGGAGCGCGTGGAGAAGGCGGCGGACATGGCCATACCCGGTCCGCGCGTAGCGGTCGGTGCGTCTCAAGACTCAGCCCGCGATGACGATGGGGGCGAGATCGGCGATAGCCCCCCGCAAAGGACCAGAAGCATTCAGTTCCCCCAGAATTCGAGGAGCCGCTCGACCGCTCAGACATGCTTCTCAGCCGGGCGGTTCCCGCCGTCGGTCAGGGCTCAAGTGTAGACCACCGCGCGCCTCGCCGGCGCGGAGCGACTCCAAGAGGCTCTCGCGTTCAGCCAGAGCCCGAGCCAGCTTCACTCTTCCGTAGCTGTCGTTGGATAGGATCCGGGCCAGCTTCGAGAAGAAACGGATCGTGGCCTCGACGGTATGCCGGCTCAGCCGAGGGACGGCTTCGAGCGCGGCCAAGTACTCTTGCTCGTCAAAACCGTACGTCCGCGCTTGGGCCCGGAAGAGCTCGTAGTCGGGAGTCTCGTCGTCGAAGAAGAACTGGCCCGAAAAGATGTTCCCGACATGACGTCCGCCCACGAACATGGGGGTGGCGATATCCCACATGTTGTTCTTGCACTTGTAGAGCCGGTACTCCCCCTCCGCGACGCCCGCAGAGAGTTCGAGGTCGCTCTCGACGCAGTAGCACGAGGCCTGGGGATGGACCCGATGGAAGCGGGTGCAGATGTCGCTCCAGCCGGCCCCGACGAGCACCTTCCCCTCGAGATCTATGATGGCGAGCGGCACCCGGGCGAGTTCCTGGAAGTCATCGAGAAACGACTGCACCGCGGGCGGGTCGATTAGGTCCTCCAGACGAACCTCTTCCAGAGCTCGGTCCGGCGATAGTACGCTGTCCAGCCTGCGTCGCACCTGCTCTTCACTCTCTCGCAGAGCGGCTTCGGCCCGCTTTCGCTCGGTGATGAGCAGGCTGAAGTAGGCCACGCCGTCGCGGAACGGAAAGGCCGTGACGTCGTACCAGTTGTCGGGGGCGGGATTGTAGATCTCTCTGCGGACCGTCTCTCCCCGCTGCTTGGCCTCTTCGAGGACGGCTACGAAGCCCGACGTGACCAGGTCCGGACGAGCCTCGGACACCTTCCGCCCCAGGAGCTCTCCCTTCGAGCACCCGCTCAGATCGGCTGCGACGTTGTTGAGATAGCGCCAGCGTCCTTGCTCATCGACGATGGCGAAGGCGCTCTGTACCGTGTCCAGTAGCGACTCGAGGCGCTCGTTGCTCTCCACCAGCGCCAGCAGACCCGGCGGAAGATACGATCTCGGCTCGCTCAGCCCTTGGCCCTCCCGATA
This sequence comes from uncultured Actinomycetes bacterium, assembly GCA_963829545.1. Classification (GTDB taxonomy): domain Bacteria; phylum Actinomycetota; class Thermoleophilia; order RBG-16-64-13; family RBG-16-64-13; genus JAXGXJ01. The sequence goes on from CAWHIX010000005.1 coordinate 78,159, forward strand.
GAACGTGAGGGCCACGAGAGTCCCTCCCCTGGGCCCCGAGTAGAGCGCGAGGTGGTCGGACAGCTTGGCCATGAGCGGAAGACCGAGACCACGGGTGACCCGCTCCCGCAGACGATCGGGAGTCTGGAAGTCGCCGGGGCCCTCGATCTGCACCTCCAGGCGATCAGTGTGGAGGAAGGCCTTCACCTCGACATGGCCCTTGATCGGTGCGTGTTCGATAGCATTCGCAGCCGCCTCGGAACAGGCGACGTTCATGTCGAAGACGCGGCTTTCCGAGAAGCCCGCATCGGCCGCTATCTCGGTGAGGAAGCGGCGGGCACAGACAACCTGATCGAGGTCAGGCGTCAGCACGATGGAGCAAGTGAAGGGTTCTAGCGTGCCGTCCGCCGCGGCCCTGCTATATGATGCCTGCATCGCCCCTCGACAGTCCCCTGCTGTGTGATCGGCCCACCCACGGCGCGCATGGTTCTCATTGGCGCGCCGTTTAGGTTATGACCTCGTGGGCGCCATCCGAAACATGGCCGGGGCGGTCGGTCGCCCGGCGAGGGCCGGCGAGGTCAGCCGGCCAGCGAGAGGGTGGCGGCCGCCACGAAGCCCAGCGCCGTCAGGAGACCCACCAGCTTCCCTCCGTGCTCGTAGGCTTCGGGCATCATGGCGTCCGCAAGCATAGTGAGCATCGCCCCGGCGGCGAAAGCCTGGACCAGGCGGCCGTCTGCGGTCGGGATACGCTCCACCACCCCGTAGCCGACAGCTGCGCTGGCGGCCGAGGCGATCACGAGCGTAGTCCACATCCAGAACACGTGTGCCCGCGAGCGTCCGGTAGCCGCCAGGTTCAACGTCCCGGCGATACCTTCCGGAAGATTGGAGACAAACACAGCGCACCAGGAAGGCGACGCTGATGGAACCCCCGCTCGCAAGTCCGATCCCCAGCACCAGGGACTCCGGGATGTTATCGAGCAGCGTGCCGATGAAGATGGCCGACCCGGAACCCGCCTCCTCGCCGGCCTTGATGTTCTTGCGGCGCGCCCCGCCTCTGCGGCCAACGAACCAGTCACCCACGAAGAAGGCAAGAGCACCGGCCAGCAGCGCGGCGACCATCCCCGAGCCGCCCAGAACCGCTTCGGGCACCAGTTCGTAGGCGATGGCGCCCAGCAATGCACCGGCCCCGAACCCCATGATCAGACCGACCGTCCGGTTGGACAGTCCGCGTTCAGCAAGGAGATAGCCGACCAACAAGGAGCTCGCGGCCAAGGCTCCCCAGAGAAAGGCTGCCAGCATCCACGCCCCCTAGGCGAATCGCTCCACGCAGAGTCTAGCAACCCGGGTGGCAAGCGCCATGATGGTGAGGATGGGCGGCCTGCCCAGAGACTCCGGGAGGAGCGAGGCGTCGGCCACGTAGAGGTTCGACGGGAGGTGGTCAGCGTGCAGCGGATGGCGCTCGGCACCGGTCAGGGGCACCATGCCGCCGGGGTGGCCGGCGTTCAGCATCCCGAGAAACACGGAGTCCCGACGAGCGCCGAACGCTGCCAGTATCTCGATGCACGACTCGGTCGCCGCGGCCAGCCGCTGCTTGTCGCGAGACGTCAAGCTCTTGTGCGGGCCGTTTCGGCCGTCGACGGAGCCGGCCTCGCTGTCGGCCAGCTTGATCATCAGGGCCGCGATGTCGTGCCGTGGGCGTCTCCAGGCGGGGTCGAAGAAGAAGCTCAGGTAGTCGAAGTAGGGCGAGATGATATAGCCGTCACCCTGCACGAAGAAGGGCATGGGGACTTCCTCGTCCAGGTGGGCATCGGCCGCCGGCGCGGCGACGCAGAGAACGGGATCCACGAACAGGCGCTCCTCGGTCCAGACGCCCGAGCGGGCCAGTATCGCCGGAGTGCCCAGCCCCCCGGCGGCGAGCACGACCAGGTCTGCGGGCAAGAACTCGGTCCGCCTCCCGCGCCGCACGACGACCCCCGTCGCCCGGAGGTCCGCCGCCCGTCCCTTCGGTGACGACGCTCTGCACCCTTGCCTTGGTCAGGAGGCGGGCCCCGTCCGCGACGGCTTGGCGCAGATGGACGCGGCTGTCCCATTTCGCGCCGGTCGGAGCAGCCGAGGACGCATCGGCCGCAGCGGGTGCACTTCTCGTAGTCCACCAGCTTGGGGGTGACCGTCGGGCCCAGCCCCAGCGCTGTCGCAGGCCCGGAACAGTCCACGAGTGACCGGGCGCCAGCCCGCCTGGTGGCTCGTGGAAAGGGGAAGGTCGGCGCTCAGCCGGTCGAATTCCGGCCCCAGGTCGATGCCGCGGGCCAGCAGAGCCTCGTCACAACGGAGTGCGTTGCCGGTCGCCAGCGTGGTGGTACCGCCCGTGGCCACGCCGTAGACGAGGGCCATGCCGCTCCGCCGCCATGGTCACGTGCATGGCCGGGAACATCAGCCGGATCATCCTCGGATCCAGGAAGAGCCGCGACGAGCGCAGCTTCTCCACCCGCCCAAGTCCGCCCTCGAAGCGCTGGAACTCAGGCCCTGCCTCGAGCACCGTGGTCTCGAAGGTCGGCGCGAGTTCCCTGGCGACGGTGGCGCCTCCCGCGCCGCTGCCCACGACGATGGCCCGCTTCATGTCTCGGTCCCCTCGGACACAAGGGCGGCGCCAGAACGGGTCCCTGCCGGCGTGAGGGTGGCTCGACAGCACGCTCCGCCACCGGTCAGGCGCTGCTGGAACTCGAGCGAGGCGCCCGCAAACAGGCCGGCCACCAGACCCTGATCGAGAGCGGAAACGACCCCGCAGACGGGCTCGGTGTAGTAGCGGGCGAAGAAGCACCGGCCTACGTGTATGTCGCCCAGAGGTCCCCCACTCACCTCTATGCCGATCTGACGATAGAACAACTGAAGCGCCTCGAAAGCCTCCTCCGCGCTCCTGACCCCAAGACCACGGCGAAGCCTTTCTCCGAGTTGTCGAGCGCCCGCGTGGAGCCGCTCTCGCGCGGCAGCGATGGCGGTCTCGTCGCCGGCCGCAAGCAGGGCGCCCGCCTCCCGGGCGGTGAACAGCGCGTACTCTGTGATCCGGGAATCGAAGAGGCTCCGACCCGGTCGGGCAGCTCGGCCTCGAATCCCCGAGCGGTCACCTGCCCCAACTCGTCCAGCATGCGCAGCTTCAGGTTCTTGGGAAAGACACGCGACAGCACCGACAGGCGCAGGCTCATCGCCGCCGCTATCCCTTGACGCGATCCGGGGACCCGGCGCGATCCGTCGCGTCGTCGCGATCAGGCGCGGCGGCCGCGCCAGACGCCGGCCTGAGGCAGAGCGACCAGACCGTCACGGCGATGGCACCGTCCACGACGAAATTGGCGAGGTAGAGGAGGTACTGCTCCTGAAGTGCGAAGAGGCCCAGGCAGATGAGGGCGCTGGCCGCCTTGGCGTGGACGAGCATCCACGGGAACCAGCGGACCCAGGGGTGGCGCGCGGTCTGCCAGGCCAGCAGCGTGACCACGTACATGTAGCCGAGCGCCAGCGCCAGATAGAGCGTGTAGGGCTCGGTCGTGGACTCGGGCCAACCCAGACCGGCTGCCAGCCAGTTGAAGGCCGCCAGGACCTCGCTCGGGATCACCACGAAGACCAGCCCGACGACCGCAAAGGTGGCAGCCAGGCCGTATCCCGTCATTCTGATCAAACGCACGTTCATGATGGATGGGCCCTCCTACCCCACAGCCGACGGTTGAACTCCGAGGGCGGCCCGAACCGCACCCGCTCGAGCATCCCCACCGTCTCTCCCCGGTCCAGCGGGAGGCGGTGGGCGTCGCCGCCGGCGCCCTCGAGCACTCGGTAGTTCCTGTTGATGAAGCAGCGGCTCTCACCCGGAAAGCACCCGCGCATGTCGGCGAGCATGTCGTCCAGAGGCCGCTCGCGCACGTTGCCGAACGACATGGGGAGGAACACGCAGGGGCTCACCTCGCCGAAGGCGTCCACATAGACCATCTTGCAGCCGGCGTTACAGCCGAAGTTCTCGGCGCCTTCGAAATGCCCCAGGTAGTTGACCACCAGGCCGCGACCCGAGCGGCGCGCGACCTGGTTGTGCTCGTCCTGGAGACGGACCAGCTCCTGGCGCTCCTCTTCGCCGATGACCAGGTCGTCAGACCAGAAGGCTTCGACGGAAGGCTTGAGCTCGCTCAGCCAGGCCTCGTCCACGCCGAGCGAGTCGAGGAACGCGAGCAGTCTCTCGACTTCCCCGCTGCGGATCGTCTCCCGGCTCAGCACCGAAGACACGCTGACGTGCAGTCCCGGCACGTCCTTGAAGGTGGCGATGGCCTCGCAGGGCCGCCTCGAAAGCCCCCGGGTAGCGGCGCGAGGCGTCGTGCCGGGCCGGCTCCCAATGGTCGAGGCTGACGGCCACCGAGAAGAGCCCGGCGCCCGCGAGGTCTGTCGCCAGGGACGGCGTCAGTCCGACGCCGGTCGTGAACAGCTTGACCGCCATGTCGCCGGCCGCATGCGCCGTGATCTCGACGATGTCCGGGTTCAGCAGCGGCTCGCCGCCCGTGAGACCCAGCCAGGCGACCCCGGCGTCCCGGAGATCGTCGATCACCTTGAGGATGGTGGGGGTGTCCATGGGCACGCCGGCGCGCTGCTTGTTGTAGCAGTACTCGCAGTTCTGGGGGCAGGCGTTGGTGAGACCTACCTGGGCGTGCGACGGACCGGGACGACGCGCAACCAGATGATGGCTGACGAACCGCGAGTACGCGCGGCCGGTGAGAGGCGGTAGATGCGAGTGCAGGATGAGGTTGTCGCCGTACCGGCGGACCGGGAACCTGTTCATGTAGCGCGCCATGAACAGAGACGCGCTCGGCTTCACCCGCAGCATGTTCGGGTTGGCCGCCAGGACCTTGGCGAGGGCAAAATGTTCCTGTTGTCCGATCGATCCCATGCTCTCAGCATCCCCCTTCGGCCCGACGGCGAACACGGTCAGCAGTAGAGTCGTCGCACTAGCCGGGTGACCAGTTTGGATGCGCGGCAGGAGAGTCGGCGATCATGGGGCCCGACCGGGATTGCGAGGCGCTTCAGGACACGCTATCGTGCGGGCAGTAGTCTGCACCAGAATGGGGATCGACGAGAGTGCACGAAGCTCTGCGAATAGTGCTTTACGCGCTCGTCGCGGCGGTAAGCCCGACGGCGCTCCTTGCGACACTCGCCGTTCTGGCCAGCAAGAGGGGGCGGGTCAACGGCATCGTCTTCATGGTCGGCTTTCTACTTACCCAGTCGATCGTTCTGCTCGGGGCGTACCTCCTGGGCTTGTCCTCCACGGAGGACGAGCAGCGTGCCTTGAATGCATACCTCGAGCTTGCGGCCGGGGTAGGGCTTGTGGCGCTCACTCTCATCAAAGCGCGGCGTCAGCAACCCCAGGCAGTCTCGGAGGCCTCGCAGACCCCGCATGCGTCGCGGACCTCGCCGAGAGTCGAGGCCATGATCGAGAGGCTGAGCCGGGTGACGCCGGGCGCCTCCCTGGGCATCGGGGCGCTCATGGGCGTGGGCACGAAGCGCTTGGTAGTCACGATCCTGGCGGCGGGAACGCTTGCCCTCTCGGCAGAGTCCGGAGCGAACGCGATCTGGTTGGGCGTGCTCTATGTGTTGGTCGCAACGGTGATCGTGTGGTTCCCGGTCGTCTACAGTGCGATCCTCGGCCGGCGCGCGGACCAGCTGGTGGCCAAAGCACGAGCGCGAATGCAGGGAAAAGGACGCGGTCGCCGCTTCTCGTTCATCGCCGGGCTTGTGCTGGGTGGACTCCTGATCGTCGACGCCCTTGGGCGACTGTTGGCGTAAGGCTTGAGCACCTGATCATCGGCGCTACCCATCGTCGTGACTCCAGAATGTCTCTGCCGCGGACGCATCTAAGAAAAGAGGAAAGATAGTGGTCGATCGTTACAGGGCGCTCTTTTCGCCGTTCGCCATCGGCAAGGTGCAGCTCAAGAACCGCATCGTCAAGACGGCGGCGCAAACCTATTTCTTCGAGTCTGGGGAGCAGCGGGTAGGCGACATCGCCAAGGCCTTCTACGGGGCGGTGGCAAGAGGCGGCGCCGGCCTGGTGATCACCGAGACCCCGGCCATGGAGTGGCCGCTGCTCGACGAGGGCGATCGGCGCTTCCGCATCGACGACGACAAGTATCTGAAGCAGTTGGAAGATCTCGCGGCCGAGGTGCACAAGTACGACTGCCCCATCTTCACCCAGCTCTACCATCGGGGACCCTGGGCGGGCACATACGCGCTGGCCGCGGCCCGCGTAGCGGCGTCGCCCGTTACCTTCATGTCGCCTTTCGACGTCCGCGAGGAGGAGCCGCCGCACGAGCTGACCATCGGCGAGATAGAAGAGCTGGTCGAGCGGTTCGCTTCGGGAGCCGCTCGTCTCCAGCAGGCGGGCTGGGACGGCATCGAGGTCAACGCAGCAGCCGACCACCTCTTTCACAGCTTCTTGTCTCGCTACTTCAACAAGCGCGACGACAAGTACGGTCCGCAGAGCATGGAGAACCGCACACGCTTCATCGTCGACGTCATCAAGGAGATCAAGAAGCGCTGCGGTCCGGATTTCCCTGTCCAGATCCTCATGAACGCGATCGAGATCGGAGCCGGTGAAGAGGGTCTCACCATCGAGGAAGCCAAGCAGATCGCCCGCATCTACGAGGCGGTCGGCGTCGACTCTCTTCAGGTGCGCTCGCATTGGGCGGGAATGCACCAGGGATCGTCCAACCACGAGGTGCTCTTCTATCCCGAGCCCCATATCCCCTTGAGCGAGTTCCCCAAGGAGCTTGATTGGAGCGGCCTGGGCGCCGGAGCCCACCTGCCGCTGGCGTCCATCATCAAACAGACCGTGTCGCTACCCGTCATGACGGTGGGGAACCTCGACGCCGACCTCGGCGAGGCGGCCCTACGCGATGGAAAGGCCGACCTCATCGGCCTCAACCGCCGGCTTTTCGCCGACCCGGAGTACCCCAACAAGATCCGAGAGGGGCGGTTCGACGACATCCAGCCCTGCACGCATTGCGGCACCTGCTTCAAGAACTACAACGAACCAAGGTTCTGCCGCATCAACGCCTGCTTTGGCACCGATTCGTACGACATGGCTCCCCTGGCCAAGAAGAAGAAGGTGGTCGTGGTCGGAGCCGGGCCGTCGGGCATGCAGGCCGCTCGCGTGGCAGCTGCACGAGGACATGACGTCACCCTCTACGAGAAGGGCGGCTATCTCGGCGGGGCTGTGGCTTTGGCAGGCATGGTCAAGGGATTCGAGATAGAGGACCTGCGCGACTTCCTGAGCTTCTATCGGACGCAGATCAAGAAGCTGGGCGTCGACGTCAAGCTCCACTCGGAGTTCGATGCCTCCGCCCTCGCCAAGACCAGACCCGACGTGGTGATCCTGGCCGTCGGCGGCATTCCGACCCTGCCCGACGTCCCCGGTATCGACGGAAAGAACGTCATCAAGACCGAGGACCTGTACGGTACCCTGAAGCTCGCCATCAGGCTGGTCGGACCGAAGATGCTCCGGGACCTCACCAAGATCTGGATGCCTGTGGGCAAGCGAGTGGTCATAATTGGCGGCGCCATCCAGGGCTGCCAGTTGGGCGAGTACCTGATCAAGCGGGGCCGGACGGTGACCATCGTGGAGACCGGCGACGAGATGGGCGAATGGCTGGTTCCGGAGCGGAAGACCCGCCTCTTCTACTGGTTCGACCGCAGAGGCGTCGAGCGGCTGACCGGCGTGAAACTCGTCAAGATCGGCAAAGAAGGGCTGACCATCGAGACCAAGGAGGGGCAGACACGGCTCCTCGAAGCCGACGACATCATTCCGGTGCTGCCTTTCTCGCCCAACAAGGAGACTGGCCGAGAAGATTGAGCGGCAAGGTGGACGAGGTGTACACCATCGGGGACTGCGACAGCCCCGCCGTGATCCCGGACGCGACCCAGGCCGGCTGGCGGGTCGGCAATCTGGTGTAGGGTCGAGCGGCGGCTGCCACCTTCTGAGATCGCCTCCTACTCCTTGTCGAAGCCCTGGTTGGTGAGCTTCGCAAGCGCGTCCTGCACGACCGCCTCCAGCCGCCCGATTTCGTCGTCGGTCAGCTCGTCGAAGCGCGCCCGCTTGCTTCGAGACAGCCTCCCCCGTCCCTGCAGAGAGAGGCGGATGAACAGGTCGAGCCGGGAGTCCGGCATGTCCACGATCTCGGCCAACTGGCGACGCGCCGCATCGAAGACCGCCAGGTACTCGAGCTCGGCGGTGAATTCGCGGTCGATGGTATCCCGGATGAAAACGAAGAGCTCTTCTGTGACCTGGGTGAGATCGGGATAGCGATAGTGCAGCGCCGTCTCGTTCAGCACGGTGAGCATCCCCGCGTCGTCCAGTTCGTACTCCACGAGCGGCATGACCTCGCGGGAGTACGATTCCAGCGCGGCGTCGTAGCGTGCCCTTTCCCGCAGCATGACCGCGGACACCGGGAAGATCACGCCCTCTGGGGTGAAACGACCCACGGCCAACGCGTGGTGAATGAGAAAGCGGTGCAAACGTCCGTTGCCGTCCTCGAAGGGATGGATGAAGACAAAGCCGAATCCCAAGAGGGCGGCGGTGACCACCGGGTGCGCACCCGCCGCGGCGAGACGGCGACTGCATTCTTCCCAGCCGTTCATGAGCCCGCGAACGTCTGCCGGCTTGGGCGGTACGTAATGGATCTTGTGCGTGATCGCGACGCCCCCTTGACCTACGTACCCCGATCCAGCGGTGACCGCAGGTCGCCGGCTGCGGGATTGTTGTGGCAAACCTAGCGCGTCTGGGTCGACACGCGAGCGCGGGCCCTCCTGCGGCGGATGGCCTTTTCGATCTCCACGACCACGTGTACGCCGAAGCCCGCGCCGATGATCCAGCCCAAGCAGTCAGCGAGATGGGCGCGGTGCCAAACAGCCGGTTCATGCCGGGCAGGTAGGTGAGAAGGAGCTGCAGAGCCAGCATGAGACCCACGCCTCCCAGCAGAAAGTGGTTCGTTCGCAGGCTCACCCTCCACGATGGCGCCGTGAGCGACCGGCAGTTGAACAGGTAGAACATCTCTCCGAACACGAAGACGTTGACCGCGACCGTCCGGGCTTCTTCGAGGCTGTGCCCGGTCTGCTCAGCGTACTCGAAGAGACCGAAGGCGCCGGCCAGCAGCAGCACCCCCACGAGAACGATGCGCCCGATCAGCACCCCGTCCAGGATGGGCGTATTGGGGACCCGGGGCGGCCGCTGCATGATGCCGTCTTCCTTGGGCTCGAAGGCCAGCATCAGACCCAGAAGCACGGCGGTGGTCATGTTGATCCACAGGATCTGCACAGGCAGGATGGGCAGAGCCACGCCCGCGAAGATGGCGGCCAGGATGACCAGTCCCTCGCCCAAGTTGGTGGGAAGCGTCCAGGCGATGAACTTGGTCAGGTTGTCGAACACCCCGCGGCCTTCCTCGACCGCAGCCTCGATGGAGGCGAAGTTGTCGTCGGTGAGGATCATGTCGGCCGCTTCTTTGGCCACCTCGGTGCCGGTGATGCCCATGGCCACTCCGATGTCCGCCTGCCGCAGGGCGGGAGCGTCGTTGACCCCATCGCCCGTCATGGCCACGATGTGGCCCCGGCTCTGCAGCGCGTTCACCAAGCGCAGCTTCTGCTCGGGGGTGACGCGGGCGAACACGGTGGTCTCTTCGGCCGCGTCGACGAGATCGGCGTCGCTGATGGCGGCCAGTTGCGTACCGTCGAGCGGTGTCATGTCATCCATGGTCACCAGCCCGGGTGGCGGAGGTTCAGCTGATAGGCGATGGCGGCTGCAGTGAGGGCGTGGTCCCCGGTGATCATCTTCACCTGGATGCCGGCGGCGTGGCAGGCTTTGATGGCTTCCATGGCCTCCGCCCGCGGTGGGTCGATCATGCCCTGTAGCCCCAAGAAGACGAGATCCGGTCTCCACGTGCTCGTGAGTGATCTCATCGGTGTCCGCCGGCAGGTCCTTGCGGGCGAAGGCGAGCACGCGGAGACCCTCGGAAGCCATCTCCGCTGGCCGAGTCTTCGATCCTCTGCCTGCTCACAGGGGCCAGGGAGCCGTCACTTCCGAGTTCGAGCGAGCAGCGAGGCCATCACCTTCTCCACCGCCCCCTTGACGTAGGCGATGCGGCTCTCCGCGCCGGTCGAGTCGCTCTCAGGATCGGCGCCTGCTCGCAGCCCGTGCAGCGACAGCACTCGATGGAGGGTGGCCATGTACTGGTGCGCAGATTCGAAGGGCACCGTATCCAGCCGGGGAAAGAGATGTCTCCAGTTCTTCGTGTTCAAGCCCCGCCTTGGCGGCCGATACGATCAGCGCGCCCTCGGTGGGATCCCCGCTGATGCGCCAGTGCCCCTCTTCCTGATACAGGGAGCTGTCGTTGCAGAGCGCTCCGGCGCGCAGGAGTTCGATCAGGCCAGGTTCGAGCGCCGTGCCGGCCGACTCGCCTTCGAGCGTGGGCACCGGACCGTCGGCCGGGTTGACGATCGCTGCCTTCAGGAGCGTAGCCGCCACCCGTGACCATGTAGACGCTACCTCCAGTCGCGATGCGCTGCACGGTCATCTGGTTCTCGGTCAGCGTGCCGGTCTTGTCTGAACAGATGACGGTGGTGCTTCCCAGAGTCTCCACCGCCGGCAGCTTGCGGATGATGGCACGGCGGCGGGCCATCCTCGACACCCCGATGGCAAGGGTGATGGTGACCGCGGCCGGCAGACCCTCGGGGATGGCGCCCACGGCCAGCGCGACCGCAGCGAGGAACATGTCCACCAGCGATTCGCCGCGCAGCACTCCGACGACGGCGGTGATCACCGCCAGCCCCAGGATGATATAGAGCAGGAGCCTGCTGAACTCGGCTATCTTGCGGGTGAGAGGGGTCTTGATCTCGTGCGCGGTGGCGATGAGGCGGGAGATGCGCCCGACCTCGGTGGCGTCGCCGGTCGTCACTACCACGCCGGCCCCTTGTCCGGCGGTAACCAGGGTGGAGGCGTAGGCCATGTTGGCCCGATCGGCCAGCGCGGTCTCTTCGGGTAGGGGATCGGTGAGCTTGTCCACGGGGAGCGATTCGCCGGTGAGAGCCGACTCGTCGATGCGCAGGTCGCGGGAGTAGGTGAGCCGCATGTCGGCCGGGATCTTGTCTCCGGCCTGGAGGATGACGACGTCGCCCGGCACCAACTCAGTGGCCGAGAGGCGGACCCGCTGGCCGTCGCGAACCACCGTGGTCTCGGTGATCATGACGCGAGACAAGGCCTCGATAGCCTTGACGGCCTTGGCTTCCTGCAGGTAGCCGATGATGGCGTTGAGCACGACCACTCCGAAGATGACCCCGGCGTCGACCCACTCGCCCAGAGCGGCCGTCACCGCGCCGGCCGACGATCAGGATGATGACCAGGGGCTGATTGAACTGGGCCAGCACTCGGCGGAGGGCGCCCGGTGCCCCTTGGCGGGGTGATGGTGTTGGGTCCGTGCTCGGCCAGACGTACCTGGACTTCGGAGGTGGTGAGGCCCCGGTCCAGGTCGGTTTGAAGTGCGCGAAGGGTCTCGTCGACCGAAAGTCGATGCTCTTGCACAGGTGTCCTTGTCTCTGACATGGGTGTCCTTATCTCTGACTTCGCCCGGTATCTGCGCGACGATCGATGTGGTCGTCCAGAGGTCTTCCCAGGCCCCGGCCTAGTCCCCAGGCAGGCGCCTCACGGCCTCCCAGTACTTCTCCCGGGTCTCCTGCACGACTTGTCACGATCCGGCCACGTGAGTGTCCAGACCGGGTAGCAGGGCGGCATAGTCGTCGACGGTGCCTCCTTCAAGGCAGCACTCGACGATCTCCCGGCCTTTGGGATCAAGCGCCGGCGTGAGATAGGCCTGGAGGTTGCCGACGAAGAACTCCCGCAACTGCGCGGCGCCCGCGTCGTAGCCCTCCAGGCCCACTTCCGGTTGCGTCTCCACCTGCAGGAACTGGGAAGCGATGGGGACGCCCTCGATGCGCATACCGGTGAGGCCGTATCCAAGCAAGGAGCAGCGAGAAGGGGCGAGTTGACCGGGACGAAAGCGGGCGATCCCACGCCTAGCCAGGTAATCGCGGGCCAACCACTGAGGCATGAAGCCGGTCTTCCAGGCCCCGATATGTTGGTTGGGCACCAGGATATGGCGGGTGCGCGCGGCGGTTTGGAACTGGGCGAGGAGCAGGTTGGCCTGGTCGACCATGTTCTCGGTGGCAAACGGCCAGTAACTGCCCACCCCTTCGCTGGCCATGCCTTCACCATCCACGATGCTGGGATTGGCGTGACCCCGGGGAGCCACCAGCCGCCAGACCCAGGCAAGAGCCGGCGGGAGCACATGAAACAGCCCAACGATGCCGTAGGTCGGCCTCTCCTTGGTGCAGGGGGGAGTCCGCACCCCGATGCTGCGTACATCTACGGGTACGGGTTCGTCGACCACCCCGGGGATCACACGGCGCGGGATTATTACTCTGGGATTGGGGCACGGCTGCCCCGGCGCATCCAGGGTGTGCTCCCATATGAGTGCCCGACTGCGGGGCACCGCATCGACGTTCAGGAAGAGAAGCGGAGTGGCCGGGGCGGCGGTCAGCTTCTCCAGGTCGGGGGCGGCCCCGTATTCTTTGATGTGGTCCACCCGCACGAACCAGGCGTCTTCCGCATCGACGATCCACAGCCGGCCGTCGTCCTTCTGTAAGGTGGGATGGCACATGGCCATGTCGTCGCACACGGGCTCCAGCTCGCACGTGCGGGGGATCTCGAGGAAACGCTCCTCTCCGGTGACGAGGTTCTTGCCCTTGAGCAGGCGCCCGTCGGGCAGGCGGTGCGGTTGCTCCAGCATCTCGCTCTTCCCGCCACCGCTCGCTCCTTCGTGCATGAAGGTGACCACGTTGTCATACGGGGTGATTACCCGTACGGCCGAACAGTGCGCCGCCACCCATCCTTCTTTGGCCCCCTTGCGGATGAGAGTGCCGTAGATGCCCTTCTTGGCGCTGGGCCCGGGGTAGAGGTTGTAGGAGAAGATCTCGTGCCGACCCGGGACACGGTTGTGGACCACCACCTGCTTCCCGCCGAAGTGTGTGTGCCTAAAAGGCGGAGCAACCAGGAGAAAGACCGTGGGCTCAAAGTCCTCGGGAAGCTCGTGCGGAGGGATGATGCCCTGCAGCATGGCCAGACCCAGGCCGAAGAAGGCGGCGTTGGCCGGTACCACGGCCACCGCATCCGCGCCCAGATCGGCGAAGCCGGTGCGGAAGCAGAAGGCGGCCAGGTCTTGGGAGGCCATCCAGTCCAGGGTGGCCTGGCGGTCTCCGGCGAACTCGTGGCCGAAACGCTCAGCGTAGCGGGGTTTTTCCGTGGGGCCCGAGTCGCCGATGACTAGGCAGTCGGGGTCGCGCCGGCGCATGTAGGGCTCGATGTAGTTGACGGAGATGCCGTTGCGCACCCCAGCCACCTCGGCTTCGACCACTTCGTTCCCGTCGGGCAGCCGGTAGGAGACCTGCATCGAATCGATGTCGGGGCTGCCGGTCGCCAGGGCCAGCAGTTCATCGACGCTTCCCACCAGCCGCAGGGAGGGGGCAGCCTCCAGGACCTGGGCCAGGTCGGCGGGCAGGCGCATGCGGGCGATGTCGTTGAGCGCTCGGCCAGTCTCAGCGTGCACGACTTGGGGTGCCATTCTCACGCCTGCCCATCTCGGTCATGGCCTTGGTTGCCGAGCACCAGATTCAGCAAGGCCGAAACGTGCCGGTGTTGCTCGGCGGGGTGTCGAAGTGGCAGTTCAGTGTGGATTTCGTAGTGATTGCGGCGGCCCTCGTGTACCCGAGTGACGTACCCGGCCTCCTCCAACTCGGCCAGTATCCGTTGCACGCAGCGCTCTGTGACCCCTACGGACTGCGCCACCTCCCGCATGCGTATCCCCGGCTGCTGAGCGACGCACAGAAGGACATGCGCGTGGTTGGTGAGGAAGGTCCAGGCCGGCTTCGCTGGCGCGACGGAGTCAGTCGGGCCTTCGTCGCTCGTCGGTATGCATACGGTCATGGAGCCCCCAGGGATGGGCGCATCAGTGGTTAGCTCTGACGTTCGTCCAGACAGAGAATCGAGTCTCATTTGGGTCTCCCAATCTCGTCCAATGCAGGGAGTTGCCGGAGTTCGTTCTCCTCGCTCCCAGTGATCCGGCTCCGTGCCCCTTGCATCAGAGGCTCCGTGCACGGATAATACCAGAAACGTATTTCGCGAATCAAGAATCCTATAACAAGCGGGGCCCCCGCGTGCGACACCTGAACCTGCTGGCGGCTGTTCTCATCCAACTCTGTCTGGGCGGTATCTATGCGTGGAGCGAATTCGTTCCCCAATTGAACGCCTCCTACGGCGTCAGCGTGGCACAGACTCAACTTGTCTTCGGCGTCTCCATAGCGACCTTCACCGGTGCAATGGTCTGGTCGGCCAGGCTTGTGGAGCATCGAGGGCCCAGAGTGGTCGCGAGCATCGGAGGGGCGCTATTCGGGCTCGGGTATCTCACGGCATCCTTCTCTGGGGGTTATTTCCCTGTGCTGCTGCTCGGGATCGGTGTGCTGGCCGGCATTGGAACAGGCTTTGGATATTCTTGCCTGCTGCCCACCTGCATGAGATGGTTCCCAGACCACAAGGGCCTGGTCACGGGGATCGCCGTAGCGGGATTTGGAGGAGGCGCGGTGATCCTCGCCTTCTCGGCGGAGTTGCTCATGGGCCGAGGCCTTGACGTGCTTGCCGTCTTCCGGTGGGTTGGCGTCACCTACGGGGTTGTCATCCTGGCTGCCGCGCAGGTGCTGCGATTCCCAACGCCGCAGGCGGCCGATCGGTCGCGATCGACTCCCAGGTTCAGCGTTCTCCTGCGAGACCGGTTCTTTATCGCGCTCGTCGTCGGGATGTTCAGTGGGACGTTCGCAGGTCTAATGGTGATCGGTAACCTCAAGCCCCTGGGGTTGTGGGCGGGCCTTGCTCCGGCCTGGGCTACATGGACGATCAGCGTCTTTGCAGTGGGCAACGTGGCCGGCCGCATCGCGTGGGGACGGTTCGCGGACAAACTGGGACGGCGGTCCATCTATGCCTCTCTCGCCTTCCTGACCCTTGCTTTGACTCTGCCGGCTCTCACGGTGATGCGGTGGCCCGTCGCCATTGTCGGCGCGTCCTTCTTGGTCGGCTTCGGCTTTGGTGCGTGCTTTGTCGTATACGCCGCGGAGACCGCTTCTCGTTACGGGGACGACCGTTTTGGGAGAGTGTACCCACTGGTCTTCTTGGCTTACGGAGCAGCGGCCATCACCGGGCCGTGGATTGGCGGGTGGCTGTACGGCGTGTCTGACGGCTACTCGACTGCTCTCTGGTTGAGCGTCGCCATCGTCATCGTCGGATTGATCTCCTGTTTCAGCCTTCTTCGGAGCGAGGCAACGTCCGCTTGCGCAACAGCTCAAGGGCTTGATCTCTCCGCAGGCATTCCCGAGCAGATGGAGCGGCTCGATCGTCATCCCGAAGTCCTGGCCGTGCAACCCCACGGCTGCACTCAGATTCGCGTTCGCCTTCAAGAGGAGGCTCGTTCGGAGGGAGTGGGATGAAGTCGATTTTGGGATGGAAGATGGCGAAGGAGTAGCATCGTGGGGTTGGCAGCCGAACACAGCGGCAGCTGGAAGCTCGGTCCCCGTATGGATCAGCCCTGGTACTTCCAGGCGAGGCTCCGCAACTCCGGGAGGGCTCGATCCACTACCTCAGGAGCGACGCAGTAGGACAACCTGAAGTAGCCTGGGGCGCCGAAGGCGACGCCGGGCACGGCGAGTACCCGGTGCTCGGCCAACTCGTTCACGAAAGCCACGTCGTCGCAGAGCGGCGACTGCGGAAAGAGGTAGAAGCCTCCTTGGGCGGGTGGTACCACGTAGCCAGAATCAAGCAGCCCCCGGAGGAGGACTTCGCGGTTGCGTTCGTAGGTGCCCATGTCCACGGTCGTGCCGTGCAGCCGCCCCACTGCCCGCTGCATCAGCGCCGGGGCGTTGATGAACCCAAGAACCCGGGTGGCGAAGACAAGGCCTTGCATGAGCATCTCGACGCCCCGAAGCGCCGGGTGAGCGACAAGGTAGCCTATCCTCTCGCCGGCCAGTGACAACTCCTTGGAGTAACTGCTCACGACGATCGAGTTCTCATACGCTTCGAATACCGAGGGCACGACGACTCCGTCGTAGACGATCCGGCGATAGGGCTCGTCGGAGAGCAGATAGATGGTCCGGCCGAAGAGCTGAGTCTTTGCCCTGAGAAGTTCCCCGAGCGCCATGAGGGTCTCCCTCGGGTATACCCGGCCCGTGGGGTTGTTCGGAGAGTTGATGAGGACGGCACGGGTCCTCTCCCCGATAGCCGCCTCGATGGCCTGCAGATCGAGGTCGAAGTCGGGGGAGGTGGGGACGGGCTTCGGTACCCCTTGGTAGTTGCTCACGTAGAAGCCGTAGTCGACGAAGTAGGGCCGGATGAAGATAACTTCGTCGTCCGGATCGAGGACCGCCTTGAGAGCAACGTTCAGCCCTCCGGCGGCCCCCACCGTCATCAGCACATTCCCTGCCGGGACTTCCACCCCCAGTTCATCCGACAAACACCGCGCCAACGTCTGCCGGACCTCGGGATAGCCGGCGTTCGGCATGTAGCCGTGGAGCCCAGGAGTCTCTTCCGCAAGAAGGTCGCCGACTACGGCGCGGAATTCCGGCGGCGGCTCCACGTTGGGGTTGCCGATGCTCAAATCGCAGACCTGGTCCGCCCCATAGAGGTCCTTCAGGCGTATCCCTTCCTCGAACATGCGCCTTATCCACGACCCCTGGGCGCTCGACTCGGCGACCTTGCGCGCAATCGGCAGTGCCGTTGTGCTCTGGCCCTGTTCGGTGGCAAGGCTCATTGTTCCGCCTTCGCCCTTCACGCCGGCTCAGGCCGGGGGCTTCGTGTTCGCGGGCGGCGGGTTGCGCATACCCACGCGATAGTGCTCGCCGGTCTCTTTGCGCTTCCAGCGGATGCGCAACGCAAGCGGCCAATTGCTTCGTATAGCTCCTGGGCGCGGGCACTCCGCGACACAGCAGCCGCAGTACCAGCACTCGTCCGGGTACAGGATCGTAGGTGGCTTCCCCTTCTCCGCGCTGGGGACGAATACGTCGCTCTGGCACATCTCCACGCAGCGGTTGCAGCCATTGCAGACAGCGGGGTCGATCACCACCGGCTTGTTGGGCGTGACCACGTTGGGTAACGCGCACGCTTCCCGCTCGACCATCAGCCCCTCCTAAGTGTTGCGGGCTTCGTAGTTCTCTTCGACGGCCCCGTAGTAGTCAAGGGGCAACTCGCCGACGCTCACCCCATCGCTTTCGGACCTCACGGTCACCCACTTACGCCACTCGGGCGGATCGTCCTCAGGGTAGTCCAGGCGCTCGAAGCCAAGCCAGCGGTTGCTCGCCTTGCGGGCAAGACAGGCCTGCGCGACTATCTGGCCGCAGGTGAGGATGTCCCGGACCTCGAGGGCCCGCATGAGTTCGTGCGGGTTCCGGGCCATCACGGTCGTCGCCTCTGCTTCTTCGATCTCCCCCAAGGCCATGAGGCCGATCTCGAGCAGTTCGTCCGTCAGCACGTCGCCGCAGTAGTCCTGCATCGTCTTGGCGATGCCGGCCTCGAGCTCCTTCCAATCCATGCCGTCCCTCTGGTCGAGGGGCCTGTAGACCCGCTGCTTTTCCCGATTCACCTGGCTCTCGCTTATCGTGCCCGGCAGCGCGGAGACGGCGTATTCCGCCGCCCTGCGGCCCACCCACCGGCCGGTGGCGCACGCCAGCGAAGCACCGCACGAATCGAAGGCCTGCTGGCCGGCGACGTAAAGCCCTTCGAGACTGGTGCGAAGATCCCAGTCGTGCACGAGGCCTCCCCAGCGAAGACGACGCCAGCCGGGCGGCGCCTCCCCCAGCGCGTACACCTGGAGCAGATCCTGCTCCGGGTCGAACCCTGCGCGGGTCAACACCTCGTACACCTGCTGCGTATGGCCTTCCTGGCCCACCATCAGTCCAAAGATCGCCCGACGCTCGTGCGCTGGGATCCCGGGAAGGTCGGCGTAGAGCGGAGGGGCGAACTCCCGTCTCCTGATCCGCTCCGGGAGGTCGGGGATTAGCCCGGAAGCGAACTCTCGCCACCCTCGCCGTTGCCCAGCACCAGAGAGAAGAAGTGCTGCCCGGGTGCTGGGTGCGTGCGTTCGTCGTAGGAGCTAAGCTCCTTGCCATTTGCCGTCCACGGCACTTCTCTGCCGTTCGCGTCCACTATGGAGCACGGATACCAGGTAGCGAAGTGGGAGCCGCTGGCGAACATCAGCGCCCCGATGCCGGTGCTGCCGCCCCATTCCTCAAGCGTGGACCGCTCCATCATCGTGAAGTCGGCCCCTGCCCGCCAGGCCATAGCGTGACCGTTGCCCGCGTTGGCCGGGGGTCCGTCACGGCCGACGAGTCCCGTGAGTTCCGACGAGAAGATCCAAAGCCGCTCGGGAGTCGCCATCGAGAGGACGGATGCCTTGCCGGAGAACACGTAGAAACGCCCCGTGCGCGTATTGACCCCTGTGGCTCCGACCACCCGCCCCCCCTGGACGCCATCGTCAGAGAGCAGGCTGGTCACCATGACTCGGTCGAAGATCTTCACGCCAAGCCGCCTGCATTCCCGGTACAGGGCCGGTTTCATCCCGGTGCCCCACACTCGTATGCAGTGCCGGAATTCGTAGTCGTAGGCGAAGAGAAGCTTCGTGTCCTCGTCGCGGAAATCCGCACCGGCGAACTCGTCCTCGGTGTCGCGGATCTTCATGCCCATGCGTTCGAGTTCGAGCAGCGCCTCAAAGCTATCGCGCGCGGTTATGTACGATGAGATGACGTTCCCGTACCCCCCTTTGAACTTCATGATGGGGGAAAGGGTGTACTCCTCCGGCGTAATCCGGCTGGCCGGGTTGGAGGGGCAGGCCATCCAGTGGTCTATGCCGGATCCGGCCGCCCCGCTGTGCATGGTGCACGCCTTCTCCACCAGAACGACACTCAGACCCTTCCTCGCAGCGCTGATGGCAGCAAAGCAGCCGCCAAGACCGCCACCGAGGACCAGCACATCCGCGTCGACCCGCGTCTCTTGGCCATACTCGATGGAGTACGGCCAATCGAGCCGACCACCGACCCGTGCTCCGCAGCTGCTATCGCTCATCATCGAGTTCCTTTCGTGCTTATCAGGTGACAGGCCACCCAGTGACCATCGCCTACGTCGACTAGCCCGGGATCGTCCACCTCGCAGGTCGCCTGCGCCCGCGGGCAGCGTGGATGGAACCTGCAGCCGGGTGGTGGCTCCAAGGAGAAGGGCAGCTCGCCTCTTTCCGGGATCGAGTTGCCCCACTCCGGGTCCGGGTGTGGTGGCGGGATCGCATCCATCAGCAACCGCGAGTATTCGTGCAGTGGCGAACGGACGATCGCTTCGGCGCTGCCCAGTTCCACCACCCGGCCCAAGTACATCACCGCGATCCGGTCACACAGTTGATAGGCGAGAGCGAGTTCGTGGGTGATGAACACATAGGTGAGGGCGATCCGCTCTTTGAGACTGATCATCAGGTCGGCGATACCCGCCTTGACGCTCGCGTCCAACATGCTGACCGGTTCGTCGGCCACGACGAGTTGCGGATCGAGCACGAGAGCCCGTGCGATGCCGACCCGCTGACGTTCACCCCCGCTCAGCTCGTCCGGGACCCGATTGAGAAAGGCCTCGGTGGTGGGCAACTCGACGAGGGCGAGGCATTCCTGTACCCGTTGCACCCGCGCCCCCAGCTCCGGAAGAAGTCTGTGAACCTGCAGGGGCTCCGCGAGCAGCCCGTACACGGTCTTCCGAGGGTCGAGGGCGCCATAGGGGTCCTGGAAGATCATCTGCATTTGCCGGCGCAGCGGCTTCATCTGTCGCCCGCCAAGCTTCGTGATGTCGGCGCCGTTGAAGTAGATCTTCCCCTTGCTCGGATCGACGAGCCGCATGATCAGGCGGGCCAGCGTCGTCTTGCCCGAGCCGCTCTCTCCCACGATGCCGAGCGTTTCGCCCTGGTAGATCTCCAGGCTGACGCCGTCCACGCTGTGCACGAAGTGAGCCTGGCGGTTGCGGAGACCCTGACCCCTCACAGGAAACCACTTGTACAGCTCGTCGACGCGCAGGATGGGGATCGGCTCACTCATAGCCCACTTCTCCCGCGCTCCTCTCCAGGTGGCAGCTCACCTCGTGGCCGGGACCGACGGTCACCATCCGCGGTTCCTCTTGCCGACATTGCTCGGTCGCCTCCGGACAGCGGGGGCAGAACCTACAGCCGGGGATGTCCATGGACAAGTCCGGCGGCGCCCCTCGAAGGGCTCGAGTCGGCATCTTCTTGTCGATGTCCGGGAAGGAGCGCAGCAGCGCGCGCGTGTACGGGTGGACGGGGGCGGCGAAGAGAGTATCCGCGTCGGCGATCTCAACCACCCTACCGGCGTACATGATCATCACCCGGTCGCACGCCTGTGCGAGAGTCGAGAGGTCGTGGGAGATGAATATGATGGCGATATTGAGTTGATGCTGCAGCCGCCGGAGCAGCTTCAGTACCTGCGCCTGGGTGATGACGTCCAGAGCGGTGGTCGGCTCGTCGGCGATGATGAGCTGCGGATCGAGAGCCAGCGCCATGGCGATCATCGCCCGCTGACGCATGCCGCCGCTCAATTGGTGCGGATAGTCACGGGCTCGTGAGGGGTTGATATCGACCTGCTTGAGAAGCATCTCGGCCCTCTCCCAGGCGGCGGCCTTGCTCATCTTGCGGTGCGCGAGAATCGCTTCGACGATCTGCGCTCCGATGCTGTGAACCGGGTTGAGCCCATCCATCGCCGCCTGGGGGACAAATGCCAGTCTCTCCCAGCGCACCCGGTTGAAATCCTTGATCGACATGTCGAGGAGTGAAAGGCCCTCCAGATCGATGGTGCCCGCGACGACCTCTCCGCCCTTGAGCAGCCGCATCAAACTCAGTGCCAGGGTGCTCTTGCCGCAACCCGATTCGCCGGCGATGCCGAGCGATTGCCCCGGCTCGACCGAGAAGCTGACTCCGTCCACCGCCCGCACGACGGCGCCGGACGTGTAGTAGTAGGCCCGAAGCGTGTCGACGGCGAGCAGGGGCATCTCAGCGACGCCCCAGTCTGAGTCCGAACAGGTCGTTGATCGCCGTGCCGATGAAGTTGCACGACAGACAGAAGAGCGCGATGCAGATACCAGGCGGGAAGATCCACCACCAGGCGCCGCGCAAGAAGGCGCCCTGTGCCTGAGCGAAGTAGAGCATGACGCCCCAGCTCTGATGCGTCGGGTCGCCCAGTCCCAGGAAGCTCAGACCGGCCTCCGTCAGGATCGCGAACATGATCTCCATCACTCCGTTGGCGATCACGATGCCGGCGATCGCCGGAAGGATGCTCCGAGCCATGATGCGAACGCTGCCCGCCCCAGTTGCCCGCGCAGACTCGATGTAGGTCGATTCGCGAACGGATAGCACCTGGGATCTGACCTGGCGGGCGAGACTCGGCCACCCGACCACAGCGATGACGAAGATGATAGTGCCCGTCCCGGCCCCCAGGTACGCAGCCATCACCAGCATGAGAGGAAGCCGGGGTAGGGCGATGATCACATCGGTGATGCGCATCAGCACTTCGTCCAGACTGCGCCCGAAATAGCCAGCCAGGATACCTATGAGAAGCCCGGTGATGGTGATCAGCGCCGCCGCCACCACCCCCACCAGGATCGAGACTCTGCTGGCGTAGATGAGTTCGCTCAGCACGTCTTCCCCCACGTCGTTCGTACCGAGAAGGTGGCTAAGGCTGGGGGCCTCGAAGGGCATTCCGCTCTTATCGGTGGGATCGTAGGGAGCGACCAAGGGGGCGAAGACCGCGGCGAACACGAACACGGCTATGACCACCAGCCCGAAGAACGCCGAAGACCTCTGCCGCATGACCTTCCACCAAGCCGCTGCCCGACCTTTTCGGCGCAGGTTGATGGTCGTCGCCGTCGCGTCCATCAGGAGGTCCGGATACGAGGGTCGAGGTACATGTACGCGATGTCCACCGCGATGCTCGCGATAATCACTACCACAGCGAACACGAAGAAGCACCCCTGCAGCGTCGGGTAGTCACGGGCAAGCACCGAGTCGAAGATGAGCTTGCCCACACCCGGGTACGAGAAGACGGTCTCGATGTACACGGAGCCCCCGACGCTGACGGCCAGGCTCAGTCCGAGGAACGTGACCATGGGTAGGAGCGCATTGCGTGCGGCGTGGCCGTACTTGATCCGCGATTCCTTAAGGCCTTTGGCTTCGGCCACCAGGATGTAGTTCTTCTTGAGCGTGGTCACCATGGTGTTGCGAAGGATCAGTTGGTAAGTCGCGTACTGCGCGAGGGTCAACGAGATGATGGGAAGAGCCGCGTGTCGAGCGATGTCGGCCACCTTGGCAAGCCAACCCCCGTCGACGCCGCCGGGGGTGTAGGCCCCCCCGAAGGGGAACCAGCCCAGCTTGAAGCTGAAGATGTAGAACAGGACCATGGCGATCCAGAAGAGTGGGGCCGAGAGAACGGCCAGGGAGACCGTCTGCAGGACAGAATCCGTCCTTTTGCCCGCCTTCCACGCGGACGTCACGCCCAACGTATAGCCGATCACCACCTGGAGGACCAGCGAGGTCAGCAGCACGAGCAGCGTCCAGGGAAGAGCCGCGGCGATCACCGAGCTGACCGACTTGGGAAAGTAATAGAAGGAGACTCCGAAGTCGCCCTGGAAGGCCCGGGTGATGTAGCGCCAGAACTGTTCCCAGGTGGAGCTGTCGAGCCCGAAGCGCTCGATCATGGCCTGCCGCGCTTCCTCCGTCAACTTCACCCCGCCGGTGAACGCGGCCACCGGGCTGCCCGGCATGAGGCGAGGGATCGCGAAGTTGATGATCAGGGCCGAGAAGAAGACCAGGATACTCGTGACAATCCTTCTCGCCAGCCACCGTGTGGACAAGCCTAACCCCCACCGAGAACCGATTTGCAGACGACATATCGAAGCGGCCCCGGTGGCCCGCCCGGCCTGAGCCGGGCGGGCCACCGGGAGTCAGATCACTTCGGGGTCAACGAGATCAGATTGACGATCGATGCGAGCGGGTGAACCATCCCGCCGTAGGCGATCATCACCGGGTTCCATCCATCGAACTTGTCGGTGCGGTGAGCCGCCGGGTGCGCACGGTGGGCTAGCGAGACCACCACCAGTTTGTCGGCGAACATCTGCTGAGCCTGCATGATCTGCTCAACCCTCTTGGCGTCGTCCATCTCACGCCGGGAGGCCTGTAGGAGGGGTTGAAGTTCGGGATCTGAGAAGCCGAAGGCCGTGGCGTTGTCCCAGGGGGTCGGGGTGTCCGGAGCCCACTCCCGGGCCATGTTGTCGGGGTCGGGCGTCATCGTCGATCCGTGGACCAAGAGATCCCATTTATCCCCGCCGTCTTCGCTGTAGATGATGCCGCCATAGAGCGTCTCGGGATCGGACACCTCGACGCCGATCTTGATCCCGATCTTGGCCAGGTCTTCCTTGATCAGTTCGCTGGTCCGGACGTAGGAGGGATAGGTGATACAGCGGATCGTGAACTCGAGCTTCGTGCCGTCGGGCGCCACTCTTGTGCCGTCCCCATCGGCCTTGTACCCCGCCGCGTCGAGGATGTCGTTGGCCTGCTTCACCCGGTCCTCGGCGCTGGCGCCTCTGCCCTTCCAGGTCACGGCTGTATTGGCCCATTTCTCGACCAACGGCGGTACGTAACCCATCAGAGGAGCTTCGCCGTAACCGGCCAAGGCGGTCCTGAGTATCGCTTCGCGGTCGATGGCCAGATCCATCGCCCTACGCACCTCGAGATCGGCCAACGCAGGCACGCGGTAGTTCTCGGCGAGGTAGAGGATGTGCGGCCACCTGTCGACCAGCACGTTCACGCCCTCATCGGAGAGCAGGGCCGGAATCAGGGACTCGTTCCCAGACAGGTCTGGCATGACGTCGAGTTCGCCGCTCTTCAGCGACATGACCTCCGCTTCGGGGTTCGTGAAGACCTGGACGATCACCTCGTCCACGTTCACCGTACTCTGCCAGTAGCTCGGGTTCTTGTCGACCGCCATGTACTCGCGCGGCTTGTACTCCTTGAATACGAACGGGCCGCTGCCCATCGGGTTCGGGTTCTCGTAGGTGTCGACCGCACCGACCGTCTCCCAGATGTGCTTGGGCATGATCAGCGTGCCGCCCGCCAGTGACGCGAAGGCCGCCAGCGGCTCGGCCAGCGTGAAGCGGACGGTCTGCGGGTCGACCACGTCGACCGACTTGACGAACGCCTTGGTGGTCGCCCCGATGGGCAGGTCGAGCGCGTACGCCGTGTCGAAAGTGTACTTGACGTCGTCGGCGGTCACCGGCTGTCCGTCGCTCCACTTGGCCCGCTCGTCGAGGACGAAGGTCCAACTGTTGCCGGCCGCGTCGTAGGTCCAGGTCTTAGCGAGCCACGGCATGATGGTGCCGTCCATCAGAGGGATGGCCATAGGCTCGTAGATGAGACCGAGGTAGACGTAGTCGCCCTCGCTGCGCGCCAGGAAGGGGTTCATCCCGGCCTGCGGACTCTCGCTCCACCCCATGCGCAACGTGCTCTTCTTCGCGGGTTCAGTCGACGCTGTAGTCGTTTCCGTCCCGCCGGTAGTCGCCGGCCCGCTAGTAGTCGCGGGCCCACTGGTCGTCGCGGTGCTGGCCTCCGTGGTGGCCGTCTCCTCCGAGTCGGAGCATGCCACCAGTACGAATGCCACCGCGACCAGGACTGCAAGCAGAAGCAGCCCTATCCCCAAACGTTTGCGGTTCATTCCACCCCCCTTGACCGTCGCGTGGATGACCTTCGAGTAATAGGTAAACTCGAATGCCTTTTTATTACCATAGTCTACGAGCCGCTGTCAATAGAATAGGTAAATAAGTTTCTGCTATTGTTGGCGTAGGCAGCAATGAGCTTCTGAAAGGGGAGCCGCAAGCCGTGTTCACGCCCCTCGTTTCCGCGCGCGCCTGCCAAAGGGTGCTCGATCAGATTAACAACGTGATTCTTTCGGGACAGCTGAGGAAGGGCGACAAACTCGGCCGCGAACGTGAACTGGCGGAGCAGTTCGGGGTCAGTCGGCCCACAGTCCGCGAAGCCATCTCCATGCTGCGCGAGGCGGGGGTGGTCACCGTCAAGCGGGGCCCTGGAGGTGGCACCTTCGTTCTGAGCGAAACCATCCCCGCGGATCTTCTGAGCACGGCTGCTATCGCCAGGCGCGAGGTCGAGGCTACCCTTGAGGCCCGTTGGGCGGTGGAGATGATGGTGGTCGAGCTGGCAGCACAGCGGGCGACGGAGGAGGACATCCGATTCCAGAGAGAAGCGCTCGAGTCCTTCCGCACGGGTCCCCAGACCGGGGCGGCGTTCGTAGCCGTCGATACAAAATGCCATCTCGGGGTTGCCCGGGCAGCCCACAATCCCCGTCTCTACAACGTCATGGAGGCACTCATGAAGGACGTCTACGTGGCGCTGGAGATGGTACCGTCCGCAGCAGAGACTTTCGAGGAGGCCTTTCGGGCGATGTGCGCGGTCGTGGACGCCCTTGAGGCACACGATGCCGCGGCGGCAAGGACCGCCATGGAGGCCCACTACGCCAGCGCCTACTCGGCGGTGGAGTTCTACGTTTCGTAGCCGCCCAGCGTATCTGCGAGGCTAGGGATCGACGCCCCGGTGCCCGGGCTCAGACCATGAGAGCGCCTGTCCGAGCTTGGAAGTTCCAGTCGGCCCCGACGGGCTCCTCACTAGTTCCCTAAGCCGACGCGGGGAATCGAACCCCGGACCTGCTCATTACGAGTGAGCCGCTCTGCCATCTGAGCTACGTCGGCGTGGGGAGTCGTTAGTTTAGAAGGTCGGCGCGCGCCTGACAAGCAAGTTCGACTGAGGCCGACGGGCGTTACTCGCTCGGGCCTCCGCGCTCCCGGACGAACCGCCACCATCTCCGGCGCTGCCGCTCGCGGGACCACCGTTGCCGCTGGGTCGACGCGATCTACGCCGCCGCCGTGGCTTGCGGTCGCCGCCGGCCGACTGCTCGCCGGACCCGCCTTCGCCCGCGCCGCCTTGCGGCCGCTGGGATGAACCCCGGCCCGACTGCTGCCCGCCCTGTTTCGCTGCCGCCTGGCTAGACGCGCCGCCGCCTGCTGCGGCAACCTGGCCGTCGCCGGCACCGCCGTCGCCAGACTGGCCCCGTCCGCGCCGTCCGCGACTCCTCCGAGAGCGAGAGCGCCGCGACTTGCCTTCCTCGCCCTGCGCGGCGTCACCTGGGGCGCCGCCGTTCGCCCGAACCTCGCCGCCGACCATACCCGCGGCGGCTGCACCGGCGGCCGCGCGGGCATCGAGCAACTCGTCCTCGTCGTCGTCGGTCGGTATGAGGCTGAAGTCGAGCACCCGGTACTCGCCGGGCTTCTGGGCCGGCTCCTCTTCCTCGCGCGGAGTGAAGACGAGCGTCCCGTCCTCCTGCGCCTCGCAGTCCTCCAGCCGCAGATCGGCGTAGGAGCCGTCCTCCAGACGCACGGTGATGGAATCCTTGGGGACGTTGAAACCCGTGATGACACTTTCGCCGGCCGGGGTGATCACCTTCGTCCCTCGCGGCGGAGCCTCCTTGCGGAAGCTCACGTACTGCTGCTGCTCGTATTTGAGGCAGCACATGAGACGGCCACAGAGGCCCGAGATCTTGACTGGATTGAGGGGCAGGTTCTGCTCCTTGGCCATGCGGATGGAGACCGGCTCATCGTCCCCGGGGAAGAGCGTGCAGCAGAGGTGCCGGCCACAGGGGCCCAGCCCCCCGACCATGCGCGCCTCTTCGCGGGCTCCGACCTGCCGCAACTCCACGCGCATCTTGAGGGCCTTGGACAGATCGGCCACCAGCGAGCGGAAATCCACACGCTCGTCGGAGTAGAAGTTGAAGGTGATGCGCTCGCCCCCGAAGGAGATATCGGCGCTCACCAGTTTCATGTCGAGGCCGTGGGCTGCGATCATCTCGCGGCACGTCGCCATGGCCTCCTTGCGCACGCACTGGCTGCAGGCCTGCGCCTCCAGATCTTCGCCCGTCGCCACGCGCACGACCTTCTTGAGTGACGCAGCGAGCTCGGAGTCGTCGACGTGGTGGGTCGGCTCGACCACGTGGCCGATCTCCGACCCCTTGCTCGTCTGGACTATGACACGATCCCCCCGGGCGAGTTCCAGGCCCGCGGAGTCAAAATGGTAGGTCTTGTTCCCATCTTGGAACACGACCCCTACGACATCGGCCACTGAGTCAGGGCCTCCTTAATGCTTCGAAACATGTCCCCGATGGCGCATCGGGCATCGACATTATAGCGGAGCCTCTCCTGGACCTGCCGTACCGCCAGCACGGCCTGCGTGTAGCCCAGCAGACGTTCGGGCTCAGCGGACGCCCGCAGGTCCTCGAAACGGTCCTGGTTGAGCACCGCCGCGTCCGCACCCACGGCGACGGCGGCCAGGTCCCTATACCAGCCGGCATAGGTCTTGGTCACGGCACTCAGACCCTGCGTGGCGAGACGGCGTTGCTGGCGCTTGAGCTTCTCGTCGTGACGCTTCTGCAACCAGTTGCGGGTACGGGCGTCCCCCGCCCACTCCAGCGCCTGGCGTAACTCGGCCTCCAGCTTGGCCTCGCGCTCGGCCGACCGGCCGTCGACGGTGGCCATCACCTCATCCAGGGCTACCTCGACGTCCAGCAGGCCCGCGCGGGGAAGGTCCCGGGCCAGATCGAGAAGAAGGGTCCTCTGTCGGCGGGCGTCCTCCGACGTGGCCAACTCCCGGGCGTAGCGCAGATTCCCTCCTGCCACGCGAGATAGGAGTTCCGCTTCGGCCGCGGGCAGCCCCAGCCGCTGGTGCAGGTCGGCGATCATCGCCGGCAGGGGCACGGGGGTGAACGTCACCGACTGGCAGCGCGACACGATGGTGGGCAGCAGCCGCTCGGGACGATCGGTGACCAGGATGAAGTACACGTGTGGAGGTGGTTCTTCCAGGGTCTTGAGGAAGGCGTTGGCCGCATCCAGGTTGAAGCTGTCCGCTTCCAGGAAGACGTAGACCTTGGCACGCGCCTCGAAAGGACGGTAGACGGCGTGCAGATTGATACTGGAGATCTCTTCCTTGCGAATGAAGTTGCCCTCCGGCGACACGATCTCCACGTCGGGATGGAGGCCTTCCTGCACGCGCTTGCAGGTCATACAGGTGCCGCAGCCCGAGTGGGGACAGGCCAGCCCCGCCGCGAAGGCCAGAGCGGACTCGGTCTTGCCCACCCCGGGAGGACCGAGGAACAGATAGGCGTGCGAAGGCCCTTGCTCGAGCGCCCGGACGAGGATGGAGACGGCCATCTCCTGCCCCACGATGTCAGCGAACAACCCCCGCACCGCGCCTCCCGGCCCTAGTGGCTGAACAGTTCTAGCTCGTCCTCGACCACCGAACGTACCCGGGCCTGGACCTCCTCCTCGGTCCCCCGAGCGTCTACGCGGCGTATGCGATGGGGATGGAGGAGCAGAAGCTCCCGAAAGCCCTCGCCCACCTTGCGGTGGAACTCGTCGTCTTCGGCTTCCAGACGGTCGGGTACCGCCGCCACGCGGGTGGCGCGGATGGCATCGTCCAGATCCAGGAAGAGGGTGAGGTCCGGGAACAGACAATCCGTGGCCCAGACATTGAGCGTGGTGATGTCGTCGCTCCCCAGTCCCCGGCCGTAGCCCTGGTAGGCGAGCGACGAGTCGAGATAGCGGTCGCACAGCACCACCTGGCCGTCCTTCAGTGCGGGCCTGATGACCTGCTCCACGAGGTGGGCTCGGGCGGCGGCGTACAGCAGAGCCTCCGCTCTGGCCGACATGCCGTGATGACGGGGGTCGAGCAGCACCTGCCTTATCGCCTCGCCCAGAGGGGTCCCGCCGGGCTCGCGGGTCACAAGCACCACGTAACCACGCTCGCGCAGGCCCGTGGCCAGCAACTCCATCTGCGTCGACTTGCCGCAGCCGTCGAGACCTTCGAAGGTGATGAAAAGGCCTTTGTAGCCACTTCCCATCCCCGCCAGGACCGATTCGTCCAGGGTGGCGTCCTCGGGAAGCGGAGGCAGATCGGTGGTCATGCCCCTGGGCCCGCTATTCCTGCTCTTCGGAGGCGGTCTTCTTGACGGCCGTCTTTTTGGCCGCCGGTTTCTTCGCGGCGGCCGGCTTCGAGGCGGCCGCCTTGGTCGCCGGCTTCTTGGCCGCCGCCGGCTTTTTCGTCACGGGCTTCTTGGTCGCGGTGGCGCCGGTCTTGCTCGTCTTCTTCGCCGCCGTCTTGCGGACGGGCTTGGCCGCAGCGGCCTCGCCCCCATCCGCAGCCGCCTGGGCTTTCGCCTCTCGGGCCGCCCTCTTCTCCTTGTACTCGGCCTTCGTCGGGCACTCGGGGTCGAGGCACAGGATCCAGGGACGGCGCCCGCCCAGGATCTTCACCTTGGGGCTGCCACACTGCGCACAGATATCCCCGGTGGCGATAACGTCTCCCCGCTGGGGCAGGGGGTAGGTCTGATCGCACTCCGGATAGCCCTCGCAGCCCACGAAGCGCTTCTTGGTGGCCTTGGAGCGGATTATGCGGATGCGATTCTTCCCGCACTTGGGGCACTCCCCCAGTATGCGGTCGTCGGTGATGCCCTCGAAGATCTTGGCCGCCACCTGCTCCCGGTTCTGCTCCAGAGAACTGTACGCCTGGCGCAACAGGTCGCGCGAGATGGTCACCACCTGCTCCTTGGTGAGGTCGCGCTCGGAGATGAGGTCCATGTCCTTCTCCAGCTCGGCCGTCATCTCCGGGGAGGCGATGCGGGGCGCGAACTCCGTGAGCGCCTCGGCCATCTTCATGCCCATCTCCGTCGGCTCGATGGGGTTCCCGTGCACGTAACCCCGATCGTAGAGGTTCTGGATTATGTTATGGCGCGTGGCCTTGGTTCCCAGATTGTGCTTCTCCATCAGCTCGATGAGCGGACCCTGCCCGTATCGCGACGGCGGCTGTGTCTCCTTGGCATCCAGCTGCTTGTCGACGAGCCGGACGAGATCGCCCTTCTCCAGCAGGGGCAGTTCGGAGTCCTTCTGGCGGCTGTAGGGATAGAAGTCGAGCCAGCCGGCCGTGACCACGCGGTTACCCCGGGCGAAGAAGGGCTCGCCGGTCAACTCCAGGTCCACACGGTTCGATTCCATCAGGGCCTCGTCGGCCAGCGTGGCCATGAAGCGCCGGGCCACCAGCTCGAAGAGGCGCCACTCGCGGTCGCCCAGCTCGTGACGGCGGGGACTGCCTGTGGGGTAGATAGGCGGATGGTCGGTGGTGCGCTTGTCTCCCCGGCTGGGGTGTAGCGCCGCCTGCTCCAACAGGCGCCCGGCCTCGGCGCGGAACTCGCCTTGAGCCAATATCTCCAGAGTCTCGCGCAGGTCGAGTGACGACGGATAGACCGTGTTGTCGGTACGCGGATAGCTGATGTGCCCCGCCATGTAGAGATCCTCGGCGATATGCATGACAGCCGCGGCGCTGTACCCCAGAGAGGTGGCCGCGCTGGTGAAGCTGGTGGTGTTGAAGGGAGCGGGCCGCGGGACTTTGCGCTTGGTCTGCTTCACGGCGGTGACCTGGGCCTGCCCGGTCAGCTTCTCGAACACCGCCGTGGCCCGGGCTTCGTCGGTGAAGCGCTCTTCCTTGTGCACGGCGGAGAAGGTCTGGCCGTCGGCGTCGAGGTCGACCTTCACCACCCAGTAGGGCTCGGGGACGAATGCGCGGCGTTCCCTCTCCCGGTCGGCGATGAGCACCAGGGTGGGCGTCTGCACCCGGCCCACGCTCAGGAACGAGCTCCCCAAGCGGGAAGTGGCGAGGGAGACGAAGCGCGTGAGCGTGGCACCCCAGATGAGGTCGATGTCCTGCCGGGCCTCCCCAGCCCTGGCCAGAGGTTCGGAGAGGTGATCCAGATGCGTGAAGGCCCGCTTGATCTCGCCCGGAGTGAGGGCCGAGAAGCGCGCCCTGCGCACGCCACGCACCAACTTGGGATTCTCCTCCAGGACCAGATTGAGGGCCTCAAGACCTATCAGTTCGCCCTCACGGTCGTAGTCGGTGGCGATTATCAGGGCCGAGGCGTCCACGGCGAGCTTCCTGATGGCCCGGACCACCGACTTGGCCGTCTCGGTCTTGACCAGAGGAGCGTCGATGAGAGCCTTGGGCTCGACCTTGCGCCACTCGGAGAACTCGGGAGGGAAGTCCACCTGCACAACGTGTCCTTTGAGACCGACAGCGGTGCTCGGTTCGCCCTCCTCGTCGGTGAAGAGGTAGTAGGGGACCTTCAAGAACGAGTCTTCCTTGACCCCGTTGCTGGACAGGATCCCCGCGATCTTCTTCGCGGCATCGTTCTTCTCAGTGATTATCAGTCGCACCAGGTAGGCTCCTCGTTGGCCGGCGTGTCAGCCCGGAAAGATAGCACGCCGTTCGCAAAACAGAGATGCGCAACATGTCGAGGGCGTTGTCAGCGGGCAAAGCCGGGCGTGGTACGGACCGGCCTTGCGCAGCCGGGACCGCCTCTCAGTTGTTGTGGACCGCGTCCGCCACCTGCGGGTAGATGGAAAACACCCCGTCGAAGCCGGTGATCCGGAAGATCTTCAGTAGGTAGGGATCGTCGAGGACCAGGTGGAAATCGCGGGAGTCCGCACGGGCTTGCTGCTGGCTGGCCACCAGTACTCCCAGACCGGTGGAATCGATGAAGTGCACCTCGGAGAGGTCGAGCACGAAGCGGTCGCGACCCTCGATCGCCTCAGCGAGGGCTTCCTTGAGCTGGGGAGCGGTATAGACGTCGACCTCCCCTCCCACATGGATGACCTTGACCCCTTCGACGCTGTCGATGGCGATGGATAGGTTCACGAGCCCCTCCTGGTGTTGCGGCCATCCACCCGCCGGCGAAAGCCCCGGCCTGTCGACGATCACGGAGTGGTCGTCGCGGTCGTGCTGGTGCCTGCCGCCGTCGTCGCGGTGGAGCCAGAGGTAGAGGTGGTGCTGGTGGTGGTCGTGGTGGGCTTCTTGCTCAACTCCTCGACCTGCTCCCGAACCACCGTAGCCATGTCGTCGTTGGGAGCCAGTTCGAGGAACTTCTGCCAGGCAAGCAGCGCCGCCTCTGTGTTACCGAGGGAGTTCTGCGCAGTTCCCAGCTTCAGGAAGACATCGGGATTGCCCGCATCCACCTGAGTGGCCTTGTTGAGCACCGCAACGGCCGCCGCGTAGTTGCCCACGTCGGCGCTCATGTAGATGTTGGCGAGGCGCAAGTACACTTCCTTCTGAGCAGGATCGGCCTCCAGGGCCAGCTCCAGATAGGCGGCCGCGCGTAGCAGGTCGTCATTCTGCTGATAGACGGTGGCCAATCCGATGAGAGCGGCCACGTCCTTGGGATTCTGGGTCAACTGCGCCTGGTAGGCGGCGATCTTGTCTTCTGGCGTCTGGGGATTGTCCTGCACGTTGTTGTCGCCGGTGAACAGTTCCGACAGATTGAACCCGGCCCCACCGTAGCCGACGCCCATGAACAGGAAGCCGGCGGCGAACACGATGGCCAGAAAGAGGGCGACCCACTTGGCCCACCTGTTGATGCGCTTTCGATCGAGCAGCAAAGTATTCTCCTCAAATAGATCCCCGGGAACCCCCTGCTCCCAGGACCTGGCGCGGATGTTCCCGCATTATGCCTGGAAGATTATGCCGCATCTGCGCCCCCGCGACTACCGGAGACTGTGATTCTAGATGACGTCGCCTGTCAGACGCAGTGGTGGAAGGTCCAGTTTCCGCCGCGCCTCATCAAAAGCCGAACCTATCTCGGTGAGATCACTTCCCCTAGCCGCGTGACGCTCGAAGACGAAACGGCCGTCCACCAGGGTCGCCTGCACGTCACTCCCCGAAGCGCAGGAGACGAGGAACGCTTCCATCCCCTCGGCCGTGAGGGTAGCGACATCAGTGTGGCAGCCACCCTCTGGGAGACCCACCACTGTCAAGTCGGCCTGCTTACCTACCTCGATGCTCCCCACCTTATCGGCCCAGTCCAGGGCGCGGGCGCCTTCGATGGTGGCCATGCGCAAGACGTCGGCGGGGGTGAGAGGCTCCGCGGCGTACTCCCCGGTGGGGGCCGCCGCGTGGGCGCCGCGGGTCCGGGCGGCGGTCCGCCCGGTGTTGGGCGCCGCGTAGGCGGCGGCCCGGACCTGGCCGGCGGCCAGCGCCGCGCGCATCTCCGCGAACATGTCGAGGCTGTCGTTGGAGGCCAGGCTGTCGGTACCCAGTCCGACGCGGACGCCGGCCTTCCTGAGCGCAGCGACAGGGGCGATGCCGCAACGCAGACGGGCGTTGGAGCGCGGGCAGTGAGCGACTGCGGCGCCCGCGCCGGCCAGGACGCCCACCTCGGCGTCGTCCAGGTGCACGCAGTGGACGGCCAGGGTCGCCGGGCCGAGGGCTCCGGCGGAGGCCAGGTAGGCGCCCGGCCGCAGGCCGGGCGCCGACCAGCGGTCTCCCTTCCACAGACGAGCAGCCTTGTAGGCGCGGGCGATGCTGCCCGCGCCCCGCTCCAGGAACTCCACTTCGGCCGGTGACTCGGCCACGTGGGTGGCGAGATGTAGCCCCTCCCTGCCGGCGTAGCGGGCGATCTCCCGGTAGAGCCGCCACGACACCGTATAGGGAGCATGAGGGGAAAGGCCGAGATCCACCAGCGAGGTGCGGTACGGTGCAAGGGCCGAAAGACACTCCTCGGTGCGCTCCATCACGGCGGGCAGTTCGGCTTCATCCAGGCCGATGACCTCGAGGTAGACGCGGGCGCGCAGCCCGGCTTCGCCGGCGGCGCGCGCCACGGTCGAGCCTTCGAACGAAGTGTCGGCGATGCAGGTGATCCCGTTGCGGGCGCACTCCTCGGCTCCCCAGCGTGCCGAAGCAGCATAGTCCTCAGCGGTGAGTTTCCGCCGGGACCTGAGCAGCCGCAGCATCCACTCCCCGAACCCGCAGGAGGGACTGAAACTCTGAAAGGCGGAGTAGTCCAGGTGACTGTGGGCGTTGACCAGGCCGGGGAGGAGGACGCAGCCCGGGAAGGACCGCACGTGCTCTCTGCCGCTCTGGAGCGAGTCGAACCCGCACTGCGCCCGCAGCTCCGCGGCGGGCCCCACCGCCTCGATCCGCCCCTCCCTGACCAATACGGCCCCATGGGCGAACGGGGGGCTGCTGATAGGAACGACCCAGTCGGCCTCGATAAGCGTAGCGCCCATATTGCCGCCTTCCGTGAGCAGGGACCGCGAGCGGCCGGAGCCGGCTCCCTCAGTTGAAGAGGGTGGAGAAGGCGGCGACGGCGGCGTCCCAGAGCCATGAGGGGAAGATACCTATGAGCAGCGTGGCCAGAGCGCAGACCGCCAACCCGGCCGCCATCCCTCCGGAGATGGGAGCCCGCACGGTGAATTCAACTTCGGGCTCCTTGAAGAACATCACCACGATCACCCGCAGGTAGTAGTAAGCGGAGACCGCGCTGAGCAGCACCCCCACGACGGCCAGCCAGACCAGGTCGGCGTGCACCACTCCGGCAAAGACGTAGAACTTGCCGATGAACCCCGCCGTACCCGGGATGCCGGTGAGCGACAGCATGAAGAGGGAGAGCAGGACGGCCGCCCAGGGCGACCTCCGTCCCAGGCCGGAGAGACTCTTGAGGGAATAGTCGAACTGTGGGTTTTGGGCCTTCAGATAGGTGAGCACCCCGAAGGCACCCAGGTTCATGAAGGTGTAAGCGGTCAGGTAGAGGAGCACTCCCTGCCCGGAGTACGAGTTCACGCTCCAGCCCATGGCCCCCACGCCGGCCAGCAGGTAACCGGCATGCGCTATGGAGGAATAGGCCAGCATGCGTTTGACGTTGCTCTGCGCCAGGGCGAAGACGTTGCCTACGAACATGGTGGCAACGGAGAGCACGATGAAGAAGACGCCCCACTCCACGGCCGCGCCCGGGAAGGCCAGGATGAAGGCGGCCATGACCACGGAGAAAGCGGCCGCCTTGGGGCCCACCGAGAAGAAGGCGGCCACCGGGGTGGGCGCCCCCTGGTAGACGTCGGGGGTCCACATGTGGAAGGGGACGGCGGAGATCTTGAAGGCCAGGCCTACGGCCACCAAAAAGACCGCGAACAGGATGCCAGCCGTCGCGCCCTGGCTGCCGAGGGCGCGCCCGATGGCCTCGTAGTTGGTGGCGCCCGCCTGGCCGTAGACCAGGGAGATGCCGTACAGCATCACAGCGGAGGCGAAGGAGCCGGTGAGGAAGTACTTGAGGGCCGATTCGTTCGACTTACCCCGATAGCGGAAGAAAGCGGCCAGGAGATAGAGGCTGACGGTCATGAGCTCCAGGGACACATAGAACAGGATCAGGTCCCGGGAAGCGGCCATGAGGTCCATGCCGATCACGGCGAAAAGCAGCAGGGCATAGTACTCGCCCAGGTGTCGGCCGTGCGCCTCCAGATACTCGGAGGACATGAGGGCGGTGAGCGCCGCTCCTATGGCGAAGAGCACGTTGAAGAAGACGGCCCAGTCGCTGAGGACGATCATGTCGGAGAAGGCCGAGCGGTCCTCGCCGGTGAAGGCGAGTGAGACCGCGGCCGAGGCGATGAGGCCCGTGAGGGCGATGGCGAGGACGGTGGTCTTTTCGCTCTTGAGGAAGGGCTCCACCAGCAGGATGGCGCAGGCGGCCACCAGAAGGATGAGTTCGGGGATGACGGCGACGATGTCTACGGCCTGCATCTAGAACCCCCCGAACAAGGAGGTAGCCAGCTGCAACAGGCCGCCACCGTGCTCCGCCAGGTAGGGCTGCACCTGCGCCATTATGTTCTGCGCCGGGGCGTGCAGCAGGTTGAGGAAGGTCTGCGGGTAGATGCCTATCCACACGGCCAGCCCCACCAGAGGCACCAGGGTGATGATCTCCCGGGCGCTCAGGTCCTTCAGCGACAGCCATTTCTCGTTGGATTTCTGGAACATCGTCCGCTGGTACATCCACAGCAGGTAGGCGGCCCCGGCCACGACGCCGATGGAGGCGATGGCCGCGAACACGGCCGAGAACTGGAAGACGCCCACCAGGATGAGGAACTCGCCCACGAAGCCGTTCAGGCCCGGCAACCCCAGACTCCCCAGCACGAACAGGCTGAAGAAGGCAGCGGCCACAGGCATAGGCCGGGCCAGTCCCCCGTAGTCCTTGATGAGACGGGTGTGCGTACGGTCGTAGAAGAAGCCCACCATCATGAACAGAGCGCCCGTGAGCACCCCGTGGTTGACCATCTGCAGTACGGAGCCCTCGATGCCTTGCTGGTTGAACGTGAACAGACCGGCGGTGACGAAGCCCATGTGGCTCACCGAGGAGTAGGCCACCAGCCTCTTCATGTCCGGCTGCACCAGGGACATCACGGCCCCGTACACCACCGCTATCACCGACAGGATCATGACCGGCACCATGGCCTTCACCGCCATCTCTGGGAAGAAGCCGATGCAGAAGCGGATCATGCCGTAGACCCCCATCTTGAGGAGTACGCCGGCCAGGAGGACCGAACCGGCCGTGGGAGCCTCGGTGTGGGCGTCGGGGAGCCAGGTGTGCACCGGGAACATGGGCACCTTGATGGCAAAAGCCAGGAAGAAGGCCGCGAACGCCCAGGCGGCCACCGAGCCCGGGAAGCCGACCTGCTGCAGAGTCAGGATGTCGAAGGTGAGCGGCCCGCCGTTCTTCGCGTACCACCACACTACGGCCAGGATGGCGACCAGCATGAGCACCGAGCCCACGAAGGTGAACAGGAAGAACTTGATGGCCGCATAGACCCTGCGCGCTCCGCCCCACAGTCCGATTATGAAGTACATGGGGATGAGCTGGATCTCCCAGAACATGTAGAACAGGAAGAGGTCCATGGAGACGAACACGCCCAGCATGCCCGTCTCGAGCACGAGCAGACTGATGAAGAAGGCCAGACCGCGGTCCTTGATGGAGTTCCACGTACCCAGGATGGCCAGCGCGGTCAAGAAGCGTCGTAAGAAGGATCAGCAGCAGGGAGATTCCGTCGATGCCCAGGTGGTAGGAGATGCCCAGGCTCTCGATCCAGGAGACGTTCTCCTGGAACTGGAAGCCGGCCTCGCCGGTATCGAACTGGAACGCCAAAACGATGGCCAGGGCCAGGGTGAAGAGGCTGGTCACGAGGGCCGTGACCTTGTAGGCCTGGGGACGTCCGCGCATGAACAGCAGCATGAGCGCAGCGCCTGCCACGGGTAGGAAGGTCAGGATGGTGAGGCTCATCGAACCTATTTCTGTCGCCAGATCCACTATCTCACCCGTCCCCAGCCCCTAGAGAAAGATCACTGCCGTTACGATTACAAACACGCCGAAGAAGATGGCCAACAAGTAGTTCTGCACGCGGCCGGTCTGGATGGGCCGGGCCACGCGGCCGGCCCCCTGCCACAGCCAAGCCACCCCGTGCACAGCGCCGTCGACGATGCGCTCGTCGAAGTGGTGCCAGAGCCAGCGCGAGCCGTCCACCGAAAGCCGCACGATGGTGGCGTCGTAGAACTCGTCGATGTAGAACTTGTTGTATACGACCTTGTAGACCGGCTGCAGCCGCGCCCCGAAGACCTCCGCCAAACCCGGCCTGCGTACGTAGACCACCCAGGCGAAGGCGATGCCCAGCATGGCCACCAGCAGCGACACGAGCATCAGCACGTAGTCGATGGTGGCCAAGGCGTGCTCCTCGATCCCCAGGATGGCGTTGGCCGGCGCGAAGACCGGTTCCAGAAACCGCTGGATGGCTCCCAGCTCGCCGGGCAGACCCAGGAAGCCCCCCAGCAGCGAGGCGATGGCCAGCACGATGAGCGGGACGATCATCGACCAGGGGCTCTCGTGCACGTGCTTCTCGGTCTCCTCGTCCATGCGCGGCCTGCCGAAGAAGGTAAGGAAGATCATGCGGAAGGTGTAGAAGGCCGTGATGAAGGCGGCGATCAGACCCACCGCCCAGAAGACGTACTTGCCGTCCCGCCACACGGCCCCCAGGATGTCGTCCTTGGACCAGAAGCCGGCGAAGGGGAAGATGCCGGAGAGCGCCAGGGCCCCGGCCACCAGGGTGTAGTAGGTAGCGGGGATGCGCTTGGCCAGGCCGCCCATCTTGTCCATGTCCTGCTCGCCGCCCATGGAATGGATGACCGAGCCGGCTCCGAGGAACAGCAGGGCCTTGAAGAAAGCGTGGGTCATGAGGTGGAAGATGGCGATGGCCCAGGCGCCGACCCCCAGGGCCATGAACATGTAGCCCAACTGGGAGATGGTGGAGTAGGCCAGCACCTTCTTGATGTCCTTCTGGCAGATGCCGATGACGGCGGCGAAGATGGCCGTGAAGGTACCGATGGCACCCACGACGAGCAGGGCCCCGGGAGCGCTCGCGAAGATGACGGAACTGCGGGCCACGAGGTAGACCCCGGCGGTGACCATGGTGGCGGCATGGATGAGGGCCGACACGGGAGTGGGCCCTTCCATGGCGTCGGGCAGCCAGACGTGCAGCGGGAACTGGGCCGACTTGCCCATGGCGCCCATGAAGAGCAGCAGGGCGATGCCGATCATGGCGGCCTCGCCGGCTACGCCGGTGCCCACCTGCTCGAACACTCCCACGTAGTCCAGGGTGCCGAAGGTGACGAAGATGAGCATGACCCCCAGGCCGAAGCCGAAGTCGCCCACCCGGTTGACCAGGAAGGCCTTCTTACCCGCCGCGGCCGCCTCCGGCTTGTGGTAGTAGTAGCCGATGAGGTAGTAGGAGCAGAGCCCCACCGCCTCCCAGCCGAAGTAGAGCAAGAGGTAGTTGTTGGCCAGTACCAGCATGAGCATGCTGAAGGCGAACAGGCTCATGTAGGCGAAGAAGCGGTAGTAGCCCGGGTCGCCGTGCATGTAGCCCTTGGAGTAGATGAAGATCAGCAGCCCTACCCCTGTCACCACCAGCAGCATGACGGCCGAGAGTTGGTCCACGTAGAGGGCGATGGGCACCTGGAAGTCGCCCACCGCGAACCAGCGCCACAACTCCACCACCACGGGCTCTTCGGCGCCGCGTATCTCGATGAAGACCGCGATAGAAAGCGCAAACGAGCCGGCCATGGCGAGGATGGGCAGCCAGTGAGCCGCATCCTTGATCCACCACTTGCCCAGCAGCAGCGTGATTATGAAGGCCGCCAGAGGCAGGACCGGTATGAGCCAGATGTAGCTCTCCACTCTCCCCGCCAGCCTTTCATCCTGTCGAAGAGGTCGACCATGAGCGTCTGCCGGTTGCGGAAGAGAGCGGTGGCGATAGCCAACCCGATGGCCACCTCGGCGGCGGCCACCACCATGGTGAAGAGCACCAGGTTCTGGCCCGTCATGCTCTCGTGGAAGCGGCTGAAACCAACCAGGTTGATGTTGACCGCGTTCATCATCAACTCGATGGAGAAGAGCACGATGAACAGGTTTCGCCTGGTGAGCACGCCGGCGGCCCCGATGATGAAGAGCGCCGCCGAGAGGTACAGATACCAGTCGACCGGGATGGGCATGTCGGCGGGAGTCGCTCCCATACGGCTACACCTCCTCCTCGATGACGTCGGGCGACGGCCCCTCACCCGGTTCCCAGGCACGGGTCCCCATGGTCCCCGCCTTCTCTCTCTTCACGAGGATGATGGCGCCCACCATGGCCACGAGCAGGATGACGGAGGCGACCTCGAAGGGCAGCAGCATGTTGTTGAAGAGCTCCTGGCTGAAGACCCTGGTGCTCCCCCCGGCCGCCTCGATGGCCTCGGTGCTCCAACCGTCTCCGGCCGAGGTGAAGGTGATGCCGGCCAGGATGATCACGAACTCGGCCAGCACCAGCACGGACAGCACCAGGGCGATCCAGCGCTGGCCGCGGTGGGTCTGCTCCTCCTGCTCGAAGGTCCTCAGGCTGAGGAACATGAGCACGAAGACGAACAGCACCATGATGGCCCCGGCGTAGACCAGGATCTGCACCATGGCCAGGAAGTAGGCCCCGGTGAGGAAGAAGATGGCCGCGATGTTGATGAAGGTGAACACCAGGAGTATGAGGGCGTGGATGACGTTCTTGCGGGTGATGGTGCCCAGCCCTCCGGCCACCGTCAGCGCCGCGAAGATGATGAAGAGGACCTTCTCCGTCATCGCGGCCCGCCCCCTTCGTCTGCGGCGCCCCGCGACTCGGCGGGCGCTGCGGACCCCGCCGCCTGCGGCGCCTGGCCGGCGGACGCTCCGCCTTCAGGCGCCCCGCCTTAGCTCGTTAGGCGCCGCGACGGCGAAGAGTTCCTTGTGCACGTTGACGGCGTTGGCCATCAGCCACTCTTTGTCGAGCAGCAGGTCACTCTTGTCGTAGGTGGAGAGCTCGTAGCGGCTGGTCATCACGATGGCGGCGACCGGGCACACTTCTTCACACAGCCCACAGAAGATGCAGCGGCTGAGATCGATCTCGAAAGTCGCCGGGTGGCTGCGCCCGTCGGGGGTCTGTTCGCCGACCACATGGATGCACTCTGAGGGGCAGATGGTCGGGCAGAGCATGCAGGCCACGCACTTGGTGTCGCCGGTGTCAGGGTCGGAGAGCAGCGCCTGGGCGCCCCTGAAGCGCGGGTAAGGCTGCAGCTTCTCCTTGGGGTACTCGACGGTCACCTTGTCGACCACGAAGTACGTGCCGGTGACCGACATGCCCCGCAGGATGTCGACGAAGACGCCCTTCTTGATGACGTCTTTCAGGCCCACGTCGCCCTCGTCTCGGTCCGGGTCGTCTGCCGAAGAGATCTCATGACGTCACGCTCACGACGATAGCGGTGACCACTAGATTGGCGATGGCCAGCGGCAGCAGGATCTTCCAGCCGATGGACATGAGCTGATTGTAGCGGTAGCGAAAAATGGTCCAGCGGATCCACATGTAGATGAAGATGAAGACGCAGATCTTGAGCAATAGCCAGATGGGGCCGGGGATGAAGTCCAGTTGCTCGAAGGGAGCCCGCCAGCCGCCGAAGTACATCGTGGCCATGATGCCCGAGACGACCACGAGGTTCACGTATTCGGCGAAATAGAACATGCCCCAGCGCATGCCCGAATACTCGGTGAGGTAGCCGGCCACCAGCTCCTGCTCCCCCTCGGCCATATCGAAGGGCGTGCGGTTGAGCTCGGCCAGACTGGCGATGAAGAAGATGACGCCGCCCACCACCTGGGGTATGAAGTACCAGTCCCAGAAGTTGCCCGCCTGGCCGTCGACGATGTCCACGAAGTTCAGCGACCCTGCCATCAGGATCACGCCCACGACCGCGAAGCCCATGGCCAGTTCGTAGGAGACCATCTGCGCCCCGGCGCGGAGTCCACCCAGCAGGGAGTACTTGCTGTTGGACGACCAGCCGGCCAGCACCACCCCGTAGACACCGATGGCTCCCATGGCCAGCATGAGCACGACTCCGGCGTCGAAGTTGGCGATGACGTAGTCGAACTCGTACCCCCAGAGGGTCGTCTCCTCGCTCACCGGGCCGAAGGGCAGCACGGCCATCACCAGGAAGGCAGGTATGAAGGCGATATAGGGCGCCAGCCGGAACACCGGCTTGTCCGCCTCGTCGGGCACCACGTCTTCCTTGGACAGGAGCTTCAGGATGTCGCCGAAGGACTGCAGGGCGCCCCAGGGTCCCAGGTAGGTGGGGCCGACCCGGGCCTGGAAGAAACCGGCGAACTTGCGCTCGAAGTAGATTATGAACGCCACCATGGTGACAATGAGCACCGGCATGAGGATGGCCTTGAGCAGGAGGAAGAGGAATTGGACCAGCTCGTCGCTCATCGGTCGGTATCCCCTAGGACGACGTCGACGCTGGCGAAGATGGCAACCATATCGGCCAGCATCTCACCCTCCCCCAAGGCCGGGACGGCCTGGCAGTGGTAGAAGCTGGGGGTGGTGAAACGTACCCGCGCCGGCCTGCCGTCGCCGGCCGAGCGGATGTAGACGCCCATCTCACCCTTGGGGACTTCGATGGCCCGGTAGATCTCCCCCACGGGAACGATCGGACCCCGGAACACCTGGTAGAAGTCCTGGATCATGGAAGCCGAGTCGCGCAGCACGTCCTTCTTGCGCGGCAACGCGCTCCCCATGTCGCGGGATATGTAGGGCCCGTCGGGAAGCTGATCGAGACACTGCCCGATGATGCGGCACGACTCCCGGATCTCCTTCATGCGCACCAGGAAGCGGTCGTACACGTCGGCGTTGTACTCCACGGCCACGTCGAACTCGACTTCGGGGTAGGCGGCGTAGGGTTCGTCCTTGCGCAAATCGCGGGCCACTCCTGCGGCGCGGAGCGGCGGGCCCGTCACGCGCCAGGCCGAGCAGTCCTCAGAGGTGAAGATGCCCACGCCCTTCGTCCGCTTGTAGTAGATGCGGTTGTGCTTGACGATGCGCTCGTACTCCGCCACCCGCTTGGGTAAGAAGTCGATGACCTTGCGGCAGCGGTGCGCGAACCCGTCGGGGAGGTCCTTGGCCACGCCGCCCAGACGGGCGAAGGAGTGGGTGAGCCGAGCGCCGGTGAGCATCTCCAGCAGGTCGATGATGTACTCCCGGTCGCGGAAGCAGATGACCATGAAGGTCTGCGTGCCCAGGTCCATGACGTGGATGCCCAGCCACAGGATGTGGTTGGAAAGACGGACCAACTCGCTCGCGATGGTGCGGATGTAGCGCCCGCGGGCCGGCACCTCGAGGTCCATGAGCTTCTCCACCGCTTCGCAGAAGGCGTGGTTCATGGCGAAGGAGGCGATGTAGTCCAGGCGATCGGTGATGGGGATGATCTGATGGTAGGTGCGGTGCTCGCACAGCTTCTCCACCCCGCGGTGCAGGTTGCCGATCTCGGGGCGGGCCGCGACGATGACCTCGCCGTCGAGGTCGAGTTCTGCCCGGAAGACGCCGTGAGTGGAAGGGTGCTGCGGCCCCATGCTGATGGTGAGGACGTCGCCGGTCGCCTCCAGCCGCTGGCGGTTGCGCGCTTTGCGCGCCTTGAGTTCCTCCAGGGTGGGTCGGGTCTCGCTCACTTAGACCTTCCCTCGCAGATCCGTCCGGATGCGGCCGCCCACGGTCCCCTGGAGAGGAAAGTCCTTGCGCAGAGGGTGACCCTGAAAATCGGGTGTGGTCAGCAGGCGGCGCAGATCGGGATGCCCCGCGAACGAGATGCCGAACATCTCGTAGATCTCACGCTCGTCGAAGCCGGCGGACGGCCATAGACCGGTGATGGTCGCCAGAGTCTGCCCTTCGGCAAGGGCGGTCTTCATACGCAGGCGGCGGCCACCCGCCAGTGAGGTGAGATGGGCGCTCACCTCGAAGGGGGCGTCGGAGCGCTCCGGTAGGTGATCCCCGATGAGGCAGTCCAACCTGTCGAAGTCGAGGTCGGAGGAGTCGCGGCAGAAGGTCAGGACCGCTACCCAATCGACGGG
This sequence comes from uncultured Actinomycetes bacterium, assembly GCA_963829545.1. Classification (GTDB taxonomy): domain Bacteria; phylum Actinomycetota; class Thermoleophilia; order RBG-16-64-13; family RBG-16-64-13; genus JAXGXJ01. The sequence continues at coordinate 121,683 of CAWHIX010000005.1, forward strand.
AGCCACGCGATAGGTCAACTCGCCCCGGAAGTCGCTCCTGTCGAGCAGCTTTCCCGGGAAGCGGCGCTCCAGAAGGGCGGCGGCGGCCTGCAGGTCAGGGGAGAGGGTCCAGTCGCTCACGAACGTCCCTCCTGCCCGGCGGCGGGAGCGGCCTCGGCGAGCACATCACCCGGAGCCGCGCACGGCGCCGCAGACGGGCCCATGTCACCGGCCATGGCTTCGCGGGCGGGAATGCGCCGCAGGCCGTCGTAGGCATGCCGGCTCTCCTTGATGCGCTCGCGGATCATCTCCAGGCCCTGCCAGAGGGCCTCAGGGCGAGGCGGGCAGCCAGGCACGTACACGTCGACGGGGATGAGGCTGTCGATACCCTGGACGACGTTGTAGGTATCCCAGATGTTGCCCGAGATGGCGCAGGAGCCCATGGCCAGGACCCACTTGGGATCGGGGATCTGCTCGTACAGCCGCACCACACGCGGAGCCATGTTGGTGGTGCACCATCCGGCTACGATCATGCCATCGGCCTGGCGCGGGGAGGCGCGCATGGCCTCCATGCCGAACCGAGACATGTCGAAACGAGCCCCGCCCAGAGCCATCATCTCGATGGCGCAGCAGGCAAGACCGAAGAGAAGGGGCCAAAACGAGAAGCTCCTCCCGAAGCCGAGCACGCGTTCCACCTGCACCGGCATGGCAAACCCGCCCGGTAGGCGCACCGGACCACCCATGAGTTCGCCGAGGGCAGCCTGGACGTCGGCGTCGTTTGCCTGACGCAGGGCGCGATCCAGAGCGATAGGATCGGGGGCGCCTTGCTGGCCGGTCGGCGGTAGCGGGTGACCGGAAGCGGGACTCATTCCCACTCGAACACACCCCTCTTCCACGCATACACATAGCCGACGAGCAGGATGGCGATGAACACGAACATCTCCACCAGAGCGGCCGTGCCCAGGTCGCGCAGAGACACCGCCCAGGGGTAGATGAAGACGGCTTCCAAGTCGAAGAGCACGAAGAGCATCGCCACCAGGTAGTAGTGGACGTTCAGCGGAGCGCGGGCGTCCCCCTTGGGCGCGACGCCGCATTCGTAGGGCTCACCCTTGCTGGCGTTGCGACTTGAGGGCATCAGCAGGTGCGAGATGGCCACAAAGGCGATCGCCATCGCCGCACCTATGGCGAACATGAGCGCGAACTGTATGACCAGATCGACGGTCTCGTTGACCATACCCACACCCCGTCGACGACGCAAGATCGTCCGTAAGTCGCAGACCTATTGCTCCAATTTGAAAACGATAGCAAACCAGGCGATATCTGCGCAACAGAGAGCGATAAACTTGTGGCGCATCGTCGCGCACGCAGGTCCCCTCGACCTGCGTCCATCCCGCTCTAGGTTATACTACTTCGGGCCGGTGGGGAGACCCGGCTGAAGGACTTGAGATCCGGCAATTGATGCGCGGCTGATCCGCGAGAAGTAGTGGTTTTCAACCGGAGGATTCGGTGACTAAGGATCCAGCCAAAGAGATGCCCCTTCTGGGGCACCTCGGTGAGTTGCGCAAGCGCCTTACCCGTGTCGCGATCGCCGTGGTGGTGTGCGTGATCGGGGCCTTCATCGCTAAGGATTGGGTGTTCACGCTGCTCCTGCGCCCGCTGCAGAGCACCGACGTGAACGAGTTGACCACCCTGGGCGTGACCGAGGCCTTCATGAGTGTCCTCAAGGTCTCCATCTATGCCGGCCTGATAATCGCACTGCCCTACATCCTCTATGAGTTCTGGGCTTTCGTGATGCCGGCCCTCTACGAGAACGAGAAGAAGAGCACTATCCCCTACGTGGCCTTCACCACGGTTCTGTTCGTGTCCGGGGTCGCCTTCGGCTACTTCGTCGTCCTGCCGGTGGGACTGACGTTCATGATCGGCTACGGCGGCGACCTCTTCAACCAGTTGCTTCAAGCCGAACGTTACATCACCTTCGTATCGATGTTCTTGCTGGCCTTCGGCGCGGTCTTCGAGTTGCCTCTCGTGATGATGCTCCTCGCCTGGGCCGGCATCATCGACCACGTCAAGATGCGCAAGGTGCGCAAGTACGCCATCCTGGTCATGGCCGTCGTGGCCATGGTGTTCACCCCCAGCCAAGACCCTGTGAGCATGGCGCTCATGCTGGGGCCGCTGATCATTCTCTACGAGTTCGGTACTCGACTCGCCAAGCTGGCCGCCAAGAGAAAGGCCAAGCGGGACGCCTTGGCGGTCATCTCCGAGACCTGAGGCTCGACTCCGTCCTCCTGAAACCCGCGGGTGCCGTTGCGAAGGTGAGCGCATGGTGTTACCATCGTACCTAGAATCGGCACCGATCGTGGGGGGGGCTTCATGGCACACGGAGACGATCAGGCAGTCAGCCGACTCAGACCCATAGCACCGCATACGATCGCCGACCAGGTAGTCGACCAACTCCGCCGACTCATCGAGACGGGGGAGTTCAAGCCCGGTGATCGCATCCCCGCCGAGCGCGATCTGGCACAGCAGTTCGGGGTAGGCCGGCCTGCAGTCAGAGAAGCCCTCCGGGAGCTCAAAGCACAGGGACTGATCGTGTCCGGCCGGGGGGCCCAGGGGACCACCGTCGCCAGCCTTCACAGCCCCCAGTTTGCGGGGTCGCTCACTTCTTCCTTCGGACGGGGAGCGGAGCGAATCATCGAGTTGATGGAGGTCAGAAGCGCCGTGGAGATCGAGGCGGCGGGCCTTGCGGCCCGCCGCGCCACCCTCGAAGACCTGCGCCGACTCTCCGACCTGCTCACCAGTCCGGGAGAGAAGATCTCACCCGAGGCGGACGTGTCATTCCACACCGCCATCGCGGAATCGACCCACAACCCTCTCTTCGAACTGATCATCCAGGAACCGGTGGAGATCCTCCACGACCACATGGCGGCCGTGCTGGCCGCCTTCTACGCAGAGCCGGGAGGAGCCACCGCCCTGCAGCAGCAGCACGACGCCGTCAGACGCGCCATCCGCTCGGGCGACGAGCAGAAGGCGCGGGAGGCCATGCGCCGGCATCTGGACTACGTGGCCCGCGGTCTGGCCCAGATGGTGGGCACCGGGCGGGTCATCCGCCTCATCTTCATCAACCTCGACGGCACCCTCCTGTCCGGACCCAGGCACATGTCCGAGCGCGCGAAGCAAACCATCGCCACAGTGCGAGAGGCAGGCATAGACATCGTCCTGGTCTCGTCGCGGCCTCCACGCTCCATCCGTGCCTTCCACCAGCAACTGGGTCTCCGCACCCCGGTGATAGCCTGCAACGGTGCTCTGCTCTGGAACATCCAGGCCGGAGCGGGCTTGGCCCACATCCCTCTCGATCCGGCTATTGCGGCCGAGGTAGTGGCCATGGGCAGGGAACTGGGGGCGGCGGTCAGTATCGAGAGCGACGACGACTGGTTCGCCGACAGCCTGAGCGCGCCGGTTCAGGATAGGGTCGACAGGTTGGCGGTCCCCGCACCGGAGATGGGGCGCGTGGACGACATCCTCAAGAGCGGAGAGCCCATCGACAAGGTCTTCCTGGACCTTCGCGACTTGGACGAGAGCACCGGAGCCTCTGCCCTCGTCGCGCTGAGACGAGCCGTCGGCGACAGAACGACCCTCTTCGAAAGCACCCCCGGTTTCGTCGACGTCACGTCCCTGGAGGCGTCGAAGGTGACCATGGCGCAGCAGTTGGCGCGGCAGATGCAGGTCCCTGCCGAGCAGACCATGGCCATCGGTGATCACGATAGCGACGTCGCCCTTCTGCAGTGGGCCGGCATCGGGGTGGCTATGGGCAACGCGAGTCCCGGCGCCAAGAGGGCCGCCGACGTTATCACCTCGTCGAACCTCAGGGACGGCGTGGCTGAGGCCTTGGAGCAGTGGGTGCTTGGACAGAAGCTGGTGGGGTCGACGCTCCACGTACCCAATCCCGGTCTGGTGGAGTAGAGCCGGCGAGCACCTGCGCGGTCGCCTGCGAAGCGGCGCGCGCCTCCTAGACGCGCAGCCCCAGGTACGCGCTGGTTACGATCACCACCAGCACCAGCAGCGCCACCCCCGAGAAGAGCCACATCCTGCGGCGGAGGAAGGCTACCAGCATGGCGACCACCCGAGCGGCCGGGGTTGCCAGAAGAACGAGCAGGCCCAGGGTGAAGAATCCCCCGGGCTCGAGAGCCGCCAGAGCGCGTGGCATGTCCGACAGAGAGGTCTCCCCAGGCACGGGGATATCCGGCCGCACTATGGTCAAGACCACCCCCACAAGCAACAGGGCCACGGCGATGCAGAGGCCCAGGAGCAGCAGTCGGGAGAGGGCCCGGGCAAGACGGAGATCCGATGTACTTTCGGCGGTCCTCATCGCAGACTGATGCCTGCCGCAGCCAGGATCATCTGCACCGAGAGGATGAACAGCACCACTGCCAGGGCAAGGGCCAGGACCGAACTCCTCACCCTGATTGCCAGTCGCGAACCGAGCAGTGCCCCCGCGGTCACACCCAGGACCACGGGCACCGCCACCACAGGATCGACCAAGCCGCGGGCGAAGTAGACCGCCGCCCCGGCGCAGGCCGTCACTCCCAGCATCATGCTGCTAGTTGCAGCCGCCCCTCGCATGGGCACACCCATCCCCAGACGCATGGTCGGGACCGTAAGGAAGCCGCCCCCCACACCCAGGAGGCCCGAAACGTTGCCGGCGATGTAGGCGATGAACATGCCCAGCGGAAGCCGCTTCACCCGGTAGCGGACTCTTTCGTCCAGGTTGGCGTCGTAATAGGAGGCACCGAGACGACCCAAGCCGTCCCCCTCAGCCGGCGGCGGCGGGGCCGCCCCCCTGCTGAGGCCCATGTAGAGCGCTACCGCCACCATGACTGCGCCGAAGATGGCGCTCAGAGCGCTCTTCGAGAGGAGCGCTCCGACCAAGCCCCCGGAAAGGGCTCCGATGGTGAGGGCGGTCTCCATGGTGAGTCCCAGGCGCAGGTTGGCCAGTTCCTTGCGGATATAGGCTATGGAACTGCTGGTCGACGTGGCCACGACCGCGATGAGCGAAGCGGATATGGCCGTATGGATGGGAACGTCGAGAAAGAGAGTGAGCACCGGGATGATGAATATTCCACCACCCAGGCCCACCATCGCGCCGAACGCCCCACCGAGAAAGCCAACCAACGCCAGAAGGATGACATGCGACATCCCCTGATGTTAGCAGGCGTCACTCAGGCGCCGTCCGGCGCCGTTCGCCAGGGCCTATTTCATCTCGGTGATAACCAGATAGTTCCCGTCGAAGTCTTTGAACCAGGCGGCTCGTCCTTCGGGCATCTCCATCACACCGTTCACAGTCTTGAGATAGGGGAGGTCGAAGTCCTCGAAGACGATCCCGTGGTTGCGAAGGTCGGCCATCTCCCCGTCCAGATCATCGACCTGGAAGGCGACTTTGGTGGCCTCGCCCAGAGCCGCGTCGGTGCGATAGACCATCAGATCGGTACCATTGAGCGAGTAGAACACTTCTTCCGCCTCGTCCACCTGCCTCTCCGGGACCAGTCCCAACATCTTCTCGTAGAACGTGCGGGCACGGCCGAGGTCTTTCGTCGGGATGACGGCCCCGATCTTCGCGTTCTGCAACATCTGCGCTCCTTTCTCCTATCGCCGATAGCTGCACAGCAGTTGTACCCGAGACGGACCCCCTGCAACCGCGGCGTTGTATCCTTGGTGGAGTGAACGACGGCCCTGATGGGGGTGGCGACATGGACGACGGCACTTACTGCAGCGCATGTGGGCGGCGATCGCCGGACGGCGCGAGTTTCTGCGCGAACTGCGGCGCCCCGTTGGTGCCCCCGCGTGGGACCGGCCGGCCGCCTGACCGGAGACGCCAGGGTCTGTGGATCGCCTTGGCGGCCGTGGTCGCAGTGCTGATCGTGATCGCTGTGGCCATCCCCATTGTCCGCGCTGCTCGCGGCGACGGGGAGCAGGTCGCGGAGAGCACCACTACCTCGTCGACGGCACCCCCGTCTACGACCACCGAACCTCCGGACACCTCAACCACTACCACCGAAGAGGCGACGTCGACTACGAGCACCACAGCCGCCCCCATTCCCGGGATCCCCGGCGATTCCAGCGGCGAATGGGTGGCGGTCGAGGTGCCCGACGTGGTGGCTCCGGCAGTGGCCGTTGCCCTGTCGGACGACGTGATGGCCGTCAAGGTAGACACCGAGGGCGGCGCCGATCTACGCGCGCGCTTGTTCGCCACTGGGGAGACATTCGAACTCCCGGTCGGTGATGGGGACATTGGCGGCATCGATGTGGACGGAAGGACCGTCGTGTGGTGGGAGGGTTCCTACGACGAGGCTACCTTCAGCTACGTCGATCAGCACATCTATACCTATCGGCTCCCGGACGGACCCAAGATCGATATCGTAGGCGGCGACACGAACGTCGGCTATCCCCAGATTGCGGGACCGTGGTTGACCTGGGTGGAGGGCAGCCCCTGGGAAGAAGCGCCCGAGGAGTACTGGCGCATGCCTGTGTTCGGGTCGCTCCTCGATTCGCGGGGAGGGCCGGTGGGAGAACCAACCAGTCTGATACCTTCGGCCATCGCCTCGATCATCGGGGACGCCGTATGGACATACTCCCTGTCGGAGTCGTTCCTGGCCTGGGAGCAGATGGCGGAGGCAGACGGCGTCGCCGTGGGTATGTACGTGCTCGACCTGGTTACCGACGAGACCCTCAGTGTCGGCTCTCAAGCGTGGCGACCGTCCCTCAGTGGCGACACCCTCGTGTATTGGGGAGAGGATGACGGTCTCATCGCTCTCGATCTGGTATCCGGGGAACGCCAGCAGATCGACGCGCGAGGAGACTTCGCCACGGCCGCCCCGACCTTCGCGGCCTACTTCCGCCCCGCCGAGGCAGCAGGGGGCAACTACGAGATCGTCGCCCGTGGCTATGGTGGCGCGTACGAGCAGGTACTGGCCGAGGAGACCTCGGCGCCGCCATGGTTGTCGGCTCCCGTCGCCGTGGCCGGCGAGCGGGTGGCCTTCGTGGCCGACGAGGGTCTCCGCCTCTTCGAGTGGCAGGCCAGATAGTCACCGGAGCCTCAGCCATCTGCCGATAGACGACAGGCGTCAGGCAGGAATCGGGCACCTGCGGCGCGTATCCACAGATGGGAGAGCGAACGAGACTCGTTCGCTGAAAGTTCCCCTTCTCCTAAGGCGGAACCGCGGGTAACGGCGGGCTTGTCGACAGAACGAACGCCCCGGGGGGAAGCCACCCATTCTGGGGGACGCTCGCAAGGGCGTCCCCCTGACTTCGCTCTGGGCCGAGAACTAAGCCGAGAGCGTCCAGGTGGCGCCGCCCGCGGAGGCGGCGCCGAGGGCCTCGCTGACGATCACGCCGATGGCATCGCGGGTGAGACCGTACACGAGCACGGCAAGGTCCATCCGCAAGGCACCGGCATCCGTCTGCGGGGCGCCCGCATCCGCGGGCAACGCGTCCGCATCCGGGGGCGACGCCGCTTCGCAGCGGGCCCCGCTTTGGAGCGAGGTCAGATGGCAGTGGAAGCGGGCGTCGCCGGCCTCCACGTGACATTTGATGTGGCCGATGAGAGGCGAGCCGGCATCGGCGCAGCGCCGGGCGATGTCCTCCAAGAGCGCGGCAATCAGCGCGGCAGGATCGGCACGGCCTCCCCCATTCATGGACACCCGAGTCGTGAACGGCTCGAGTAGATCGGATCGCGTCATACGAGAGTCCTCATCGTGGGAGACGCCCACCAGCGTCGTTCCCCGGCGACAGCCGGACGGCCAGCCCGCGCAGCGCCTCCGGATCCAGGGCCGAAAGTCGGCAGACGGCCGCCTGCGGGTTGAGCTTCGCCGCCACCTCTTCGGCGCGCGCCACTTCTTGCGCGGTGGCTTCGTCGATCTTCGTGATGACGATCTCGTCCACGTCCCGTACCTGGCTCTCGAGAAGAGGGGTCATCACCTCGATCAGCGCCTCCAGCCGGGTAGGGTCGAGCACTCCGATGCTGCGGACTACTCTGAAAGGAGGACCCTTGTAGTAGGCGAGAGCGTCGACCACCCCCCGGGGCGTGGCTACCCCGCTGGCCTCCACCACGATCAGTTCGGGCTGGTGGATATCGGCCAGCGTCTGCAGGGTGGTGACCAGGTCGATGCCGATCTGGCAGCAGATGCAGCCGGAGGTTATCTCGTAGACTTCCAAGCCGCCGTCCCTCATCACCAGCTGGTCCACGCCGATCTCACCGATCTCGTTGACGATGAAGGCCGTCTTCAGGCCCTGGGCCGCAGCCTCCTTGGCCAGCGCCATTATGAGGGTAGTCTTGCCCGAGCCCAGAAAGCCGGTGAACAAGAGCAGCTGCGCCGACGGCGCCGGCGCTGTCGAATGGGTCATCGCCGATACAACAGGCGGCGGGGTCGAGTCGCCCGTCACCAGGATCGCTCTCGGTACGAGCCCCAGACCCAGTCCTTCACCAGCGGCATGTCGTCGCCGATCTTGCGGATGTACTCGCCATGATCGACATGGATGTCCCGCACCATCTGGCGGACGTAGGCCGCCCGCTGGCCCAGATGGGGCACGCGGTCGATCACGTCGCGGGCAAGGCTGAACCTGTCCATGTCGTTGCGCACCGTCATGTCGAAGGGAGTGGTCGTAGTGCCCTCTTCCTTGTAGCCGCGCACGTGCAGGTTGCCGTGGTTGGTGCGCCGATAGGTGAGGCGATGTATCAGCCAGGGATAGCCATGGTAGGCGAAGATGATGGGCCGGTCGGTCGTGAAGACACTGTCGAACTCCCGGTCGGAGAGACCGTGCGGATGCTCCTCGCGGGGCTGCAGAGCCATGAGGTCCACTACGTTCACGACCCTGATCTTGAGGTCGGGGAAGTGGGCGCGGAGGAAGTCGACGGCAGCGATGGTCTCCATCGTGGGCACGTCGCCCGCGCAGGCCATGACCACGTCCGGTTCCTGCCCCTCGTCGTTGCCGGCCCACTTCCAGATCCCCAGGCCGGCCGAGCAATGTCTGATGGCGGAGGGCATGTCCAGCCATTGGGGCTCGGGCTGCTTCCCGGAGACGATCACGTTGATGAGGTTCCGGCTGCGGAGGCAGCGGTCGGTCACATGCAGGAGCGTGTTGGCGTCCGGAGGCAGGTAAACGCGGACCACGTCGGCCTTCTTGGTGAGCACGTGATCGACGAAACCCGGGTCTTGGTGGGAGAAGCCGTTGTGGTCCTGCCGCCACACGTGCGAGGTGAGCAGATACGTCAGCGACGGCACCGGGCGACGCCAGGCGATGTCGCGGCTCACGTCCAGCCACTTGGCGTGCTGGTTGAACATGGAGGCGATTATGTGGATGAAGGCCTCATAGCAGGAGAAGAGCGCATGGCGCCCGGTCAGGAGATAGCCCTCCAGCCAGCCCTCGATGGTCTGTTCGCTGAGGATCTCCATCACGCGGCCATCGGGTGAGAGGCGATCGTCACCGGGCAGCATCTGTGCCATCCACGTGCGGGGAGTCACGTCCAGCACGGCGTCCAGGCGGTTGGAGGCCGTCTCGTCGGGGCCGAAGACGCGGAAGTTCTTGGTGTCGAGGTTCAGCCTCATGGTCTCGGCCAGAAAGCCTCCCATGACCTTGGTGGACTGGCCGATCGTGGCTCCCGGCGCAGGCACGTCGATTGCGAAGTCGCGGAAGTCGGGCAGGTCGAGGTCCTTGGTCAGCACTCCACCGTTGGCGTGAGGGTTGGCCCCCATGCGTCGCGTCCCCGTGGGCGCAAGTTCGGCCAGTTCCGGCCGCAAAGAGCCCAGCTCGTCGAACAGCTCTTCCGGCCTGTAGCTGAGCATCCACTCCTCGAGCAGGCGGATATGGTCCTCGTTCATGTCGGAGAAGGGCACCTGGTGCGAACGGAAGGTGCCTTCTGTCTGCAGCCCATCGACCGTCTTAGGACCGGTCCAGCCTTTGGGGGTCACGAGCACGATAGCCGGCCATGAAGGCCGCTCCACGATGCCCTCCACCCGGGCGCGCCGCTGGTACTCCTTGATCTCGTCGAGGGCCCTGTCCAGCGTGGCCGCCATGAGCTGGTGCATGGTCTCGGGGTCGTCGCCTTCGACGAAATAGGGGGTATGGCCGCAGCCGCGCAGGTACTCCGCCAACTCCTCCCGGTCGATACGCGCGAAGACGGTCGGATTGGCGATCTTGTAGCCGTTGAGGTGGAGGATGGGCAGAACGGCCCCATCGAGGGCCGGATTCAGGAACTTGTTCGATTGCCAGGAGGCGGCCAGGGCGCCGGTCTCGGCCTCGCCGTCGCCGATGACGCAGCAGGCGATGAGATCAGGGTTGTCGAACACGGCCCCGTAGGCGTGGGAGAGGGAGTAGCCGAGCTCCCCGCCTTCGTTGATGGAGCCGGGCGTCTCCGCCGCCACGTGACTGGGTATGCCCCCAGGGAACGAGAACTGCTTGAACAGCCGTTGCATTCCTCTCTCGTCCTGCGAGATATCGGCGTAGTACTCGCTGTAGGTCCCTTCGAGATAGACGTTGGCGACTATCGCCGGCCCCCCGTGGCCGGGGCCGCAGACGTAGATGACGTCGAGGTCGCGGGCCTTGATGACCCGGTTGAGATGCACGTAGACGAAGTTGAGACCCGGGGAGGTGCCCCAGTGCCCCAGGAGGCGGCGCTTGACGTCGTCCCTCTGCAGGGGGCGACGCAGGAGCGGGTTGTCCATGAGGTATATCTGCCCCACGGAAAGGTAGTTGGCCGCCCGCCAGTACGCGTTCATGCGCTCCAGTTCGGTCGTCGCCAGCGGCTGAGATATCACGTCCACTATCGTTCTCCTTTCTGAAGCTCGGCCCAGCGGAAACAGTCCACGGTGTGATCGTTGACCATCCCCGTAGCCTGCATGTGAGCGTAACAGATGGTGGGGCCCACGAAACGGAACCCACGCCGTTTGAGGTCCGCGCTCAGCCGCTCGGCTTCGGGCGTCAGACTGGGGATGTCGGCAAGGCTCTGCCAGCCGTTCTGGAATGGGTCGCCTCCGACAAAGGCCCACACGTAGCTGTCGAAACTGCCGAACTCCTCTTGCACCGCCAGGAAGGCCCGGGCGTTCCCGATGGCCGCCTCGATCTTGCGCCTGTTGCGCACGATGCGCGCGTCGGAGAGGAGGCGCTGCACGTCACCCTCGTCGAAGGCGGCCACCCTTTCGGGTACGAAGTCCGCGAAAGCTGCTCGGTAGCCTTCCCGCTTGCGCAGGATGGTCAGCCAGCTGAGTCCGGCCTGGGCCCCTTCCAGAATGAGGAACTCGAAGAGCCCGCGATCGTCGTGCAGCGGGACTCCCCATTCCCGGTCGTGATAGGCGATGGAGAGCGGGTCGTCACCTACCCAGGCGCAACGTTTCATCCCAGCTGCCGCTTGAACTCCCGGGAGGCCCCGCCCACGATGGGGGTCCCGTGCGCGAAACAGGCCACCTCGAAATCGAGGTCGGCGATCATGGCCAGGTCTTCGAGCCCCTGAGCGTAATCCTCGTAGATGGTCGCCGGTTCCAGACCGTCAATATTCTTGGCCGCGTCGCCGACGAAGAGCACTCCCCCATCTCCCTGCCACAGGAAGGCGAGATGGCCGGCCATGTGTCCGGGGGTCCCGATGGCGGTCATCCCACCGGCGACCGGTATCTCCTCTCCGGGAAGCACCTCGCGATCGACCGAAGCGGGCTCGTAGGTGCCGGAGGCCTGGCTGATCACTTCCTCCACGAAGATCCGGTTGTGTTCGCCGGGCGCCGCGGTATAGGGGCGAAAGGCTTCGCCCGCGCGCACGAGTTCGGCGTCGGCGGAGTGCATCCACACGGTAGCACCGCCGGTCGCGCCGCACGCGCGCTGCACCTCAGCGAGTCCGCCGGCGTGGTCGGGATGAGCGTGTGTGACCAGGATATCGGTGATCTGTCCCAGCTCGAGGCCCAGATCGCGCAATGCCTCCTCTATCAGAGGCATGGTGCCGGGAAACCCCGTATCCACGAGGGTCACTCCCTCCGGAAGCACTATGAAGTAGAGACTCAGGTCCTCTACCTGTACGCGATATATGTGTTCGGTGACCGATTCTGGTGTCATTCACCGCTCCCTTCCTGGAGGCCGCCCTGGAGGAGTAGCTTGGCCGACCCCTACCGAGGCGAGAAAAGCGCGCTCCGCGGCATGGTCTCCATCTGCTTGGCCAGTTGGTCCAGATCCCCATAGCTCATGCAGCCGGACATGCAGTGCTTCACACAGGCCGGCTTCTCACCCCCGTGGGTGCGGACGGCGCACAGATCGCAGAGATCGGTGGGAAAGGGCAGAAAGTCCACCTGCACCCTGCCTTCGGTCTCGCGGGTGCAATCGTTCACCATGATGCCCCACCGTCCGGCCGGGTAACCGTGTTCCTGCTTGCAGGCGACTTCGCAGGTGTGACAGCCGGTGCAGTAATCGTAGTTGATGAGGAGACCCTTCTTGGCCACGATCACTCCCCTCCTTCGCGGATCTTCTTCACGGCCACGAGGGTGGTCTTGTAGGGGGCGCCCCCGTAGCCGGAGGCATCTCCCGGCCCGATGTTGACGAGAAGGTTGCAGTTGAGGTCCCAGATGCCGTAGAGGTTGGGCTCCGTGTCCTTCGGTCTCGGGGAGCCACCAGCCGTGCGGGACGCTCACCACCCGGGGATGGACGATGGGGGTCACCTTGGCCTTGCGTCTGATCCGGCCCCGGTCGTTCTCGATGGCCACCCACTCACCCTCGTCGATGCCCAATTCCTTCGCCGTGCTGGGATGGATCTCCACGATGGGGTAGGGGTCGCACTCCCTGAGCCAGGGGATGTTGCGGTGCTCGGCGTGGAAGAAGACCGGCGAGCGCCGGCCCGTGACCATGACCAGGGGATACTTCTCGGCCAACTCGGGCGTGCGCACCTCGCTCTCCGGAGCTTCCGTGAAGAAGGGCAGGGGGTCCATCTCCCAGTCGCGGAAGCTGGTGCAGTACAGCTCCAGCTTGCCGGTGGGAGTGCGGAAGCCGGGCTCGCCGTCCGGACGCAGAAGGCCCTTCTCGTGGCGCCGATAGGCACGAGAGGGAGTCTCCTTTTCGGGAAACTTCCAGTTGCCTTCCTTCAACTCGTCGAAGGTGAACCCCGAGGGCCCCAGACGGTCGTTGATGAGGTCCTTGACGGTGTCGAAGCGCTTGCGCAGTTCCGGATTGAAGCGCTTGGCGAGCTCCAGGTTGATCTCCCAGTCCGAGCGGCACTCCTCCACCTGTATGGCAGGAGTCATCACCTGCAGGGGGCTCCACCAGGAGCGGAAGGTCTCCTTCTCGGCGATGGAGGCCGCGGGGAGGATCAGGTCGGCGAGGGCCATGGTCGTGGGATTGGGGAAGAGGTCGACGACCACGTTGAAGTCCATGGCCTTGAGCGCCTTGTAGTGCAGCTTGGTGTCGGCCGCTTGGCCGCCCAGGATGTTCGTGGTCTGGATCCAGGCCGCCTTGATGGGATACGGATCACCGGACAGCATCTGCTCCACGGTGCGATCGGGCTGAGCCCAGCCGCGGAAGTTGCGCAGCATGGCGAACTCCTGGGCGCCGATGCGCTTCTCGTTCATGCGCTGCACGAAATCGGCACCGTACAGGGAGTGCAGTTCCTGGGTGGAGAAGGGATACGTCGTCACACCGAAGGCCGGCTTGGCGATGACGTTGCCGCCCGGGACGTCAAGATTGCCGGTGATGGACCACAGGTGGGTGATGGCCTGGGCCACGGTCGTGCCGGACGGGGCCATGTCCACCGGCAGTCCCCACTGCACGGCGGCCGGCTTCGCCGCGGCATACAGCCGGGCTGCGGCGGCGATATCCTCAGCCGGGACCCAGGTGATGGCCGACACCCGGTCGAGAGGATATTCGGCCGCACGGGCCGCCAGTTCCTCGAATCCGGAGCACCATTTCTCCACGAACTCCTTGTCGTAGAGGCCCTCGGAGATGATGACGTTGAGCATGCCCAAGGCCAGGGCCGCGTCGGTGCCGGGCCGCAGCTGCAGGAACTTCTCCGCCCGAGAAGAGAACCACGTCCAGCGGGGATCGACCACGATGAGCTTCGAGCCCCTTTTCATGCAATCGCACACCCAGTGGCCGTAGAAAGCGTCCTGGCATCCGGCCGCAGGGTTCTGGGCCCAGATGAGAATGATCTCCGGCACCCGGTATTCGGGGTCGTCCATGCCGTCGGGATGGAACTGGCCGGCATCCAGGACGGCATAGTCGCCGTGGGTGGCCATCATGGCGCCCAGGCGCGGCGTGTAGCAGGAATGACCGGCCAGCCCCAGTTGCACCCAGTTGGGGCTCCCGAACGAGTAGCAGAGGAAGGAGATGGGACCGCCCACGTCCCTGCCCGTGCCCTGCACGAAGATGACCGCTTCCGGCCCGAACTCGGCCTTGATGTCGTTGAAGCGCTGCTCTACGGTGTCGAGGGCCTCGTCCCAGCTGATGCGCTCGAAGCGTCCCTCGCCCCGTTCGCCCACGCGCTTCAGCGGATGGGTGAAGCGCTCAGGGTGATAGACGAACTGAGTGAGCGCAAGCATGCGGGCGCAGGTGCGTCCGCGGCTGTAGGGATGCTCCTCGTCACCCTCTACCTTGACCAGCCGCCCGTCTTCTACGTAGAACTTGACGCCGCAGCCGCCGTGGCATCCCGGTCCGGGGGACCAAGACGTCGATCTGACTACACGCCGCTCCACGATGCCTCCTCCGTTGATCGACCTTGACATCGACAGACCAATGAATGTCTCTCCGGATGTGTCTTTCAAGATATCAGGTGGCACGCGGGATGGGACCACACCAGGAACGCCGGAGCGGTGCTCGACCGCAGCTCCACTTGCTGTACTATTGCCCCTCGCTGACGATGAAGAGAGGGCCGATCCAGTGACCGAGCAGCATGACGAACTTCGCCCGACCGATAGACGCCCGTTGACCTCCGTTCGCCTTCAGGACTATGGGTTTGCGGTGCCGCGCGGAGCTCTGGCCACAACTGAGGACGAGGCGGCGAGCATAGCCGCGCGTTTGGGCGGTCCCGTGGCTCTGAAGGTCGTCTCCGCCGACATCCTTCACAAGACCGACATAGGTGGCGTCGAGCTCGACCTCGCTTCGGAGGTTACCGTGCGCGCCGCGTACCGCCGTATCGTCGACAGCGCGGGCACGCTGGTCCCGGGAGCACGGCTGGAAGGTCTACAGGTGGAAGAGATGATCCGCGCAGGCGTCGAGGTCATCATCGGCCTCAAGAACGACGCCCAGTTCGGACCGGTGATCATGTTCGGGCTCGGAGGCATCTTCACCGAGTTGCTCGACGATGTGGCCTTCCGGGTCCTCCCCATCGGCGAAGAGGACGCGCGGGAGATGGTGGCCGATCTCCGTGGAGCCCGCATCCTTCGGGGCTACCGCGGCCGGCCGGCCGTCGACCCCAGCCTGCTCACCCGCCTCCTGCTGGGAGCCGCGCGACTGGGTATGGACCTGGGGGAAACCCTGGACTCTGTGGACCTCAACCCCGTCGTAGTGTGGGAGGACGACCACAGAGTGCTCGACTTCAAGCTGACGACGCGCGCGGCGTCAAGCGACCGAGACACAGTTGCCCTCGCGAACCCAGGCGGCGACGGCACAGACGGCCCGGCGGCGTCGGGTGCCCCACCCACGTCGGGCGCCACAAGGCGAGACGCCGATACCCGCCACCTGGAGACCTTCTTCAAGGCCCGCTCCGTGGCCGTGATCGGTGCGTCGGCCACGCCGGGCAAGATCGGCTATGCCGTGCTCGAAAGCCTGACCCAGCACGAGTACCAGGGACACGTCTTCCCCGTCAACCCGGGTCGCGACTCGATCCTGGGACGCCCGGCCTACGCCTCACTCAGTGCCATACCCGAGCCGGTCGAATTGGTGGTGTGCACGGTCGATCTCGCCCTCGTGCCCAAACTCATACGCGAATGCGCGGCTCGAGAGATCCACAACCTGGTTATCGTCTCCGGCGGCGGCAAAGAACTCGGCGGAGAGCGGGCGGCGGTGGAAGCCCAAGTGCGACGCCTGGCCAGAGAACTCGACGTGCGCGTGATCGGCCCCAACTGCATCGGCGTCTTCGACGGCAGCACCCGCCTGGACACGTTCTTCCAGCCCCAGGCGCGCATGACCCGGCCCCCGGCCGGACCTGTGGCCATGATGAGCCAGTCGGGGACGGTCGGCATCGCCTTCATGGAAGACATGGCCGCCGTCGGCATGAGCAAGTTCGTAAGCTACGGCAACCGGGCGGACGTGGACGAGGCCGATCTGCTCTCCTACCTGGCCGAGGACCCGGATACGGCGGTCATCGCCCTCTATGTGGAGGGTTTTGAGAACGGGCGCGGCTTCCTCGAAGCCGCGCGCCGCACAGCCGTACGCAAGCCCGTTGTGGTATTCAAGTCCGGCCGCACGCCCTCAGCGGCCGGCGCGGCCCTGACCCACACCGGCTTCCTGGCCGGCTCCTACAAGGTGGCCGCGGGAGCCTTCCGCCAGGCCGGTCTCATCTCCGTCGACAGCTACGAGGACCTGGTAGCAGTGAGCAAGGCCCTGGCCCTGCAGCCCCCCGCACGCGGCCCTCGGGTGGCCATGATCGGGAACGGCATCGGCACCACGGTCCAGGCTCTGGACATCCTCGGCGACCGCGGCCTCGAGTTGGCGACGCTGTCCAACGACACCCTGCAGCGACTTGCGGAGGTGTACCCCTCGTTCTACGTGGTACAGAACCCTCTGGATGTCACCGGTTCGGGCAGCAGTTCCGACTACGAGATCGGCATCCAGGCTCTCCTAGCCGACCCCGGCGTGGACATCGTGATGCCCTGGCTGGTGTTCCAGGACGTCCCTCTGAACGACGACATCCCGGAGAAGCTCGGACGCCTCAGTCGCGAGGCCGCGAAGCCGATCGTCTGTGGCGCCACCGGCGGCGCGTTCACCGAGTGCATGTCGGCGCGCGTAGAGGCCGAGGGCGTGCCCGTGTACGGGAGTGTGAGTGACTGGGTGGCCGCCGCCCGAGGACTGGCCCTCGCCGGCCGCAAGCGTCGGCTCTAGCCTGCTACCCGCAGTCGCGTGTCGCCGGCTCGCTCCCGCTCCCGCTCCCGCTGCAGCGCGGCCGCCATCCCGAAAGCGCCGAAGTAACTGCGCCAATTGCCCTCGGACGAGCCGAACTCGTTGTCGCCCACGAAGTAGTCGAGGAGGACCTCCCGCACCCTGGTAAGTTCCTTGAGGCGACATCGGTGCCGGGGGTCGGCGATGGTAAGATCCAGGAGTTCCAGCCCGCGTTCCAGCGCCGACCGGCTGTAGTCGGCATTGCCCTTGCCGGCCCAACGGAGTGCCCGCTCCACCTCACTGCCCACGTTGGCCATCTGCTCGATCAGCGTGAAGGACTGCCAGCGCCCGGCAGCCAGATCATCGTGGCCGGCCATCAGTCTGCGATCAAGGAATCGACGAGCCGCAGGATGGCGTTCTGGATAGCTTCATCCTCGACTGCTCTAGAGCGATTGCCTTGCGAAGGGCGGATGTTGATCATGGAGTCGAACTCCACGCGCTCGGACCGGGGTAGGCCCGGGTAGATGTTGATGCCCCACAGATGGCGCTGCTCCGAGCCATGTTCCAGGAGCAGGGCCTCCTCATCCGAGTGAAGCTCGCCGTCGACCGCCATCAAACCTCGGTCGACGTCCACTACTGCTTTGACCAAATCGCCAAAACCACGCTCGGCTATGAGGGCAAGCTCACCGACAGAGATGGGGCTGTCTACGATCCTCATGCGTCGGAATGTAGCACACCGTCGCCACTGCCTCGCTCGGCCGCCGCACGCGGGCCGGGCCAGGCCGCCGCTCAGTGGTACAGCGATCGCCCGTCCCGGGTGAAGTCCGCGTCGGGCGATTCCAGGATGAAGGTGGAGACGAACTCGCTCCCCGGGACCAGGAAGGGGAAGCTGTCGTGGTTCGCCCACGAGGGCCGGGTCAGGGGGGGTAGGCCATCGATGATGCCCTTCACCCAGGCCTCGTTGTTGTCGAACCACATCTCAGTCAGCCGGTGCCACTGCCTATAGAAGAGGGCATCGTGCTCGGCGAAATCCTCCCCCTGGGGCAGAGGGTTCTCCTGGATGTAGGCCTTGTGGCTGAAGAACCTGTTCAGGCCGGGCACCTGAAGCAGCTCGGGCACGTGCACGTTCAGATACCAGTCATCACCCACAGCCGGCGACACCCCGTCCGGGTAGCGAAAGGCGATGAGCCAGCGCAGGATGGTGTGGTCGTCGAAGCGCGAGCCGGCCCCTAGGAAGTCCTCGGTGGGCTCTGCAGGAACGTTGACGATGACGGCGTCCACGGCTCCCGGCTGTTGCGTCATGGCCAGCAGGCCCCTGCTGCCACGGCGAAGGCTCCGGTCGAGCACCCAGTTCTCGTGCACCCGGTAGTTGAAGTAGCCGAAGTCCTCTGCGCCCGGCGGCGGGGGAACGCAGCGGTACAGCAGGTAGCGAACGGTCCACGGGCCCTGGGCAAGGACCTCGGGCACGTGATAGCGGCGGAACCAGCGTTCGAGGGCCGGTCGAGCGTTCTCATCCTTGAGATCGTGGATGATGACCAGCTTCGACATCTCCATGGCCCGCTCCCCCTTGTCGATCAGCGCCCGCTCAGACGTTGTAGACCTCACGCCCCAGGGTCTTGACCCAATTCTGCGTCAGGACCTTCTGCGCCTCCTCCGTCCTGTCCACGCCCAGGATGACCACGGCGTTGTCGTGCATGCGCCCCAGGTGCGGATAGAGGTAGTGGACGTTGATGCCGGCCGCGTTGAGCGGCTTGAGCACGGCGTTCATGCTGCCGGGGTGATCGGGGATCTCGACGGCAAGCACCTCCGTCTCGCGGGGATGGTAGCCGTTGCCGGTGAGGATGTTCTTGCCCTTCTCGGGATCGTCCACCAGGAAACGCACCGTGCTTATGTCGGAGGTGTCGGCCACGGAGATGGCCCTGATGTTGACGCCCTCACGTCCCAGGAGTTCGCTGATGGTCGAGAGGCTTCCCGGCACGTTGTCGAGGCTCACGGATAGCTGCCTGATGAGCACGAACCTACTCCTTGACGTAGTTGTAGCCCAGATCGAGGGCCTGCCTGTTGAGTTCTATCAGCTTGGCCTTGCCCTCACCGAGTATGGCCTCGAGATTCTCCAGCATGGCGTCGTAGGAGATCATGTTGCTCGCTCTCAGCAGAGCTCCGAGCAGGATCATGTTGGCCACCTTGATGGTCCCCACCTGTTCGGCCAATTCGGAGGTGGGGATGGCAAGGATCTCGATATCGGTGCGGGCCGAATCGGTGTTGACGAGAGAAGAGTTGACGCACAGAAGGCCCCCAGCCTGGAGAATGCTCTGGAAGCGCGCGAACGAAGGCTGGTTCATGGCCACGAGGTACTCCGGCTCCGAGGCCACGGGGGAGGCGATCTCCTCGTCGGAGACGACGACGGTGCAGTTGGCCGTGCCGCCGCGCACCTCCACCCCGTAAGAGGGCAGGTAGGTGAC
This sequence comes from uncultured Actinomycetes bacterium, assembly GCA_963829545.1. Taxonomy (GTDB): domain Bacteria; phylum Actinomycetota; class Thermoleophilia; order RBG-16-64-13; family RBG-16-64-13; genus JAXGXJ01. The sequence continues at coordinate 141,176 of CAWHIX010000005.1, forward strand.
GTGCTTGCCTTCCAGCATGGCTGCCTTGGCCAGTGTCGAGCCCATGGAGAGCACGCCCTGCCCTCCGAATCCCGAGAATATGGTTCCTACGAGCATGTCGTGTCCTTGATCACCCCGAGCGGGAACTGCTTGGCCATGACGTCGTCGATCCACGTGCAGGATTCGAGGGTGCCCATCTTCCAGTTGGTGGGGCAGGGAGAGAGGATCTCGACCAGAGAGAAGCCCGCGCCATCGAGCTGGCACTGGAATGCTTTGGTGATGGCCTTCTTGGTCTTCCGCACCGCGGCCGGCTTGTTGACGGCCACCCGCTCCAGGTAGGCGGTGCCGTCGAGTTCGGCGAACACCTCGCAGATGCGCACCGGATGGCCGGCTATGCCGAGTCCCGTCCTCCGGGGGTGGTGGTGGTCACCTGGTCGAGAAGGGTGGTCGGCGCCATCTGGCCGCCGGTCATGCCGTACACGCCGTTGTTGACGAAGATCACGGTGATGTTCTCGCCCCGGTTGGCGGCATGGAAGCCCTCGGCGGTGCCGATGGCGGCCAGGTCGCCGTCGCCCTGATAGGAGAAGACCACCGTATCGGGGCGGGCGCGCTTGATGCCTGTGGCGACGGCGGCCCCCCGGCCGTGGGCCGATTCGAGCACGTCGATATCGAAGTAGTTGTAGAGGAGCATGCCGCACCCGGCGGGAGCGACGCAGACGGCGCGGCTCTGCAGGTCCATCTCTTCGATGACTTCCATCAGCAGGCGGTTGATGATGCCGTGCCCGCAGCCCGGGCAGTAGTGGAAGTGGGCCTCCTTCAGCAGCTTGGGCCTCGCGTAGACGGTCTTCATGCTTTCTTCCTCTTGCCGCCGGCGTGGGCCTGGTAGTAGTGGCGAGAGATGATCCGGTACAGCTCCACGGGCATGGGGATCACCCCGCCCGGCCTGCCGTAAAGGTGGATCTGGGCGCTGCCTTCCAGCGCCAGCCGCACGTCCTCGACCATCTGGCCGGTGCTCATCTCGAAGACGAAGAAGTCGCCCACCGTCTTGGCCATCTCCCGAAGGGCCTTCGCCGGGAAGGGCCAGAGGGTGATGGGCCTGATCATGCCCACCTTCAGGTTGTCCTGGCGGAGCCTTTTGATGGCACCTTTGGCGATACGCGCGCCGATGCCGTAGGCGACCACGATCATCTCGGCGTCATCGATGAGATAGGTCTCGTAGCGTACCTCGTTCTGCTCCATGAGCTGGAACTTCCTCTGCAGCTTCCAGTTGTGCTCTTCCTGCAGCTTGGTGTCGAAGATAAGAGAGTGCACCTTGCGGGCCGGCCGGTCCTTGGCCCCTGTGAGCATGTAGTCCTTCTCGTAGTCGGGCGGGCGCACGAGGTCGTCGAAATCCACCGGCTCCATCATCTGCCCCAGCATGCCGTCGCCGAGGATCAGGACCGGGTTGCGGTACTTGTCGGCAAGATCGAAGGCCAGGGGCACGACGGTGGTCAACTCCTGGACCGACCCGGGGGCAAGGACGATGGTCCGGTAGTCGCCGTGGCCGCCGCCGCGGGTGGCCTGGAAGTAGTCGGACTGGGCCGGCGAGATGTTGCCCATGCCGGGTCCGCCCCGCACCATGTTGACGATGACCGCGGGCAGCTCGTCCGCTGCCAGGTAGGAGATGCCCTCCTGCTTGAGGCTGATGCCCGGGCTGCTCGAAGAGGTCATGGCCCGCGCTCCGGCCACCGACGCGCCGAAGACCATGTTGATGGCGGCGATCTCGCTCTCGGACTGGATGAAGACCCCGCCCACTTCGCACATGCGCTTGGCCATGTACTCCGTCAGCTCGTTCTGCGGGGTGATGGGATAGCCGAAATAGCAGGTGCAGCCGGAAAGCACGGCCGCTTCCCCCAGGGCCGCGTTGCCACTCATGAGTTGCTTCATTCCCTCACCACCTCGATGGCGACCTCGGGGCACATGAGCGCGCAGGTGCCGCATCCGTTACACCCGTTTCCGTCTTCGCTTCCCTCGCCGTCCTTGAAAGCCGCCACGAAGTAGCCCTTGAGATTGAGTTCCTCGGACAGTTCGATGCTGTTCCGGGGGCAGAAGTCGATGCAGAAGGCGCAGCCCTTGCAGCGCGCCTTGTCTATCTCGATGTGACCTTTCACTGATGCCAACGATACCCACCTAGGCTGGTAATGACCCTCGCCCGCCTCGCTGGATCCGAGCACTGCGAAATGGATTTCGCCCTCAGGAACGAGGGATGCGCGCAGCAAACGGCCGCAGTGGAGCGGGCGTTTCATATTACCCCAAATGGTTTCCTCCAGCTAGAATGGAACCCTCAGGGGTAATGCCGCGTTGGGGAGGGATCTTGAGACGTAGCCCCCAGTACCGTTGGGTCATCCTGGCCATGGCCTTCCTGAGCGTGTTCGGCGCCATCGGGTTCGGCCGCTTCGGCTATAGCGCCGTCCTTCCGGCCATGCAGGGAGCGCTCGGCCTCACGAGTGCCGCCGCGGGCTCGCTGGCCTCGTGGACTCTCATCGGCTACACCATAACCGCGGCCGTAGGCAGGGGTGCTCGCCTCCCGGCTGGGTCCGCGCTTCGTCCTCACCATCGGTCTCGCGGTCACCACCCTGGGCATGCTCATCACCGGCTTCTCGGACGGCTTGGCCGGAGCCTCGATCGGGCGGCTTGTCACCGGCATGGGCAACGGCATGATCCTGGTGCCTGCCATCGGCCTCATGGCCGCCTGGTTCGATGTGCGCCGGGTAGGCTTGGCATCGTCGATCGTGCCCACCGGTTCGTCCTTGGCCATGGTCCTCGCCGGGCCCCTGGTGCCACGCCTCATCGCCGGCGGCGGCGAAGAGGGCTGGCGGCTGGCCTGGTATTTCTTCGCCGGCGTCACCCTGCTGCTGACGGTCCTGAACCTCTTGGTGATGCGCGACCGTCCCAGCCTGCCCACGCAGGGCCGAGCTCTGCTCTTCGGCCGCCGGACGGGGGCGGCCCACTCCTCCCGAGAGACGACGGGTTCCGACGTGCTGGGGATACTCCGCTCTGGATACGCCTGGCACCTGGGCATGATCTACTTCTTGTACGGCATCGGCTTTCTCACCTACTTCACGTTCTTCCAGAAACGTCTAACGGCCGACCTCGGCTACAGCGCGGAGACGGCCGGCAACTCTTCCTGGTGCGTCGGGGTAGCGGGCCTGGTGGGCGGGTTCTTCTGGGGCACCATCTCCGATCGCATAGGCCGCCGCCGTACCATCGCCATCACCTTGGCGCTCGGGGCCGCAGCCGCTCTGCTCTTCGCCTGGGCGCCGAGCCTCGCGGCGCTGGGCGTCTCGGCGGTACTCTTGGGGTCGACCGGCGTGGTCATCCCCGGCCTGGTGGGAGCGGCCTGTGGCGACAGGTTCGGGGCCGTCCTCGCCTCCGCTTCGCTCGGTTTCGTCACCATCCTCGTGGGAGTCGGCCAGAGCCTGGGGCCATACCTGGGCGGCCTCTTGGGCGACGCCTTCGGCTCCCTCGCTCCGGCATACCTGTTGTCGGCCGGGGTGTATGCGTTGGGCGCCCTGGCGGCACTCGTTCTGCCCGGAGACGAGAGCGGGGCGCGCTGCCGTTTCGGCAGCGCGCCCCGACACCAGCGAGGTCCTCGCCGACTAGCCTACGCCAGCGGGATGTCCCCCAGGTTGATGTCTGCGGGCGTGGTATCCAGAGCGGTGAAGGTCTTCACCTTGCCGCCTGCCTTCAGCTCCAGGTCGTAGGTGCTGTCGCCGATGCCTTCGAACCAGAAGTCGCCGTAGGCGTCGGTCTCGAGGGTGAGGACGGCGCCGCTCTTGGTGTCGGTGAGGGTGGCCGTAGCTCCGATGACCACCTCTTCCTCCACGGGTTCATACAGCGTGCCGGCGATGAACTTCTTGGGCACGTTGAGGTAGTAGACGCGGGGTTTCACTGTGTCTTTGAGCTCCGGCTTCCACACCTCGGCACCAGTGATGAGGGCCTGGGTCTCGGCGTCGTCTTCGTCCATGATCTTGATGGCCAGGGTGGGGCAGGCATCGGTGCAGCGGGTGTCGGTCCAGCCGCTGTCTAAGAGATGGGCGCAGCCCGTGCACTTCTGGGCGATGTTGAGGTTCTCGTTGAAGTAGATGGTGCTGTAGGGGCAGGCGTCCATGCAGTTGCGGCAGCCGGTGCACTTCTCCGTGTCGATGATGACCAGGCCGTCTTCGCGCTTGTAGATGGCGCCCTCTACCGGGCACGACTCCATGCAGGGTGCCTCGTCGCAGTGCATGCACAGGTGAGGACGGTAGGCCACCTTGACCTTGGGCACCGTGCCGCGCACGCGCTCGTCCAGTTTCAGCCAGAACTGCCCGATCTCGGGCTGCGGTTTGGCGATGGGGGTCCAGTCGTTGCCGCAGTGCTCGTCCTTGCAGGCGAACTGGCAGGTATAACAGCCGTTGCAGACGGACAGATCGATTACAAATACCTTCTTGCCCATTGTTACCTCTCCCCCTCGACCCAGCCGTTGAAGTGCAGACCCGACGCGTAGTCGTAGTCGCGCTCGAAGGCATCCGGATAGTCCCTGCGCCATTCGTCCATCTGCTGCATGCTCACCCGCTCCACCTCCGCGAGGTAACCGCTCGTAGCCTGCCCCGCGGCATGTCTCGAGGTGAGACCGGCGGGGGCGATAGTGTTGATGGCTCCACCCCGGTCCAACCTCTCCGGGATGATGTAGTCGGCCCTGGCCCCGTGGTCGATGGAAAGCACCCCGGGCATGATGCGCTCGAACACCAGGGCGCCGCACAGCACGCTGCCGCGCTCGTTGTACACGCGCACTACGTCGCCGTTCTTGATGCCCCGCTAGGCCGCGATGCTCGGGTGCATCCAACAGGGCTCGTACAGATAACCGTCGAAGCCCCTCACCTTGCCGGTGACCGCTTCCTTGCTCCAAGGGATGTCGTCGCACTGGGCGTGGACACGCCAGCGCCCGTGGTTGGACATGACCAGGAGCGGATAGGCCTGCCCCCGCTTGCTTCCCAGGCGCTCGTCGTGGGTGATGCCCTTCTCGATCCACTTGGGGATGCCGGGGCGTTCCTCGTCGTGGGGGAAAGCCTTGTCCAGGCTCTCGGAGTAGAACTCCAGCTTGCCGGTGGGCGTGGGTATGGGGTTGGCGACGGGGTCTTGATAGAAGTCGTACCAGCCGGCCGTGTGTTTCTGCCAGTCCGTCTCATAGGGAACGACAAGGTAGTCCTTCTCCTCGAACTCCTCCCAACTGACGAGCTTGTCGAAGCCCATGCCGTCGAAGACCCCTTTGATGAGCTCCGCTTCAGAGAAGCCGTCGGTCACCTCGTCCAGCATGCCCAGCTTCTCGGCGACCGCGCACACCGCCTCGTAGTCGCTCTTCGATTCGCCCACCGGCTCGATGGCCTTGCGCATGTTGATGACCGTCTGGAAGCTGTCGCCGTCACGCAGGTTGAGCATGATGTCGTTCACTTCGAGGGTGGTGTTCGTGGGCAGGATGACGTCGGCGTATAAGCAGTCGTTCTCCAGCCAGGGATGTTGCGCCACGATGCATTCGATCTTGGGGCTCAGCATGGCTTCGCAGACGTCGTTGCCGCAGTTCCAACAGGTCACCCGGCAGGGAGTGTCGGTCCACATCATGTGGATCTCGGTGCCGCCCTGATCGGCGGGGATGGGGTAGGTGTACTTCTTGTACTGGTCGGCTGCGGGTTCCTCGTGGCCGCCGGTGCCCCAGAAATCCACAGTGCCCTTCTTGATGGCGTCTTCGATGAGGGTCTTGGGAACCAGTTGCTTGCCCCAGGCCAAGGGCGTGCCCTTGTGCGGCTTGAGTAGACGGTCTCCCATCGGTGAGGTGGCCAGGTTGTTGAACATGTCCATGTACTGCCGCCCGGCGCCCAGGACGTTCTTGGGCATGCCCAGGTAGGCGATCTGCGCCTGATGCACGCCCGGCTTGCCCAAGCCCTGCATGCCCAGCAGGATGATCTCGAGCCGGGCCGGCTCGGTGGCGTAGGGGCCGCGGGCCATGCCGCCGGCGAAGTAGTGGCCGATGGTGACCACCTTCTGGGCCCAGTCACGCGCCAGCGCTTTGATGGTCCAGGTGGGGACGCCGCACTTCTCGGAGGCCCACTTGGGCGTCTTGGCTACGCCATCCTCTTCACCCAGCACGTAGGCCTTGATCTTGTCGAAGCCCACCGTGTGAGTCTCGACGTATGCCTTGTCGTAAGTTCCCTCGGTGATCCACATGTAGATGACGGCGAGTTGCAGCGCCGCGTCGGTGTTGGGGAGCACCGGGATCCACTTGTCGGCATGGATGGCGCAGGCGTAGTTCACTTCTGGACAGATGTACACCTGCTTGAGGCCGATCTGGTTCCAGAAGAAGAGCAGCGGCTCGCGAGTTGCCCGCGGAAACCCCACGGCGTGGTCTCGGGATCGCCGCCCCAGACCACCACCATGTCGCTGTGCTGGGAGATGTCGTTCACGATGTTGTCGGCCGGGTTCATCATGCCCACCAGACCCTTGCCCCAGATGTGCCGGGCGCCCCAGTACCAGCCTTCCCAGCTGTCTGGGTTACGCACCTGCTGGGTGAAGCCGCCCATCTTGTCGAGGAGCAGGGTGGAGCAGCCATGCGGGGCGTGGATGAACTTGCACTCGCCGTGGCCGTCGCCCTGCACCAGGATGGACAGTGGACCGTATTCCTTGTGCACGCGCTTGATCTCGGCGGCGATGAGGTCGGTGGCCTCGTCCCAGGAGATGCGCACGTACTTGCTCTTGCCCCGATTCTGCGGGTTGCGCTCCCCGTTGGGGTCCCAGTCCACCCGCTTGAGGGGGTACTTGATCCGGTTGGGCGAGTAGGTGCGCTTCTTGTAGGCCAGACTCCAGGGAGAAGGCGCCGACTTCATCAGCGGCTCGAAGGTCCTACCGTTCTTCTCGATCTTCCACGCGTTGAAGGTAGCCGGGTCGTACCTGGAATCGAAATGGAGCGGTCTGATCCGCACCACCTTGCCGTCCTTGACATCCACCGCACAGGGCACGGCGCCGTAGATGCCCCCACTGAGACCAAGCGATTTGATGACCGTCTTGTCGGGAGTTTGTGGCCGTGAATCGTCGGCAACAGGCTCCTCGTGCGACGGCGACTGCGCCTGTGGCTCTGGCTGCGACTGATACGGCTCATCCACCATTTCTTTCCCCCCATCGGCTGCGAGTTGCGCTGGGTCAGACGCGACCCTCCTTCAAGAAACTTAGCATATCCAGTGGCAAGGTCTAGGCCATACAACTGCTTCTGAATCTCAGCCGGGCCTTCGGTGGTATCAGTTCCGCATGCGCAACGCTCGGAAGCCCTAAGATGCAGCCTATTTCCTTGTCCCAGTGGGCTCTCGCGTCGGTTGAGCTTGCCTATTCGTTCCGCCTCGTGTATCCAACCCCTCAAGTCCGAGTAACCGAAGGCTGCGCTTGTCATCGGTGTCATTGTTGCGGCTCGTACTCCTCCGGGATGTAGTTGTACATCCGGTCACCTATGTCGTTGGGGTCCACGTGCTCCTTGATCTTCCGCTGGAAGATGAAGGTGAACGGCTGCTGGGCGGCGGCCCATTTCTTGAAGGTGCGATCGTCCGAGTGGCCCATCTCCAGATACATGGCTTCCTTGCCTGGCGGATAACCGATGGCAAGAGCGTCGGTGATGGCGTCCTCCATGTGCTTGATCCCGGCCCGGGTGGAGGCCTCGTCAGCCGGGTCGTAGGAAACAAACTGCTCAAGGCAGGTGTTGCCGCCTCCGGGATAGGAGCTCCCCGGGCCCATCATGGCGTCGCCCCCGCACTGCACCAGGAGCCCATCCTTGGCGTCGCGCTCCAGTCCTGCACTCGCCGCGGGTATGTATCCTTTGACCCAGTCGGGCGTGCCTATCTGCATCCAGCTGCCGATGTAGCCGCCCGCCCACACGAAGTTGATGTGCTTGTGGCCCAGCCGGTTGAGGTAGACGTTGGTGAACTCCGCCATGTCCTTCTCGCAGAAGCGCTCGACCTTCCAGCCGCCCACCTCGGCGAGGATGTCGTCCAGGATCTGGTCCTGGAGCTCGATGTCGCCCGTGGAGCGACCGGCCAGCACGATCTGGAAGGATATCCGCATTTCCTCGGTGAGCTCGGCCACCCCCGGCTCTTTGAGGATCGCCGGAACGTCGCTGAGCTGCTTGGTGGGATCGGTGTACATCAGCCAGAACGCGGGGGCAAGGTCGGCGCCCGCCAGGTTGAACTGCCGGTGGAATATGAAACCGATCTCGTTGTCGTAGATCTTGTGGTAGGCGTCGGCCCATGCGTCCCACGAGGGCATCGCCACGGTGTAGACGCGGAAGGTTTCGTCGAGCGGAAGCCGGTAGGCCGGGACGGTGCCGGTCACCGGCCAGTCGGTGCGGCCGGGCCAGTGCGCCAGCTTGATGGAGCATTTGGTGAAGACGCCCAGGCCGCCGCGCTGGCCGATAGAGCCCCGCATGACCCCCCGCACGCTCGGGCCCGGGCCCTCGCTGCAGACGTGGCCTGCTCCCGAGCCGAACGAGCCGCTGCGGACGATCTCACCGCTGGGCGTGACCCACTCCATGCCAAGGAGGTTCTCTGCATGTCCTCCCATCCAGAAGCCGGCCGGTCCCATGCCGGCGAACGCGCAGGCGGCCGCCAACACCGAGCAGGAGCAGCCGGCGCCGATGATGGTGCAGGTCCAGCCGCGTTTGATGGCCTCCGCATGCAACTGCGCATGGATCACGTACGGCTCCACGATGGCGATGCCGTTCTTCTCGTCGATCTCGATCGCGTTCATGCGCCGCATGTCGAGCTGCATGGTGTCTTTGTCGTCGTAGATCGGCGCGGCCCAGTGATACCAGCCCGTGCCATGGGGCTTGACCTTGATCTTGTATTTGTTGGCGAGGCGGACGACGGCCTGGACCTCCTCGGTGGATGCGGGCATGACCGCCGCCACCGGGCGGGGCATGAAGTGGCTCAGGTCCGGGCGCACGAGGTCGGCCAGCCACTGGAAGGCGTACCCGTCCATGATCGCCGGGTTCCGGCTGACGTTCTCCTTGCCGACGATGTCCTCGAGCCCGGCATATGCTTCGTCAGAGATAGGCATGATCCCCTCCTCTTTACAGAGATCGCTCGAGCAGCTCGAGCACATCGAGAACTTCTAGGTCGATAGCGCCTGCGACCACCGCTTCGGCGAAGTTCTTCTCGCACCCCGAGCAGGCGGTGACCAGGGCCTCGGCCCCGGTGCTCTTGGCTTCCTCCACGCGTTTGCCCGCCGTCCAGGCGTTGAACTCGGGATAGGCCTCCCGCACGTTGCCGCCCGCGCCGCAGCACCAGGCAGCTTCGCGGCTGCGCTCCATCTCCACCAGCTCCACGCCGGGGATGGCCCTGAGGACGTCGCGCGGGGCGTCGTAGACCCCGTAGGCTCCGTTGTAGCGGGGGCGGGGCGGGTCGTAGACGACCGCCTGGCCGTAGATCTTGACCTCCTTGCCGTTCCAGGCCTCGTAGTCCTCGCCCTGGCGGCCCAGGTGGCACGGGTCGTGATAGGTGACGCTGAGCGGCACCCTCTTGCTGGGCTTGAGGCGGCCGTCTTTGAGCAGCCGGTCGGCCAGCTGGGTGGTGTGCAGGATCTCGGGGACGGGTGTGTCGGCGCCAGGCCCCGCGGCCGCCGCTTCCGGATACAGCCGCTTGAACGTCCAGAAGCAGGTGGCGCAGGGCGTGACGACGGTCGTGACGCCGGCCGCCGCCCATTTCTCCAGATTGGCTTTGGCCGCGGCGGCGAAGTCGTCGCGGTAGCCCATGTCGTAGGCCTTGCCCGTGCAGCAGGCCTCGTTCGGATCGATGGCGAAGTCGACGCCGCCCTTCTTGAGTACCTTGGCCGCCGCCTGCACCGCCGAGCGCAGCGTGGGGTCGAAGGAGTAGCGGCAGCCGGCGTGGAACAGCACGGGCGCCGGGGCTGCGCCGCCGGCCCCCAGCTCCTTCAGTCCCAGACCGTCTGCCCACGTGGCCCTGTCGGCCTGCGACTGTCCGGCGAAGTTGCCGGCTTCCCGCAGGTTGCCGATGAGCTTCGGGTACGCGGCCGGGACCTTGCCCTGCTCGTTCAGCGTGCGCCGGAACTCCTTGATGCCGGCCAGCGGCTCCATGTCGTAGCGGCAGACCTTGCAGGCCACGTCGCAGCTGCCGCACAGCTGGCATTTGAACGCGATGTCCACGACGCAGTCGTCCACTTCGGCTCCGCCCCTGCAGGAGCGACAGCATGGTGATCAGCCTTCCGCCTCCCGAGTAGGAGTGGAAATGGTTGTAGTCCACGCTGGGGCAGCCCTTGGCGTACTGGTGGCTCTTGACCAGGTCGAAGGGGATCCATTTGCAGTAGGAGCAGCGGGTGCACCGCAGCGCGTCCGCTTTGAAGTCTTCAAGTGCCATGATGGTCGTCTCCCTCCTTCCGGTCTAGAAGCAGAGCTTGCTGGGGTTGAGGATGTTGTTGGGGTCAAGGATCTTCTTGACCGCGCGCAGGATGTCCCGCGACGCTGCATCGCGGTTATAGACGGCGTCGGCCCATTCGCCGTAGGGACGGGAGAAGTAGGCGGCGCCCTCGGCCATCAGCCGCCGGCCGGCAGCGCTGTAGAGGGCGCGGGCCTTGGCCGCCTCGGCCTTGTCCTCCGGCGCATACGGCAGGCTGAACTCCATGTGATACGACACACCCTGGTGTTGCGGCTGCAGGTAGACGCCGACGTCGGCCACGGGGTAATCGTGAGCAACAGCAGCTCGCAGCATGGTAGCCAGGTGGCCCGGAGCGTTCTCCAGGTGGGTGTGGAAGAAGATGTCGGCCACGCCGCCTTTGGCGCGCAGCTTCCAGTGCGGGTCGGCCGCCACGCCGCCGAGCACCGCGTCCACGCGACTGCTGGCCACGCCGGGGAGCGCGGGCTGCAGCTTGAGCCCCCGGGCCGCCACCTCGCCGGCGATGTCCTGCTCCGCCACCGCCACCCGCTGGCCGGCGCGAAGCGCACGGCCACCGATGCCGACGACAAGAGTCCAGGCGGGGAGCGCCCCGCGAAGCGCGGCGGCCTCGGCACTGTCGGCGGCCAGCAACGTCGCCAGGTAGGCGGCATTGACGATCAGCAGTTCGTCGCCCAAGCGCAGCCGGGTCAACCGGTAGGACAGGTCCACCAGGTCGTCGAGCTTGGGGGCGCTCACAAACAGGGTCTTCTTGGGATCCGGGATGAGCTGTACGCGCACCGACGCCCAGGTCACGATGCCCAGCGTGCCCTGCGCGCCCGTGAGCAGCCGGAAGAAGTCGGTCTGAGCGGGGCCTTTCGGTTCCAGGAGTCGCCGGCCGGCGTTCCACTGGGCCTCGATGTCCGGTACCGAGTTGCCAGACTCCCCTGTGGAGAACTTCTGCCCGTTGCCCCACACCACCCCGCAGTTGCGAAGCGGTTCGGTGAGCGAGTAGTCGTAGCGGGGGACCAGGGTGGGCTGCCGCTCCAGAAGGCCGGCGACGACCGACTTGTTGGCCCGAGGGTACAGGGGCGGCACGATGGCCAGGCCCTCTTTGGCCAGAGCCGGCTGGAGCTGCCCGTAGGTGACCCCGGGCTCTATCACGGCGATGCGGTTCCGACTGTCGAGCTTGATGATCTGGTTCATCCGGGACAGATCCACCATGACGGCGCCGGGCACGCTGGGCACGGTGTCGCCGTAGAAGTGGGGCGCGCCGGAACTCACGGGCACCAGCGGTGTGCCCGTCTGGTTGGCCCACACCACCAGGGCCTGGACCTCGTCCTCGTGCCCGGCCGCACGACGGCTTTGGGCTTGATGGAGAGCACGAAGCTCTCGTCGCTCGCGTACGAGGCTAGAACGTCGGGGTCGTCGAGAACCTGTTCGCCACCGACAAGGCATACCAGGTCTCTCTTCAGATTCGTCACGTGGGACACCTGCCTTACGTTGAGTGACCAGTGGCCATGGCAAACGGCACTGCAGGAAGAGCACGCGGACGGGAGCGTGCCAGCAAGAACAGGGGGGTTCCCGTAGGAACCCCCCTTCATAGATCTCTACTTTCCAGGAACCGCTATTTCGGCGGAGCTGGCAGGATGTTGTGCAGCGGATACGAACCGAGCTCAACGATCGTCTCGTTCTGGATCTGCTGGATCCGCACCGCATCTACACCTTGAGGGTCACCCTCGCCGTAGGTCAACGGGGAGACGGTGATGCCGCCGGTGCTCATGTCTTTGATCTGCCTGAAGCCCTTCTCCAGTACATCGATGGACGTCAGTTTGGCAGGATCGACCGCCATGCTGGCCAGTCGCAGAGCCTCCACCTGAGTCATGGCCTCGATCACGCCGTCCAGGTACATGACGTTCCCGTTCTTCTTGTCCGGCCGGTACGTCTCCTGCAGCAGGTTGGCGAAGGCAATACCGTCGTTCTGGGCATCCAAAGCGCAATAGTCGCCGGCGACTACTACCCCGTTGCCCTTCGCGCCCATGTCGGGCAGGAAGATCTGGAGGTGGGACGGAGCGCCGAAGGCAAAGGTGATCTCGTACGGAAGACCGACACCCATTCCCAGACGGACTGCTTCCCCGATCGTCGGTTGACTGCCGGCATTGATCATGATACCGAGCGCAAGATCGACCTTGTTGTCCTTCAGCCAGGCGAGTTGGGTGGTCGGAGGAGAGGTGGGAACCATCGGCACGAACTGGGCGCCTACGAATTCGTAGCCGATTTGCTCCAGATACGCCTTCATCTCAGGAATATCGAGGCCCCGGCCCAGGGCGCTATCGGCGGTCAGATAGGCGACTCTCGGTTTGCGGCTGGTGTCGGTCCAGTTCTCCAAGAACCAGTCCGCCACCGCGGCCATTTGGTCGGTATAGATGGGACCGTTCGAGAAGATGTTACCGGGGGGACTGAGGTACGCAGCCGATGTGGACTGGCCGGTCGCGCCGACACCGTCTTCTATGAGTTTGTCCTTCAGCGCCATGCCTTCCGGGGACCCGCTGATCCTCTCTACCAGAAGACCCTTGGACTTCAAGTCATCGTAAATGGTCAGGGCCTTCTCGGGCGCAAGGGCATCGTCGGCCCATAGCAGTTCGAATGTGATATTGGCCGGGATGATCTTATCGGTAGACCAGGGCGCCAAGATCTTGTTGTCGTTTACATACTTGACATAGTCCTGGAACCCAGCCAGCACGGCCGAGGTATCTTCGGCATAGGCCCCGGTCAGTGCGAAGGTACCACCGACGTACAAGGTGACCGGTTGACCGACCGTCGTGGCGGTAGTGGCCGCGGTCGTGGCCGTGCCCCCGGCCGCGTGGTTTTAGTCGGAGCGGCCGCTGTAGTTTCAGTCGGAGCGGCCGCGGTCGTGGTCGTCTCATCTTCCCCGCCGCACGCCACCACCAAGGGAAGTGCTAGCAGTACGATCAGCGCCATACTCAGAATCAGGATTCTCTTCATCTCTCAGCCCCTCTCAAGTGTTGTCCCCAGTCATTGCTTGAAGCCTTTGCCCCCACCGAGTTTCCGCACCTCCTTGCCGAGACTGCGAAGCGAAAAATCGCCCATCACGTATCTCCTCACGCTTCACTCGAGATCGACTATGCCGCAGAGAACAACCTGGGGGTCTCTCCCGGGTGCAGCGAACACCATTTTGCCAGGAGTTCCTCCGTGCTCTCTTCATGAGAAGGGTCCAGCATCTATGGCTTGTGCCGGGCAGTCAGGGATACACACCGGAGCGGGATTGGCGCCCACGCACTCCGTGCATCTGCTCGGATCGACTACGGAGATCATGTCCCCCTCCGTAATCGCCCCATTGGGGCAAACACGTGCAGCATTGCATATGCCGCACGCCATGCATTCGTCACTTATCATATAGGCCATTGTCTTTCACTCCTACGCTTCTCAAGACCGAATACTGCACCGCGTTACTCCGAGCCAGTCCCCGCGCCAAATCGGGGGGCCTGTGAAGGTCCACCCTCTTTCTAGCCGTCACGGATGGATCTTGCTGATCCCCTTCGCGGGTATGACGCCGTTGGGATCGAGCATCTCCAGGGTCTTGTACCACCACCGGTGGTAGTTGGACAGAGCCGGCCCTACCCTGCGTTCGACCTCCTCTTCCGAGACCATCGTGATCGCGAAGTACTTCTCATCGACAGCCCTGGCATTCTGACCGTGCTCCCAAGCGTCGACGGCTTTCCACGATTCCGGGTTCGAGGGGCTGAACTTGCAGAAGATCTCCGTCTTACCCAGGTGCCCGTGCTCAACACCCCATCCGAAGAAGCCTCCGCCGTCATCCGCGATGAGGCCCTTCTCGATCAGCGGGAGCTTGGCCTTGCCGGCTCCGATCGCCCAGCGGACGGTCAGGTCCCGCTGGCCCATGATCGGGATTCCCTTGAAGAACCCTCCCGGTCGGAAGGTCTCCCTGATCGAAGCGCTGATTCTGGTGCACTGGGCCAGCAGGATTCCCTCTGTCTCGGGATCTTCCACGAATTTCAGAGATTCTCCCTTGGTCTGGCCTATGATCGTTTCGAGTACCTTCTTCTTGTAGGCGAAGTCTCCCGCGGAGTCGCCGGCGATGATGACGAAGAAACCCGGACCCAGCGCCTCCTTGGAGGCGCGCTCGAACAAGGCCATCTCGTCTTCATTGCAGTTGGTGACGTTGGCGACCAGCATGGAGATGTTGAACCCCATCAGTTCCAGGGCGATTTCGCTTTCGCCGATCTTGGTCTCCGCCTGCATCATCTGCTCCAGCGTCGGGAAGCTGTAGTAGCGGGCCATCATGTTCGACGGGTTCTCGCTCAACGTGTACTTCGGCGAGTACCCCTGCAACGGGTACCTGTCAGGCCCCGGCCAGTGATAGATCTTGAAGGCGACTTTGGTGAACACACCCGGCGTCAGACTGGGTGGCATGACGCCTTGCACGAGGCACCGCAGCGAGGGGCCCGGTCCATCCCCGCAGAACCACTCGTCCGAGGATCCCCACGAACCGACCTTGATCAGCTCTCCGGTCGGGGTCACCCATTCAACGGCCAGATGGTTGCGGTCGTCCGCGCCGGTGGACTGGTCCATATGCCCATGGCCTTTGAGCATGGCCGAGCACTGCGCTCCCGAACCCTTGATGTTGGTGTTGAGACCGCGCTTGAACAGCTCGGCCTGTAGCTGCGCCGAGGTCACGTAGGGCTCGACCACCGCGTACATGTTCTTCTCGTTGATCTCGATGATCTGGTCCATGCGCGTCAGGTCGATCATGATCGATCCCCGGAGGGGCCACACAGGTGAAGCCGGTGCAGATCGGCCGGAACTGCAGCTTGTGCTTGTTGCAGAGGCGGACCACGGCCTGTACCTCGGCCGTGTTCTTGGGCATGACTACGGCGGCGAAATCGGTCTTGAAGTAGCTGTACATCATCACCGGGTCGTCACAGAGGTTCTCCTCCCCCACGACGTCGGCGAAGGCCTCATGGATATCCTTCGCTAGAGTCAAGGCTTATCGACCTCCTTCCTTACAGGGCCTGCGCGGCCAGTTCGACGATGTCGTGGACTTTGAGACTGCCGTGCTGCTTGGCGATGGTGTCGGCGAAGAGCTTCTCGCTCCACGGAGAGGCGGAGACGAGGGCCTCGGCACCGGTGGAGGCGGCTTCTTCGAGCCGCTGCGCGGCCGTCCATTCGGCGAACTCCGGATTGGAATCGGTGACACCGCCGCAGGAGCCACTGCACCACGCGTACTCCTTGATGCGGTCCATCTCGGTGAGCGTTACGCCCGGTAGGCTCCTGATCACGTCGCGCGGAGGTTCGTAGACGCCGTTCGTCCCTCGCCGGTAGGGCCTCTGCGGTTCGAAGATGAAGCGGTCGCCGGGGACCTTCGTGCCTTGCCAATGGATCCACGGCTCTCCAAGCCGGCCCAGATGGCAGGGTCGTGATACGTGACCGAGAGATCCTGCGCCTTGCTGAACTTCAATGTGCCCGCAGCCAGAAGATCGGCCATGAGCTGGGTGGTGTGAAGCACCTTGAGGTCATCCTTGAGCCCGAAGCGGTCGTACAGGACTGCGAAGGCTTGGTAGCACATGGCGCAGCTGGTGACCAGCGTCTTCGCCCCGCTCTTCCTGATGACCTCCATGCTCTTGGCCGCCTGAGCCAGGAAGTCGTCCTTGTGACCCATCTCGTAGGCCCGCCCCCCGCAGCAGGTCTCGGCCTCGCCGGCGATACCGAAGTCGATGCCGGCGGCGGTGAGCACCTTGGCCGTGGCGGTGGCGACTCTCTGCATGTCCTTGTCGTAGCTGGTGAGACACCCTACGTGGTAGAGGACGTCCACCTTCTCTCGACTCGCATCCTTCAGACCCAGCCCTTCGGCCCAGTCGCCGCGCTTGACCCCCTCAGTCGGGACCATACTGCCGGTCGTGCGCATACGGGCGACCACCTTCTCGAGAGCCGGGTGGGCATGGCCGTCCTCGACCGCCTTGATACGCAGTTCCTGGAGAGGCTGGAGCACTTCCATGTCCATGCCGTACTTGCAGGAGACGTCGCAGGCGCCGCACATCTGGCAGTTGTAGATGCTCGAGAGGTACCAAGGCGTATAGGTGAACCCCTTCTGCAGTCCGGCAGCCCCCAGGTTCAGGCGGCCGCCCGCGGAGAAGAAATGGAAGTTGTACCGGGAGATGCTTGGACATACGTTCGCGTGCTCGAAGCCCTTTACCATCTGCAAGGGGATGAACTTGCACGCCGAACACCGGCAGCACATATTCATATCGCCGGCATACTCTTCTAGTGCCATTTCGCTCCTTCCGTATCCTTCAGTAACCCTTGCTGGGGCGGCCAGGTGACCACTAGAAGCACAGCTTCCCCGGGTTCATGACGTTGTTGGGGTCGAAGATCTGTCTGAGACTCTTCAGCATCTCGACCGAAGCCCCATCACGGTTCATGATCATTCGACGCGCTCTCTCCGTGGGGCCGCGAGAAGAAGGCGCCGGCATCCATCAGAGCCTTGGTCGCGCCCCGGGAGAGGTTCCTCACACGGTCGGCCTCGGCGGGGTCGGCCGGATCGTAGAAGAGGCTGAACTCCACGTGGTAACTCGTACCCTGCACGATGGGCTGGACGTAGACACCCACCTCGGTGACGGGGTATCCGGCGTTGGCGGCGAGATCTTGCACGATCTCGACGAGACCCGGGATCCTCTCCTGGGTCGTCAAGAAGAACACGTCTTCGCACGAGCCCTTTGGCCGGAGCTTCCAGTGGGGCTCCGGCGCTGGGCCGCTGGACGGTCTTCATGATGTCGCGAGCGGATAGGCCTGCCACCGATTGCGCGGCTCCAAGCCCAGGCGCATGGAAAGGGCGGTGATGTCGTCCAGGTAGGTGCTGACTCTTCCTCCGGGAAAGAACTCGTAGCCGGCCACCGTGTAGAAGAGGTCCACGCCGGAAGATCGGCCCTCAGACGGCGTGTAGTCCGCGGGCCAATCTTCGGCGAACAGGGCCGCGAGGTCGGTGCTCGAAAGCACGAAGCACTCGTTGACCATTCTCAGCCGGACGAGCCAGGCGCCATGTCGAGGAGCGGTTCGAGCCGGGAGGAGCCGACCACAAAGGGCTCCTCCAGGCTGGGGAGAAGCTCGCAGCGCAGAGAGGCCCAGGTGACGATGCCCATGGTCCCCTGGGCTCCCTGAACCAGCCGGTGCCAGGATGGCACGTGCGGGCCGTAGGGCGCCTTCTGCCTGCCGCCGACCGCCCATTGCTCCTCTATGGTGCCCGGGCCGGCTGACTGCCCGGTGCGGAAATCGTCACCCGTGCCGAAGATCACCTCGATACACGCCAACGGGTCGGAGATGTCCCATTGATACTTGGGCATCACCACCGGCTCCCGGTCGAGCATGCTGCCGACGACGGACTTGGAGGCCCTCGGAGCAGGGGCATGTTGAGCCTGATGCCCTCCTTCTTCGCGGCGGGTATGAGTTCGCCGAAGGTCACTCCGGGCTCGACCATGGCCACCCGGCGGGGCCGGTCCACAAGATGATCTTCTTCATGCCGCGAGGTCGGCGACGATGGCGCCCCCAGCGCTCGGCACCGTGTCGCCCTTGAAATGAGGCCGGCCGGAACTCACCGGGACCAGCGGGGTGCCGGTCTCGGTTGCCAGGCCGACCAGTTGCTTCACCTGAGCGGCGGTCTGAGGCCTCACCACGCAGGCCGGCCGGGTCTTGTTGACAAAGCTCAGGTCCTCGGAGTATGCGTCCAGCGTGGCGGCATCGTCGCTGACGTTCGCGCCCCCGAGCTAGCTCTCTATCAGCATCTGTATGCGATCATCGTGTCTTTCTTGCCTCTCCTAGGCCGACCGGGACAAAGGGATATCGCCCAGATTCACGTCTTTCTGCGTGCTGATGGCGCCGTAGAGCTTGGACAGGAAGCCCGCTGCCGCTATCTCGAGGTCATATGTGCCGACCTCCAGGCCCTCGAAACCAGAAGTCACCGAAGCTGTCGGTGGTCGCGGTCCAAGTGCTGCCACTGGCGGCAGGGTGCAGGCGGCCCCGATCACTACCTCTTTGGCCACTGGGTCGTAGACCGTGCCGCCGATGAACCTCTTGGGTATGTTCAGGTAGTAGACCCGGGGCTTCTGTCGCTTCGGGATGGAGGTGCTCGGCGCCGGCGATCAGTTGCCTGGGCCTCAGATTCCTCCATGAACTTGAGGGCCCCGGTGGGGCAGACATCCACGCAGCGAGGCTCTTCCAGCCAGCATCCAGAAGATGAGCGCAGCCGGTGCATTTCTGGGCGATGTTGAGAGCTCTCGTTCAGATAGATGGCGTCGCTTGCGCAGGCGTCCACGCAGCTCTTGCATCCCGTGCACTTCTCGGGGTCGATGATGACCAGGCCGTCGTCGCGCTTGTAGATAGCCCCTTCGACGGGGCATGCCTCCATGCAGGCGGCCTCGTCGCAGTGGTTACAGAGGGTGGGGACGTAATGCATCTTGACCTTGGGCACGGTCCCCCGCACGTACTCGTGCAGCTTGAGCCAGAACTGGCCGGTGTCCGGCTGGGGCTTGGCGTACGGCGTCCAGTCGTTTCCACAGTGCTCGTCTTTGCAGGCAATCTGGCAGCAGTAGCAGCCGTTGCAGATCGAGGTATCGAAAACGAACACCTTACTCATTTCGATCCATCTCCCTCCTGGATGATCCAGGCGTCAAACCTAAGACCGGAGGCCGGGTCATAGTCCCTTGCGAAGGCCTCGGGGTACCTCTCTCTCCACTCTTCCATCTGGGCCATGGTGACCTTCTCGATATTCACGAGGTAGCCGCTGGTGGCCATGCCCCAGCAGTTCTGAGACGTCCCGTTC
>CAWHIX010000006.1:0-136371 GCA_963829545.1 uncultured Actinomycetes bacterium
ATGGCCATTGAAGAGCGTTGCCAAAAGGGTTTCATCACCGAGGTCGAGGAGTCGACCGGCAGGGCCGGGGCGGGGTCGATGCCCCTGGTGGAATTGCCCTCGCACGCCTGTTCGCCTGCGCCTGCCCGAGCTGCCCCTGGAGAGCGGGGGGCATGGCGGCTCCGCCCGCCCGGCCGGGCGGCGGGAGGACCTGGTGGTTGGTCTGGGCCGGAGCCGCGCCATCCTCACGGAGCCGCGGGAGGCCACTCCGGAGCGTCGGGTAGCCACCACGGAGCGTCGGGTAGCCAACACGGAGCGCCGGGGGGCGTGACGGCCTTGGAGGCGGAGTTGCGCCGAGCCCCGATCCCGGTCGTGCCCGGTGTCCCAGGATAGCCTCCACCTAGACGTCTTCGCCCTCGAGCCCGAAGAGTCGAGGCCGTGGCCGAGAGCGTTGCCTGGGCGGTCGGGCGGGTGATAACCGGGCCGTGCTCCGGGGGCCCGCGACGAGTTAGCCGATGCCGGGAGCGGAAGACAGGTGCCCGGCCGGCGAGGACCGCGGCCCCTGACCCTCGGCACGGCCGGACACATCGACCACGGCAAGACCACGCTGATCAAGGCCCTCACCGGCCGCGACACCGACCGCCTCAAGGAAGAGAAGGAGCGGGCATCAGCATCGAGCTGGGCTTCGCCGAACTGGCCCTGCCCAACGGCCCCGCCTGAGCGTCGTCGACGTGCCCGGGCACGAGCGTTTCGTCAAGAACATGGTGGCCGGCGCGACCGGCATCGACCTCTTCATGCTGGTGGTGGCGGCCGACGACGGGGTCATGCCCCAGACCCGCGAGCACCTGCGCATCATCGAGCTGCTCGGCATCGCCGCCGGGCTGGTCGCCCTCACCAAGGTCGACATGGTCGACGCGACATGGTCGAACTGGTGCAAGGCCGACATGGAGGAGCTTCCTGGCCGGCACCCGCTACGCCGAGGCGCCCGATCGTGCTGGTGAGCGGCGTGACCGGGGAGGGCTTGCCCGAGCTGCTGGCCACGCTCGATCGCCTGGGCGCTGAGGTCCCGCCCGCCCCGCCTATCCGGCGACGCGCATGCCGGTAGACAGGGTCTTCTCCCTGAAGGGGATCGGACGGTGATCGCGGGCACGCTCTGGTCGGGCAGTCTCAGCCGCCGAAGACACGGTCGCCATCCTCCCCCCGGTCGCGGGGCGAGCCGGCGGCGGCGGCGGAGCCGCCGCGACGTGCGCGTGCGGAGCGTCCAGGTGCACGACCGCGAGGTCGCCGCGGCGGCCGGCGGCCAACGGGTGGCCCTCAACCTGACCGGCGTCGAGCCGGGACGAGGTCGACCGCGGCCAATGGGTGGTCAAAGACCCGGCCATCGAGCCCACCTATCTGGCCGACGTGCGCTGTCGCTGCTGTCCGACGCGCCCGGTGCCGCTGCCCCGGGTCTCGCGAGTGCCGGGTGGACCACGGCACGGCGGAGATCCTGGCCAAGGTGGTGCTCGCTGACCGGGAGATCCCTGCGACCCGGGCGAATCCTGCTACGCCCAGGTGCGATTCGAGGAGCGGGCTCTGGTCTACCCGGGCGACCAGTTCATCGTCCGCTCGGTGACCCCGGTGACCACCATCGGCGGGCGGCCGGGTGGTCGATCCCGCGCCGCACAAACACGGCACGGGAGCCCGGTGGCACGATCGCCTGGCCTTGCTGGAGAAGGGAGCCCCCGGACGCGATCGCCGCTGTCTTGCTGGAAGAATCGTTTCCGCTGGGCCTGGACCGGAGCGAGACTCGAAGCGAGTCCTTACCTGCTGGCGGTTTGCCGCTCCGGAAGTCGTCGCGGCAGTCGCCGGCCTGCTGGCCGACGGCCGCGCCCTGCCGGCCGGACCGGCCCGGCCGCGCCGCCCGCGGCGGGGGCACGGGCGCGCCGTAGCCGCCCGGAAGCCGTGCCGCGGGGACCGCCACAAGCCGCCACCGGGCAGCCGGGGCTCGACGCCTGCTCTTCCACGGCCCGTCGCTGCTCGCGCTCACCAACGCCACTCTGGCCGCGCTCCGCGCCCGGGCCGAGAAGGACCCGCTCAACCCCTACCTGACTCTCGGCGAGCTGCGGCGCGAGCTGGCCGGCGGGCAAGGAATGGCCGGCGCTCGACGCCGCGCTCGAGCGCCTGCAGGCCGCCGACGAAGTGGTGCGCACGCGAGCACGGCTATCGCTGGGCCAAGGCCGGCCGGTCCGGATGCCGCCCAGACGACGAGATCGAGCGCCTGCTGGCGCAGTTCGAGGGGGCCGCCGGAGTCGCGCTGCTGGCAGCAGGTGCCACCGGCCGGCGCCCGGCGCGCCGAGACGCCCAGCGTGGCAGTGGCGGCCGAGGCGTGGGCTCGCGCCTCGCGACGCCCAGAAGTTGGTCGATGCGCTGGCGCGCCAGGGCAGGTTGGTCAAGGTCGGCGAAGACCTCTACTATCCGCCCGAGCGGCTCGAAGCGCCTTATGGGCCGACTCGCCGCGGCCATGGAAGCAGCGGGCCAGATCGACCCTCGCCGAAGCCCGCGACCTGCTCGGCACGTCGCGGCGCTACGCCAGGCCTTGCTGGAGCACATGGACTCCGAAGGCCTGACCCTCAGGGTGGGGGAGGCGCGGCGCCTGCGGCGCCGCCGCCGGTGAGAAGGGTCGCGACCAGTTCGAAGAAACGGAATGGGCTTGGACAGCCGGCTGGCTGGGCTGACTGCCTGTGGCGCCCCGTCGGGCGGCGCTGACGTGTCTCGAGGTTGAACGCGGAGCGGCGTTCGGTCTGGTGGCCGGCCCGGTCTTCAAAACCGGTGTTGGGCGGTAGTCCCGTCCAGGGTGGGTTCGATTCCCATGCCGCTCCGCCAGGCTTTGTGCAGGGCTTTCCGTCAAGACCTTCTCCTGGGCGGATTGGGCCTCGACCACGTTGCGCTGTCTTGCGAGACTCCTCCCGATCAAGCAGACTGTGACGGAGTGGCCAGAGTGTGGCTGCTGGAGGCACAAGGTCCGTTGGCCGATAAACATGATTAGAGTATTACGCCCGGGGGTACAACCGCGGCCAAGACACCCGGACACGATCCGGCGTGGAAGTGGATTGGGATCCGATGCTCGGAAGTACATGCTACGAAGAACAGGGAGGGACGCTTTGAAGACTCGAAAGAACAGTGGCCGGACCAGGGGGGCCGCACTGACCTGGCTCCTAGTCTTTGTCATTATCGTTGCCGTATCGGGCGCGGGCGCCGACCACGTCGAACATTGCGACCACGGCGGGCCTGGAGGCCGCGGACGCGTCCTCGGGGACGGAGACATGGACCGGAAACGGGAGTGAGAACAACTGCGCAGACGGTGGCACCTACCATTGGATTCGACTGCCGGGGGCCAGGGGTTCTCGCTTACTAGCGCTACCTTGGTCGTTACCTTCAAAGACGCCGCCGGCACGGCTACCACCGACACCGCTGACGGCTACTTCCAGGGGCAAGGCTCCGGGGCCATGCACTTTGATATCACTGGTGGCGAAGTAGAAGATGCATACGCCGATTGGGAGGGGACCGGGGATCCAGGAAGATGGTGCTGACCATCTCGCATTCGACGTGCAACGTGACCACCACCACCGAGCCACCGACCACCACGGAGCCTCCGACCACCACGGAGCCACCGACCACCACCGAGCCACCGACCACCACCGAGCCACCGACCACCACCGAGCCACCGACCACCACGGAGCCTCCGACCACCACGGAGCCACCGACCACCACCGAGCCACCGACCACCACGGAGGCTCCGACCACCACCACGCCGACCACGGAGGCCACAACCACCACGTCGACCACGGAGGCTCCTCCGACCACGGAGGGTGGCGTGACCACAGTGCCGACCAGTGGGTCAACGACCACCACCCCAACGACCCCGACGGTTACAGGTGGCGAGACCACAGTGCCGACGGGCGGCTCGTCGACCACAGCCGGTGGCGGGACCACGACTCCGGGAGTCAGCGGTATCGAGACCGGCGGCGGCGGCACGGCCGGCCCGGACCGCCGGGTAATGGGCGCTGGCCGCCTTGTCCGCGGTTTCGCTAAGCTTCGTGCTCTCGGACTGGCCGGATCCGCGGCCTTCGCACGCAGATAGTTCGATTCCGGCCGGAGGAGTAGATAGAGGAAGCGAATACATGCGGATCTGAGAGGCGCCGCAAGCGCCGAAGAGTGCCCTTGGCTCGCGCCTCCTCATTTCGGCGTTCGTGGTCGCGGCGTCGGCGCCACAGTGGTCATCGCGAGCCGCAAGCCGGGAGGCCGCGCTCCAGCCCTCGCCCGCAGTCTCGGACTCACGTCGCGTCCGAACGCGACGAGCTACCATATCCGGCGACGCTCCCGCCTTCTCCACGCACGACGGCTCGACTTCGCCGCCTCACGACCACGTCGACCACCCCGCCGACCACTACCACCACCATCTATATTCACCCGATTCCACGACCCGGCCCGGGTGGTGATCCCGGCCATCAGGGGTGGATCCGGAAGTCATACCATGTGGGCATGCTCGAGAGCGGCGATTCATGGAGGTCCCGCCCTTCGGCCTTGCCGCCTGGTACAAGCTGGGGGCCGGCCCCGGCGCTCGAGGGGGACCGGCTGTGATCGTGGCCCACGTAGACACGAAGGAAGGTCCGGACGTCTTCTATCACCTGAAGAACCTGGAGCCGGGTGATCAGGTCCTCGTCTACGGAGACGACGAGGACGTAGCCACCTTCGTCGTGGATTCAAGGAGCAGCAGTTCAAGAACGAGCTCGCCTGTGGACAGAATCTGGAACAACACCTGAGTGAGCCGTCATCAGGCTGATCACGTGCGCGGGGACTTCGACCGCAGCTCGGGTCACTATCTCTCCAACGTGATCGTCTACGGGCACCTCGCGAAGTAGGCCCAAGGTCATCCGGAGGACCGACGGCCGGGCCTGCAAAGCCCGCCATCGTTGTCACTGGTCCAGTGTCGCTTCACAACCTTGGCCATCGAGTCTCGTTATTCAAGGTTGACTCGTAGTTCTGAGGCGGCGGCGTTTGGGCGCCCTCCTTTGGGGGTAGGAGATAGAACAGCGCAGCCTCGGTTTACGGCAATCCCGCACAGAAAAAGGACGCCCCCGGGCGGAAAGCACCATGAAAGAGAAGAAGATAGAGGACGTGCTCAAGGACATTCTCGCAGCAACTGGGCGAAGGCAAGTACTCCAAAGCCCTCGAGGCGAGCGAGAAGGCAATAGCCCTGAATCCCGGTTATGCGCCTGCGTGGGTGTACAAGGGCATCGCCTTGAAGAAGAGACTGGGTAGGCTCGAGGAAGCCCTGAGCGTCTACAACACCGCTCTGGAACTCGATCCTGCGGACGCGGACACCTGGTACAACAGGGGCCTCTGTATCGGCGCGATGGAGAGTCGGGAAAAACAGGGACTGGCCGTGGAATTGTACTTAAGGTCATCGAGCTGGACCCGAGCTACGTCGACGCGCTCTACAACCTCGCCGATGTCATGGCGGGAATAGCCCAGAGCAGCAACGATGCCTCGGTCGCACGAGACTGGTATCGGCAGTCGGAAGAAGCGTACGACCAGGCAATGGCGGTCGCTCCGGACAGCCCCGAGCTCTACTACAGCAAGGGCGATCTCTTTGCCAAGCAGGGGAGGTTGCAGGGAAGCTCTGGACTTGATCGAGCGAGCAGGCGGAATTGAATCCCGGGTACGCCGAGGCCTGGTACGCCAAGGAATACATTCTGGGCGAGATGGAAAAGCGCAGCGAAGCGTTGGACGCCTACCGCAAGGCCATCGCGCTGAATCCCAGTTCAGGACTCAGCGTAAGGGCATGGATCAACACGGGGAACGTTCTTGGAGAACTGGGGAAGGCCTCTGGAAGCGCTGGAAGCCTACGACAAGGCGATCGAGATAGACCCCAAAGACTTCGAGGAGTCTCGTCTTCAGCTCCCGGGCCAACCTGGTACAACAAGGCCGTCACCCTGGCGAAGCTGGGCAGAGAGAAGGAAGCACGGCAGGCCTATGAGAAGGCGGTCGATCTCCGCAGCAAGAGCGAGAAGCTTCGCGAGCCGGTCAAGGAGATGACCTGGCCGGTCGTCAGGGTCGAGGAGCGCATCAAGCAAGCGTAAGGAGCGGGTGTCGGCCGGCGGGCGGGAGGCCCCTGTCCGCGACCATCACGAGCCAAAGTCGCCGTGCTACGACCGCTGAGGCGAAGGGCGACCGGGGTCGGGCCGGACGGCATCGCTCGGCGGCATGAGGTAGACTCGTCTCCAATGAGCTTCTGGTACTTGATGGGGATAGCCCTTGCGCTGGCCATGGACGCCTTTGCGGTATCCCTGGCCTCGTGCTGTCGCCTTCCCCGAGTCAACGCCGGCCACGTCGCCCGGCTCGCCCTCAGCTTCGGCTTCTTTCAGTTCCTGATGCCCGTGGTCGGGTGGCTTGCGGGCCGGGGGCTTTCGCGCTGGCTCACCGCGTTCGATCACTGGGTGGCCTTCGGTCTCCTCGCCCTCATCGGCGGCAAGATGCTCTGGGAGTCGTTCCGGCCCCCCGAAACTGGGGGTGCGGACCCCACACGGGGTTGGATGCTCTTGACCCTCGCCATCGCGACCAGCATCGACGCGCTCGCCGTGGGGCTGAGTCTGGCCGTCCTCGACGTTTCCATATGGGTGCCGAGCATCGTCATAGGCATCGTCGCAGCCGTCCTCACCACCATCGGGGCTCTCTTTGGGTCTCGTCTCGGCCGACGGTTCGGTGTCTGGGCGGAGCGATTCGGCGGCGTGGTCCTCATCGGCATCGGCATCAGGATCCTCGTGAGCCACCTCTTCTAGGGCAAGGCTTCCGCCGCCGCTCGCCTTCCGCTGAGGGGTGCGCGGCGGGAGGGTCGTCACCCGGGGCGAAGGCGCGGCCTGCGTGCGGCCCGTTTGCTTCTATGCGTTCGCTGGGTAGTAGCATCGAAGTCGGATAAGCGGATTCCTCCGAGTGAAGGGAGTTGCCGATGCGCCGAGGGGGTATGGGCGGTCCAGGTCGCCGAGCGATGAGGCGGCGTGTCCGACGGAAGGTGCGGCGGAGACGCATTCTCATCGGTGGGGCCGTGGTGCTGGCGGCCAGCGCCGGATCCAAGGCTGTGAAACTCAGTCAGCAGGACGCCGAGAAGATCGAGGAAGCCACCGGGATGCCTCCAGAGGATCTCGAAGACGGGGAACTCGAGGAGACGATGGCGGAGTTGGACATCCAGTCGCAGCCGGTGACCCCGGAGGACGAGGCGGCACTGGCCGAATAGCGGGACTGACACAGGGCGATTTCGCGCGCGCGGAGAGGCCCACATGACTTGGTGGTCATGTGGGCCTCATCATGCGCCGCTCCGACAGCAGGGTGAAGGTCTCGGCGACGTGGTTTCCCGAAGCGAAATCGGTGGTACTCATTGATGATATAGCTTCCACCATACCGAGCAAACGCCCATCACGGAGGCAACCGTGGCGATAGACGTCGAGAGCGCCAAGGAGGAACTCCTACTGCTACAGGACCAGTTGGGGGGTGCAGACGAGCGACTGGCCGGCTCGCTTGCCACCTCTCTCGAGGAGGTGTCCGGCGAAGAGTCCTCCGACCAGCATATGGCCGACGTGGGGACCATCACACACGACCGGGAGTTGGACGAGTCGATCCAGGGGAACACCGAGCGGCTGCTCGTTCAGGTGAAGCGGGCCCTGGCCAAACTGGACGAGGGGACCTACGGCGTCTGCGACCGGTGCGGGAAGCCCATCGAGGAAGACCGGTTGCGGGCCGTACCCTACGCCACCCTGTGTCTCCAGGACCAGAGGCTTCTGGAGCGCTCGGAGCAGATCTAGGCGGGGCAGGCTGCGGTGTGGGACGAGCCGGCGTCGCTCCGAGGCACTGGGCCCCGGTCCGGAGCGGCGTCTTCCTGGCCACGAATGGAGAAGGCCCCCATCCGCTCGAGTGGACGGGGGCCTTGTGTCTGTGCGATGGCGGACAGAGGATCCGGTCCCCATCGCTGCGGGTGATTTGGGCCTCGACCCGCTCAGCCATGCAGCCACGCACCCTGTGGGAAGTGCGTAACCATGCGACGACGGATACGAGGAAGAAGTTCCTGCAAATGATCGGAAAGCCGGCGTCGCTCTGCGCGACCGGCCAGCCGGCTCGGCGGCTGCCTGTGGCCTTCGAGCTACCGAGATCGGTGGTGGTCAGTCCGGCGGGGTCAGCCAGGAGACGGACACCGTCGTGCCCCGACCCGGCGCCGATTCGATCCGCAGGTCGGCCCCGATGCTCTCCGCCCGCTCGCGCATGATGCCCAGACCCAGCTGGCCGCTGCTTCCGGCGGCAGGGTCGAAGCCGGCGCCGTCGTCCTGTACCACCAGCTGCAGGTGGTCGCCGCATATCAGCCGCACGCTGCCCTGGGTGGCGCCCGAGTGCTTGGCCATGTTGTTGAGGGCTTCCTGGGCGATGCGGTAGTAGGCGGTGCGCACTTCCACCGGAAGGTCGAGGCACAGCTCGGTTTCCACGTCGACAGGGATGCGACTGCGGCCGATCACCGCTTCAGACAGCTGCTTGAGCAGGTCGGGCAGACTCGCCTCCGCCAGAGCCGCCGGGCGCAACTCCAGAAGCAGCGTGCGCATCTCGGCGAGCGATCCCCGTGTCAGCTGTCGTAGCTCCTCCAGCTTCTGTCGGGCCTGCTCGGGGTCGCGTTCGTAGATGCGGGGCAGGACTTCCGCGATGAGGCTGACCGAGAAGAGGGTCTGGCTGACGGCGTCGTGCAGATCGCGGGCCAGGCGTTGCCTCTCCCGGCCGGCGGCCAACTCGTGGGCGTGTTCGTAGAGGCGGGAGTTCTCGATGGCGATGGCCAGCTGGTCGGCCAGAGTCTGCGCGGCGAAGAGGTCCTGCTCGTCCAGCGCCGCGTCTTCGTGGGCCGTGATGTCGAGCACGCCCACCAGATCCTCCCCTACGCGGATGGTAACGGCGATCTCGGAGTAGGTGGGGGCCGCGCCGTCAGGGGGCTGTACGTCTCGGGACTGCCGCCGCGGGGAGGCAGCACCGGCCGCTCGTCCCGCGCGGCCTGGGCGATCGCGGGGTAGCGAGGGCAACCTCGTCGCTGAACGAGGCCCTGGTGGGTTTCGCTCCCCTCGCCGGAGTCGTCGTAGGTGAGGAGGACCACATCCTCGTCCCGGCCCAGGATCAGGATGCGTACCGTCTGGTATTCGAAGGTCTGGAGCAGCAAGCGGGCGACATACGGCAGCAGTTCGTCCAGTTCGAGGATGGAACTGATCTGGCGGCCGGCCTCGTTGATGGCGCGCAGGTGGTCGGTGCGGCGCTCCAGACTGTGCACCAGATGGCCGAGTTGGGTCGTCATGCGGTTGAACGAATGAGCCAGACGGCCGATCTCGTCCTCGCGGACCACTCTGGCGCGCAGGTCGAGTTCGCCCTCGGCGATACGGCCGGCGGTGGTATCCAGTTCCGCCAGCGGCCGGACGATGCTTCTTGTCAGCCCGATCCCCGCCAGGATGACTACGGCCACCGCCATGATGGCGACGCCACCCATGATCATCAGGATCAGCCGCGTCGGGCGGAGGGCCTCGGCTTCTTCCTGCTCGGCGATCAGCGCCACCTGCAGATCGGGCACCCAGGTGTAGACGCCCACGACCTTCTTGCCCGCATAGCCTTCGTAGGTAGCGAAGCCGGTCAGACTTTGGTCAACGGCGGCATCGGTGCCCGCCGTCCTGATGTAGGTGTCGGGGATGGAGTAGTCGGGCAGGCGACGTGCGTGAGCAGCCGGTGGTTCAGACCCACCAGGTAGGTCTCGCCGGTCTCGCCCAGACCCGTCTGCTTGATCATTATCTGATTGAGCCCTGCCAGGTCGGTGCGTCCTGCCAGTACGCCTATCACCTCACCCTGATCCATGACTGGAGTACTGGCGACGATGGTCATCTTGCCCAGCGAAAGGGAGTAGGAGGGCTGTTCGACGTAGCTACCGTCAAGGCCGTTGATGAAGAAGTCGTTGAGTCCGAGGCGCTGGCTCTCGTGGCCTACGTTGGTGGAAATGAGCACGGCGCCCGTGTTGTCCATGAAGAAGACCTCTTCGAACAAACCCATGCGCTCCGCCGCCCAGACGAACTGGCCCTGCAGTCGGGAGTAGGCCGAGTCGTGCTCTCCGTCGACGCGACCGCGTGGGTGATAGCGCGCAGGTCGGCGATCACATCGCCTCCGGACAGGACTATGTCGAGGTTGAGCTGCAACTGCGAAGTCCAGGAGACGACCTCCTGCTCCTTCAGCGTGAGGACGGAGCGCAATTGATCGACCACACGCTCACGGGCACCTCGAAAGCCCAGCAGGACGGTGACAAGGCTGATGGCCAGAGCGGTGAGGACCACGCTGAGTATGAGGAAGAGCAGCAAGCGGCCGCGGATGGACCGGTTGCCGGGCAGAGCCACGCTTTTCACGGGGTGGTGGCGCTTCTCACGGGGTGGCGGGGCTGAACTGCATGGTGTAGCCCGGACGCGCCTCATCGAACGCATCTCCCATGAGCTGCTTCCAGCGCTTCGCATCGATCCAGCCCACAGGGACCTGGGGCGTGTCGACGAGCGGCGCCACGGCCCTGATGGCCAACCTCTGGAACTCGAGCCCGTAGTCCGGCGCCCAGGTGTTCAGGATCTCGGCCGCCTCATCGGGGTGTTCGAGCGCGTAGCGCCATCCGTCGTAGCTGGCCTTGACGAAGCGACTGACCATGTCGGGATCATCGGCGATGGTCTGCTCGTGGGTGATAAGCAGCCCCTCGTAGCCGCCGATGCCGAAATCGGCCGGATAGATGTTCGTGATCGCGTAGCCGGCCGTCTGCGCCTGGATGGGTTCATCCTGGGCGTAGCCCAGCCAGGCCTGGACCCGTTCTTCGTAGAGGAGTTGCAGGTCATCGGGCTCGACCTTCACCTGCTCGACACCGGCGGGGTCCACGCCCGCGGCGGTGAGAGTCTGCTCGAGGATATTGGCCCAGTAGTCGGTGGTGACGCCTACCTTCTTGCCCACGAGGTCCGCAGGCTCGGCGATGGCCGACTCGGTCAACGAGAATATGACCAGGGGCGGGATCTGGAAGGCGGCCATGACTGCCATTGCCGGCTCGCCCGCTTGGACCATCTCGGCCTGCTCGCCGAAGGAGGTGACGGCGAAGGTCGCCTGCGAGTTGAAGATCTGCTCTCTGGCCGGCGTGCCGGGCCCGCCCTCGAGGATGGTCACGTCAAGGCCGGCATCCTCGTAGAAACCTTGCTCCAAAGCGGTGTAGTAGCCGGCGAACTCGGCCTCGTGGAACCAGTTCAACTGGAGAGTCACCCGGTCCTTGGCTGTCTTCGCCGCAGCCGGCCACCGGCGTCACGAGCAGGAGCAAGCAGGTGAGCAACACCAGCAAGCCGGGCGCCCGGGCCGCCGGCACGAAGAGCCGGCGCGCGGCGGTGGCGCGCGCCACGCCTCGGCGCCATGGGGGCCCGGAACGGCGCATGGTTTCCCCTAGTCGACCAGCTTCTCGTGGATGGCCATCGACACGGCTTCGGTCCGGCTGCCGGCACCCAACTTCATCAAGATGTTGCTGACATGGAACTTCACCGTGGAGCGGCTCACGAAGAGCCGCTTGGCGATCTCGGGGTTGCTCATGCCGTCGACCATCAGGCGCAGGATCTCCAACTCCCGCGCGGTGAGGCCCTTGTCGGGCTCCTCCGGACGGGTGGTGGCCCTGATGAGTACCTGTGCGGCTTCAGGGGCCAGGGTGGAACGTCCGGCATAGGCGGCGCGGATGGCCTGGGCCAACTCGTCGGCGGTGACGTTCTTGAGCAGGTAGCTGATGGCCCCCGCCCGTAGGGCCCCTTGCACAAGGTCGTCTTCCTTGTAGCTGGTTAGGGCTATCACCTGCACGTGGGGGCACTCTTCGCGGATGAGACGGGTGGCCTCGGCGCCGTCGACGTCGGGCATGACCAAGTCCATGAGCACCACGTCGGGAGCCAGTTCGCGGCAGCGCCTGACGGCCTCCGCGCCGCCGCTCGCATCGCCCGCGAATTCGAGGTCGTCGTAGACCATGAGAAACGCGGACAGCCCGCTCCGGACCACGGAGTGGTCGTCGACGATCATCACCTTGATCGGCCCGTCTGTCATGCGCGCATCCCTCCCCGGTGGCCCCGGCGGCCCAGCCTCCCGGCACGTACGTTGCAGTTGTAGATTACCAGAAGCTAAAGCTCGCCAACTGGCCAGATGGCCAGTTTCGCAACCGGCCAGGGGGAGCATGCAAAGACCCCCCTCCCGCCCGATTCGCGGCGCCGCCGGGAGCGAGAGACTGTGAGCAGGCAAGAGGCAGACCACAACAGAGGGACGGGATCATGCACATGTTCAGGAACATCTTCCGCAGAAGGCTCCGGGCCTTTCTGACCATCTTCGGCATCACCATCGGGGTGTTCGCGCTCGTAGTCATGGGAAGCATGGCCGAGAAGATCAACCTGCTCGTGGACGGCGGCATCCGCTACTACAGTGATAAGGTCATCATCACCGACGCCTCCACCGCCATGAGCGGCTTCAGTGACACTCCCGTGAGTGTCGGCCGCATCGGCGAGATCGAAGCGGTCGAAGGTGTGGCGGTGGCCTCTGCCAGCGTATACATGCTTGTCGACCCCGAGGGGGGTATGGCCATGGGTGTGCCGCAGGGCATCGTGGGGAGTGACCTGCGGGGCGCCGAGTACGAGGAGTTCGAACTGACGGTGGGCGAGGGCCGGGACATCACCGCCGACGACCGGGGGAAAGCGGTCATGGGCACGGATATCGCTCAGGCCTTCGGGGCCCAGGTGGGTGAAGTCGTGACCCTGCGCGACACGCCCTTCGAGGTGGTGGGCATCTACGACAAGACCCTCACCGCCCCCGACAACACAATCGTCGTCAGCCTTGCCGACGCCCAGCAGCTTCTCTACGCGAGTCTACCCGCCATGATCCAGGGGCAGATCGCCGTGGACGAACTGGCTACCGGCATCACCGCCTATCCCGAGCCGGGCGTGGATCCCGACGGCCTCGCCTCGACCGTGCAGGACGGCGTGACCGGCATCAAGGCTTCAGGACCGGCTGTCTTCACCGAGCAGTTCAAGAGCGCGACCAAGATCTTCAACGGCATCATCTTCGGCGTGGCCCTCATCTCTTTGCTGGTGGGCGGCCTCTCCGTGGTCAACACCATGACCATGTCGGTGCACGAGCGGACGCGCGAGATCGGGATCCGCAAGGCCATCGGGGCCTCGCATCGGCAGATCGTAGGGCAGTTCCTGACCGAGTCTGGCCTGATCGGCTTCCTCGGCGGCGCGGCCGGCCTGGCACTGGGCTACATCACTGCGCTGGCCGTCAACGCGGTCATGGCCAGCAGTGGCACCGTCCTGTTCCTGACCACGCCCCGACTGGCTATCGGCGCCCTGGCCTTCGCGGTCATCCTGGGCATAGGCAGCGGCTTCTACCCCTCGCTGCACGCCGCCCGGCTCAAGCCGGTCCTGGCCCTGCGCTACGAGTGATCCCCGAGCCTTGAGACGCGATACATCCGACCATCGACCAAGCCGACCAGAGGAGACGACACAATGAAGAGCATGATCAAAGCCCAAGGTCTCACCAAGCGTTACCAGCTGGGTAAGGACAACTTCGTGGATGCCCTGAGGGGAGCCTCGGTGGACATCAAGGCCGGCGAAATGGTGGCCATCATGGGTCCTTCCGGCTGTGGCAAGTCCACCATGCTGCACATGCTGGGCTGTCTGGACAACCCTGACGGCGGAGAGATCTGGCTCAACGGCCGGCGGGTGGACGACCTAGCTCCAGGGCGACCACCAAGCTGCTGCGGGAAGAGATCGGCTTCATCTTCCAGGGCTTCAATCTGGTGCCCAGCCTCACGGCCGCCGACAACGTGGCCCTCGCCGCCCAGTACGCCGGCAAGAGCAAGAAGGAAGCGCAGGCGGCCGCCCTGGAGGCGCTGGACAGGGTGGGGCTGGCCGACCGGGCCTCCCACCGTCCCAACGAACTCTCCGGGGGGCAACAGCAACGAGTGGCCATCGCCAGGGCGTTGGTGAACAGTCCCCAGGTGATCATGGGCGACGAGCCGACGGGGAACCTGGACACGAGCAGTTCGGCCGAGATCATCGACATGCTCCGCGAGATCAACATGCTCACGGGGACCACCTTCGTGCTCGTCACCCACGACCCCGACGTCGCCGAAGCCTGCGATAGGGTGATCCACATGCGTGACGGCGTGGTGACCAGTGACGAGATGCTCATTGACACCCGCGAGCCTCTGGTGGACACGCGCGAGCCTCTGGTGTGTTGCGCCGGATGACGGTCGCGACGGTACCGACAGCGGCGGCCGGAAGGCGACGACGAACGGCGCTAAGAACGTCGACTCAGCTATCCGAGGAAGAGAGCGAAGACCATGAGAACCACAACGCCAAAGACTGAGTCCGCAGGCCGCGGCGCCGGCCGCGGTGAGGGCCTCGTCGGCGGCGCCGCCGACGGTGGATGCGTCGCCTGCAAGAGCGGCACCAACGGAGCAGCCGACTTCGACCGGCACCTTCGCAGGTTCTTCTGGCGCGCGGCGGGCGTGAGCCGGCGTGATCCCGGCCTCGCTCTGCTCTTCGCGCGGGCCGCCGTGCGGCAGCGCAAAGCCGCAGCCCGGCGCAGAGGATGGAGACAACAAGGCGTGCAGACCCAGCCCCTCCTCTTCATGAGCGTCACCCGTCGCGGCGGCCTGCGCGGTGCGGCCGAGATCCACGAGGCGCTGGCCGAGGCCGCGGACCTGGGAGTAGCCGTGGTGGTGCTGGGCGGCGAGCCGCTCGCGTGTCCGGAGCTGCTGGATATCGCCGGCCGGTTTTCCGAACTCATGTTCATACTCGTCACCGACGGGTCGCTCCTCGAGGATGCCGTCCTGGTCAAGTTGGAGCGCTATCGCAACATCATCCCCGTGCTGAGCCTGGACCCAGTGGAGGCCGTCACCGCCGAGTGGCGCGGTCACGGCGCCTACGGCCGCGTGACCGCCACGATGGCCGAGATGAAGGCCCGCCGCCTGTTCTTCGGCGTGTCCATCACGATAACCCGGGGCAACTTCCCCCTCACCACGAGCCGGGTATTCGTACGTGATCTGGTGAAGCGAGGCTGCCGACTCGTCTCCTACGCCGACTATGTGCCCATCGAGACGGGCACCGAGAGGATGGCACCCACGGCGACGCAGAGGGGAGCGGTGCCTCTCACCCTCGACCTCCTTCGCAAGGAGTTCCCAGCTCTCTTCTTCACCTCCGCGGCGAGCGGTCAGACAGAGGGCAGATGTACGCTCTGGAGCGAGCGCGAGCGGTTGGAGAGTGTACTCGGGACCGCGGCGGGGCGCGCCACGCCCTGCGGGGAGAGACTCGTGGCCTAGCGTGAGTCGAAGACCGGACGCTGGTGCTTCTGTTCTGAGAATCTGAGATAGTCGACGAAGACCTCACAAGAATCCCTTAGTCCATGGGGGCGATGACCATGTCGGCTCAGCTCGGATCCTGGAACGATGGCGCCGCCAAGAGTGCCATCGTCGACTTCGTTACTGACGTGACCACCCCGAGCAGTCCGACGTTCGTGCCGGCTGTCGACCGGATAGCTACCTTCGATAACGACGGCACCTTGTGGTGCGAGAAGCCCATGCCCATCCAGCTCGATTTCATCCTTCGCCGCTGGGTTGAAATGACGCAGCATGATCCTGCCCTGCGCGACCAACAGCCGTGGAAGGCTGCCGTTGAAAGGGACTACGCGTGGTTGGGCGGCGTGATCGACAAGCACTACGCCGGTGACGACAGCGATCTCCCCGTGGTCATGAAAGGTCTCCTCACTGCGTTTCAGGGCGTGACGACCGAAGACTTCGCCGGGCGCGCGGGAGACTTCTTGCGAACGCAATCGCATCCCACTCTGAAGAGGCCGTATCGCTCCTGCGGTTACCTACCGATGATCGAACTGCTGCGCTATCTCGAAGCCTACGGGTTCACTACCTACATCGCTTCGGGCGGCGGACGGGACTTCATCCGCCCGATCAGTCAGGAGCTCTACGGAATACCGCCGGAGCGAGTGATCGGTAGCAGCGTGTCGCTTGCCTTTCGCGAAGACGGCGACGGAGGCGATCTGCTGACTTTGCCTCAGCTGGACGTGCTGGACGACGGTCCGGAAAAGCCACCGCGCATCTGGAGCCGCGTGGGGAAGCGTCCCATTCTGGCGGCCGGGAATTCCAACGGCGACATCCCCATGCTCCAGTTCGCCAACAAGCCACCGAGGCCCGCCCTGCGCTTGGTCATTCTGCATGACGATCCGGCCCGTGAATTCGACTACGTCACGGGTGCGGAAAGATCGCTGGAACTGGGGAGACAGCATGGCTGGA
Source organism: uncultured Actinomycetes bacterium (assembly GCA_963829545.1). Taxonomy (GTDB): domain Bacteria; phylum Actinomycetota; class Thermoleophilia; order RBG-16-64-13; family RBG-16-64-13; genus JAXGXJ01. The sequence continues at coordinate 16,370 of CAWHIX010000006.1, forward strand.
CGGTCGTCAGCATGAAGGACGATTGGACGACGGTGTTCTAGGGCAGCAATGCTCGGCCCCGTCGCCCGCCGATCCGCTGGATTCATCGCTGCGTGAGGATTAGTCTTGTGCTATGGCGGTACGAGGGGAAACGCGTCCCTCGGTGGGAGAGTCCCGAGCAACAGGAGGTGTCAGATGTCTGGCGGCGTGTACAAGGTGATCGAGCTCATCGGGACCAGCCCCGATTCGTGGGAGGCTGCGGCGCGCAGCGTCATCGAGGCGGCGGCGGAGAAGGTAGAGGACATCCGGATAGCAGAAGTGGTGAAGCAGGACGTGCGGCTGGAGAACAACAAGATCGTTGAGTACCGCACTAAGGTGAGCCTGTCGTTCAAGTACCACAAGGAGATCGACTAGGCTTGCGACCTCGCGCGGCGGACGCCTCGTGAGGGGGTTGCGGGTCTCCCGGTCGGGCGACTGAGATTTGGAAACGTGACGGGGGCCGGGGCGGCGTTTCGCCGCCCCGGCCCCCGCTGTCTACGCAGGCGGTGTGTGCCGGCTCGTCCGCGCACCGGCTCGCGCCGAGCCCGGCATCGCCGACCCGGTCGTGTCGTCTGACGCTTAGATGAAGAGGTTGACGTTGGCCTCATCGGCTTGGGCCAGGTAGCTGGCCACGCCGACGTACTCCAAGTCGTCCAGCATCTCCTCCTGCTTCAGGCCCAGAATACCCATCGACATCTCGCACACCTGCAGGTGTACGCCCTGCTCGCGGGCGCTGGCCATCAGGTCCTCCAGCGACATGGCGTTTTGCTGTTTCATGACCTTCTTCATCAGAGGCGCGCCCATGCCGGCGAAGTTCATCTTGGACAGGCCGAGCTTCTGGGAACCGCGGGGCATCATGCGCGCGAACATCCCCTGCAGGAAGCTCTTGCCGCTGGTGGCCACCTTCTGCGGCTTACGCAGGATATTCAGGCCCCAGTAAGTGAAGAACATCGTGACCTCGTCGCCCATCGCTGCAGCGCCGTTCGCGATTATGAAGGCGGCCATGGCCTTGTCGAGATCGCCGCTGAAAACGACGATGGTCTTTTTGCCGGTTGTATCCATTGTTCCTCCGTGACTCGGCTCAGGATAGGTATGCCTGCTTGAGGTAGTGGGATATGTCGTTGATGGTCATGTCGGGGCCGGCGGCGCCGCCCAGGTTGATGAGACACATGGGACACATGGTGACCACCTCGGGAGCCGTCTCCCGGAGTTGTTCTGCGCGCTTGACCGCGTTGGCGTGGGCCTTCTCGGGGTAGAGCGACTCCACGGGTCCGCCGCAGCACCAGGTCATACGGCCTGACTTCTCCGGCTCTTTGACCGTGAGCCCGGTGGCCGCCAGCAACTGGCGGGGCTCGTCGATGATGCCTTCGTAGCGGGCGAACACGCAAGGGTCGTGGATGGCGATCTCACCCTGGAGCGGGTTCGTCACAGGCATGCCCTCGTCGCCGAGCACCTTCTCGGCCAGTACCTCAAGGTAGGTCTTCACCTCGACGTCGTAGCCGGGGAGGAGCTTGGGATAGACGGAGCGCAACATGTTGGTGGTGTGGGGGTCGATGGTGATGACGGTCTTGACTGCGTGCTTCTTGAAGACCTCGTGCACCCGTTTGGCATGCTCGGCCACGGCCTCGTCGCTGCCTAGGTCGTGGGCCAGCGCTCCGGTGTACAGATCGTCCTCGTAGAGGTAGCCGAAGTCGACGCCGGCCGCCTGCAGCAGACGGGCCACGTCGATGGGCACCTGGTCATAGGCGGTACGCAACTCAGCCGAGGGGCGGGCCATGAAGGCACTCACGTTGACCATGCGGTTCATCTTCCGGCCCAGACCGGTGAACTTGGCCAGGGGCGAGTCTCCGAGCTGCTTCTCGACCTTCACCAGTCCCTCGATGTAGGGGATGAGCTGATACATCATCCCCGTGTAGAGGACGGTGTCACCGCCGCGGCGCAGGCCCAGGCCTTTCGCCCAGCGGACGACGTTCTTGCGTGAGATGGGCAGGACGGACCCGCGTTTGCGGAGGTTGTCGGTCAGGATGCCGATGACATCGCCTGTGGGAAGCGGCATTCCTACCTCCTAAAGGCCGAAGGCCGTACGGTTGATATGGTGCCGCAGGGCGCGGACGTTCTCCGCGATGTGCACGCCGGCTGGGCAGTTGACCTCGCACATCTTGCAGAGCAGGCAGGAGTAGACGCTCTCCGTCTCTTCCAGCATCTGCTCCTCCATGCCCAGGAGGACGTAGCGGAACAGGCGCCGGGGCAGGACTTCGATACCCATGGGGCAGACGGCCGTGCACACGCCGCAGTTCATGCAGGCGGCCGCGTCGAACTCGTTCCGACTCGCCACCTCGGCCGCCAGCTGGGGCTTGACGAGGGTGCTCATGCGCTCTCCTTCTCTACGATCTGATAGAGGTAGAAGCCCTCGTCGGTGGCTTCCTTGATCTCGGCAAGGTAGCCGTACTTGCGCATCCCCATCACCCAGAACACGACCTCGTGCGTGGGTCTGCCGATGGCCTCGGCGATCTCGGGGATGGTCAGCGGGCCGGCGGCCAAGGCCTCCAGGATGGGGCGGCGCATCAGATGCTCGTCGCGGATGACTTCGCGTACGTCGCGGTTCACACCTGGCATGGTTCGCTCTCCTGGAGTAGGCCGTCGATCATGGCTCGGATCTGCGCGTCGGTGTAACCCTGCAGGTCGATGGCATCGTGCGGACAGACGGGAACACAGCCGCCGCAGCCCTTGCAGGCGGCTCTGTCGATGAAGGCTACCGGCTTGTCGCCGGCCTTCGTCTCCCGAGGAGCCTCATACGGACAGGCCTCGAGGCACTTGCCACACCACGTGCAGAGGTCGGTGTCCACCACGGCGACCAGGGGATCGAGTTCAGCGTAACCACGCTTGAGTATGGCCGCACTCTGGGTGACGGCAGCCAGCCCGGAGGCCACGCTCTCGGCCGAGTTCTTGGGACTCTGGCAAGAGCCGGCGATGAACACCCCGTCGACGACCGTCTCGACCGGTCGCAGTTTGGGATGGATCTCGTTGAAGAAGCCGTCGTTGCCCACCGGCAGCTTGAGTGTCTTGATGAGGTTGTCGTTGACTCTCGGTTCCATCCCGGTGGCCAGCACCACCAAGTCGGCGGGGATGGTGATCTCCGCGCCCGCCGTCAACTGGTCGCGCGCGGTCACCAGCAGTCCCTTGCCGGAGGGGTCCTTCTCGACCACCGGCGGCTCGTCGTCGGGGAAGCGCAGGAAGAGCGAGCCCTCGTCGCGCGCCTGGTTGTACAGGAGCTCATATTTGCCGTACGAGCGGATGTCGCGAAACAGGTGATACTGGGCGATCCTCCCGCTCTTCTTGCCTGCCTGCAGCGAGGCGTGGATGGCGCCCGTGCAACAGTAGCGCGAGCAGTACTCGTTGCCCTCCGGCTGCCTGCTGCCTACACAGTAGACGTAGACCACGCTGTTCACCAGGCGGCCGTCGTAGAAGAGCGGGCCGTCGGAGCTTTCGACGAGGTGCTTGAACTCGGGGAGGGTGAGGACGCCCGGAAGGCCGTAACCCAGCTCCCCTTCCGGGGGCATGTAGCTCCGGAAGCCGGTAGCCACGATCAGGGAGCCGGCCTCCACCTCGTCGATCTCGGCCGCAGCCGAGGTGCGGATGCCCACGCGGTAATTGCCGAAGCTCCCGCTCTTGCTCACGATCTCGGCATCGGTGTACACGGTGATGTTTGGATGCTCCTTCACCTGGGCGACGAGGCGGGATACGAGCTCGCGACCGTCCTTGCCGTGGGGATACATCTCTCCAAAGGTCCCCACCCAGCCGCCGAGCTGCTGCTCGCGCTCTACCAGGTGGGTCGTCAGGCCGATATCGGCCAGTCCCAAGGCGGCCCTCAGGCCGGTGATGCCCCCGCCTATGACCACCGCCGCGGGGACGGTGTCCACCACGATGGGGTCGAGGGGTTCGGTGAGGCGCGTGCGGGCGATGCCGGCGCGCACCAGCCGCGCCGCCTTCTCGGTGGCTCCCGCGTGATCGTCGGTGTGCGTCCACGAGCACTGCTCGCGGATGTTCACCTGCGTGTACTGATAGGGATTGAGGCCGGCCCGCTTGGCGACCTCGCGGAAGGTGAAGGTATGCAGCTTGGGCGAGCACGAAGCCACGACGATGCCGTCGAGCTTCTGCTCCTGGATGTCGTTCACGATCTCCTGCTGGGTGGCGTCGGAGCATGTGAACATGGCCGTGCGGGCCACGACCACGCCCGGTTCGTTCGCCACGGCGGAGACGACGTCGTCCACCTCGACATGGTCGGAGATGTTGCCTCCGCACTGGCAGACATAGACCCCGATCCTGCGCTCGCTCATGCCGACACCTTCACTTTCTCCAGATAGGCCGCCGCCTGGGCGACCGCGGCGCCGGCGTGAAGGATGGATTCGGGGATGTCCTTGGCGCCGGAGGCCGACCCGGCCACGAAGACGCCGGGCATGTCGGTCCGCCCCGGGTCGAGGTCCTCTTCGGCCTCACCCACGTAGAAGTACTCGTCCGCTGAGGGAGCGTCGTCGGGGAACAGCGTCTGGATGTCGAGGCCCGGCTGCACGCCCACGGCCAGGACCACCAGGTCGTGCTCGGCCTCCGCCAGCCCACCCCCGCCTTCGATGTCTTCGTAGTGCAGGACCAGGTTGCCGTCGTCCTTCTCGGTGATTTCCGAGATACGGCCGCGCACGAAGTTGGCTCCCATGGCCTTGGACTGCTCGTAGAACTCGTCGTAGCCCTTGCCTACGGCGCGGACGTCCATGTAGTAGACGGTTACGTCTGCGATGGGCAGCGCGCCCATGATGAGCTGGTTCTGCTTGATGGAGTACATGCAGCAGATCTTGGAGCACAGGGGATTGTCGACCGTCTCGTCGCGCGACCCCGTACAGAGGACGTAGGCGATGTTGTCCGGCACCCTGCCGTCGCCGGGACGGACCACGGCATTGTAGGGGCGGGTCGGTGCCAGCAGGCGGTCCATCTGCATGCCGGTGATGACGTTCTTGTACCTCCCGTAGCCGTACTGCGGCTTGGCGTCGGCGGGGAAGAGGGAGAAGCCGGTGGCCAGGATGACGGCGCCCACTTCCGCCTCGACCTCGGAGCCCTTCATATCGAGGTCGATGCAGCTGGGGGGGCAGATGGCCACGCATTGCCGGCACTCGGAGCAGACCCCGCAGTCGAGGCAGCGGCTGGTGACGTAGCGCGCCTCTTCCTCGGTCATGGTCTGCTCGTCGGGATAGAACTCACCCGGAGCCAGGGCTGCGGTCGGTCGCCCGCTCACGTGCGGGATCTGCTTGTAGGTGGTCTGGCGACCGAGGACCAGGTCCTTGTCCACCACGGGCAGCACCGACTCGAACGCCGCCGGGTCGAGCTCCTCGCCCTGCAGCCAGCGGTCGATCATGAAGGCCGCCCGGCGGCCGTGCCCGGCCGCGGAGGTGATCATGGAGGGTCCAAGGACGGCGTCGCCGGCCGCGAACACATGGGGCACGGCCGTCTGCAGGGTGTCGCCGTCCACCTGGATGGTGCCGCTGCTGTTGATGGGCAACCCGAAGGCACCCGCGTCCGGACGCATGCCGGCGGCGACTATGACCAGATCCGCGGGGATCAGCCCCAGATCGTCGCCGTACTGTGGGCTGAACTTGCCCTGCTCGTCGAAGACGGCCACGCAGCGCATGAGCTGCACGCCGGTTATCTCTTCCTCGCCCACGAACTCGCGGACGCCGCAGGAGTCTTCGAAGACCACGCCTTCGCCGGTCGCCTCTTCCAGCTCCTGGGGATGCGCGGGCATCTCGTCCAACGACTCCAGGCTGACCGCGCGGACGGAGGCGGCGCCGAGGCGCAGCGCGGTCGGCGCCGCGTCCATGGCCACGTTGCCGCCGCCGATGACGACCACTCGCTTGGCGGCCACCTCCAGCGGTTCGCCCAGCTTGGCTGCTTTGAGGAACTCGGAGGCCCGCATGACGCCGCGCAGGTCCTCTCCGGGCACGCGCAGCTTCGCGGACTGATGGGTACCCACGGCCAGGAGGACGGCGTCGTAACCCTGCTCCTTCAACTCCGCGAGATCCTCGACCCGTGCGTCGGTGACTATCTCCACCCCGGCTGCGGTGACGTTGCCCACGTCCTGTTCCACCACTTCGTTGGGCAGGCGGAAGGGAGGCAGGGCCAAGCGCAACATGCCGCCCGGCAGGTTGGCGGCCTCGAAGATCTTGACCTCGTAGCCCTTGCGGGCCAGCTGCCAGGCCGCCGTCAGGCCGGCCGGGCCGGAGCCGACGATGGCCACTTTCTTGCCGTTGGGCTCCGGGACCTCGACCACCGTGGGGCCCTGGGCGTAGTGGGTGTCGGCGACGAAGCGCTTCAACCTGCGGATGGAGAGCGAGCCCTCCAGGCTGCCCCGGGTGCACTCCTCCTCGCAGGGCGCGTAGCAGGCGCGGCCCAGGCTGCCCACCAGCGGCGTCGCCTCGCAGATGAGTTCGAAGGCCTTCTCATACTGGCCGCTGCGCACGAGGGCCACATATCCGTGGGCCTTGATGCCGGCCGGACAGCCCGAGGTGCATGGGGAGGTGCCGGCGCGCTCTACCACTGCCTTCTTGGGCACGGCCTGCGGGAAGGGGATATACGCCGCGCGACGGGAGACCATGTCGGCGTTGAACTGGTCGGGTACGGCTACGTTGCATACCATCTCGCACTGCCGGCAGCCGGTGCAGGCCGCCTCGTCCACGTAGCGCGGCTTGCGCCGGATCTTGGCGTGGAAACCACCCTGTCCGTCGCCACGGATCGCATCGACCTCGGAATAGGTGAGGACGGTGACATTGGGATGGTGGATGGTGGCGCCCATCTTGGGTGTGGAGATGCAACTGGCGCAGTCGAGGGTGGGAAAGACCTTGCTGAGCAGGATCATGTTGCCGCCCACGCTCGCTTCCTTCTCCACGAGCAGTACCTGGTAGCCCATGTCGCCCAGCTTGAGGGCCGATTCCATGCCGCCGATGCCCCCACCTACGATCATGGCGTCGTATTTCAGCCGTCCCGTTGCTGGAACTCACGGCATCGCCTGCGGGACCGGTCACGTCGGGGCTCATACCGCCACCGCCAGCGCCGGACCCATGTCGCCCAGGGTGCGGGCGAACTCGTGCATGTAGTTGGTGAAGGGCTCGGCGCAGACCGAACAGATGGCCGCCATCCGCACCCGCTTGGCTTCGTAGCCTTGCTCCAGCAGCATGGCCTGCGCCTCCGCCACGATGCGCGAGGTCCGCTCGGCGCAATCGGGCAGGTAGGCGCACTCCTCGCCGTCGGCGGCTATGAACACGCCGTCGAAGCCCTGCTCCATGGCGTACAGGACCCAGGCCGGCTTGATACCGCTGGTGCAGGGCACGCTGATTACCATCACTTTGGGCGAATAGTGCATGTGCGAACTCCCGGCCAGATCGATGCCGGGATCGGAGATGTTGTTGGTCGAAAAGACCAGGATCTTGGGGGCGAAGCCGCCCCCCTTCGAGCCCTCGTCAGCCACTTCGCGCTCCCGGCCCTACTTCATCTTCTTGACGTAAAGCTTCATGTAGCCGGGCTCCTCGATCATACCCATGTACTCGTGGCCCATCTTCTTCGACCACGCGGGCAGGTCTTTCTGCGTTCCGGTATCGGTGGCCAGGACTTCCATGATCTCGCCGACCTTGACGTCGGCCATGCCCTTTTTGGCGGCCAGGATGGGGCCGGGGCACGAGGTACCGCGCGCGTCGACGACTTTCTGGGCCTGGATGGAACTGAGATCTTCCGACATGGTGGTCCCCTCTCTACAGGATGATATGAGCGGTTTCTTCCACGATACTACCGACAGACTCGTCGGGCGAAGTGGTCGTTTCATCGGCAAGGCCGGCGGCGCGGAGGGATTGGCCCTCTGCGTGGTGCTCCTCCAGGAGCGCTTCTCTTATGAGGCCACAGGCCTGCACGAGCTTACGGTTGGTCACGGAGTAGTAGACCGTCTGGCCCTCTTTCCGGGACCTGACCAGGAGGTGCTGTCTGAGGATGCGCAGGTGTTGAGAAACGTTGTGCACGGAGATCTCGAGGGCGGTCGCGAGATCGCTCACGCACATCTCGCCTTCCTTGAGCGCGTACATGATGGCCAGCCGATGCTGGTTACCAAGGGCCTGGCACATGCCCGCGTGCATCTCGAAGAGCGGACGCATCTCCGCCAGTGACGTACTGCCTTTATCATTTATTTGCATGATTGCTTATATACCACACTAGATTACTGGCGGTCAAGACTCATCGGGGCGTGTGGGCGCAGGTGGCTGCGGGAGCCGGATGGGCGGTGGGGAAGTGACTGCGGTGCAGGAAGCCGTCGAGCCGGAAAGAGAGCGGGCGTCGTAGGGACCCGCAGGTGGGGCCTGACCGAACGCGCCTATCTCAGCTCTATTTCCTCTCTTCCTCCTCCGAGATCCACGAACCGAGCGCCCCCTGAGCGGCGATCTCCTCGCCCGCCCCGCCGTCCACGGCCATGAGGATGGCTGAGGCTTCCGCCGCCTCGTTCGCCGCCGCGATGGTCGGCTCGCCGTCGGCGTCGACCATGCCTGCCGCGACGGCATCATCCATGGCCCGCTTGGCATCCGAGCGTTGCCCGCGCGGATCAAGCCTGCGCGTGACGAAGATGGCGCCCACGGCGAAGATGCAGGCAATGAAGAAGGGTACCTGGTAGCCGACGAAATTCAGGATGAAGCCCGCCGCCACCGGCACCACGATGGCGGTGGCGTGCAGCAGGGTGACCCCCATGGCCAGGCTGGGAGCAACGTCCTGGGGCACGGCGACCTTGCGCAGGTAGGTCGTCGAAGCGATGAACGAAAACGGCGAGATGAAGGCGTAGATCAAGTAGAAGAGACACGCGAGGAGCACGTGATTCGCAAGTGCGAAGCCGAGCAGGGCGACGACGTAGGCGATGTTGACGGCCGACAGCGTCCCGCTTTCGCCGCGCCTATCGATGGTGCGCCCGATCCAGGAGGAAGAGACCATGGCGATGAAGGCCACTAGCAGTAGCAGGAGGGCGATGTGAACCACGTCCAATCCGAAATGGTTCACGAGCACCCAGAGGCCGAAGGAGAAGAAGATCTGCTGCCGTGCCCCGTCGAGCACGTTGAGGGCGTAGTAGTAGCGATAGTCCCTCTTCCAGACGAGGGGCTCCCTCTTGGGTGCCACCTTGCGCAGGTTTCCCTCGTGCAGATGGGGGAAGCGCACGATGGCCGCCGCTGCGATTAGGGCCACCACGCCCAGGATGATGAAGGTGGTCTGGAAGGACATGAGGTCGAAGTAGAAGATGACGATGACCATGATCAGGGCCGTGAACGTACCTACCTGCCCGAAGGCACCCATCCTTCCCAGGATCGAGCCGCTGTGTGACTCGGTCGTCAGGCTCATGCCCAGGGCGGACTGTGTCTGTAGGACGGTGTGGAAGCCCAGACTCGTGATGATCACCCAGGGGATGACGTTCCAGAAGCTGGTGGCGAACCCGTAGAAGATGTAGCCGACTCCCAGCATGACCAGAGCGCCGGCGGTGACCTTCTGCAGGGAGACGCGGTAGAGCACGGCCATGAGAAAGATGAGGAGAAAACCGCCCACCTCGCGGATGGCCGTGATGTAGCCGAACTGCGGACCGTCGAGAAGGAGGACCTCCTCGAAGAAGTTGGTGACCACTCCGCTGTGGGCATTGAGTGCAAAGCCGTAGCACACCGACATGACGGCGAGCATGATGAACCCGCGGCCACCGGGCGTCTTCCACATCTCAGCTAAGCGATTTCTCAGCGCAGTACTCCATGAAGGCTAGTGTATAACGGCTTGGACCCGAGTCTCGTCCGGGAGGACGGCGACACTTCCGCCAGATCGTCGGCGGGTGCGGATCGTCGCCCATTCTACTCCTTAATGAGCGAGCACTTGGTTGCTACCCGGCCGGGCACGCTGTACCTTCGTGCGATGGAACCCGTCGTCACTCGTCGCGATTCGCGCACGGCCGTCCTTCTGGTGGTGGCCGTGGGCCTTCTCATGCAGGCAGGTTCGGCGCTGGCCGTCATCGTCATCGACTCCGTGGGAGTGGTGCAGGCCCTGTGGCTGCGCACGGCCCTGGCCGCCATCATCCTGGCACTGGCGCGACCTCGCTGGCTTCGTCTGCCCCCGAAGGAGCACCGCTTCGCACTCGTAGGTCTCACCCTCAGTCTCATGGCCATGAACCTGTGCTTCTACGAGGCCATCAGTCGGGCGCCGGTGGGGGTAGTGGTGGCCATCGAGTTCCTGGGGCCTCTCGGCGTGGCCATCGCCGGTTCCCGCCGGCTGCTGGATGTGCTGTGGGCGGTTGCCGCTGGGGCGGGAGTCGTTCTGCTGGTCGAACCGGGCGGATCGATAGGCGTCGACGGCCTCGTCTTCGCGCTGCTGGCGGCGGGCTTCTGGGCTGCGTTCATCCTCTTCGCGAAGCGTACGGTCAGTCAAGTCGAGCCCATGCGGGCGACCCTCTTCATGCTGGTCGGGGCCTCGTTGGTGCTCACGCCCATCTGGCTGGCGACCGGGGTGCAGGTAGCCGGGCAGGGGAAGGCCCTTCTGTTGGGACTGGCGGTGGCCGTCCTGTCGTCGGCACTGCCCTACTTCCTCGAGCTGGTGGCCATCAAGCCACGTGCGTGCCTCGACCTACGGTGTCCTGCTGAGCATCGAGCCGGCCATAGCGGCGTTCATGGGCTTCGTCATCCTTTCGCAAGGACTTACGTGGCGGGAGTTGCTGGGCATCCTGGCCATCGTGGTGGCCGCGGGCGGCGCCGGCTGGTACAGCAGCAACCCCCGGATGGGTGCTCGGGGTGCGAGAATGGAGACTCCTCACAGCGAAAGGAGCGAGTCGTGAAGGTGGAAGTCGATTTTCCCAGCCACGAGAGCATCAAAGCGTGCTGCAGGGACCTCGTGTTCCAGATCGGCCTACCGCCCGACCTTGGCGGCGATCCGGAGGCGTACGGCCCTTTCGATCTCGCTGCTGTCGGCCCTCGCCCTCTGCACCGGACACCAGGTGCGCACGTTCCTCGAGGAACGGGGTATGCCCATCGAGGACGCGGGGGTCATCGTACGGGCCGACCGGGGAGCCGAATCGCACCTTCTCGACACCGTCTCGATGGAGATCAGGGTGCCGAAGGAGTTCCCCGAGAAGTACAACGAGGCCATCGTGCGCGCCGCCGGGCAGTGCCTCATCAAGGTCTCAACTGGGCCAGAAGCCCGAGTACGAGATGTCGGTGGTGCTGGTCTGACGGAGCGCGACCGGCGATGTGGGCCGCCGACCGCGTGTGGCAGACTGAGCCCACGTATACTGAAAGCCCCAGCGGAGGGCGGGGACTCAGCGCAGGACGGACAAGGACCGTTTCTCGAAATGGAGGTCACATCGGTGCGTGCGGGTAGGAGCGAGCTGCTGGACATGTACAGGATGATGGTCCGGATCAGGACCTTCGAGGAGCACGTGTTCACGGAATGGAAGGCCGGGGGGATACCGGGACAGGTCCACCTCTATAGCGGGCAGGAGGCGGTAGCGGCAGGAGTCATCGCGCATCTGTGCTTGGATGACTACGTGGTCAGCACGCATCGCGGCCACGGGCACGTGCTCGCCAAAGGGGCCGACACCAGGAAGATGATGGCCGAAGTCTGCGGGCGTATCGACGGATACTGCCGGGGCAAGGGTGGGACCATGCACATGGCCGATGCCGCGCGGGGCATCCTGGGCACCAACGGAATCGTCGGGGCGAGTCTGCCCATAGCCACCGGGGTGGGGCTCTCGTGCCAGTTCTGCGACCGTGGTCAGGTGTGCGTGTGCTTCTTCGGCGACGGCGCCTCCAACCGGGGGACCTTCCACGAGTCCCTGGACTTGGCCGCCGTCTGGAACCTGCCCGTGGTCTACGTGTGCGAGAACAACTCCTATGCCATGTCCACCCACGTGAACGAGCACACCAGGATCGAGCACATAGCCGACCGCGCGGTGGCCTACGGCATGCCGGGCGTAGCCGTGAACGGCGACGACGCGGCTGACGTGTACGAGGCCGCGGCCGAGTTGATCGAACGTGCGAGAAGGGGAGGCGGCCCCAGTCTTCTCGAGTGCAAGACCTGGCGCCATCACGGTCATTTCACGGCCGACCCGGCGCACTATCGCGATCCTGCGGAGCATGCCGCGCGCCTTAAGACCGACCCCATCGTGCAGGCGCAGAGCCGCCTGCTATGCGAGGGGTGGGCGACAACGGAGGATCTGGACCTGGTGGAGGCCGAAGCCGTGGCCGAGATGGATGCGGCCTTGGAGTTCGCCCGGCAGAGCCCCTGGCCGTCGCCGGACGAAGTGGCCACCGGCGTGTACTCGGAATAGCGCGGACTGCGAGGATGACGAACATGGCAACGAGAACGATGAACTACCGATCTGCCGTCGCCGACGGCATCGCCTACGAGATGAGACGCGACCCCAGCGTGTATGTTGCCGGCGAGGAGGTTACCAAGCACGGCGTGGCCTACGGAGTCAGCGGCGAGGGCCTGCTGGAGGAATTCGGCCCCGCGCGCATCCGCAACACCCCCATCATCGAGACGGCCATCGTGGGCCACGCGGTGGGTGCGGCCGCGGTGGGCATGCGGCCCGTGGTGGAACTCATGTTCATGGACTTCCTGGGTATCTGCATGGACGAGTTGGCCAATCAGGCGGCCAAGATGCACTACATGTTCGCCGGACAGTACAGGGTGCCGATGGTCCTCAGGGTATCGAGCGGCGCCACCAGGGCCGCCGGTTCGCACCACGCCCAGTCGCTCGAAGCCTGGGCCACCCACGTACCCGGCCTCAAGACGGTCGCCCCGGTCACTCCCAGTGACGCCAGGGGGATGATCATCTCGGCTATCCGCGACGACAACCCGGTGCTGTTCGTGGAGCACAAGTCTCTTCTCGCGACTACTGAAGAGGTGCCCGAGGGCGAATACACGGTTCCCATCGGCAAGGCGGCGGTGCGGCGCGAAGGTGGCGATGTCACGCTGGTGGCCTGGTCGGCGATGGTCCTCTCCTGCCTGGAGGCGGCCGAGCAACTGGCCGCGATGGGCATCCAGGCGGAGGTGGTCGACCTGCGCACGCTCATCCCTCTGGATCGCGAGACCGTGCTCGGTTCGCTGGCCAAGACGGGAAGGCTGGTGGTGGCTCACGAGGCGGTGAAGACCGGCGGTTTCGGAGCCGAGATCGCCGCGATGGTGTGCGAGGAGGGCTTCGACCTGCTCAAGGCCCCCGTGCGGCGCGTGGCCGCTCCCGACTGCCCCATCCCCTACAGCCCACCGTTACTCAGCAGTTTCGTGCCCGGGGTCGAGCAGATCGTGGCGGCGGCACAGGAGATCTGCGGCTAAGAACTAGCGACGCGGGCGCCTGCGCGCCAAGCAGGTGCCGTCGTTACAGGTCTGGAGTAGTCTCGGCGCCCGGCGGCGGCTCGGTCGCGGGGGTGGGCCCCCGGGCCAGCGATGCCGCCAAGCCGAACGCGCAGATGACGGTCATGATGCCGAACGCGACGCGGATGGCCAGCAGGAGATCGGGGTAGTCGGCGGGCCGGATCTCCCCTTGCCCCACGATGACGGCCATGACCAGAGTGGCGATGGCTACGCTCAAAGCCTGTCCGACCTGCCTCGCCGTCCCCAGTGTGGCGGAAGCCATGGTCACGCGGTGCCGGTCGACGCTGCCCAAGATGGAGTTCTGGTTGGGACTGCTGAAGAAGGCGTAGCCCAGGCCCAGGACGATCAAGGAGGCGATTATCAGCCACCAGGGGGTGGTCGCCGCCAGGAAGCTGAGGGAAAGAAGACCGATGGTGCACAGCGCCATGCCCCCGGAGGCCACCCAGCGGGGTTCCACGCGGTCGGAGAGACGACCGGCGGTCGGGGAGAAGGCGGCTTGGAAGACGACTCCGGTCACAAGCAGCAGACCGGCGGTCTGGGGATTGAGTCCTCGGATGAACTGCAGGTAGAGACTCATGAGCATGGTCATGGCCGCGATGGCGGCATAGCTGGAGAGGGCGGCAAGGTTCGAGAGGGTGAAGACGCGGTTCTTGCGGAACAGCGACATGTCCAGGATGGGTACGGAGGTGCGACTCTCCCACCAGCCGAACAGCACCAATCCCGCCACGCCCGCGACGAGAAGGGCTACCGCCGCGCCCGCCGGCAACCACGAGAGCCCCACCAGGAAGGCGGACAGCGAAGCGGCGTAGACGACGGAACCGACCCAGTCGAAACCGCTGGAACCCTCCCTCCACTCGGCCCTGCGCAGGAGGAAGAGGTCGAGCAGCAGGTTGACGACGCCGTACGCGGCGCCGAAGGCGAAGATCGAGCGCCAACCCAGGTTGAAGGTCAGGACCCCGCCCACCACCGGTCCCATGACCTGGCCCACGTAGACGGTGGCGACCAGCACGCCCATGGCCCGTCCGCGCTCGCCGGCCGGGTAGGCCAGCGCCACCATGGCCATCGAACTGGCGAACATCATCGAGGCGCTTATGCCTTGCGTCACGCGCAGGATGATCAGGGGAGCATAGGAGGGGACGAAAGCCAGAGCCAGCGTGCTCAGGATGAAGAGCACCAGGCCCAGGAGGTACAACAGGCGGCGGCCGGACAGGTCGGAGATCTTGCCCAAGGGCACCAGGAACACCGCCGACGCGAGCATGTATGCCAGCGGGATCCAGCCCAGGGCCACGGCTCCCAGGTTGAGTTCGGCCTGGATGGAGGGAAGGGCCACATTGACGGCGGAGGCCATGAACGCGCACATCCACATGGCCATGCTGTTGACCATGAGGACGTGGGCTCGGTTCACGGAACTGACTGAGGATGGATCCAGCCGACCCGCAAGCCAGGATCTCACTGGCATCTCACTCGCTTCATCGCACTCACTCTAGCGCGTTAACGGTCTTGCCGGGAGTTTGACCGACGGGTATCATAAAATACGAACGGTGTTCGTCAAAACGTTGAACGTTTTAGCAAACGTTTGATGTTCGTAAAGGGGGACCTGATGCCGGACCAGCCTCCGCTCACGCGGCGAGATCGGCGTCGCATGCAGACCAGGGCGGAGATACTGGCCGCGGCCCGGGAGTTGCTGCTCGAAGTCGGGCCGGAGGAGCTCAGCCTGCGTCAGGTGGCCCGCCGTGCCGATTTCAGTCCGGCCGCTCTCTACAACTACTTCTCCAGCCGTGACGAGATCGTGGCCTCCCTTTTCGCTGAGGCCTTCGACCATCTCGACGCGTATCTTCGGCGGGTCCCGTCGGACCTGAGCCCGGAAAGACGAGTGGTGGAACTGGGTCTCGCCTACATGGACTTCGCGCGCGAGAATCCCATGGACCTGCGTTGCATGCTTCTTTCCACCTCGCTCGACCTGCCTCCGTCCAGCGGCAAGGCGGTGGGCATGGGGGCTGCTCAGCTCATCGGTGAGACTTTCCGCGAGGGGATGGAGCAAGGGCTCTTCGCGACCGATGGGCCTCTCTCGGGTGCGGAGATGGCCTACGGTCTATGGGCGCTGGTGCAGGGCATGGTGTCCATCGCTTCCATCGACCTCTCCGAAGTGAGCGAGGAGATATCCGCCGACCCCCGGCGGGTGATCGAGGCTTTCGTGGGGATGCTCACTCCGCAGGGCGCCACCGCGTGCGCGGTGCTTGAGCGCGACGCTCCAGGGCGCGACGCTCCAGGGCGCGACGCTGTGGTGCGCGGCATACCCGTGCGTAGCGCGTAACCAGATCCTGAGAAGGCAGGGCAGCATGTTCGAAGCCATCGGTAGGTTCTCCTATCGCTTCAGGTGGTTCGTGATCGGTCTGTGGGCGGTGCTGTTCGGGGTGAGCGTCATCGCCACGCCTTTGCTGGCCGACGTGCTCCAGGGTGGCTTCGGCAATCCGGACGCACCCGCTCAGCAGGCGGCCGCGCTCGTGCAGAGCAAGTTCGAGCAGGGGCCGACCAACATGCTCGTCGTGTTTCAGAGCGACGAGTTGCAGGCCACCGACGAAACCTTCCAGTCGGCCCAGCAGGAGGCGCTCGACGGCTTGATGGCGGCCGGCATCCCTGGCCTGCAGAGTATCCAGACCTACAGTTCCACCGGCAACCCGCTCCTCATCTCCGAGGATGGCAGGAGCTCCGTGGCCGTCCTTGACTTCGCGGCTTCCTCTGAGGACGTGCAGAAGGAAGTGGAGCGCATCCGCGAGGCGCTGCAGGACACCGGCTTACGGACCTACGTGACCGGCGAGCCGGCCGTGAGCGAGGATCTCACCGCCTTCTCCTTCCGCGACCTGCGGCGCGTGGAGGTGTACGCGCTGCCCGTGGCTCTGCTCGCTCTCATCTTCGTGTTCGGGAGTCTGGTATCGGCGGTGTTGCCCGTTCTGACCGGCGGGCTGGCGGTGACCGTCACCTTCGGAGGCATGTACCTCATCGGACAGGTCACGAGCATGTCCATCTTCGTCATGAACACCGCCACCTTGCTAGGCCTGGCGGTAGCCATCGACTACGCGCTGTTCATCGTGTCCCGCTTTCGAGAGGAGCTGCACCGGGGCGCCACCACGGAAGAGGCGGTGGTGGTGACGGGTGCCCGGGCCGGACGATCCGTCTTCTACAGCGGCATCGCGGTGATGGTCGGCGTGGTGGGGCTGGTGTTCTTCCCATCGCCGGGGCTGCGCTCCCTCGGTATCGGCGGCGCACTGGTGGTCTTCTTCTCGATGGCGGCCTCCCTCACCTTCATGCCTGCGTTGATGGGCGTTCTCGGTCATCGGGTCAACTCGCTCAGCATCATCAAGCTGCACGCTGCGCACGAGTCCCCCCGGTGGAGACGCTGGGCCGGCCTCGTGCTCAGGAAACCCTGGGCCTCCATCGCGACGGCTCTGGTGCTCATCGCCCTCGTCGCCGCTCCAGCCGTCACCATGAAGATGCAGATGAGCTCCGCGTCCACCCTGCCCCCGGCGGCGGAATCGCGCCAGGGCCTCGACATCGTGGAGCAGGACTTCGACCGCGAGTCTCTCTCCCCCGTCTCGGTGCTTCTCACCTGGGAGGGGGCCGAGGGCATCGATATGAGTCGGGCGGCCGGCCTGTTCCTCTACGGGCAGGAGATCTCCCAGATCCCGGGCGTGGCTTCGGTACTCAGCCCCTTCACGCTGGAGGGACTCAGCCAGGAGGGACTGGCCGAGGAGGGGCTCGCCGACCCGACGGCCCTGGCTGCGTTCTGGTCTCAGTTCGAGAGTCTGCTCAACGACCCGGATGGTTTCGAGGTCCCCGCTGAGGGCTTGACGATCGGGGGGCAGACGATATCCGCGGCTCAGCTGGAGCAGTTCAAGCAACTCATAGAGGCTTCCGTCGCTCCCGGGGCCGTGCTCTATCGGGTGGTGTCTGAGACGCCGCCCGACTCGTCGGAGTCGCGGGCCATAGTGGAGGAGTTGCTCGCTGCCGGACCGCCGGCCGGATACGAAGTACACATCGCCGGTGAGACCGCTTCCAGCTACGACTTCTTCAAGGAGTTGCGAGACTGGTTCCCCTGGGTGGTCGCCTGGGTGGTGGTGACGAGCTTCCTGGTGTTCGTCTTCCTCCTGCGCAGCCTGCTGCTGCCTCTGCTGGCGGTCGCGGTGAACCTGCTCACCATCGCCATGAGCTACGGGTGGCTGGTACTGGTCTTCCAGAACGGCACCTTCGAGAGCCTGTTGCGCTTCACCTCGACCGGCGGCGTCGATGCCATCATCCCCGTGGTGCTGTTGTGCGTGCTTTTCGGGATCACCATGGACTATGCCGTCTTCATGCTGACGCGCATGCAGGAGCGCTGGGTGCGCACCGGCGACAATCGGGAAGCGGTCACGGTGGGGATCGTGCGCACCGGCCGCATCATCCTGAGCGCGGCTCTACTCGTGGTCATCGTGACGGGAGCGTTCGCGTTCACGAGCATCGCCGAGACCAAGATGCTGGGCCTGGGCATCGCCCTGGCCATTATTGTGGACGTGCTCTTCATCCGCATGACGCTTCTGCCGGCGTTGATGATCTACTTCGGTAAGGCCAACTGGTGGTGGCCGCTGCACGCCCGCGGCAGACAGCGTGATGCGGGTGTCGCCGTGCGGAAACGCGCGCGGCCGCGCCGCCGCGGAGCGACGGGCAGGCCCCGGCCGGGCACGGTCGAGTAGGCTCGAGCGGCTGCGGGTCGCCGGTGCGCGCGGGTCGGCGCGGCCCGGTTGGCCGGGCGCCGACGGGTGCGCAGATCAGGCGGGTAGGAGCACCGAGAACGTCGAGCCCTGGCCCAGGGTGCTGCTGACCTCCAGGCGACCTCCGGCTCGCTCCGTCAGTCTCTTCACGATGGCGAGGCCCAGGCCGCTGCCTTCCAGGTCGCGGGTCTCGGGGCGCTTCTCGCGGAAGAACTCGCTGGTGACCTGGGCGAGGTTCTCCTCGGCGATGCCGATGCCCGTGTCCTCCACCTCCAGCCGCAGCCACTGTCCTTCGTGGCGGGCGCGTAGGGTGACGGTCCCGTGCTCCCGGTTGTACTTCACGGCGTTGCCGACCAGGTTGGTCAGGATCATGTCGAGGTCGTCGGCGGCGATGAGCACGGGGGGCAGTCCCGGCTCTACCTCCATGCGGGCGGCGATGTCCCGGGCGGCCAGGCGTTCCGCCTGCAGGCCGATCACCCTGCTACCGCGGGTTCCACGTCCAGAAGCTCCGGTTCCTCGGTCGTCTTGGCCTGCTCGCTCCGCGAGAGCGAGAGGAGGTCGCTGATGAGCTGGACCATCCCGTCGATACGCTCCTGCGCACGGGTGAGCATGGGCTGATAGGCATCGAGGTCGTCGCCCAGGCTCTTGTCGGTGGCTACCTCTACCAGGCTGCGGACGGCGCCGAGGGGGGCCTTGAGTTCGTGCACCATGGTGCGGATGAAGCGTTCCTTCTCCATGGCCAGCCGGCGGATCTGGGAGATATCGGACAGGGTCAGGATGCGCCCCAGGGCCTCGCCCTTGTCGTCGCGGAAGGTCACGATACTGGTCATGTACGTCCGCTCGCCGATGGCCAGTTGGCCGATGGTGCGGTCCTTGAGAGGAGCCATCAGTTGTTCCGCCAGGGGAGCCAGGGGGCCCGGCGCCAGAACCTCGGCCGCCGGGCGGCGCAGTACCTGGTCTTCGGGCATCTCCAGAAGGGCGGTCATGGCCTGGTTGGCGAGCACGGCATCGCCGGCGCGGTTCACCACCAGCACGGCGTCGCGCAGCGACGACACCAGGGAATGGGTCTGCGTCTTCTCCTCGGCCAGCGCCATCAGGCCGGCCTCATGCTCCCGGCGCAGCCGCTCGGCTTCGGTACGGGCCTGCTTGTGCCGCACCAGCATCTCCACCACGCCCAGCAGGTCGTCGGGCAGGAAGGGCTTGGGCAGGAAGAAGTCCACTCCCTGTCGGGTGGCGGCGATGGCGGTCTCGATGTTGGCATAGGCCGTGATCATGCAGGTGGTGACGTCGGCGCCGCTGGTCTTGATGGTCCGTAGGATGCTGAGCCCGTCCATGTCGGGCAGGCGGTAGTCGAGCAGGGCCACGTCGTAGGAGTTGGCTTCGAGCAGGGCCAGGGCTTCCCGGCCGGTCTCGGCGTCGTCCACCTCGTAGCCCTCGATCTCCAGGATCTGTCTGATCCCGGAGCGCACGCCGTACTCGTCGTCGACGACCAGGATGCGCGCCGCGCCCGTGACAGGTGGGCCCGTGACAGGCGGGCCCGTGGCCGGCTCCGGTGTCATCAGCCCCCAGGAGTTCCTCGGCCAGGCCCAGCAACTGCTTGCCGGTGGCCGGCTTGTCCACGAAGCGGTCGAGGCGCGTCCAGGAGCGCAAGGCACTGTCCTCCTGGTCGAAGCGCTCTCCGGTGGCCGCGGCTACCGCGCTCAGCATGACCAGCGGCGTGTCCTTGAGACTGTCCTGCTTGCGTATCTGATGCGCCAGGCGGAAGCCGCTGTCGTAGCGCTCCATCATGAGGTCCAGGAAGATTATGTCGGGAACCTCGTCCTCGAGCAGGCGCAGGGCTTCTTCAGTGCTGGCGGCTGTGTGCACGACGTGTCCGCGACTGCCGAAGAAGGCGGACTGCGCAGCCAGGAAGTCCCGGTCGTCGTCCACGAAGAGGACTTTCCACGGCTCACTCATCTCGGGCTCCTTTCCCCGCTTGGCGGGTCTTGGGGATCTCAACGTGAAAGGTGGTACCGACTCCGGCATCCGATTCGAACCAGATGTTGCCGTTGTGCATCTTGACGATGCCGTAGGAGATGGGGAGCCCCAGGCCGGTACCCTTGCCGATACTCTTGGTGGTGAAGAAGGGCTGGAACACCTTGTCCTCGGCGCCCGCGGGGATGCCGCTGCCCTGGTCGGACACGCTGAAGCGGATGCGGTCGGTCTCGGCGATCTCCTGGGCCGACACCTTGACTGTGCCGGAGCGGCCCTCCATCGCCTCCACCCCGTTCTTGACCAGGTTGAGCAACACCTGGGTCATCTGGTCTCTGTCGAGGTCTGCCCGTAGGCCGGGGGACACGTCGGCGACGATCTGCACCTGGTTGCCCGACCCGGGGGAGACGTGGCTCATTGCGCCGTCGATGACGGCCGCGACGAGCTCCTCTATCGATACCGTCTCGATGCGCACCCGGCTCTGGCGGGCGAAGTCGAGGAGGTTGCTGATGATGCGCTTGCAGCGCTCGGATTCCTCCGCCATGAGCTTGAGATCGTGACCCAGATCGTCGCGATCCTTGAGCTTGCGCTGCAGGATGTGCGAGTACAGCAGGATGGTGCTGAGCGGGTTGTTGAGCTCGTGGGCCACGCCGGCCGCCATCTGGCCCATGGAGGCCAGCTTCTCGCTGTTGATGAGATGGCGGTGCACGTCGCGCAGGTTGGTCCAGGGCACGTTCAGCTCGTGACACACGCGCTCCGACTGCTCGATGATGAAGGGGAGGCACATGTTCTCCTCCGCCATCCCCGCCCAGACCGCGACCGCCTTGGCCCGGCAGGTGGGGTAGCCGCAGGCCCCGCAATTGAGTTCGTCCTCGGGGAAGAACTTGTTGGTGTGGCCCAGGATCTCGCGGATCTCCTGCTCGGTGGGTCCCTCGGTGCGCTGGTCGCTCGCGCTGAAGCCGCGGTGCAGGCGTAGCTGCGTGGTCTCGTCGACGTGGGCGGGCAGGGTCCCCGCTTCCTGCCGGTGCAGGCTCTCTGAGGCGAACTCGGCCACCCGCCGGCTCCGCAGGACTCCGGGCTCGTCGTTCTTGATGCCGGGCCCGGCGTAGCAGCCCTTGCACATGAGCGCTTCCACCAGCAGGGTGGTGCCGTCATCGTCGCCATCGGGGAGGCCGGCCAGGGTCTCCAGGGTGTCGCTGTGGCCGCTGACCACGATGAGGCGCGGGTCGAGGATACCGTCGCCGATGCCCGCGCTCTCCAGCATGCCGCCGGGGATGGGGTAGCTGCGCGCCTGGCCGGCATGGGGCGGATCGAAGTCGCTGTCCGGCAGGGAGGAAGGGTCGATCTTGCGGGAGGTGAAGATGGCCTGCAGTTCGGCGAGCGTGAGGACCTCGTCGATGAGGCCGGCCACGTGCTCGTCGAGCATCTCGGCCTTCTTGGCCACACAGGGCCCGATGAACACGCAGCGCACGTCGGCTCCGTACCACTCCTTCACGGCCAGCGCGGTCGCGATCATGGGGGACACGATGGGCATGAGGCGGTCGGTCAGTTCGGGGTGGTACTTGCGCACGTACTCCACCACAGCGGGGCAGGCACTGGCTATGTGCACCCCCTGCGGCTGCTCGCGCAGGTACTCGTGGCAGGCTTGGTTGACCAGATCGGCGCCGTAGGCCACCTCTATGACCGGGCTGAAGCCCAGGGCGCGGGTGGCGGCGATGACCTGATTGGGACTTGCGTCGAACCCGGCCGGGAAGGACGGAGCCAGGAGGGCGGCCACGCTCCTCCCCTGGCGAAGCAGACGCAGGGTCTTCTCGATGCCGTTCGCGTAGGCCTTGGCGTTCTGCGAGCACACCATGGTGCAGTTTCCACAGCTGATGCAGCGCTCGGCCACCACCGAGGCTTGGCCGTCCTCGATGCGGATGGCCTTGGCCGGGCAGTCCCGCACGCAGGTGTAGCAGCGGCGGCAGTTCTGCTTGATGGTGGTGATGACGCCTTCCATGATGCTCCTGCTAGCCGGCCACGGGCGCGGCGCTGACTGTCTCCTCGGTTCCTCGGGCGCTCTCGGTATGGGTCACGCCGGCGCTGCGGTCGACGTAGTGGCGATGGAGCAGCCTGTGCGACACCTCGCTGAGGGGCTGCCCCAGATGCTCCTCGTAGAGCGCGGCCACCGCGGTATTGTCGTGGGAGTATCTCACCTCGGCCTTCTCGTCGGCGTCGTAGATGCGGTCCATGCGGCGACGCACGTCCTTGACCTCGGTCTGGTAGGGCTGGCCTCCTCCGCCGACACACCCGCCGGGGCACGACATGACCTCCACGAAGTGCAGATCGGCCAGGGAGTCGTCCAGCACCGAGCCCAGCCTGCCCAGTCCGCTGACCACGCCCATGTTCAGGGTCAGGTCGCCCACCTCGAGGGAGAAGCGCTTCACTCCGTCGAGTCCGCGCGCCTCGGTGAGGGGACCGGCGGGAGGCTCCAGTCCCACCAGAGTCACGGCCGTGCGGACGGCGGCCTCCATCACGCCGCCGGTGCCCCCGAAGAGCCGCGCAGCTCCCGTGGCCTCGGCGAAGGGCGGATCGAGCGGGGCCTCTTCTTCGAAGGAGTCGAAATCGAGTCCGAAGCGGCTCCAAAGAGCGTCGAGCTCGCGGGTGGTGAGCACGTAGTCCACGTCACCCACGTCCTTGGCTTCGTACTTCTTGGCCGTGCAGGGCATGATGGAGACGATCACCAGGCGCTTGTCGTCGAGACCCGCGTAGTGGGGGTAGATCTCCTTGATGAGGGCACCGGCCATCTGCTGGGGTGACTTACAGGTGGAAAGGTTTGGGATCAGATCGGGACGGTGGATCTCCACGTAGTTCACCCAGGCGGGCGAGCAACTGGTGAACATGGGAAGAGCTCCCCCTCCCTGCAACCGCTTCACCAACTCGGTCGCCTCCTCCATGATGGTGAGGTCGGCGGAGAAGCCCGTGTCGAAGACGGCCCTGAAGCCCACGGTCTTGAGGGCTGCTGCTAGTCGGGCCAGCATATCGGGGACGGCCTGACCCTTGCCTCGGCCCTTGGACAGGGTAGCCGGCACCGCGGGCGCTATCTGCGCGACCACCACCGTGTCGGGGTCGCCGAGGGCCTCGACGACTCCATCCACGTGCGAGCGCTCCATGAGTGCGCCCGTAGGGCACACGCGCACGCACTGCCCGCACAAGACGCAGCCCGAGACGTTCAGACCGTCAGAGAAGCCCGGCCCCACCTGGGTGCGGAAGCCCCGGCCGGTGAAGTCGATGGCGCCCACGCCCTGCACGTGATGGCACATGGTCACGCAACGCCCGCAGAGCACGCACTTGTTGGGGTCGCGCCATATGGCCGCGGAGGAGATGTCGAGCGACTGATCCTTCTTCATCCCCACGTACTGCCGGGGACGGACCCCCAGTTCCTGGGTGAGATCGGCCAGCTCGCAGTTGCCGGAGCGGTTGCAGGCCAGGCAGTCCTGCGGGTGGTTGGCCACCAGCAGCTCGACGATGGCCCGGCGGGCCCTGAGGATGCGTGGAGTGTGGGTGCGCACGACCAGTCCGTCGGCTGCGGGGAGCGTACAGCTGGTCTGCAGCTTGGGCATGCCTTCAACTTCGACCACGCACAGGCGGCAGGAGGCGGAGGGAGACGGGGCCCAGTCCAGGGAACACAGGTGCGGGATCTGGATTCCCGCCCGGCGGGCGACCTGAAGGACGGTCTCGCCCTGTTCGAAGTCGATCTCTTTGCCGTTGATGGTGATAGCCATGATGACCTCTCAAGCCACCGCGGTCACGGCCTGCTTGGGACAGACGTCCACGCAGGCGCCGCAGCCGAGACAGCGGTCGACGATGATGTAGTGCATCTTCCGTTTCTTGCCCACGATGGCCCCGCTGGGGCAGTTGTCCATGCAGAAGCCGCAGCCGATGCAGGTAGCCGCGTCGATGGTGTACTCGCGCAGCCCCTGGCAGACACCGGTGGGGCAGCGGTCTTCCATGACGTGGGCTTCATACTCCTCGCGGAAGAAGCGCAGGGTGGAGAGCACGGGGTTGGTGGCCGATTGGCCGAGACCGCACAGAGAGGTGTCCTTGATGGTCTGGGCCAACTCCTCCAGGTGCAGGAGGCCGCGGAAGCGCTCCAGTCTGCGCACCTCTTCGCCGACCGGCCGCTCGGTGAGCGCCACCAGGATCTCGTGCATGCGCGTGGTGCCTTCGCGGCAGGGGGTGCACTTGCCGCAGGACTCGTTGCGGATGAACTCCATGAAGTATTTGGCCACGTCGACCATGCAGCTGCGCTCGTCCATGACCACCAGCCCGCCCGAGCCCATGATGGCGCCCAGTTCCTGCAGCTTGCCGTAGTCGGTGGGGACGTCGAGCAGATGGTCGGGGATGCAGCCTCCGCTGGGCCCGCCGATCTGGACGGCTTTGATCTGATGGCCCTCCGGCGCGCCCCCGCCGATGCCGTACACCACCTCGCGCAGCGGGATGCCCACCGGCACCTCCACCAGCCCGGTGTTGCGCACCCGGCCGCTGAGGGCGAAGACCTTGGTGCCGGCGGCGTCGCCGAGACCCAGGTCCCTGAACCAAGTTGCGCCGTTGCGCAGGATGCCGGGTACGTTGGCCAGGGTCTCGACGTTGTTGAGCACGGTGGGCATGCCGTGGAGGCCGGCGACCGCCGGGTACGGCGGTCGCGGCCGGGGCATACCCCGTCCGCCTTCTATGCTGGCCAGGATGGCCGTCTCTTCGCCGCAGACGAAGGCCCCGGCGCCCTTCTTGATGGTGATGTCGAAGTCGATCAGGCTTCCCAGGATGTTGTTGCCCAACAGTCCGGCTTGGCGGCACTGGGCGATGGCGTCCTGCAGCCGCTCGATGGCCAGGGGGTACTCGGCCCGGCAGTAGACGTAGCCCTTGCTCGCCCCGATGGCGTAGGCAGCGATGAGCATGCCCTCGAGCACGCGGAAGGGGTCTCCCTCCAGGACGGCCCGGTCCATGAACGCCCCTGGATCGCCTTCGTCGGCGTTGCAGATGAGGTACTTCTGCATGGCCGGGGTGTTCAGGGCCACGCGCCACTTCTGCCCCGTGGGGAATCCGGCGCCACCCCGTCCTCGCAGCCCGGACTCGGTCACCAGGTCGCACACTTCCTCGCGAGTCATGGAGGTAAGCGCCCGGGCCGCGGCGGCGAAGCCGCCGGCGGCCAGGGCGGAGTCAAGGGAGGCCGGATCGATCAGCCCGCAATTCTCCAGCACCACGCGGGTCTGCTTGCCGAAGAAGGGGGTATCCAGAACCAGGGGTACGTCCTCGTAGCCGGGGGCGTCGCCGTAGCGGCCGTAGAGGAAGCGGTTGCGGAAGTCGCCCTCCTCGAAGATCAATTCGAGGAACTCCTCCACGTTGCCCGGCGTGAGGTCGCAGTAGGAGAGGCGCAGACCGGAATCGGTGGCCACGTCGACGAATATCTCCCGCTGGCAGTAGCCCACACAGCCGACCTCCACGAGAGTCACCGGCAGGGCGCGCTGCTCCAGGTAGGCCTCTACCTTCTCGATGAGGCGCAGAGCCCCATTGGCCCGGCCGCAGGTGCCGGCGCCCACAAAGAGGATGATCCCTTCACCGCCGCGGCGCACGCGCTCCAGCCTCGCGGCGCGGTCGGCGCTGCAGTCCTTGTCGTCATGGCAAAGGGGCCCGTCGGTGATGCAGGCGATGAGGTCCCTGCAAGGGACGGCCGGGAGAATGCGTGCAACGGTCGCAGCAGGCCTCGACGAGGATGGAGTGGCTCATGACTCTCTCCCTTCGGAGCTCGCGGCGGCCTCGGCGGTCGTCCCGGCTGCGGTCGGGTCCGGGGTGGCGCCCCGGCCGTCCAGGCCATCGAGAAGGGCGTTCAGGTCGTCGATGGTAAGGTGGCCGTGGAACTCCCCGTCGAGCTTGATCACCGGGGCGATGGAGCAGGCCCCCAGACAGGCGAGGGGGATCACCGAGAATCGTCCGTCGGGAGAGTTGCCGTCGGGACGCAGCTTGAGCCGGCGCTGGAGGTGCTGGTAGAGGGTGAGGCTCTGCTTCACGTGGCAGGCCGTACCTCTGCACACCTCTATCACATGCTCCCCGAGAGGAGCGAAGCGGAACTGGTTGTAGAAGGTGGCCACTCCGTACACGCTGCTTACAGGTGTGTCGAGGGCCACGGCCAATTCGGTCATGGCCGCGCGCGAGACGTAGCCCTCCCGAGCCTGGATCTCCTGGAGCAGTGGAATCAACTGCTCCCGCGAGCAGTCGCCTCGCTCCGCCAGGACGCTCTGTACGCAACTCACTCCGGGGACAGTCGCGGTAGCGGTCATGCCCCCGCCTCCCCGGCCGTCTGTTTCGGATCCGCCGAGTGCCGGGCCAGCAGGGTCTCGATCCGTGCGGCCAACTCGGCCAGCTTGACCGGCTTCTCCATGAAGGTGTCGCTGGGTATGTCCTGGCCCATCAGTGAGGCCAGAACCTTCTCGCGCACGTCCTCCTGCACGTTGAAGCCGGACAGCATGATGATGGGGATGTCCCTCGTGGGCCCGTCGGTCTTGAGGGCGCCGGCGAACACCATGCCCTCCTCGTCGTAGTCCATCATCACGTCCAGCACGATGAGGTCCGGCCGCCTCTCGATGATGCGGGCGTACGCCTCTTTGCCGTTGTGGGCCGTGGCGACCGAGTAGCCCCGCGCGGTGAGGAACGCCTCCACCGACATCACCAGGTCCCGATCGTCGTCCACCAACAGTATCCTCTGTGCCTCCATCGCCCCTCCTCAGGCTCTACGAGCTCGTTTACGCTGTTCTGCAGCCATCACGTCGTCTCAGAGGCGTGGTGGCTGAGGAAAGAAAGCTTCTCCAATTTGGCCGAGATATCGATGTGCTCCACGAAGCAGTCGCGGGGAGTGTTCACCCGGCTGGGGACGAAGTTGAGGAACGACCGCACACCCGCGGCGGCGGCCCTATCGACCACGGTCTGCAGTCCCTCGGGCCGAGAGGCGAGCACGGCGATGCGGATGTCATGGTCGGCGAAGACCGTCTCGAGATCGTCGAGGCCGTAGCAGCGGCGCCCAGCAAAGACACGACCGACCTTCTCGGGGTCGGCCTCGAAGATCGCTGCGATGTTGAAGCCGCGCTCTTCGAAGCCCCGGTAGGAGAGCAGAGCCCGACCCAGGTCGCCGAGGCCGAACAGAGCCACGGCCTGGGTGATGTCGGTGCCGATGATGCGGCCGATGGTGCGGTCGAGATCGCGGACGTTGTATCCCCGGGCTATGTTGCCGAAACTGCCGAAGCTGGCCAGGTCGCGGCGCAATTGGGCGGCGGTCACACCAACCAAAGCCGGCCAACTGATGGGAATGCACGAACTCGACCTTCTCGTGTGAGAGCTCTTCGAGCATCCTCCTGTAGACGCTCAGGCGTTCGATCGTGTGGAGGGACACCGGGCGGGCCGCCTGGACAGGCTGGCTGCCATTGCTGCCATTAGCGCCGTCGCGCACCACGCGCTTTTTGCCCGTCGCTGCCCGTCGGCTGCTCTTCTTGTCAACTGTGCTCGGCATTATCTCCCTACCAGCTCCAATCACTTCCACGGTGAATATAATCACAGTATCATTATGGATGTCAAATCGCTTGTGAATACGAAAAGCCATGTGCACAAACACAAAGCCCCCCGGGCGCTGATAGCAGCGCCCGGGGGGCGGGAGTGGCGGGGATCGTGGCGGAGACTAGGGCAGATACTTCTCCAGGTCCACGTCGATGAACTGAGGCCGTTCGAAGCGCTCCTTCAGGTCGAACGGGACGGTGCAGTCGAAGATGGTCTTGCAGCACGTACCGAAGGTGCGCAACATGGGATTGAACTCGGGGGTGGCGGAGGGATCGAGTGTGTGACACCGCACCCCGGGCAGGAACAGGGTGCTCACGTCTCCCTGATACCGAGTCGTCATGGCCCACATGACGTCGTTGGTGTCGTACAGGTCGACGTCTTCGTCGACCACGATGACGTGCTTGAGTTCCGAGAAGGCGGCGAAGGCGACGATGGCGGCCTGGCGTTGACGTCCCTCGTCACCCATGTTGCGCTTCTTGATCTGCAGGATAGCCAGGTACTTGCCGCCACCGGCCGCATGGCAATAGACGTTCTGGAGGAAGCCGGGCATGGCGTCCTCCACCAGGCGGTAGATGCTGGCTTCAGTAGGCAGTCCGGCCAGGGTCACGTGTTCCTCGCCCGGACCGACCAGACACTGGAAGATAGGATCGAAGCGGTGGGTGACCCCGGTGACGTGAAGAACGGGTAGGTCGGGCTGCGCCGTGCCCACATAGCCCGGGAACTCGGGCATGGCCCACCCACTCCCCGTCAGCGCGTCCTCGTCCACGACTTCGTGTGGACGAAACTCGCCTTCCAGCACGATCTCGGCTCTCGCGATGGCCTTCGCCGGCTGAGTGAGGCAGTCGACCAGTTCCACTGGCCGGCCGCGCAGGCCTCCGGCGATGGTGAGCTCATCGAAGCCGAGTGGTGTGGTCGGGGCTTCGAACGAGGTGGCGACGTAGATGGCCGGATCGAAGCCCATGTTCACCGATACAGGGAGCGGCTTGCCCATCGCCCACGCCTTCTCCAGAAAGTAGCCGATGTGTCGGCCCAGGTTGAAGCTCACGCTCAGCGTGTCGGGACCGTGGAAGCACATGCGGTGGATGGTGACGTCTGAGACGCCCGTCTCGGGATCCTCCCCGCGCATCAGGGCCATGTTGAGGAAGGCTCCGGTGTCCCTTTTCGTGCTCACGAGCTGTGGGATGAGTGTCCGCACGTCGAAGGGGGGCTTGAATACGACCTCCTGGCAGGGCGCCGTACCCTGGGCGATGACCACCGGTGGCACTGGTCTTTCCAGGGCCGCGAGCAGATCGAAGGCCAGCCGTTCCGGTGACGAGCCCAGCAGGAGGGCCGTACGCTCCCGGCTGGCCAGCATGCCGGTGAGGACGCGCATCTTGGAGCCTTTGACCTTCTCGAAGATCATGGCCGGTCCCAGCTTGGTCGGGGGTGGCGTGGGCGTACCGGCACCCACCCGCCGGTAGACGGCCGGCAGTTCCAGGTACGGATCGACCTCCACGCTCGTGGACAACAGCTGCCCCGGGTGCTGGGCCAGAAATGCGAGCGCCGTCCGCAAGTCGATGATGTCGGAGGCCTTCATCCCGGACCCCTCCGTGCTGCTGGTTGGCATGTGCTCCTCCTTCGCCGGCGCCTTCTACTCTGAATATATCAGAACCGTAATTCGTTATCGCTTCGGAATGGACGGTGCGGGCAACGGCGGCGGCCTGTGCGGGGATCCCCCGGACCGTGGGTTTGGCTAGAATGGAGGTCGCAGGCTAACGTCTACAGGGAGTCGATAGTGGAGAGCAGACGCCGCGTGGCGGTGGTGGGAGCGGGGCACACGGGGGCAAGCTGGGCCGGGCTGTTCGCTGCTCACGGCCACTCGGTCACGGTGTACGACACCCAGGAAACGGTGGCGCTCAGGGGGATCGAGCGGGCTCGGGATGCGGCTCGGTTCCTGCTCGCCAACGACCTCGCGGAGGAGACTGCCGGCCGGGAGGGCATCCGGGACCTTGCGGTCGCCTCGAGCCTCGAGGAGGCTGTTGCCGACGCCGAGCTGGTGCAGGAATGCGTCCCCGACGACATCTCATTGAAGCGGGCGGTCTTCGCCACCCTCAGCCGGGTGGCGCCGGAAGAGGCGTTGATAGCCACCAGTTCGTCGGGACTCTCCATAGGCGCGATTCAGCGGGACGCACACCTGCCGGGCCGCACTTTGGCGGCGCACCCGTACAACCCGCCTCATCTCATCCCCCTTGTGGAGTTGGCGGCAGGCGCGCTGACGGACCCCGCTTCCATCGATCGCGCGGCGCACTTCTATCGCGCCCTGGGCAAGGAAGTGGTGGTCGTGAACGGAGACGTCCCGGGGTATATCGCCAACCGGCTTTCGGCTGCCCTGTGGAGGGAAGCCATCGACCTGGTGCGGACCGGCGTCGCCACCGTCGAAGACGTGGATCGGGCCGTGCGTTCCGGCCCGGGTCTGCGCTGGGCGGCCATGGGCCCGCACCTCATCTACCATCTGGGCGGGGGTCCCGCGGGAATCCGCGGCCACATAGCTCACCTGACCGCCACCAAGGAAGGCATGCTGCGCGACCTGGCCACTTGGACCACGTTCCCTGCGGAGACCGCTGAGCTACTGGAGCGCGGTCTGGAGGCCGAGACCGAGGGGCGGTCGCTGGAGGAACTCGAGGCGCAACGAGACGAGGCTCTCGTCGCGCTGCTGAAGGCGCTTCGCGCCGTGCGGTCGGGCTCCCCTGCCGGGGGGCGCTGAGCTTGCCCCGCTCAGGGCGCTGAGCCTACTCGATCTGTCCCCGGATGGCGTCGATGGGGTGCGACTCGTTGCCTATGCTCACGTAGGTGTCGCCCGATTCCATCAGGGCAACAAGGTCCGCCAGAGTCTGACCCTGGAGCGAACCTACGAGGTCTGCTTCCTCGATGAACCCCTCGGCGAGCACCCCCGTGAACTCCCCTGTCTCCGTGGGCCCGGGGAAGAGAGTGACCAAAGCCGCCCCTGACGTGCCCGCGGCACCCTCGTAGATGGTGGCGCTGCTGGGATTGGTGAGCATACTGACCACGTCGAGCACGTAGGTGAGGGTTTCTGCGTCGGCGTCATACCCCATGGTAAGGGTGGCCCTGGCCTCGGTGTCGAGCGGTGGCACCGACTGGTCCCCGGTGAGTTCGGCGGAGAATGTGGTGGACGTGATCTCGCCGGTGGTGGTGGTCTCCCCGTCTGTGGTCTCGGTCGACTCGGTGGTCGACGTGGTCTCGGTAGACTCGGTGGTCGACGTAGTCCCGGTCTCGTCGTCTCCCGACAGTCCCACGATGAGCGCCACGATCAATATGATCAGGCCCAGGAGGCAGGCGACCGCCACCAGACGGCGTCTCTGCACCTGCTTGGCTCGGCGCTTGCGCGCCCGCTCTCTGGCCAGGGGATCAGTTCGGTCTTGCGGTTCCATGGGACCCTCCGCGACTCAAGTCACCCACGTCGATCGGCTGTACTCTACCCACAGCCCTACCGTATCATTCGCTCATCAGCGTTACTTCCCTGGTTGTATCGGAGGTTGGAATGGCGGGCTTGCGAGAATTGACGCCCGAAGAGAAGACTAGACCCTACGCCAAGTACTACTACCGCGAGCATGTGGGGGCGTCCCCGGAATTGGCCCGGCACCTGGACAATCCGAGGCCTATGAACGCCACGGAGGCGCTGCGCATCGAGCGGATGGACGACCTCCTGCTGCCGGGATATCTGCCGGGCGAGACCGGGTTCTGCACCCTGCCCGGCGGGGGCGCGTACGTCGCGGTGTGCCACCCCATGCCCGGGGTCACGGCCGACATGGTGAACTGGTGGTTCGCCTGGCACGGGCTGGAAGACCTGCGCTACATGCTGTGGTCGCCCAAGGACCACTTCGCCGTGTCGATGACCGACGACGACCGGACCAAGGTGCTCGATCCCGACAGGCCTCTTCTCCTCAAGTTCCAGGGCGTCACCCACCACGTCTACGAGGACATCGGCCAGGGTGGAGACGACCTGTGGATAAGCTTCATGACGCCGGAGGACTTCGGTTTCGACACGAGTCGCTGGCACGAGCCCAACGTGGCGACCCTGGTAGCCGCCAACGTCAAGGTCAAGTCGGGAGGCGCGTCCGACGACGCGCCCCTGCTGCCGGTGGCCATGTGTCACTTCGTACGCGAACTGGCCTCCGGCGACGGCGTCGAGTTCCGCACCCGCTTCTGGATGGGCTGGCAGATAGTGGACCGCGAGCCGCGTTTCGTGCTGCCCGAGGGGATGGCCATCTCGGAAGCCGTGGCGGCCGGTCTGTTCGAGCACTGCATCCTCGAGTACTCCAACCTGCGCGCACTGCTACCCGAGATCTACCGGGAGATGGGTGGGGTCGTCGCCTGAGAGGCTTGTCGGGTCAGCGCGCCCGCCCCATCAAGTGCCCGCCGAACCCCGTGACCCACAGGACTATCGGGTAGGCCACCCAGCGCTCTATCCCTCCGTCACCGAGGGGCGCCATCGGGTTGGCGTCGCCGAGGATGAAATACAGGAGCAGGCTCAGCAAAGCCACGGCGCCCAGGACCACCGAGAAATAGCGGAAAGGCGAGGTCTCCACGCTCCACGCGACGATGGCGGCCACGCCCCCGGCGGTGAAGGCCAGTAGGGCGAAGAGGGCGTGGACCGTCCCCTGATCGCCCGGGAAGACGCCCACCCCCAGGACTCCCAGCCCGAAGAGCGCCAGGAAGATGGCGGGGGGAAGGCGTCGGAAGCCGCGCTGCAGGCAGAACGAGGCTCCCAGCATCAACGCTCCCGCGACCATCATCACTGTGTTGAAGATGGTGGCCGAGGGTTCTTCGATGACGCTGTCGGGCGGTGCCGTAGCGCCCAGGTCGCTGATCTCGTTCTGCGAGGTGGTGTAGCCGCCGGGGTAGAGGGCCTCGGCGGTGATTATGCCCATGAGGCTGATCACGCCGGCGGCGAAGAGGAGGGCTCCCGCCACCGCCAGATAGCGGGGTCGCATCATCGTGCCGCGGCCGGTCGGCCGCCGTGTCTTCGCCATGAAAGTTCCTTCCCTGCCTGGGGAACGTCGGACGGCTCTATTGTACGCGGCGGCTGCGTAGGAGGCGGGCGTTGACGGCCACGATGATGGTGCTGGCCGACATCAGGGCGGCTCCTATTGCCGGACTGAGGATGACGCCGGCCCAAGCCAGAACCCCGGCGGCCAGGGGGATCGCGACCACGTTGTAGCCCGTGCCCCAGATGAGGTTCTGAACCATCTTGCGCCAGGTGGCCTGGGTCAGCGACAAGAGGTCGAGCACGCTGCGCGGATCGTTCTTGACCAGCACGATATCCGCCGACTCGATAGCCACGTCTGTACCGGCTCCGATGGCGATGCCGACGTCCGCCTGTACGAGGGCCGGGGCGTCGTTGACTCCGTCCCCGACCATGGCCACGGTGAGGCCTCGCTCCTGGATGTCCCGGACGGCCGCTGCCTTACGTTGGGGTAGCACCCCCGCGTAATATTCGTCTAGACCCAACTCCCCGGCAACCCAGGCGGCCACCTGCTCGTTGTCTCCGGTCAGCATGATGGTGCGGATACCCAGCTTCCGCAGTCCCTCGATCGCCTCCTTGGACTCGTTTCGCGTCACGTCGGCGAGACCTACGGCCCCGACGACGCGCTCCTCGATCACGACGTAGACGACGGTGACCGGCCTGTCGCCGAGGGGGAGATCTGGGACCGCGAGGCCCCGTTCTCGCAGATAGCCTGGGCTCACCACCCGCACCCAGCGGCCGTCGACCCTGGCCTCTACACCCTTGCCGGGAATGGCGCTGAAGCTCTCGACCTCGGCTGGCTTGTGGCCGCGACTCTCCGCCTCTCTTGCTATGCCCTGAGCCACGGGATGCTCCGAGCGCTGCTCCAGCGTGGCCGCCAGGTGGAGCACCTCTTGCTCGGTGAGGTCGGACGTGGTCCAGATGCCGGCTACCCCGAACCGCCCCTCGGTGAGCGTCCCCGTCTTGTCGAAGACCACAGCATCCACCGCGCGCGCCCCCTCGAAGGCCGTCCTATCGCGGATGAGGAAACCCTGCCCCGCCGCCAGACCGGTGGATACGGCCACCACCAAGGGGATGGCCAGGCCGAGGGCGTGGGGACAGGCTATGACCATGACCGTGATGCTTCGTCCCAGCGCGAACTCGAAGCCGCTGCCCAGCAGCAGCCAGACGACGAGGGTCACGACCCCCACCGACAAGGCGACGAGGGTCAGCCAGAAGGCGGCCCGGTCGGCCAGATCCTGGCTGTGCGACTTGGTCTCCTGGGCGGCCCTGACCAAAGCGATCACCTGGGAGAGATAGGTGTCGGCCCCTGTCTTGGCCACTACTACCTCCAGCGATCCCTCACCGTTGATGGAGCCGCCGATCACCTCCGAGCCGATGGTCTTTGCCACGGGCGTGGACTCGCCGGTGAGCATCGACTCGTTGATGGAACTGTCTCCGGCGACCACTTTCCCGTCTATGGGGATCTTCCCCCCGGGCTTGACCAGCACCCGATCGCCCACTACGAGCTGTGAAAGGGGGACGTCGATCACTGCGCCGTCCTGCTGGAGGAGGTGGGCCTCATCGGGCATCAGTCGCGCCAGTTCCTCCAGGGCGCGCGAGGTTCCCAGGACTGAGCGCATCTCTAACCAGTGGCCCAGGAGCATGATGTCGACCAGGGTGGCCAATTCCCAGAAGAAGATGTCACCCTCCACTCCGAAGACCACGGCCATGCTGTAGAAGAAGGCCGCCGAGATGGCTACGGCGACCAGGGTCATCATGGCCGGCTTGAGCCGGGCGACCTCGGGTACGGCTCCGCTCAAGAAGGGCCATCCGCCCCACAGGTAGACGAAGGCGCTCAAGGCCAGCAGCACGTACTCCGAGCCAGGGAAGGCCAGTCCGGTCAGTCCGGTCCACTCCTGGATCATGGGGCTGAGGAGGAGGATGGGGATGGTCAGGATCAGACAGACCCAGAAGCGGCGCCTAAGGTCGTCCAGCATGTGCTGATGGTGGTCGCCGGACCGCCCGGGGTCGTGTTTCGGCGGCGCATCGAGCGTCGCATGCGCATCGTGTCCCGCGTGGGCTCCGTGCGGTGCGCCGTCGGCCGTCTCGTGGTGCTCGTGCATCACCCCCCCTGCGCTGATCGTCCAGTAGAAGCCGTGATACCCGCCCGCGCTCCTTGTCGAACCCAAGGGCTCTGCTCCAGCGACGACTCCGACGGCGGTCGAGATATCTCACGCTCCAGGTGTCTCGCTCCAGGGAGGTCCGCGCTACACTGGGCGTGGATGGCGAGTCTGTGGGACATGCTGCGCAACCTGATCGGCGGCGGCCCGCGCGCAGCGGGGCCGCCCCGTGTCGCTCCTCGCGCCTCCTCCTTCCATCTCATCTGGGATCTTCCCGGTCCTCCCGCAGGTCCCCCGCCTGCGGAGAGACGCCTGGTGGAGGTCTCGGCCACGCTCGAGGTGCTGGTGCCGCCCCGGGTCGAGGCGCTCTACTTCTGGGCCCTCCAGGTCGATCTGGCCGACGGTCGGGGGATCTGGGGCGGCGGGCACACCGGATTGCAGTGGAACCGGCGCTACCCAGGCGGCAAGGCCGTCAACTGGGGTGGGTACGCTTCCCCCGAACAAGGAGGGCGGGTCCTCTCCGGCTCGGCCTCCTCTCTTCCCGGCTTTCCCGACGATCCCAACACCCTCGCGTTCTCGTGGCAGGTGGCGCGGCCGTACCGGTTCCGGGTCTACTCCTCCGATGATCTCGCCGGGGCCTGGCGGGCGGAAGTGGTCGATCTCGTGTCCGGCGATGCTCGCGTCATTCGGGACCTGCTTCCCTCCCCGGGCCGCGGCTCGGGTCCCGTCTACCTGGCGCGGCCGCTGGTGTGGTCGGAGGTCTTCGCCGGCTGCGATGCGCCTTCCGTCACCGTCCGCTGGAGCGGACTACGGGCTGTGGACGCGAGCGGGGCGGTACTGAGCCCGGAGACGGTCCAAGTGAACTACCAGGCGGCGGCCGAGGGCGGCTGTGCGAACACCACGGTGGCGACCGACGCGCTGGGCGTGCTGCAGATCACCGGGGTGGAACGCTCGGTGTCTCAGGGGGGCGTTCTGATACTGCCCGACGCAGCGCGCTGATCGCAGCAGGGCCCCCGCTCACACGGCGGTGGCTCGTCCTTGGGCGCCGCCCACGCCGAGCTCTTCGTCAGCCCAGGGTGGGGATGCGCACGGTGAAGGTCGACCCCACTCCCTGAGTGCTCTGCAGTTCGACCCGTCCTCCGTGGTATTCGGCCACGTGGCGGACGATGCTCAGGCCCAAGCCGGTGCCTCCGCTCTGGCGTGAGCGGTCCTTGTCCACTCGGTAGAAGCGCTCGAAGACGCGCTCCTGGTCGGCCATGGGGATGCCGGCTCCGTCGTCCTCGACGCTCAGCACCGCCCAGGCTCGACCCCACGCATCCTCTTCCGTGCGCGTCGCCAGCCGGATATGTCCGCCTGGTTCGGTGTAGCGCACCGCGTTGTCGAGCAGGTTGCGCACCAGGGTACGCAAGGCCGGGTCGTCACCCGAGACCATCAGCCCAGACTGGGTCTCGACCGACAGCTCGTGCCGCCGCTCAGCGGCCTGAGGCCGCACTTCGTCGGCGGCCGCCAGCGCGACGGCGCTGAGGTCGACAGGAACGAAGGCCGGGAGGACAGGGGTCTCGTCACGACCTATCCTGGTACTCTGGCTCTCCGCCTCCTCCAGTCGCGAGAGCGTGAGCAGGTCGTTGGTCAGGTCGGTCAGGCGGTCGACCTCCGCAGACAGGCGGGCGATCGACTTCTCCGCCTGCTCCGGGTCGTCGTGAATGGCGCGGGCCAGGATCTGCGCGGTGAGCGAAAGCCCGGCCAGGGGCGTCTTGAGCTCGTGCGACACGTTGGTGGCGAAGTCCCGGCGCATCCGCTCCGTGGCCATGCGGACCGTCTCGTCGCGGATCACGAAAAGGGTCTGGCCGGGGCCGGCGCCCGTCGTCGGCAAAGGCACGACCTCCACCGTCAACGACCGCGATCCGCCAGGTTGCAGTACCTCGGTGATGGGACCCTCCGCCGCGCGGGCTTTCTCGGCGAGCAGCCCGGCCGGGAAGGAACGGGCCGTATGCACGAGAGGCACTCCCTCAGTCCCCTCGAAGCGCGCGCCCAGAATGCGAGCGGCCGCCGGGTTCGCCCGCACGAGCCGACCGCTGCCGTCTACCAGGAGTACGCCCTCGGTCATCGCCGTGAGCACCCCGCTCGTCCGCTGGGTCTCCTCCGTCAACTCCTGAGCCCTAGCCTCCAATTGGCCGGCCATGCTGTTCAGAGAATCGGCCAACTCTCCAAGCTCGTCGCTCCTGTGCACGCTGGTCCTGAAGGAGAAGTCCCCCGAGGCGACGCGAGAGGTCATGAAGCGCAGCTTCTCGAGCGGTCGGGTTAGAGAGCGGGTAAGGAGATAAGCCACTCCCAGCATGGGTATCAGCAGCGCCGCCCACACGATGAGCGGGATCCGCCAGGAAGCAGCCAGCATCGAGTCGATGCGACCGGCAGGCAAGGCGGCTCGAAGCACCCCCTCGGACCACTCGGCGTCGCCTGCGGGCAAGGGGGCGGCTACATACACCTCCTCCTGGCCGAGCGTGGCCGACTCGCGCCTTTCTCGACCCTCGTTCCCGGCCAGCGCCTGTCGGACCTCCGGCCGGTCGGCATGGTTGTCGAGGGTGGTCGGATCGACCTCCGAGTCGGCCAGTACCTCACCGGCGCTGTCGATGAGCGTGAAGCGGACTTCTCCCGCTTCCCCCACCTCCTCAGTGAGGCTCTGAAGGGCCGCCGGATCGTCGAGCCCGCCCGAAGAGGCTTCCAGCACGGCCGCGTACTGCTGCACCTGCCGGGACATGTCGTCCTGCAACCGGTCGAGAAACACCTCGCGGAGTGACACGGCGGTCACTAGAGCGACGATCCCGGCGAACACCAAGGTGGTGAGGGCGAAAGCCAGCGGGAGCTTCCAGCGGATGCGCATCAGTCCTCCCTTGTCGTATCTGGCCGCAGCCTGTAGCCGAAGCCACGTACCGTCTCCAGGGAGACCGAGGCCTTCGCCTCCTCCAACTTGGCCCGCAGACGGCGGATGTGCACGTCGAGGCTGCGCGACGTAGACAGATAGCGCTGCTGCCACACCCGCTCGACGATCTCCTCGCGAGGGAAGAGGTGGCCCGGACGGGAGAGGAAGAGCAGGAGCAGGTCGTATTCCTTTGGATTGAGAGTGGCCTCGGCATGCGGGGTGCGGATGGTGTGCGTGTCGCGGTCGAGGACCAGATCACCCGTGCTGAGCGTACCCCCCGCCGCCTCGCTACCCACCACGCTGATCCCGGCCGAGTCGCGCCGGAGGCGGGCCTTCACGCGGGCGAGCAGCACGTCGAGGTCGAACGGCTTGGTGATGTAGTCATCGGCCCCGGAGTCGAGGCCTTCCACGATGGTCTCTCGCTCGCTGCGGGCCGTCAGCATGATGATGGGCAACCGGGGCTTGCGCCGGATGATCTCCCTGCTGGCCGTCATGCCGTCCAGCCCGGGCAGCATGAGGTCCATGAGCACCAGGTCCGCATGACGGGTGAGGGCGGTGTGCAGACCCGAGCGGCCATCGTACTCCTGCAACACTTCGTAGCCTGCGCGGCGCAGGGCGTAGGCGACGGAGTCAGAGATGGTCAGGTCGTCCTCGATGAGGAGAATGCATTTGGGCTGCTGCTCGATCCGGCTACCTCCCCAGCGTGGCATCTCGCCAGACGGGACGAGTTTAACTTCACTGTAACACCAAGCACGCGGCGCCCTAGTAGCCTGGGTATCAAGATGACCATACTTGGGAAAGCAGCAGACGAGGGCGAACGCCGAAGGCGGGGATGAAGAGATGACAGCGCGAACAAGGCTCGTACGGACTCTCGGTCTCGTTCTGGTGGCTCTGCTGACGATGGCGGTGATGGGCTTTGCCGCCGTGGGCTGCGGCGGCGACTCCTTGCCGAACGCCGGCGGGCAGGACGGGGGAGCTTTCGGCCGGCCTCAACGGCGCGGGCGCCACGTTCCCCCGGCCTCTCTATATCGAATGGATAGGCGAGTTCCAGGCCGCCAACCCTGATGTGAAGATCAACTACCAGGGCATCGGCTCTGGGGGCGGCATCGAGCAGTTCACCAAGCTGACGGTCGATTTCGGCGCCTCCGACGCACCCATGGACGACGAAGAGATCGCCGCCGCCGAGACGGCCGGCGGCGCGAAAGTGCTGCATATCCCCACGGTCTTCGGCTC
Source organism: uncultured Actinomycetes bacterium (assembly GCA_963829545.1). GTDB lineage: Bacteria > Actinomycetota > Thermoleophilia > RBG-16-64-13 > RBG-16-64-13 > JAXGXJ01. Next base: position 55,373 of record CAWHIX010000006.1, read on the forward strand.
GGTGGTTCTCGCCTACAATCTGGGTGACGTCTCCGACCTCAAGCTCGATGCGGACACACTCTCGGCCATCTACCTGGGCGAGGTCACCACATGGAACGATCCTCGGCTCGCCGCTCTAAATCCGGGTCTGAGCCTGCCCGATGAGGCCATCCAGGCCGTGCATCGCTCCGACTCCTCCGGGACCACCAACATCTTCACCAGCTACTTGAGCGAGGTGTCGAGCGCGTTCGCAGAAGCCGTGGGCCCGGGCAAGGAAGTCCAGTGGCCGTCCGGCGTGGGAGGCCAGGGCAATGACGGCGTGGCCGCCGTGGTCCAGCAGCAAGAGGGGAGTATCGGCTACGTGGAGCTCTCCTACGCACTCGAGTCCGGATTGCCCATGGTGAGCCTCCAGAACCAAGCGGGCAACTTCGTCACGCCCACCCTGGAAACGACTTCTGCGGCTGCGGACGGCGCGACCTTCCCCGCAGACCTCCGTTTTTCGGTATCGAACAGCCCCAACCCCGAAGCCTACCCCATCGTGGGCGCCACCTGGATCCTCGCGTACGAGCAGATGGCCGACGCCGCCAAGGTGGCCGCCCTCAAGGCCTGGCTCATCTACTCGCTCACCGAGGGGACCGCGCTCGCCGAGGAGTTGGGCTACGCTCCGCTGCCCGATTCCCTGCGCGAACTGGCCCTCGCCAAAGTGGACACGATAAGTGCCTTCTGAGGCTCCCACTCTGACGGAGGAGGCGCCCTCCCGGAGCCTGTGGCAGCGTAGGGGGAACAGCCGCCGAGCGGACAAGACCTTCGCTACTCTCGCCGCTCTCTGCGGCCTGATGGTGCTGCTGGTCCTGGCGTGGATGGTCGTCTCTACCACGGGTACGGCGCTGCCGGTCTTCCGCGCGGAGGGCATATCCTTTGTGACCAGTTCGGATTGGGATCCCTCCGACGGGCAGTTCGGGGCGCTGGCCTTCATCTACGGCACCATAGTCACCTCTGTCATCGCCCTGGTAATCGCTATTCCGCTGAGCCTGGGCGTAGCCCTCTTCTTGACCGAGTACTCGCCCAAGCGCCTGCGCGGCCCCATCACCTACGCCGTCGACCTCTTGGCCGCGGTTCCCAGTGTCATCTACGGACTGTGGGGGGTGTTCGTTCTCCTGCCTCTTTTCCTGCAGCCCACGGCGGAGTTCTTTGCCAAGTACCTGGGCTTCATCCCCATCTTCGCCGGTCCCGGCTCTGGCCTGTCGTATTTCGGGGCTGGGGTCATCCTGGCGGTAATGATCACCCCCATCATCAGCTCGCTGACCCGTGAGGTGTTCGCCACCATCCCAAATGCGGACAAGCAGGCTGCCTACGCCCTGGGGGCCACGCGCTGGGAGATGATCCGCCAATCAGTGCTCCCCCGAGCACGGGCGGGCATCGTGGGGGCGGCCATGCTGGGTCTGGGGAGGGCCCTGGGGGAGACCATCGCTGTGGCTCTGTTGGTCGGGTCGGCGGCCAAGATCGATCCCTCGATCTTTCGTCCCGGCTACACCATGGCGTCGCTGATCGCGAACACCTTCGCAGAGGCCACCGGCGACGGCATCCGAGGGCTGGTGGGTATCGGCGTGGTGCTCTTCGTGATGACCATCATCATCAACATGGCCGCTCGGGCCATCGTGTGGCGGTTCAACCGGGTATGAGCCCCGACCTGACACCCGGGACCGCTATCGGGGCGCCGGAGATCGCGGATGTCGCAGGCGGTTCCGAGGCTCTCTCCGCGGAACGTTGGGCCGGCGGAAGCGCGGGCCGGGGAGCGTCCCTACGCGGGTCGCGGCCCAGCCGGCGGAGGGTGTGGCGCAACCGCAGGAACGCGGCGCTCATCGCCATCGGTCTGGTGCTCACGCTCATCCCTGTTGTCATGATCCTGTTCGAGATCACCAGGAGGGGTCTGGCGACCATGGGCTGGGAGTTCCTCACCAGTTCCCAGCCTTTCAGCCTCCGTCGGGAAGGCGGCGGCTTTCTCAATGGGCTCATCGGCACGGCGATGATGGTCGCCATCGCGTCGATCGTCTCGGTACCGCTGGGCATCCTCGGCGCCGTCTATCTGGTGGAATACGGCAAGAGCAACTGGCTGGCAAGGCTCATCCGCTTCTTCTCCGACGTCATGACCGGTGTGCCTTCCATCTTCGTAGGTCTGTTCGTCTACACGGCCCTCGTCATCCCCTTCGGCTTCGGCGCCGTGATGGGGGCTGCCGCGCTGGCTATCATCATGATGCCCATCGTGGTCAGGTCGACGGAGGAGATGCTCAAGCTTGTCCCGCTGGAACTCAAGGACGCGAGCTACGCGCTGGGAGCGGCCAAGTGGCAGACGGTCGTGAAGGTCATCCTGCCCTCCGCTGCCCCGGGGATCACCACCGGGGTCATGCTGTCCATAGCGCGCGCGGCCGGGGAGACCGCTCCCCTCCTGCTGACGGCGCTGGGTTCCATTCAGCTCACGGCGGCCCTGTGGGGCGAACCGATCCAGGCTCTGCCTCTGGCCATTTTCGACGGAGCCAGGAACCCCTTCGCAGCGGGCCAGGCGAGGGCGTGGGCCGGAGCGTTGGAACTGCTCATCATCGTGCTGGTGCTGACCGTCGTAGCCCGCGTGCTGTCCTCCCGGAACAGGATCAACCGATGAGCCCGCTTCCGAACCACAAGACCAGGATCATCTGTACCATCGGACCGGCGTCTCGTGCGCCCGCCACCCTCGAGCGGATGATGCGGAACGGCATGGACGTGGCCCGCCTCAACCTGGCCCACGGCGACTTCGATACCCACCGTGCCCTGATGGCCGCCGTGCGCGCAGCGGCCGCCAAGACGGGGCGACGGGTGGCGCTGCTTGCCGATCTGCCTGGGCCGAAACTGCGCGTGGGCACGATCGCGGGCGAGGTCGTCCTGTTGACGCGTGGTCAGTCCGTGCGTCTGGTGGCCGAGGCCGAAGCCCGCGACATCGGCGGTCCGCGGCGGGTAGCGGGGCCAGAACCGAGGCCGGAGGCGGCCGCGCAGCCGCGGGACTGGCGCTGCCGAGGCTCCCATCATCCCCCTCACCCTGGCCTCTTTCCCGGCGATGCTGAGGGCGGGCGACGACATCTTCCTCAACGACGGTCTCATCCACCTGCGCCTGCAGGGCGACGTCGGGCGGCAGGCAGCCGCAGCCCGCGTGGTGGTGGGTGGGGAGCTGCGCTCGCGCGACGGCGTGAGCCTCCCGGGAATCGACCTGGGCATATCCGCCTTCACCGAACGCGATCGTGAGCTGTTGGCCTTCGCCCTGGCGGAAGGCGTGGACGCGGTTGCGGTGTCGTTCGTGCAGGGACCACAAGACGTGCGCGCCGTCCGCGATGCCGCGGCGGCGCTGGGGTACGCCCCGTTCATCGTCGCCAAGATCGAGCGCTCCCGGGCCGTGGAGCAGATCGACGCCATCTTGGAGGTCTGCGACGGGCTCATGGTAGCCCGGGGGGACTTGGGTGTGGAGATACCCATCGAGCGGGTGGCAGTCGCGCAGAAGCGCCTCATCAGCCGCGCGAACGCCTTCGGCCGGCCGGTGATAACGGCCACCCAGATGCTCGAATCGATGACCGAGAACCGCCGTCCCACGCGGGCGGAGGTCACCGACGTGAGCAACGCCGTGCTCGACGGCACCGACTGCGTCATGCTGTCGGAGGAGACGGCCATGGGGCAGTTCCCGGTGGAGGCGGTCTCGGTCATGGCCGCGGTGACCTCGACGACCGAACGCCACCTCCCCGGCACCCAGCGCCCGACAGCCGACGCTACCTCCGTGCGCGGCGTCCTGGCCCAAGAGACCGCGATAACCGCCGAGCGTCTCAACGCGCGTTATATCCTGGTGCCCACGGAGACCGGCGCGACGGCTCGGGCTATCGCGCGCCTGCGTCCCCGGGCGTGGGTCGTTGCTTTCAGCCCCTGCCAGGAGACCTGCCAGCAGTTGCAGTTCTCCCGGGGTGTCTGTCCGGTGTTCGTCCCCGAAGCCGGCGAACAGCCTGCGGCCCCAGCTTGTGGTGAGGTCGACTGGCACGCCATCGCCCGGCGCTGGATCACGGTCCAGAAGCTGCGGCCCGGCTTGGCCGTGATGATCCAGGGCAACAATCGCCTGGAAGTCGTCGACCTTCATCACACCACTACATCCGACCAGCGAGCATAAGGAGTCGCTTGTCTCATGGAGCTTGACTTACAGAACCGAGCCTCGGCAACGGCGGTGGGGGCTGGTGCGGAGGCCTCTCCCGTGTTCTCCGTCTCCGATCTCAGCGTGCACTATGGGAAGAACCTCGCCCTCAAAGGCGTGAGCATGGACGTTCGTCCCCGGCGCATCACCGCCATCATCGGTCCCTCCGGCTGTGGCAAGAGCACGCTCATCCGCTGCTTCAACCGCATGAACGAACTCATCCCCGGAACGCAGGTCTCAGGGGAAGTCCTCTACCACGGCGAGAACATCTACTCCTCGGGTGTGGATCCTGTGGTGGTGAGGCGGCACATCGGCATGGTGTTCCAGCGTCCCAATCCCTTCCCCAAGTCGATCTACGACAACATAGCCTTCGGGGCCAAGATCAACGGCTACAAAGGCGACATGGACGAACTGGTGGAGCGCAGCCTGCGCCGCGCCGCCCTGTGGGACGAGGTCAAGAATCAACTGAAGAAGAGCGCCCTCGACCTGTCTGGCGGCCAGCAGCAGCGGCTGTGTATCGCTCGGGCCATCGCCGTGGAGCCCGACGTCATCCTCATGGACGAGCCGGCCTCAGCCCTGGACCCCATAGCCACCGTGCGCATCGAAGACCTCATGCAGGAACTCAAGCAGGAGTATTCGATCATAATCGTGACGCACAACATGCAGCAGGCGGCCCGAGTCTCCGATGAGACGGCGTTTCTCTATACCGAGGTAGACGAGGAGACCTCGGCCCGCTGGGGAATACTGGTGGAGTTCGGACCCACGAGTCAGATATTCACCAAGCCACGGGACAAACGGACGGAAGACTACGTCTCGGGACGCTTCGGATAAGCGGCGAGAGAAGGACGAGGAGGCGCCATGCGCGACGCGTTCCATAGAGAGTTGGAGAGTCTCGACCAGGCCATCGTGACCATGGGAGCCCTGGTGGAGCAGAGCACGCAGATGGCCACAACAGCCTTGCTGGAGTCGGACCTGGACCTGGCTCGGACCGTGCGCGATGGAGATGAGGCCATCGACGCCATCTTCCTCGACATCGAGAAGCGCTCTCTGGCGCTGATGGCCCAGCAGGCTCCCGTGGCCGGTGATCTACGTCTCATCGTGGCTATCCTGCGCGTGGTGAACGACCTGGAGAGGGCGGGCGACCTTGCTTACAACATCGCCAAGCTCGTGCAGATAGAGGACTTCCGCGAACCCGGTCTGAAGGAGGTCCGTTCGCTGGTGGCCGATATGGGCAGGGAGACCACCCGTCTGATGGGCGCCGCCATCGATGCCTGGGCTGCGAAGGACGACAATCTGGCCGCCGACATCGGCCGGCAGGACGATCACCTGGATGGCCTCCACGCCCAGCTGATCAAGAAGTTGGTGGAACTGAAGGGTGAGGACGCGTTGGCGCCGGCCATTCGCCTGGCCATGGTGGCGCGTTATTTCGAACGGATCGGCGACCATGCCGTCAACCTGGGCGAGCGGGTGCGCTACTTCGTGACCGGCGACGAGGAGCACCTGGGCTAAGAGCCTGCTGAAGAACGAGGCCCCGGCTGCCAGAACGCACTAGGCGGCGCGTAAGCACGTCCTCGGTCGCGACAAAGAGAAGCCCGGGGGCGCGCCTGCGGCGCGCCCCCGGGCCCCATACGTCGTCATTCAATGACAGGCCATCGCTCGATGACGTCGCACCCTGCTACAGACTCACGCCTTGCTCGGCAGCCATGCTGCGGAACCGGTTCTCCAGAGTGTGCAGGCGGCTGACGTAGCTGCTGAAGCCGGACACGCCGCGGCCGTAGTACACGGCTGCGAACCTCTCCCAGTCCGGATCGGCGCTGCTCAGGATAGGTACGTAGAAGCCGTCGGCACCCGCTTTGAGATAGCGGCCGAAGGCGGCCATGCCGATCTGCGGCGAAGCGAACGAGTACCAATCCTTGCCCGCCGCCCAGATCTTCCCGCTGGAGAGAAGTCCCCAGGGCGTGCCGGCTCCGTGGTAGCGCAGGCAGCCGAAGTTGTAGCTACGGGCCGGCGCGCCGCCCAGCTTGGGGTCGCCCAGCGAAGTCTCGGCAGCCATGATGACGAGTTGCGACAGCGCCGGTATCCCGTACCAGCGGGCGTTCTGCACCACCATCTCCCCGGTCACCGGGCTGTTCCGCGGCCGGAAGAGGTAGGCGTCCATGAAGTCGGCCTGCGCCTTTTCGATCGGGGTCAGGGTGTCGGCGGAGGCATCCGCGCCGACCCCGACATCCGCAGTAGCCTGGGAGGCGGTCCCTTGCGCTTCGGGGAGCGGCGATACTTCCCTGGCCCACGACCTCGGCCCGGTGCACCACCAGGCAGAACTGCGCCCGGGTGACGTTTGTCACCGGATAGAGGCGGTCCCCATCTCCGGTGAGAAGCCCCTTCATGACCGCCACGGCCACATGGGGTCGCGCTGCCGGGGAGATGGCGCCCTCGTCATAGAACGGATCTAGTACTTCGGCTATCTGACCGTCGGTCAGCTGAAGGGCCTCCTCCTCCCATCCCAGAGAACGCACCACTATGACGGCCATCTGCTGGCGGGATAGAGGAGCGAAGGGACGAAAGCTCCCATCGGGGAATCCGCTCATCCAGCGGTTCTCCAACGCCGCCTGCACGAAGGGCGCGGCCGCGGGGTCCACATCGGAGAAGTTCGGGGCGGCGGAAGACGGCTCGACGCCTCTCCAGTTGGTGATGATCTTGGCGGCCTGGCCCCTGCTCACCGGGTCGTCGGGAAGGAAGGTGCCACTCAGAGTACCGGAGACGATGTCTTTCGCGACCAGGCTCTCGATGGCTACGTGTGCGGGGTGTGTCTCTGCTACGTCGGGGAAGATGGACGGATGTGCTTGAGCCGCGGTGGCGGCCGGTCCTCCCAGAAGCACCGCTGCGAGGAGCAGCATCGCCGGGATCGCAAGCCTTATCGTTCGCTTCATACCTCTGCCTTTGTTCGTTTACAGCGTCTGAAGGCGGAGGAGGGTATGGATCGGGCCAAGAACGTGCGAGATCACGCCCACGGGTCGACATGGTCGGACCGCAGGCCGATGGGTCTTGAGGGAAAGGGTGTTAGCGGAAGGACGTCTCGCGATGTGCTTTGGGCCTGGTCACAACTCTCCAGTTCGCCCTCTGCCCAAGTCTAAGACTGTGAAGACCAAGGCTGGTTCTACAACAACGGGAGGGAGGATACCAGAGTGCGTGGCCGGTGTCACCCCCCCGGGTATCGAGGCGACTCGGTCTCAGACGCTCGCAGTCCCGAGCGGCTAGGAGAGTACGTCCTTGCGCCGGAAGATGAAGTAGGCCACGCCGGTCATGCCCACGATCCAGACGGCGAAGTTGATGAGAGCGTCGCTGATGGGGGCCCAGACGATGGGCTCGCGGAAGAGGTTGATCCAGGCGTCGAAGTGGCTGGTGAACAGATAGGGTTGCAGGAAGTCGAACACGCTCAAGCTTCCCAGTACGAGCATGACGATCACCAGCACCAAGAGCGGCTCCCACAGCCGTGAGGCTGGAGTTAGTGAGGGTCGAGAAGGCCACCGACAGGGATACCACCGTGGCCATCCCTACCAGGACGAAAACGTAAGCGAGGAAGATCAGCCAGATGCTCTCCCCTACCCCGACCGTCTGACCGGTGAGGAGCGTGAGGGGCCCGAGGCCGTAGATGGCCCCTCCGGCGATGAGCGAGCCCACGGCCAGCAACACGAGTCCGATGGCGATGTACATGTTGGCGACGAACCATTTGGCAAGGAGCACCGCTCCCCGGCGTACCGGCTGCATGAGGAGGGTCCTCAGGGTCCCGTTCTCGGCCTCGCCGGCGATCGTCTGGCTGCCCGACATCGCAGCCAGCAGGGGGAGGAGGAACGTCACCAGGGCGAAGAGCGATGCGACCGCCACCAGCAGGCCGTTACTCCCGATAAGGTCGAAGAACTGAGGACCGCCCTGCTCCGCTGGCGGAGGGCCTTCGCCCGATAGCCGCAAGGCTGCCGTAATGATGAAGGGGATCAGGAAAAGGCCGGCCCACCCGAAGTAGGTGCGCTTCTGGAAGAGGATCTTGACGAATTCCCGGGATATGTGGCTCATGACACGCTCCCGCCGCCGTCCGCTGGGGTGGAGGCGGCCGTCCCGCTCTCCTCTTCGCGCGCCGTGAGCTCCAGGAACATGTCTTCGAGGCCCTGCTCGATGGCGGGCACGACGGCCAGGACGTCGATGTCGTCGGCCACCAGCCTGCGCACCATCTCGGGGACGAACCCGTCGCTGCTGTCGATGACCAAGTACTCCTCGTCTTGACGTACTCCGGTCGAAGAGGTCATGCTCCGCAACACCTCCATCGCCCGCCGCTGGTCGCCCGTGAGCACCTTGACGGCGTTGCTGGTGGGGTGCAGCTTGGAAACCGGTCCCTGCACGATCATGCGGCCCTTGCGTACGATGGCGGCTCTATTGCAGACCAGTTCCACTTCGTGCAGCAGGTGCGAGGAGAGGAAGACGGTCGTTCCCTCGCGCCCCAGTTGGCGGATGAGCTCGCGGACGTCCTTCATACCCTGCGGGTCGAGGCCGCTGGTGGGCTCGTCGAGGATGATGAGATCGGGACGATGGATGAGGGCCAAGGCGATCCCCAGACGCTGGCGCATGCCGTGGGAGTAACTGCCCACCTTCGACCCGGCCCGTTCCGATAGGCCCACCATCTCGAGGACTTCCGTTATGCGCTCCTCGCTGACCTCACCGTTCATGGCACCCAGCATGCGCAGGTTGCGTCGCGCGGTCATGTTGGCGTAGAAGATCGGATCGTCTACGAAGCCACCCATGTGCCGCAGGGCCTCCTGACGCGCCTCAGGCACCCGGTGGTCGAGCACCTGCGCGTAGCCGCTGGTGGGATAGATGAGCCCGAAGATCAGGCGGATGGTGGTGGTCTTGCCCGCGCCGTTGGGGCCCAGGAAGCCGAATACGTCGCCCCTGCACACGGCGAGGTCCAGCTCGTCGACCGCGCGCAGCTTCTTGAAGTCCTTGGTCAGCTTGTGTGTCGCCAGGACGACGGTCTGCTCGCTGCAGGAGTCGCGCAAGGGCGTCCCCCGGTCTTCGGTCTGTGTCACCAGGGTGTCAGCGCACACTTGCTGCTAGTTCCTTCAGGTCCGCCGACGGGACGCCGCCCACCGCGATCACGCCCAACTCGTCCTGCGGCCAGGCCAAGAGCGAGACGAGTGCCGTGGAGAGCTCGAATCCGGCGGCACCGTTCACCGTCGCCTTGCCCAGCAGAGGTATCTGGCCGAGGAGACCCTGCAGCGCCGTGGCCTGAGCGGCGGGTAGGGGTGTCTCCACCAGGGCGACGGTGTCGAAGCCCTGGCCATAGATCAGGATGACTACCGGGCCTGTGAGGGTCCCCAGAAGGCTCAGGTCCGCTCCGCCCCGGGGCATGGCCGAGTCGGAGTGATCACCGAGCAGGCCGCCGCCATCGGGCAGATCGATCACGTACGCGCCCTGGAAGGGGTATGAAGCCTCATCCGGTTCGGGCGCCAGCAGATCGAAGCCCGCTTGGGCCTCGGCTTCAGCAAGAGTCAGGGACTCGAGGTTCTTGAAATCGGGCACGTTCCCCGGGACGGCGGCGGTCGCCGTATCCGACCCCAGGGGGCAACTCAGTTCCTTCTCCTCCACCGTGGCTCCCGGAGGGGCAGGCACCGTGAAGATATCCTCGGCGATGGGATCGTAGGAAACCTTGGTGAATCCCGCGAAGAGCACGGCTTCGGTGGCACCGCGGCCGAACACCTCGAGCTGCAGAGGGACGAACGTCTCTCCGTCGATAGCTACCCGCAGCGAGCCGAAGAGCGACTTGTCAGAGTTCGGGGTCAGAGTCAGCAGGTAGCAGGGGCGCCCGGCCACCGACTCCTGCCCGGTCACGGCCAGAGCGGCCGTCGGGGCCAACTTCTCCAGCGCGCCGGCGATGGAGGTCTGCAGGTCAGGGAGGGCCGGCAGGGTATGGGGCGTGCTGTCTGCGGTCCCGCAGGCGCTGTCGGCGGGCAGGGTGTACTTGGTCAGCGAGTTCTCGGCCGAGTCGTAGACGGTGACGGTCCTGCCGTCGAAGTAGATGCTCATGTCATTCCCAAGGCGTCCAAAGATGTCCACGCGCGCTTTCTCGCCCTCTATCCAGAGCCTTCCGCTGCCGCCCTGGAGCAGGCCGCCCAAGCCCTCGCCGCCCAGATTCAGAGCACTCAACGGGCCGAGCAGATCGTTCGTGATGGTGAAGTCCCCGCTCACGGAGAGATCGCTCTCCGGCACGCCGGCTACCTGGGCCAAGAGTTCGGCGGGGGTGAGGACCGGGAGTTCTTGACCCTGGGCGTACGCCTTGACCAGACCGAAGCTGAGTCCGGCGATGACGATAACGGCCAGGAGGGATACAACTAGGATGTTCCGATGACGATGCATGGGTCACTCCTTCCCGCGGCGGTTCGCCGCAGATGTGAGGAGCACTTTACCACGCTCCCAGTCGGGGAGACGGCTACACCTGATGGGGCTGGGGACGGGGTGCTCCAGACGCGGATTTCACGCGTTCAGGATTCTTTCAGGTGGGTGGTGGCATCATACCGTCATGGAGTCACACAGCATTGCTCAACCCCCCTCCTGAGCTGTGGCCCCAACCCTGTCCGGTGATGTCCGACCCTAACGGGAAGGACATCACCACGCCCACACGGCGGAGACGGCGTTTGCGGCGTTCGGATAATCCGAACGCCGCGCCCGCCGTGTGATTCTCAGCCAAAGCCCCCAGCGCTTCTCGGCTTGCGGCCTTCATGCTGCCTGAACGCGCTCCCTACGAGGAACTTGTCCACACGCGTCCGGGGGGCGATACTACGGGCACCATGATGGAACCTCGCATCTTCGTCCTCGAAGACGACCCGCAAATGCGCTCTTTGCTCGTCCGCGGCATCCGCGAAGAAGGCTACGAGGTGGATGGTTACGCGACGGGTTCCGACCTGCTACGCCGGATCGCCGACGTGGTCCCCGATCTTCTCATCATCGACATCGGTCTGCCCGACACCGACGGGCGGGACGTGTGCCAGGCCATCCGCGCCCAAGGGGTGACCTCGCCCGTGCTCTTCCTGACCGCGCGCGATTCGCTTTCCGACCGCCTGTCGGGCTTTCGTGTAGGCGGGGACGACTACGTGACCAAACCGTTCGCCTTTGCGGAATTGCTCGCCCGTGTGGAAGCTCTGGTGCGCCGCGGGGGCACAGAGCGGGGCGTGGAGGCGGGGGGGCTGGTCCTCGACCCGGCGAAACACGCCGTATCGTGCGGCAAGGTGACGGTCCCGCTCACTCCCACCGAGTTCCGGTTGCTGGCCAAATTGGCCGCGGCTCCCGGGGAGGCAGTGCGCCGCAAGGCCCTGGTGGAGACGGCCTGGCCCCACGGAGCCATCGTCTACGACAACACCCTGGACGCCTACATCGCCAGGTTGAGGCGCAAGGTCTGCTCGCTGGCCGGCGCTCCGCAGATCGTGACCGTACGCGGCGTGGGCTACTCGCTCAAGTAGGGACGGATGAAGCCGCCATCAAGGACATAGCATGAGGCGGTGGTTCTCGCGTATGGGGGTGCGCGACCGCCTTCTTCTGGCCGTCCTGGTGACGGTGGCCGCGGCGCTGGTCACCATGACCGTGGTTCTCAACTTCGTCCTCATCACAAGCTTGAACGCCGATGTCGACGAGCGGCTGCAGACCATGGCCACCGACATGAGCCGCAACATCAGGATCTCCGGGGGACAGGTGAGCCTTCCCCGGCCCAGCGGTGACATCAAGGAGTTGGGGTCGCAGATCTGGGTGTTCGTCGGTGGCTATACGGTCACGGCTCCCGCGGTCGACCCGGCCATCGCGGAGGCGGCCCGCCAACTGGATGGGCAGGCGGCCCAGTTCGTCGATGTTCCCGAGCAAGAGGTGCGGCTGTACGGGATCCCCCTCTACTCCGGCGGGGAACGTATCGGCACGATCGTCTCCGGTCTATCCACAGCCTCGTACCGGCAGAACAAGAACGTCACCCTGCTGGGTACCGTCACCTTCACGGCCGTGCTGCTCATCATCGTGGGCTTCGCGGCACGGTGGCTCCTCAACTCGGCCTTCCGGCCCATGGTAAGGATGACCGGCGAGGCGGAGGCTTGGACTACCGAAGACCTCGACCGGCGCTTCGATCTGGGGCCGCCTCACGACGAACTCACTCAGTTGGCCTACACACTCGACGGCATGCTCGACCGTTTGGCGACCAGTCTACGGCGGGAGCAGCGCTTCTCGGCCGAGGTCTCTCACCAGCTGCGTACGCCCGTGGCCAAGATCAAGGCAGAGGCAGAGCTGGCCCTGCGGCGCGAGCGGCCGGCGGATTACTACCAGGAGGCGCTTGGCTCGGTTCTCTACAGCGCTGACCAGATGGCGCGCACGGTCGAAGCCCTCCTGGCGGCGTCCCAGGAAGAGGGAAGCCTGGCTCGGGGACGGGCCGAGGTGTGGCAGGTGATCGCCGATGTAGTCAGCTCCATAGGGGTGCTCGCCGAAGAGAACGAGGTGGAGGTGCGCGTGAGACCTCCCGCGCGCGATCTGCGCGTGGGTGTGGAACGCGACATCGCCGTGCAGATCCTGGCGCCCGTAGTCGAGAATGCCTGCCGCTTCGCTCGTTCGGACGTGCTCCTGTCCGCCACTCGCAAGGGTACGGAGGTGCACTTCGTGGTGGAGGACGACGGTCCCGGAGTGGCCGAGGAAGAGAGCGAGAAGATCTTCGAGCCGGGGGTCCGTGGTTCGGCCTCCGGTAACGGCGGCAACCGCTCGCGAGGCGTCGGCCTGGGTCTCCCCCTGTCGCGGCGCCTGGCCAGAGCCGCCTCCGGCGACGTCGAACTGGCGACGGGTCATCGCGGAGCCCGCTTCCTGGTGCGCCTACCTACGGGCAGGTAGCAGCGGGAGGCGCCGCCGGCACCGCCGCCGGCGCCTTGTAGCGGGGCGGGCCGTCAGACGCGTCTGGTCCGCAGGGGCTCAGCGGTACCAGAGGATGTGGTTGGCCTCCAGCGGCACCATCGCCTCGGGGTGAAAGGGCACGACCCTGGGCGTGAAGTCGTCGAGCGGCCGCGGGCTGACCAACGAAAGCACGTAGGTGCGCCGGTTTCCCGCGGCGCCTTTCGTAGGCTCCGTTGCCGTGACGGCGACGAATGGATGGATCTCGGGCGGCGTGACCGGTCCGCCTGGCGGCAATGCCGCCTCGCCCTGGGGGCCGGCCAAGCCGGCAGTCGCCAAGGGTTCAGCGTAGAGCTCGACTCTTATCGCCTCCGGCGGCACGGAGCCCAGCTCCAGCTCCACAGACAGCGTGCACGCGCCGCCATCCGGGGGCGGTGCGGTGGTGACCTGGCAGTCGACGAAGCTGATCTCGCACCATCTCTCGTCGAGTAGGCCGCGCCAGTTCTCGATGTGGGCGGCGGTGGGCGACGCATCGTGCACCCGGGTATCCAGGCCGGCGACTGGGCCAGAGCCCGCGCCCACCCGCCTGCGGTACGCGGCTGTGGTGGGCAGGTAGTAGCGGTCGATGTACTGCTCGAGCATCCTGTTGGCCGAGAAGTAGGGGGCCAGTCGGGCCATGCTCTCCCTCACCCGCTCTATCCAGCGTCGCGGAAGCCCCTGCTCGTCTCGGTCGTAGAACTCGGGGATGAGCTCGTTCTCGATGAGATCGTAGAGTCGCTCGGCCTCCACCGCATCCCAGGCCGGATCGGAGTCGTGCTCCAGCATGTCGCCCAGAGCCCAGCCGACCTCGGGAGAGTAGGCCTCGGCCCACCAGCCGTCGAGCTCGGAGAGGTTCAGCCCCCCGTTCACGAGCACCTTCATGCCGCTGGTGCCGCTGGCTTCCCAGGGGCGCCGGGGCGTGTTGATCCAGACGTCGACGCCGTGCACCAAGTGCTCGGCGATGCCCATGTCGTAGTCGACGAGGAACAGGATGTGAGGACGGACCGCGCAGCGCTGGATGAACTCGGTCCACTGCCGGATCATGGCCTTGCCGGCCGTGTCGGCCGGGTGCGCCTTCCCGGCCAGGACGAGCTGCACCTGGCTGGTCGGGTGACACAGGATGCGCTCCAGCCGGTCGGCATCGTGAAGAAGGAGGTTCACCCGCTTGTAGCTGGTGAAGCGGCGTGCGAAACCGAGCGTGAGGATGGCGGGGTCGCAGAGGCAGGTGATTTCCGTGCCCATGGTCTCCAAGCTCCCCGCAACCGGACCCTGCCGCCGCACGTGTTCGCGGGCGGCGTGGATGAGCTTCGTGCGGTTCTTCTCGCGGAAGTCCCACAGTTCCTCGTCACTGATGGAGCGGATCTTGTCCCCCAGTTCGGTCACTCCATCCAGCCACCGTTCCTTACCGCAGTACTTCGTCCACAGAGCGTCGGCCTCGGGCGAATCCCAGGAGGGAACGTGCACCCCGTTGGTGACGTGCCCCACCGGTACCTCTCGCGCCGGCCAGCGGGGGAAGAGCCGCTGGAAGAGCGAACGGCTCACCTCGCCGTGCAGTCTGCTCACTCCATTGACGGCGCCGCTGCCTCGGATGGCGAGGTAGGCCATGTTGAACGCCTCGTCTTGTTCTGCCGCGGCCCTTCCGTCCTGCACCGTCGGCTCGTCACACTGCCCCAAGGCCAGGAGGCGGGACTGGTCGATGCCGAGACTGGCGGCGTAGCCTCCCAGGTATTCCCCCACCAGACGAGACGGGAAGCGGTCGAAACCCGCCTCGACCGGGGTGTGGGTGGTGAAGAGGTTGCCCGCTCGTGTGGCGGTCAAGGCTACGTCGAAGTCGACCCCGTGGTCTTCCATGAAACAGCGGGCCCTTTCGAGGACGGCAAAGGCCGCATGGCCCTCGTTGAGATGGCAGACCTCGGGTTCCAGACCCAGTTCGCGCAGGACCTGCCAGCCGCCTATCCCCAGGATCATCTCCTGCTGGAGCCGCATCTCCGGACCGCCTCCGTAGAGCTCGCCGGTGAGGCCTCGGTCGGCAGGATTGTTGACCGGGCTGTTGGAATCGAGCAGATAGAGGCGGACCCTGCCGGCCTTGACCTCCCACACACGGAGGCGGACCACACGGCGGGGGAACTGGAGGGATATGGTGAGCCATTCACCATCGTTGTCGCGTAATGGCACGATGGGTAGCTGACCGGGATCGTTGAAGGGGAAGAGCTCAATCTGCTCCCCCGTGGGGCTGAGCGCCTGCCGGAAGTACCCCTGCTGCCATAGAAGACCGACGCCCACGAGGGGCGCTCCCAGATCGCTGGCGGCTTTGAGGAAGTCGCCGGCCAGGATGCCCAGGCCGCCGCTGTAGATGGGCAGAGCTTCGCTGAGCCCGAACTCCATGCTGAAGTAGGCGATGAGTCCCGGGACCGCGACATCTCCCGCCCCCTTGCTCTCGCTGCCAGCAGGGGCAGGGGAGGCTGGATAGGCCTTGGAGAACCAGGAGGGAGCTTCCAGGGTTCTCTGTCGCTCGTCCACGTGACGCTCGACGAGCCTCAGGAAATCCGGGTCGGCGGCGAACCCCTCCAGACGGGTCTGAGCGATGGTTTGCAGGATATGCCAAGGATTGTGGGTGCTCTCCCACAGCTCGGGGTCGAGCTGCTCCCACACTTCGTCCACCGCGTGGCTCCACGACCAGCGGAGATCGAGAGCCATGTCGACCAGTCCCTCGAGGCCCGAGGGAAGGACGGGGAGCGTATTGCGTGACTGGGCCCTCAATCCGGTCCTCCTTAGACTACAGAGACCCTGCGTACGACAGCCATCACTCTAGCTCAAACCGGCCTCGCGCTGTTGCCGGGCGATCTCGACTCGATCCGACGCGCGTGCCCCATATCTGCCCCAACGGGTACACTCGTGAACATGTCAGGTCTCGGCAGACAGACCTCCTCACTCGTCGACCGGCTTGCCGGGCTCTACGGGCTCGAGACCGGCTATCGAGACTCGCGCGGGACATGGCGAGAAGTAGCTCCCTGCACGGTGATGGCCGTACTGCGGGCGTTGGGTGCCGACCTGGAATCGGCTGCCGTAGAAGAGGATAGGCGGGGGCCGCACACCGAGACGCGGCGTGAGCGGGCCCTGGCGGCCGCCGTGGAGGCGCGGGAGCGGGAACTGGGCGGCCGCCTTCTGGAGCCCGTGCTCCTGGCTTGGGACGGCCGACCACCGTCTCTGGCCATACGCCTTCCGGACCTCTCGCGCGGAAGGCTGGGGCAGGGCCGCGAAGCCCGCCTGGCCAGGTTGACTCTGCGCCTGGAGGACGGGGATTCCACCGTCGTCGACCTCGACCTTGCTCAGTTCGCCGCCGGTCGCCGCCGGAACGGCGCCGACCCGGAAGCATCCGGGACGCAGAACTACCTCATTCCCCCTTCGACCTGGGCCGCCCGGCTGTGCGCGGCCCGGGGGGGCGACCGCGCCCACCCGGGCGCCGGCGGGGAGTGCCCGGCTCCGGCCGGGAAGGCGCTGCCGCTCGGGTATCACCGTCTCACGGTCGAGGTGGCAGGCAGGGTGGGCGACGCGCTGGTCATCGCCGCTCCTCGGCGGTGCTTCAGTTCGCCCGGACTGGGCCGTGGCGCCTCCCCTGGCGCGCCGCCGGCGTGGGGTATCTTCGCCCCCGTCTACGCCCTTCGCAGCGAGCGCGACTGGGGGGCCGGGGACCTGGACGAACTGGACAACCTGGCCCGGCAGGTGCACAAGGCCGGAGGTTCGTTCGTGGCCACGTTGCCTCTTCTGGCCGGGTATCTCGACGATCCCTTCGAACCGGCACCCTACCGGCCCGTAAGCCGCCTCTTCTGGAACGAGTTCTTCCTGGCTCCCGAACGCATCCAGGGATTCGGGTCCTGCGAAAGAGCGCAGGGTCTCTGGGCTTCATCCTCCTTCCAGAAACGACTCGCGGCCCTGAGGGCGGGGCGTTTGGTCGACTACAAAGAGACGATGGCTCTCAAGCGGGCCGTGTTGGAAGAGCTGGCGGCGGGTTTCTTCGCCCGCGGGGAAGACCGACGCAACCAGGCGTTCAGGTCGTATCTGGGGGCGCACCCCGAAGCCGAGCACTACGCAGCCTTTCGGGAGGGAGTTGAGAGCTGCGGGACTGACTGGCGCGACTGGACAGATCAGGGCTCGGCCCTGCGGGCCGAGCGCCTCGGGAAGGGAGACGCTCCCACCTCCCCGCTGCAGAGCCCCGTGGGCCGCTACCACCTCTACTGCCAGTGGCAGGCGGAAGCGCAACTGGCGGCAGTGGCCGCGTCTCCCTCTTCCTGTGGGCTGTTCCCCGACCTCCCCGTGGGCGTCCACCCCGGCGGGTACGACACGTGGCGCTGGCACCGTCTTTTCGTACACGGCGTATCCACGGGGGCACCCCCTGACTCCTTCTTTGCCCTGGGCCAGGACTGGGACTTCCCTCCTCCCCAGCCCGAACGGGCGCGCGAAGCCGGCCACCAGTACTTCGCGGCCTGTCTGCGGCATCACATGCGTCACGCCGACGTCCTGCGCGTCGATCACATCATGGGGCTGCACAGGCTTTGGGTCATCCCGACCGGCTTGCCGGCGAGCGACGGCGTCTACCTGAGGTACCCGGCCGAGGAACTGTACGCCGTGCTGGCCCTGGAGTCGGAGCGCAGCCGTACGGTGGTGGTGGGGGAAGATCTGGGGACGGTGCCGCTGGGAGTCCGTTCCACCATGCGCAGGCGCGGCGTGCTGCGCACCTGGGTCTTTCAGATGTCGTTGCGGCCTCGGGCAGCGGTCCCGGTGGGCGACATCCCCTCCCACTCGCTCAGCAGCCTCAACACCCACGACATGTGCCCCCTCGCCGGTTTTCTCAGCGGGGGGGACATAGCAGCTCGGGTCGAGACCGGGCAGTTGGCAGCCGCGGACGCTCCCCGGCAAGCCGACGCCCGTGACAAGCTCCGGGTCAGACTCACCCACTTCCTCGCGGTGCCCGAACGTAGCGGGCTTGGAGGTGGGCCGACGGAGGGCCGTGTCCACGATCCGGCGCAGCGAGCGGAAGTCGCCCTCCTACGTTCAGCTCTCCTGCACATGATGCGCAGCGCGACGAGCCTCGTGCTCGTGAACCTCGAAGACCTCCTCTTCGAGACCCAGCCGCAGAATCTCCCCGGCACGGGAGCGGAGCGGCCGAATTGGAGACGCAAGCTGCGGGCAGGGGAGACGGAGGTCAGAGAAGCCATCGAAACGGTTGCGAGGTGGTTGCGGCCTCCCGAGAGGCTCTGAGAGGCTGCTAGCCTCCAAGCTGTCGTACTAGGGTGATGGCCGCGTTCACCTCGCGTGCCCCGGGGTTCCTCTCGTGCGCCTCCAGCAGGAACGCGAGGGCGACGTCGGCCAACTGGGCCGGCGTCATCGTCCGATAGAGATGCGCCGAATCGGGAGCCCCGTAGGGCGGCCAAAGCGATCCATCGATTTCCCCGATCGTACCTGCTCTCGCTTGTTCCTCGGTCAGCCATGTCCAGTCCTGCAGTCCCGGGACAGAGGCGAGCCAAGCCGTGTACCGGGTCTCGGGGAGCGCATCCCCCGGCACGGCCGCGCCGGAGGCCACGATCATCATGTTCAGGGCGGCGATCCCCGCCCGATAGCGCAGCGACCAGGCAGCGGGCTCCTTATCCGCGGCCCGCTCGTAGGCTGCCAGCGCGAGCGCCAGATCGTCGAGGACGGCCGGCATGCCCGCCGCGGGGCGGCCGGCAGCCGCCGCGGCGTAGATGGCGGCTTGAGTGGCGAAGGGACCGGGGTCTCCCGGCCAGAACCAGGCGGCCGAACTCGCGCGCGCGGCGGCACCCACTCCGTCTGTCTCGGCCAGCGCCCGAGCCGATCTCTGGAACTGAAGCGACAGGTAGGGAGGCACCGCACCGATGATCACCAGCACGGACACCGTCAGCAGCACGATCCGGAACGTCTGCGACAGCAGGCCCGCCGGCCGCAGGCGTTCGACGCTTCTCTGTTTGCGCGCTTCGCGGCGCCGACGTCTCCTCCACTTGGCGACGTGCTGATCGGACCGGCGCACGCCGAAGACCCCTGAATCGCCCGGCTCCGGCTCCCGGCGCCGAAGGACGGGCGCCACCTCCAGAACGACCTCCCCGTCGTCCGCCTCAGCGTCGTTTTCCCCTCCGCGGGCACCCACCCTGAGCCACTTCTCCCATCGGGGCCACATGGTTCCCACCCGGGCCTCGGTGGCCGCCAGCCCGGCGGCCAGTAACAGAAGGGCGGGAATGGCCACCGAGGTGATCTGCCACAGCCGGTCGAAGCCGGCGTGGATGAGCCAGTACGCCAGAGCCGCCAACACCGCCATCTCCCAGCCGTAGGCGCGGGCATCCTCGCCCCAGCGGGGGTTGCAGAAGCGCGACCCCTCGCACGCGACTCCCGGATAGAAGAGCCTGGCCGGGAAGCCGGAGCCACTTCTGCCGGGCGTGGCGCCAGGCGGCGGTCGAGCGTCCCCACAAGAGGCCCCCAAGCGCCAGGAGGATACCCAGGGCCATGAGGATCCCCCCCACCGTCCCGGTCTCGGCCAGCACCTGCAGCGGCAGGGAATAAGCCCCCACCGGGTTCGAAGCCCCGTCGATGCGGAGCCGGTCGTAGGCAAAGGTGAAGTTGTCGGCCCCCACGCCCGCCACGGGCTCCGATCCGAACACCTGCCAGGACGTCTTCCAGATGTCCACTGCCCCGCCCGAGCTGACGGTGGTGAGCCGCGAGGCCGCGCCGGGCTCCAGGGAGATCTCCTCCTCCGAGGCGAACTGGTGCCAAGAACGAGAGAGCCACTCCCAGGGGCCGCCGTTGTTCTGGGTGAGTACGACCGCGCCGTAGACGACCGCGGCGAGAGCGCCGGCCAGGACTATCGTGCCGAAAATGGCCTTCATCCTCTTGCTGGCCGGTATCCACTGCTCGAGCAGAGCCACGATCATGCCCATGAAAGTAGCGGCCAGGGTGGCTACCAGCAGGGTACGGGCCGCCACTCCCCCTCCCACCGCTTCCGGTCCCTCCAGCCAGTAGCGGTCGAGGATGGGAAAAGCATAAGTGAGCAAGAGGCCCGGGACTATGAGATACAGCAGGGTGCGCAGGCGGATGGGTGAGATGACGAAGACTATGACCAGCGTGACGATAAGACTGTAGATGGCTGCCCTGGATTGCGTCATGACCGCTACCGTGACGAGGCCCGTCGCCAGGCCCAGGGCCACACCTCTGATCGGGGCCCGCTCGGCCGGTCCGGCGGCGAGCCATATGAGCGGCCAGAAGGCTATCAAGAACAACGCCGCCGAGCCGCTGGGGTAGCCGGTGGGAAAGGAAAGCCTGCCGTCCTGGAAGAGGAGGCCGATCTCCTGGGTGGTCCACAACCGCCAGATGCAGGCGGCCAGCAGGACCAGCGCCGCAGCCATCAGCAGGTAGCGAAAGAGCGAGCGGGCCCTGGGGTCGGTCAGATAGACGAGCGCGAGCGCGAACACCAGCAGCAGGAAGGATGTCCTCTCTGCCTCCAGCCAGACTCTGCTCGGCGAAGCGGCCCACAGCGACGACGTCGCCACCCAAAGGGTATAGAGGCCCAGCAGGACGAGGATCACCAGAGAGAGCTGCCGAGGCCTTCTCGGATACGCTATCAGAGCTCCAACGACCAAGCCCACGACGCCGACGAGCAGGGCCCCGGGAAGCCAGTCGCCCGGATCGGACCCGCCGCGCCAGAAGGCCGTCCACAGCCAGGCGACGAAGAGGACTATCAGGGGGGCGGACCAGAGCGCTACCTCGCGGAGTCCGACCTCCTCATCGGCAGCGGCACTCGTGGGCGCGCGCAAGCCCTCGGGACCTCGCGGCTCAGGGTTTCTGCGACCGGGACATCCGGCGCAGGAGGATGCCTCCCCCGACCAGCACCACCGCGATGATCCCGGCGATCAGGAGTTGAAACCCGGTCAGCGGAAAGCTGCCGCGGGCAAGGACTGTCTCGGGCGACGAGCCGGCCCACGCCGGCGGAGGCGACCGTGAGGCCTGCAGTGATGCCCACCATGGTCGCGACGAACAGGAGAGAGATCAGGCGTCGAGCCATCCGTGCCTCCTTTTGGGGACCGTCTGGGTCGATTGTACCTGCAGTGCGGGGGGCCGCGCAGCGCCGGGGCCGCGCGGTGGGCCGTGGGGTGGCCCTCAGCGCTGCCTGACGCGCGTCCCCACACCTTCGTAGGTGAATCCCAAACCCATAAGGTCGGCGCCGTCGAGGGCGTTGCGCCCGTCGATGACGACCGGACGGGCCATGATCCTCTTGACCTCCGCCCAATCCAACTCGAGGAACTCCTCCCATTCGGTGACGAGGACGCAGGCATCGGCGCCTTCGAGCGCCTCCATGGCCGTTCGCGCATAGGTGACCGTGGGAAGGAGGGCGCGGGTGTTTTCCACCGCTATGGGGTCGTACCCGACCACAGTGGCCCCCTCGGCGAGCAGGCGGCTGGCCAGGACGATGGACGAGGCCTGGCGGATGTCGTCGGTGTTGGGCTTGAAGGCCAGCCCCAGGAGCGCGATCCGTGTGCCACGCAGCTCGTCGCCCAGATAGCGCTTGAGCTTGGCGATGACCCGGCGCTTCTGCAGCTCGTTGACCTCGATGACCGCGTTCAGCAACTGGAAGTGATAGCCGCTGTTCCCGGCGATCTGCTTCAGGGCCGAAACATCCTTGGGGAAGCAGCTCCCGCCGTAGCCGATGCCGGCCTGCAGGAAGTGCGGCCCGATGCGGTGATCGAGACCCATGCCCTCGGCCACCACCCTGACGTCCGCGCCGGTCGCCTCGCAGACGTTGGCGATCTCGTTGATGAAGCTGATCTTGGTGGCCAGGAAGGCGTTGGAGGCGTACTTGATCATCTCGGCCGAGGCCACGTCGGTCTTCAAGACGGGGCAGTCGATACCGGCGTACAGCGCGGCCACCTTGTCGCACACCTCGGAGTCGCACCCGCCGACGACGATGCGATCGGCGTTCATGAAGTCCACGATGGCGCTCCCCTCGCGGAGGAACTCCGGGTTGGAGGCGTAGCGGACGTGCCCGTGGCCCCGTCGCTTGAGTTCGGCCATGACCGCCGCGCCGGTGCCCACCGGCACCGTCGACTTGGTCACCAGGATGTGTGAGCCGTGGTCGGCCGGCAGGTTGTCGACGGCCAGCCAGATGCGCGACAGGTCGGCATCGCCCGAATAGGTGGAGGGGGTGTCGACGCAGAGAAAGATGAACTCGGCCTGCTCGCAGGCGCAACCCGGGTCGGTGGTGAAGCTGATGCGCTCCCGGTTCTTGGCCATGAGCTCGGCGAGACCCGGCTCGTAGATGGGGACGCCGCCACCCTCGAGAACCGCTATGCGGTCGGGGTCGACGTCCATGGCTGCGATGTCATGGCCCAGTTCGGCCATGCAGGCCGCCGTCACCAGACCCACGTATCCCGCACCCAGCACCGCCAGCCTGCTCAAACCCGACCTCCTCGGAGCTGCTTACCTCAGGAGCGCGTCGCCGCGCCGCAGAATCGATAGCAGTCGCCTTCGCGTCGGCGCCCAGCCTACGCCCCTCGCAAGAACTCCAGGATCGCCTGCGCCAACCCGGCCACGATGGCATCCTGGTACGAAGACGTAGCCAGCAGGCGATCCTCGGCCGGGTTGGTCATGAAGCCTATCTCGGGAATGATCGCCGGCACGTCCGACCAGTTGAAGCCGGTCATGTCGCTGCGGGCATCGATGCCGCGGTCCTTGGCCCCGGTGGCTGCCACGAGTTCCTTCTGCGCGAGTGACGCGGCCTGTTTGGAGACGGCGGCTATGTCGTCCGTCCAGCCCTTCGTGTTGGCCGGATACAGGACGTGGATTCCCGTAGTCGAGGGGTCGTCGGACCCGTCGGCGTGTACGCGGACGAAGAGGTCGGCGCCGGCCTGGTTGGCTATCTGCGCCCGCTGGATGTTGGACAGGTCGACGTTCTGAGTGGTGCGGGTCATGACCACTTCCACCCCCGCCGCGCTGAGGACATCGCGGAGCTTGAGCGACACGGCAAGCACCAGCTCGCTTTCGGGGACGCCGGTGGACACCCCCGAGGTGCCACTGGATACCTTGGGCTTGGTCTGGGCCGACCCGGGCCCGATGGGCTCGGGAGAGGTATTGCCCTTGCCCTGATGGCCGGGATCTATCACCACCACGTGGCTCGGTGCCGGAGCCGTCGAGGTGGTCGAAGGCCTGTTGGCGGTCGTGGGGGAGACGGGCGGGGCGGATGTCGGCGTGCCTGTCGTGGCCACTCCGGCGGTGGTCGAAGACGAGGTACTGCTTGGCGCAGGAGTGGTGGTCGAGGGCGTGGTCGTGGGAGGCACGGAGTCGGTCGTGGCGTCACCTTCGCCCATGGGCCCGGCCACCGTGCTCTCCGTCCCATCCGCGCGCTGCTGCTCCGACCCCAGCAGCAGGACGAGAGCGATCGCCAACGCCAGGACCAAGACGGCCCCGGCGACCGCTGCCGCCAGCCGGGTACGACGCCGGCGGATGCGAGCCGTCTCGAAGCGCCTGATCAGTTCCTGGGTCTCGGGGTCCTGTCCTGGTCGCTCGTCCATCAGGGGGATGGAGATTGCGGCAACGCGGGTGGGCCCAGCAGGTCGAAGGCGGTCGTGACGGCCTCTTCGGGCGAGGATGCGTATCTGATGTGGGCGTCGTCCGTGACGGCCTCCGCCGGTCGCTCGAGTCGCCAGCCATGGAGGATCACCACTGGGCGTCCGATCTTGGCGGCCAGGCCGATCTCGGACAGGGTGCCGTAGCCCCCTCCCACCGCGATGACGGCGTCGCCGGTGCTGACCACGATCAGATTACGGGCTTCGCCGAGGCCCGTGGTGATGGCCTGGTCGATGTAGGGGTTGGCTGCGAGGCGGTCGTGCCCGGGTAGGATGCCGACGGTGGATCCTCCGCCTTCTCGTGCGCCGCGCGCCGCGGCTTCCATCACGCCGCCCAGACCTCCGCAGACGAGGACGGCTCCGCGACTTGCGATAAGGCGCCCGACTTCCTGGGCCTCATGGTACTGCTCGGCCGTACAGCGGCCGGGTCCGATGACCGAGATGTGCCGCGCCTGCTCCATGCCTCCTAGCATAGCATCGCCTCCAGGAGGCTCCGGGCCAGCTCCTTGTCCAGGGGCTCGTTGAGGTTGCCGCACTTGGGCGACTGGATGCAGGAGGGGCAGCCGGCCTCGCAGGGGCAGTCACGTATGAGGGCGTGCGCGTCGCGGGCCCATTCCGCGAAGCGATCGAACCCCTGCCGGGAGATGCCCACCCCTCCGGCGTGGCCGTCGTAGACGAAGATGGTCGGCTGCTCGGTCTGGGGGTGGACCGGGGTGGACAGCCCGCCGATGTCCCAGCGGTCGCACATGGCATAGAGAGGCAGGAGGGCGATGAGGGCATGCTCGATGGCGTGTATGGCCCCAGGCAGGCGCAGCAGGTCGCTCTCACCGGGCAGCAGCTCGGGAGGGATGGTGAACCACATGCTCTCGGTGACGAACTCCTGGGTGGGCATGTCGAGTTCCTCGGTGCCCAGCACCTCCTCGCTACCCAGCCGCCTCTTCTGGAAGCCGACCACCCGGCTTGTGACCACGATCTCGCCCAGGTGGAGGCTGAGCGGGCCGCACCTGACCTGTAGGTCTTCCCGCACGATGCGCGTGTCGCTCTCCCGGCGCGCCTGGGTGTGGTAGGTGTCCCAGAAGGGCCGGACCAGGGCGAGGCGGCCTTCGAGGTCGAGGTCCGTCACCAGATACGTGTCGCCCATGTGCAGGTAGACCGCGCCCGGGTGCAGGGTGGAGAAGGCGTTCTCCGCCCCCTCCGTGCCGATGATGTCGCCGGTGTCGTCCTCCACGATGGTGAACTGCGCTCCGATGGTCGAACGCAGGCCGATTGCGCCCGCTGGGAAATCTGCGCCCGAGTAGTACCAGGCGCCCGCCTTGGGGCGTAGGAACCCGTCCGCCGCGCCGCGCTCCAGGGCGTCGCCCAGGCCTGGGCCGAAGAAGCGCTCGTCGTCAGGCAGGAGAGGTCCCTCGTAGGCCGCGGCAGCCAGATGCCGCTGGTGGATGAAGGGGTTGGCGAAGTCGATGGTGGCCGCCTCCACGTCGCGGGTGAGCAACTCGTCCGGGTTCTTGACGAAGAACTGCTCCAGGGCATCGTTGCCGGCGATGAATATGCCCAGGCTGCGGCCCTTGCCTCGACCCGCCCTGCCCCACTGCTGCCAGAGACTGGCCATGGTCCCGGGGTAGCCCACGGTGATGACGGCATCGAGGGCTCCTATGTCGATCCCCAGCTCGAGGGCGCTGGTGCTGACCACGGCCAGGAGCCGCCCGCTGAACAGCGTCTCCTCGATGGAGCGGCGCTGCTCGGGGGTGTAGCCGGCCCGGTAGGGTGACAAGCGGTCGGCGAGGGCCCGGTCGGTCTCCTTGAGCCGGTCGGCCGTCTGCTGATAGATGAGTTCGGCGGTCCGTCGGGACTTGGTGAAGCAGATGGAGCGCACCCCGTTCCTCATGAGTTCCGCCAGTAGGTCCGCGGCCTCGCTGGTGGGGCTGCGGCGTACGTTCAGTTCCTCCTGGGTGAGGGGTGGTTGCCAGAAGACGATCTGCCGGGAGCCCGTGGGCGCGCCGTCGCCGCTGATGTGCGACACATCCAGACCGGTGAGGTGAGCGGCGTGCTCGGCCGCGTTGCGGATGGTGGCGGAGGCCAGGATGAACTGGGGCTCTGCTCCGTAGAAGGACGCCACTCTCCGCAGTCGGCGCAGGACGTTGGCCACGTTGCTGCCGAAGACGCCGCGGTAGGTATGGGCCTCGTCGATGACCACGTACCTGAGGTTGTAGAGGAAGTCGTCCCAGCGCTCGTGCCGGGGCAGGACACCCACGTTGATCATGTCGGGGTTGGTGAGGAGCACGCGGGCCTTCTGTCTGGCCGCTTGGCGCGCGGCGCTGGGCGTGTCGCCGTCGTAGGCCGCCACCTCCACCTGCTTTCCCCCCAGCATGCGGATGCGGCGCAACTGGTCCTGCGCCAGGGCCTTAGTCGGGTAGAGGTAGATGGCCCGAGCGTGGGGATCGCGAAGGAGACCGTCGAGGACGGGAAGGTTGAAGCACAGGCTCTTCCCGGACGCAGTCCCGGTGGTCACCATGAAGTGCCCACCCGCTTGTCCGGCTTCCCAGCATTCGGCCTGATGAGTCCACAGCCTGGAGATGCCCCCAGCGGCGAGGGCGTCGGCCAACTGCAGGTGAAGCCCCTTCGGCATCTCCGCGATCCGGCCGGGGCGTGCGGGAAGGACGGTCCGGGCCTCGACCTGGCCGAAGCGGTCGGGGCTGAGTAGCTCGAACAAGTCTGGTCTCACGCGGGCCTGCTTGAATAGCGTCATGTTCGATCACGCATCCTGCCTCCCCTTCAGCGCTCGCCTGGCTGCCTGCTCGGCGGACAGTAGCGATGGGCTTGCGAGGACGCCATACGACCAAAGGCGTAAGGCGGCACGGCGGACGGCGCTCTTCTATGATAGCCCAGTGGCTGCGCGGGGCCCGCCCACGGTCCGATGCTCCGCGCTCGCGCGCCCGCATGCGGATGAGGCGCTTGCTCAGTCCGCCGCGGCGGTGTGCCGGAGGGTTATCTCCACGATCTGGGGCGGGGCGAAGAAGCGCACGGGCGGCACGATGCTGTTGCCGATGCCGTTGGAGACGATGACCGTGGTCGAGCCGTTCTCCACCACCCCGGTCCGGTACTTCTGCCCGTAGTCCGAGGGCAGGTAGAAGGCATAGAGGCCGAAGAAGCTGATCTGTCCGCCGTGCATGTGGCCCGAGAGCACCAGGTCGACGCCTTCGGTCGGGCAGTTCCTCGGCGTAGTCCGGGTTATGGGACAGCAGGATGACGAAATCATCGGGGGACGTACTCTCCAGCGTCGGCTTGACGTCGGGGCTCGGCCATTTGATAGTCGCTTACTCCCCCCAGTCGTAACCGCTCCCCGTCTCTCTCCAGCCATACTCCCCGGTCGTCCAGCAATTCGATCCCCGAAGCGGCGATGGCCTCGATGGCGATCGCCGGGTCCTTGGCGTCGTCTCCTCCTAGGCGCTGGGGTTCTCCATAGTCGTGGTTGCCGAGCACCGCGAAGCGCCCCCACGCCGCCTCCAGGCGGGCAAGCTCCGAGAAGCAGGAACTCTCGTAGTCGGTGTTGCCGTACACGTAGTCTCCTCCGAGAAGGACGAGGTCGGGGGCCAGTGCGTTCGCTTGGTCCACGATGCGGCCCACGCGCTTCTCGCTGAAGAAGGGGCCGCGATGGATGTCGGTGAGAAAGACTATGCGTGCGCCGTCGAAGGCCTGCGGGATGTCCGGGCTGCTGTAGATGTAGCGCTTCAGCTCCACGCGGTAGGTCTCGACGATGCCGTAGGCGAGCAGGCCGGCACATATCGCGACGGCCGCGATCACCAGCAGCCAGATCCTACCCAACCGTCTTCCGAGGCGCGGCATCGGCACCACTCCTATGGCGCGGCATGGAGAGCGGGGCCCGGCCTCGCGGCCGGGCCCCGGTGCTGTCAGGGCACGCGGATGAGGTCGCGCTCGAGTAGCAGCTCGCCGATCTGCACGGCGTTGAGGGCCGCGCCCTTGCGCAGGTTGTCGGCTACCACCCACATGTTGAGGCCGTTCTCTACGGTCGGGTCGCGCCGGATGCGGCCCACATAGGTGGCGTCGGTGCCCGAGGCGACGATGGGCATGGGATAGGCGCGCTCGGCCGGGTCGTCCACGACCTGCACGCCGGGGGCCGCGGCCAGCAGCTCGCGGGCCCGTTCCGGGCTGAGGGGTCGGGCGAACTCCAGGTTAACGGCTTCGGAATGGCTGTTCCGCACTGGCACGCGGATGCAGGTGGCGGTCACGGCGATGCTGGGATCACCCATGATCTTCTTGGTCTCGTCCACCATCTTCTGCTCTTCCTTGGTGGAACCATCCGGAAGGAAGACGTCTATCTGCGGGAGGCAGTTGAAGGCGATCTGGTAGGGGTAGACCTCGATGGAAGGGTCTTCCCCGCGCAGGATCTGTCCCGATTGGCTCACCAACTCCTCGATGGCCTCGGCCCCCGTGCCGGAGACGGCCTGGTAGGTCGAGACGACCACCCGGGTGATGGCGGCCTCGTCGTGAAGGGGCCTCATGACCACGACCATCTGGATGGTCGAGCAGTTCGGGTTGGCGATGATGCCCTTGTGCCAGTCGACGTCATGGGGATTGACCTCGGGCACGACCAGAGGGACGTCCGGGTCCATGCGCCAGGCGGAAGAGTTGTCTATCACCACGCAGCCGGCGTCGCGGGCGATGGGGGCGTAGTCGAGCGAAGTCTGGCCTCCCGCCGAGAAAAGGGCCAAGTCGACGCCCTTGAAGCTGTCCGCGGTCAACTCCCGGCAGGTCACGTTCTCGCCGCAGAAGTCGAGCTGTTTGCCATCCGACCTGGCCGAAGCCAGAGGGACGAGTTCGGACACGGGGAACTTGCGCTCGGCCAGGATGGTCCTCATGGCCATGCCCACGGCTCCCGTTGCTCCTACCACCGCTACTCGATATTCTTTGCTCACAGCTCCTCCTTGCCCAGCGTTTGGCGCTGAAATTCTAGCATCCGGTGAGTCGATGGGCCCCGACGGGGCGGGTACCCGCAGCTCTGGGTACGACATCCCCCACGAGTATCAGTTCCCGTTAGATGGAATGAGGTTCTGTCTATCGGTAAGAAGTCGAGGTCTCGCGGTGCGCGAATTGTGTTTCGCACGCCCTTATGTTTCGATTAACGAGTAACTATTCGCCCATATCCTTGGGAGGGGTTTCAGTGGAAGACGATCGCGAGAAGCAGGCAGGGACTGTAAGCAGGCGTGACTTTCTGAAGATGGCGGGCATCGCCGGGGCGGCAATCGGCGCCGGCGCCGGTCTGGGCGGGCTTCTTGCGGCCTGCGGCGGAGACGACGAAACCACGACCACCGCCGCCGGCGAGACGACCACGTCGGCCGGCACCGAGACCACCGCGGGCGGCGAGACCACCACCTCGGTACAGACCGACGCCGAACAGGGCGGCGAGATCAAGGCCGGCTACATCATCCCCGTAACCGGATCGATGGCCGCCTTCGGCGCAGCAGGCCAGTGGCAGCTCGACTGGTTCAACAAGAACACCTGGAAAGACGGCATCATCGGCGGCGACGGCAAGAAGTACAAGATGACCGCCACGATCTACGACAGCCAGTCCGACTCCAACCGCTCCTCGCAGGTCACCAGCGACGCCATCCTTAACGACGGCGTGATGCTGGTCGGCGCCAGCTCGAGCGCGGCCAACGTCATCCCGGTGCGCGACATGGCCGAGTCTCTGGAAACCCCCGGTATCCATTACGACGTCCCCGGCGACGCCTGGCAGGCGGACGCGCCCGAGGGCGGCTTCAAATGGAACTGGTGCTCCTGGTGGGTCGGCAAGGACCTGGTAGGGAACTTCGTCAAGATGTGGGAACTGGTCCCCACCAACAAGGTGGTCGGGGCCCTCTGGGTCAACGACGCCGACGGAGACGTCTTCGCCGCCGTGCTGCCGGGGCTTTTCGAAGAGCTCGGTTACACGCTGGTCGACCCCGGTCAGTTCCCGGCGGGGACCGAGGACTTCACGGCTATCATCAGCCAGTTCAAGAACGAAGGCGTGGAGCTGGTCTGTGGTATGGCCAACCCGCCTGAGTTCACCAACTATGTCACGCAAAGCGCGCAGCAGGGCTTCCAGCCGAAGATCACCACCTGCGCGAAAGCCCTGCTCTTCCCCTCCTCTGTCGACGCTCTGGGCGACCTGGGCGACGGCATGACGGTGGAGGCCTGGTACAGCCCGCAGTATGCGTTCAAGAGCGACGTCACCGGCATGACTGCTCAGCAGTACTGCGACGACTTCGAGGCCACCACCGGCCAGCAGTGGACCCAGCCGATCTGCTTCATCGGCTGCTTCGAACTGTGGACGGACGTCCTGCGCCGCGCCACGAACCCGCTGGACAAGGCCTCTATCGTGGAAGCCATCAAGGGGACCAACGTCACCCTCACCGGCGGTCCGGTCGACTGGACGGTCAACCCCGAGCCGAAGTTCGGCTTCTGGAACTTCTGCTCCAAGCCGCTCGCGGGTGGACAGTGGGTCAAGGACACCACGGGCAAACACAAGTACTCGATGGAACTCGTGGCCAGCGTGCAAGACCCGGCCAACATCCCGGTTACCGCCGAGATGAAGCCGATGGTGTACGCCTCCTAGTCCAAGCTCTCAGTTGTGAAGAGGCCCTCCCCGCGCACGCGCGTGGGGAGGGCCTCCTTCTCTATCCCCGGACCCCCGGGTCCGCTCCCGTTGTCTCTGCCCTCAGGTGGCAGCGCTTCTTCCACGACCCTCCGCACCTCCTCGGCCACGTACGGCCGCCGGATAGCAGCGGCGAAGCCGTGCTCGCCGTAGCCTCGGACCTCGGCATCGCTGCTGACGATGACGGGAGCGTCCAGCCCCGCCGCCTGCAAGGCCGCCTTGTGGGTCAACCCGCTGGTGCCGTCGGCGGAGATCAGTTCCACCACGGCCAGAACGAAGGCCTGTCCGCGCTCTCTGTGCTTCCGTCGATTCCTTCGACCGCCGCGGGGAGCGACGAAAAGACCGCAGACGCGCAGCCCAGGCCTTCCAGGACGGGTACCAGCGTCTCCGCGAGTCCGCTGCCGACGTCCAGCAGAAGAACCGGGTCTCTCCGACGTCGACGACGCTCGGTCGTCGGTCATGGCGGCCGGTTTCTCGCGCGGCAGATCGGTGGCGCAAGCGGCCTTCCAGAGTCGCTCAGTCGCGCCTCCATCTCGGACAGGCGCTTGCCCGCCGTGAGATCCTCCACCATCACGATGACGATGGAGGCCACGCCCACGCACGTCGCGAAAAGGGTGCAGCGGTCAGGCGGACATCCACGAGGCGGCCATCCTTGCTCTCGAGACACCGCCTCTTCCACCAGGGGGCGCGGGCGCCGGAGAAGGTCTGGGCGCCGGGGAAGCTCCCCGCCAAGAGTCCGGGGAAGGGGCAGGGGTTCTTCAGGACCTCCGACGCCTTCCAGCCGAACAGGCGCTCGGCTGCCCTGTTCCACATCGTCACCCGCCCGGCGGCGTCGAGGATGAACGCGGCCATGGGCGCGTGGGTGATGATCGCCTCCAGATCGGCCACGGCGTCACCTCTCGACTGCTCCGCCCAGATACGGCCGATAGCACCTGCCACCGTAGCTCCCAGGCTGTGGAGCCCGGCCAGTAGCGTGGGCGGGATGGCTGGGTAGGTCGAGCTGGCCGCGATCATGATCGCCACGACGCTTCGCCGCGATGCAGGATGGGTATGGCTGCCACCGACCGGGGGACGTCGGCGATGCCCTCCAGGAGGTCCGCGCATTCGGGATCGGCGGCGCGTCTCGCCAGCATCCGCAGGGTCTCCTCCGATAGGCCGCGGCTCACGACCAGATCGGGCTCGCCCGACTTCCCAGCGAGCAGGAAGACGCAGCCGCCGTCGATGCTCTCCACGCGCAGGGCGGCCTCAAAGGCCAATGTCAGGGCCTTGCGGACGTTCTGAACCGGCATGAGGGCCTTGCGCAGATCGGCCTCGATGCGTCCCAGCTTCTCGGCCCGCTTCTCCTCGGTGATATCCTCCACCACCTCGATGAAGCCCGTGGGGACGTCGCCCAGTCCCTGCAGAGGGTGAGTCCGCACTCTGGCCGAGAACCAGGTGCCGTCGTCCCGCAGACCCTCCGTCTCCGCTTCGTGCGCGCCGCCGGTGATGAGGGAAAGCCGGCCCGGGCAGTGGGAGCAGGGCTCGTCGCGCTTCTCGAACTCGCGATAGCACTTCTTGCCCAGTAGCTCGACCATGGGTTTGCCGTAGAGGCGCTCGTTGGGCCTGTTGACCATGATCAGGTCGAAGTCTGCCGAGATGATGTTCATCCCCGGCTCGATGTCGGGAGATCGTGCGCCGGGGCCTTCCACTTCCAGGTCCATGCTATCCGTCGCCTTTCAGCCCGATGCCGCCGGGCCGGAGCGGTTCCACCTATGCCGGGCGCGGGAGCGCCGCCGCGCTATTGTCGCATGCCTGGGGTATTTGCGGTGACGGCGCCTCGACCGTGCGACCTTCGTGCTGCCGCGGTGCCGCGTGTCGCTACTGCGGGCGGAAACGCCACACTGCCAGGCCGAAGAACACGACCGTCCATATCCACACGAAACCCATGGGGGCGAGTACGTCAGGGATTCCCCAACTGTTGAGGACGATCCCGTGCAGGGAATCGACGATCCACGCGGTGGGGAGAAGGTGGGCCACCCGGCTGAAGGTCTCGCTGGTGATCTCCAGAGGGAACCACGCCCCTCCGAGGGCGGCCAGCAGCTGCGCCGAGATCACGGTGGTGGCGATGACCGCCTGTTCGGAGCGGAACACGGAGGAGATGAGGAGTCCCAGAGAGGCCGCCATCACCGAGAGCGAGATCATGACCAGGAAGAGCGCCGCCGGACTGTTGAAGTAGTCGACGCCGAAGGCGAACTGGCCCAGGAGGACGAGAAACAGCTGCTGGAAGAAGGTCAGGAGGACCATGGCCATCATCTTGCCGCCGATTATCTGGGGTCCTCCGACGCGCATGGTGTTCAGGCGCAGCAGGAGCCCCTGGCGTCTCTCCCAGGCCAGGCCGACGGCCACGGTCAGCAGTCCGAAGAGGACCCAGTTGACCAGGGAGCCTATGGAGGCTTGGGCGAAGCCGCTCAGTTCCTCGGAGTCCATGCTCGCAGAATCGGTCAGTTCCACAGTCACCGAGGGGGCCGCGAGCAAGGCCGCGGCGCGAGCGTGGGCGGCGGCACGGAGGGCATCATCGAGGGATGCCCCGGTCGCCAGGCCCACCTGCTCGGCCGCCGTGCCGGCGGCGAGCGTCTCGGCGTTCAGCCTAGCCACCGCCCCCTGCACGGCCTGGTATACCGACTGAGCTCCGCTGGAGGTTTCGATGCGCACAAAGGGGAGGACGGCAGCATTCCCCGCTTCGAGGGACGCACTGTAGCCTTCGGGGATGACGAGGCCGGCTGCGACTTCCTGATCCTGCACGGCTTTCTCCAGAGCCTCGGAGCTCATCGGTTCTACCCCGAGGGCGGGCTCCTGCTGCAGCCGTTCGACCAGTTGTTGTGACGCGGGACTACCGTCGAGGTCGGCGACACCCAGGGGTATGCTGGTCGTCTCGCCAAACCCGGTGAAGAGGACACCCAGAAAGACCGTGAACACCACCGGCAACACGATGGTGAACAGGGCGGCCAGCCGGTCCCGGCGCGCCTGCAGCAGCTCCTTGGCGGCTATGTACCAGGCTTGTCTCATGCGTATCGCCTACCGAAGAACCAAGTGGCCAGCGCGAAGAACACCAGGCTGAAGCCCACGGCGGCCAGTAGCGGCAGGGCGATGTTGGCCCAGGACCCGCCGAACAGCACCTGCCCCCAGCCTTCGATGAGCCACCCGTTGGGCGTGAAGCGACGGACGGCGGCGAACGTGCCCTCGATGTTGGCCGTGCCCACGAAGTTGCCTCCGACAAGACCCAGGAAGACGAAGATGGCGCTGCTCACGGCCCCCGCCTGGGCGGGCGTCTTGGCAAAGGACACGGTTAAGAGGCCGAGCGAAGCGGCCACCAGGGCGCCCGCGAGAGTGAGAGCGATCACCGGGCCCGTCGCTCCCCAGTGGGCGCCGAAGAGCAGCCGGCCGACGAGGAGCAGGACGACGGATTGCAGCAGCACCACCACGAACACCCCCACGTACTTCCCGGCGAGCACCACGGAGCGCCGGGTGGGCGTGGTGAACAACCTGAACAGGGTCCCGTGCCGGTGCTCGTCGAGGATACTGCGGGCGGCCGTCGCCCCTCCGAAGAACATGAAGAAGATCATCATGCCCACCAGCACCTGGCTGGCCACGTTGGGCTCGGGTCTGGCTTCCGCACCGGGTATCACCGGGGCCCGCGGCACCAGAGCCACAGCAGCGGCGCCCTGGGCTTCGGCGGCGTACGCCTCCGCGGTGGCTATGGCCAGATCCTCGAGTTCTTGTGGGTCGGCGGTCCCTTCGGCGACCGCCAGGTCGACGGCGGTGAAGGCTGCCGCTCGGGCACCGTCGAGGGCCTGCGCCACCGACCCGACTACTGAGGCGACGATGGCCGGGCCGACGGTGGCGGCCGGGTCCTTGTAGACCTCTATTTCCCGCGGCTGGTCCGTCGAGAGCCCTCCCCTCAGGCCCTCCGTGAGGCCCTCCGGGATGATGACGGCTGCGTCGGCCTCCCCCTCGTCGACGGCCGCCCGGGCCGCTTCGGCGCTGTCGACTACGGTCGTATCGAGGACATCGGCCAGCTCCGGGTCGGTGAGCACCGCGAGCATACGCGCTCCTGCCCGGTCGGCGCCGCGCCCGGGCTCTCCGTCGGGGCGGCCTGGTCTAGATCGACCACCACGGTCTTCACGGCAGGCAGGGCGAAGTTGTCTCCTGAGCCGAAAGCCGCCCCCAGGGCCCCGGCCAGCAGCAGGGGCGCCACGAGCATCATGGCCAGCGCGGCGAAGTCGCGGTAGATGTGGCGGATGTCCTTCCAGGCGATGCTGAGGGCGCGCATGTCGGCTCCCCCGCCCGCTCAGTCGCGGAGGGCCCGGCCGGTAAGATGCAGGAACACGGTCTCAAGGTTGGGCTCGGCCAGGTTGATCTCGGTGATGTGGGCGCCGGCCGTCCGGGCGTCTTCGAAAAGGCGGGGCATGAGCGCGCTGGCGTCGGCCGTCAGTAGCGACAGCCGCCCATCCCCCGTCTCCGTCACCTTGGTAACGCCCGGAGTCTCTCTCCAGCGGGTAGCGCAGGCCTCGGCGTCCCGGTCCAGCGCCACGTCGACCCGGGTCTCTTCCCCCACCAACCGCACCAAGTCGGCCTGCGTCCCCAGAGCGATCATCTTCCCCTGATCCATGATGCCCACCCGGTCGGAGAGTTCCTGCGCCTCTTCCATGTAGTGCGTGGTGTAGAGGACGGTGACGCCGTTCCGGTTCAGGTCCTTCACTCCGTCGAGGATGGCGCGCCGGCTCTGGGGGTCGATACCCACCGTGGGCTCGTCGAGGTAGAGGAGGCGCGGCTTGTGCAACAGCGCCGCGCCGATGTTGACCCGGCGCTTCATCCCCCCGGAGTACTTGTCCACGCGGTCCTTCTGCCGGTCGACCAGGCCGATGAGCTCCAGCACCTCGTCGACCCGCGTGTTGAGTTCCGTCCCGTTCATCCCGTACATCCGCCCCCAGAAGAGCAGGTTCTCCCGCCCGCTCAGATCCTCGTAGAGGGCGATCTCCTGGGGAACGACTCCTATCAGTTCGCGGACCTTCTCCGGTTGTCGCGAGACGGAGAAACCTCCCACCCGGGCGTCGCCGCCGTCCGGACGGAGGAGACAGGACAAGATTGAGATAGTGGTCGTCTTGCCGGCCCCGTTGGGCCCCAGCAGACTGAAGATCTCGCCCTCTTCGATGGAGAAGGTGACGTCGTCGACCGCCACCGGCCCCTTGGGAGGGTCGAACTGCTTGCGAAGGCCTTCGACTTCGATAGCCTGCATCTCGTCCTCCCCGAAGCGTGGAAGTGCCACTGGACGGTCGTGGCTTCCCGGCGCGGCCTAGGCCGTCCGGCGGCGTCGATCCTCCTAGCTGAAGACCTCTTCCCGGCTGATCATGCCCTCATCGAGCTTGAATGCGGCGTGAAGGGCCTTCACCGCCGTCTCCACGTGCTGTTTGCGGATGACACAGCTGACCTTGATGGTGCTTGTCGAGATCATCTCGATGTTGATGCCGTTCTCGGCCAGCACTTCAAACATCTTCGCCGCGACCCCAGGGTAGGTCTTCATACCGGCGCCCACGAGAGTGACTTTGGCCACGTCCGGGTCGGTGTCGAAGGACTTGAAGCCAACGGCCTCGCGCATGCCCTCCAGCACGGCCGCCACTCTGGGAAGGTCGGCTTCGGCAGTGGTGAAGGAGATGCTGGCGGTGCCGCCCTCGGACACGTTCTGAATGATGACGTCCAGGTTGATGTGGGCCTTCGCGAGCGCCGAGAAGATCCCGGCTGCCACGCCCACTTCGTCGGGCAGGCCGCGGATGGTGACTTTGGCGTCGTCAAGGGTGAAAGCTACACCGGAGATTATGGCTTGTTCCATTTTGGGATCTTCCTGTCCTACCCAGGTACCGGGGCTGTTGTTGAAACTGGAGCGGATGTGTAGGGGTACGTCGAAGCGGCGGGCCACCTCGACGCTGCGGGCCATCATGACCTTGGCGCCGCTGGCTGCCATCTCCAGCAGTTCCTCGTTGGATATGGTGTCGAGTTTGCGCGCCTCGGGCACCATGCGGGGATCGGTGGTGAAGACGCCCTCCACGTCAGTATAGATCTCGCATACCTCCGCCCCCAGCGCGGCCGCCAGTGCCACCGCGGTGGTATCCGAGCCTCCACGGCCCAGCGTGGTGACGTCCTGCTCGGTGGACACCCCCTGAAAACCCGCCACCAGCACGATCCTGCCCTCCCCTAGGGCCTTCTGGATGCGATGGGGCCTGATGTCGAGGATCTTGGCCCTGGTATGCGAGGTGTCCGTGACGATGCCCGCCTGCGAACCGGTGAGGGAGATGGCCTGGAAGCCCAACTCGTGGATCGCCATGGCCAGCAAGGCGGCCGAGATACGCTCTCCGGCCGAGAGCAGCATATCCATCTCGCGCGCCGGCGGGTCGTCGGAGATCTCTTGGGCAAGCTCGACGAGTTCGTCCGTCGTGTCGCCCCGCGCCGAGACCACCGCTACGACAGGGTGCCCATCATTGTGAGCATCGACGATACGGTTGGCCACCCGTTTTATGCAGGTGGCGTCTGCCACCGATGACCCCCCGAATTTCATCACCACGATATTGGTTCGCTCAGCCTTCCGCTCCGGGCCGGCAATGACCACATAGTCGAGCGTCGCGTCGTCCGCGGCCTGTGGTGAGTCGTCTTGCTGTGGATGCTCTTGTTCCGTCACCTCGATCAGTGCTCCGATCCCGCTTTTTGCGCAGCCCGGTAATTCTAGCAACCCCGCACCAGCGGAGCTATCGGTCCTCCGGACGGGTCGTGAACATCGACAGCAACGTGGAGCGCTGGGGCAATGCCATCGGCCGCGGCATGGATACTGGCTATTTGAGACCTGCTGGATCTGTCAGACCGGGGCTACCTTGTCCAGGTCCGCGAGGGACGCTCATTCATGTTCATTCCGGCCTCTGACCTGCGTGACCGCCTCGTCGTTGAATGAGATCTATCAGTCAATATCAGTTGGTATCAATCTGATAGTTGCGGTACGAAGCGGACGCGAAAACTGGAGGTCCCGCCCAATCACTCGCTTGTGGGGCGGCGGCCCAGGGGGCGGGCTCGGTGGTCGCCGGTCACTGGGCCGCGTGGGGGGGATCGGTCAGCGTGCTTCGCCAGCCCGTGGGCCGTTCCGGCGATCGAGCAGATGTCTCACGGCTAGGTAGGGATGCCGGATGGTCATGCGCGGTCCGGAGTAGCGCATCACGGCTCGGACGCGCGTGCGCATGTCGGTCTGGAAGCAGTGGACGGTGCATCTGGCACAGGTGGGCTTCTGATCCCCGAAGGAGCATCGTTCGATGCGCCGGCGGGAGTAGTAGAGGAGTTGGGCGCAGTCCCGGCAGAGGCCATCCCGGTCGCCTCCGGGGTCTGCCTCCGGGGTCGCCAGCGTAGATCGTCCAAGGCGTCGTCCGTTGCCCTCACGGCGCTGGGGTGGCCCGCCCTGCAATACATGCGGATCATCACCTCGATGGTGCGCTGTTCTCTGCGCACCCGACGTGACGCCGGCCTGGAGGAACTCATTCGGTACACCAGCGAGATCGTTGGTGCGGGCTCTGGTCGCCTGCTAAAGCTCTCGCCGTCCGGTGAGGGCCCGGCCCAAGCGTGACCTCATCGGCGTACTCGAGGTCGCCGCCCATGGGCAGGCCCGCGGCCAGGCGGGTGATGCGCAGCGTGCCGGCGGCGGTCTCCGCCCGTAGCTCCTCGGCGATGAAGAGGGCCGTGGCCTCACCGGCCGTGTTGGGGTTGGTGGCCACGATGATCTCGCGCACCTCGCCGGCACGGGCGCGCTCGAACAGTTCGGCCAGGTGCAGCTTCTGGGGTCCGATGCCGTCCAGCGGTGAGAGCGCGCCGCCCAGTACGTGGTACAAGCCCCGGAACTCGTGGGTCCGCTCGACGGAGATCACGTCGCCAGGCTCCTCGACCACACAGATGGTGGTGGTATCCCGTCCGGCATGGGCGCAGATCGAGCAGAGCTCTTCCTCGGTGAGGTTGAAGCAGCAGGTGCAGAAGCGCACCGTCTCTTTGACGTCGATGAGCGCTTGAGCCAGGGGCAGGGCGTCCTCAGGGGGGATCTTCAGGAGATGGAAGGCCAGGCGCTGGGCAGTCTTGGGTCCCACCCCGGGAAGCTTCGCGAGCTCGTCGATGAGCTTCTGGACGGTGGGGCTGTACATGCGGCGCGGGCCGGTGCCTCAAGCGGGCGGGCCGAAGCCCCCGCTAGAAGGGCAGGCCGGGAATGTTGAGCCCCGAGGTGATCCCGCCCAGCTTCTTGTTGGCCAACTCCTGGGCCGAACGGAGAGCTTCGTTGGTGGCGGCCATGATCATGTCCTCGAGTATCTCCACGTCTTCCGGGTCGATGGCGGCCGGGTCGATCTTGATGCTCTTGAGTTCGATGGCTCCGGTGACCTGGACGGTCACCATGCCGCCGCCCGCCGACGCCTCCACGACGTCGTTGGCCAGGTCGTCCTGCATCTTGGCCATGTCGGCCTGCATCTTCTGGACCTGCTTCATCATCTTCTGGTAGTTCGGGTTCGGGGTCACCGGCGTCTCCTCGGCTCGTCTAGCGCGTGGGCCCGTCGTCGATCAGGCGGGCGTCGAACTCCTGCTTGAGCACCCTGAGCAGCTCGTCCTTGCTCAGGATTCTAGCATCTTCCTCCGGAGCGGCCGCCGGAGCCGACTCCGCCGCCAACCTGGTGGTGACGCGCAGATCCCGGCCTGTCAGCTCCCGCAGCACGGCGGTAATGACCTGGGGGTTGCTGCCCCGCGTCACCTGGTCGGCCTGGAAGCCGAAGCCGGCGGGGAACTTGATGACCAGTTCGTCGCCCTCCAGGCTCTCGAGACGGCCCTCGGCCAGCACTGCCGCCAGACCGGCCTGGCGTTTGTGGACCGCGTCGATGACCACCGTCCATGCGCGGCGCAGGTGCTCCAGATCGGGCGGAATACTGCCCGCCTGCGGCCTGCCGCGCGCGCCACTGGGCTGGGGCGTGCCCGGCCGGGCCGCGTCCGGGTGGCCCCCCTGGGGTGCCGGAGCAGATGAAGGCGGTACGGGAGCACCCGCCGAGGGGGGAGGCGTAGGCGCGGGCTCCGGGCAAGACGCACTGCCGGTCGGGTCGGCCGGTGCCGGCCCCGACGCATCGGGAGTGCGGACGGGGGCCGTGTACGAGGCCTCCGGCTCGGCCTTCGGAGCGTCGCCCCCGCGGGTCGCGGCAGCACACGCAGCCGCAGCTGCCTGATGCTCCGGGCGCGGGGTTCCGTCGGCCGCGAAAGCGGTCATCTTGATGAAGGCCAGTTCCAGCTCCAGCCGGGGGTCGGACCCCTGCCGGATGGCGCGCAGACCTTCTCCCAAAAGATCGATGAAGGTGAGCGTCCGCGCTGTCGAGACACGGGAAGCCTGGCTGCGCAGCGTGGCCAGTTGCTCTTCGGTGAGGGCCATGCTGGGGGGGGCCTCCACTGTGTGTTTCACCACGTACAGATCGCGCAGGTGGCTCAGGAGGTCCTTCATGAACTGGCTGTAGTCGGTACCGGCCTGGTTGAGGCGGTCGACGAAGAGGAGGGCGCCTTGCGTGTCGTGGTCGTCGACCAGGTCGACGGCCTCGAAGAGCAGGTCGTGCTGGACGACGCCCAGGATGTCCAGGGTCTGCTGCAGGGAGATGGAGCCGCCGGAATACGTCGCCAGTTGGTCGAGCACCCCGATGGCATCGCGGAAGCTGCCTGCCGCCGCCCGGGCAATGACTGTGAGCGACGCCTCCGCCACCTCGATGCCCTCCTGCCGCGCGATGGTCGCCAATACGCTCACCACCTCCGCTATCGTCGGCCGGCGGAAGTCGAAGCGTTGGCAGCGGGAGAGGATGGTGGCCGGCACCTTGTGTGCCTCGGTGGTAGCCAGCACGAACACAGCGTGCGCAGGAGGCTCCTCCAGGGTCTTCAGCAACGCGTTGAAGGCGTGCGGGGAGAGCATGTGTACCTCATCGAGGATGTACACCTTCATGCGGCCTTCGAGAGGGGCGAAGTGTACCTTGTCGAGCAGAGTCTCGGTGACTTCCTCGACCGTGCGGTTGGAGGCCGCGTCCATCTCTACCACATCCAGGGCGCTGCCCCGCCTTATGGCCTCGCAGAGGGGACAGGTGCCGTCGGGGGTGGCCGTGGCCGCGCCGTGTCCGGCTTCACAATTGAGCGCCATGGCCAGTATCTTGGCCGTGGAGGTCTTGCCGGTTCCCCGCGGACCCGTGAAGAGATAGGCGTGGCTGACCCGGTCGTGGACGATGGCGTTGACAAGCGTGCGGGCTACGTGTTCCTGCCCGATTATGTCCTCGAAGCGGGCGGGCCGGTACTTGCGGTAAAGGGACACGGACATGCGCCGGTGGGCTCCTTGTTCGCGCGCTCGATGGATGGGGCGATTATATCAGTCGGTCTGCCGCGACCCGTCCCAGGATCGCCACCGCAGCGATGTCCCGGGCCGCAGCGACCGTAGTCGGGGTGCCGCGATCAGAAGAGCTCGCCGTGGACTTTGTCCCTCGCCCTATCGATCTGCTCGGGCGTGGCCCCCAAGTGCGATAACACGTATTCGGAACATACCCAGGGCCACGTCTCCCACTCCCGAGAAGACCCGATCGGCTCCGGCTAGCGCGCAGCGCGGTGGATGTCGGCTGAGAAAGGCGGCCCGCGCCAGGATGTGGATACGTGGGTTCATCTCCCGGGCCATCTTGATGACGACGCCTCGCGCTCGTGACCTGACGCCGCTGAGCACCGCTGCTCCCGGGCCCTGCGCACGCCGGCCTGCGTCGAGGATGGCTCGCCAGTGTCGCGTCTCCGAAGATCGCCCTGGTGCCCTCCTGAGCCCAACTGCTTGGACCGTCTGAGAGGTTCATCTCGACGATGGTCGGCGACTCCGTACTCCCGCGGAGGCGTGCGACCTTCCGGCCCACGAGGCCCATGGCCCACGATGACGAGCCGGTGAGCAGAGTCTGTCTCCGCAGACGGTCCGTTCAAGGGCGAGGCGGCCGGGCCGGCACCCGGGCGTTCAGAACGCGCCACCATCCTCTCTCGTTTGAAGGCCGCCGGTCGATGGGGGCCACTGTCCGGTATACGATGAGCTTGATGGATATGGAGACTATGGCTGCCCCGACTGCGTTCGTGCGTCGGCGGTGAGGAACTGCGTTGGTGCCCACGGTAGCCAGGATGAATGAGAACTCCCCGATCTGGCGCCAGCGCCGCCGCGACTCCCAGACGTCACCTTGCTGGGGTAGCCGCCCACGATGCAGACCACCAGGGGCCGATGAGGGGTTTGGCGACATCAGCACGGCGGCGACGAGGAGCAGGATCGACCCGGGGATTCGACTAGAGACGCGGGGTCGAAGAGCATGCCCACGGAGACGAAGAAGAAGCACCA
Organism: uncultured Actinomycetes bacterium; assembly: GCA_963829545.1. Taxonomy (GTDB): domain Bacteria; phylum Actinomycetota; class Thermoleophilia; order RBG-16-64-13; family RBG-16-64-13; genus JAXGXJ01. Next base: position 97,174 of record CAWHIX010000006.1, read on the forward strand.
CGAGAAGGTCGCGGAAGGGCAGACGCTTCCGAAGCGGCCCGGAGGCTGAAGTCGGACGCGGAGATGATGAGGCCGGCAAGAAACGCCCCCAAGGCGAGGGAGACGCCGAAGCTGCGCGGACAGAGCGGCCACGGCGAACCAGATGCGCCACGACAACCATGAGGAAGACAGTCGCGCGCTGCGGCTGCGGGCGGCCTCGTAGCAACAGCCGGGGTACGACCCAGCTCGCTCACCACGACCACCAGAGACGACGACCCACGATCGCGACGGCGACGAGGATGGTCCAGGAACCGCCACCGGCATGTCTCCAGCTCCGTCGCCCGGCCAAGAAGGGGCAGCACGAGCATCATCGGCGACGACGAGGATGTCCTGGAAGATCAGCATGCCCAGCGCGTGTCTGGCCCACCGGGGTGTCGATCTGCGCTCGCTCGGCCGAGAGGTCTTGAGCACGACCGCGGTGCTGCTGAGAGCGACGAGCATACCGTAGCACGATGGTCTGCGGCCGCGGAAACCTGACCGCCAGGCCGACACCCGATCCGATGGCCGCTCCGGTGAGCATCACCTGCAGCGGGCCCGGCCACCGAGGAGGGCGCCGGGCCAGGCGCATCAGTCCCCGAAACGAGAACTCGCAGGCCGAGGGTGAAGAGGAGGAAGATCACGCCTACCTCGGCCAGCTGCCTCGACGCTCTCGGGGCTCCTCGATCGAGACCGAAGGCGTGTGCGGACCGATGAGGACTCCCGCCACGAAGAGACCCACGAGAGGGGGAAGCCGCAATCTGCCGAAGACCAGCGTCACGGCGAGCGGCCACCGCCATGACGATGAGGATGTCGGTGAGGGTGCTGCGTCATCGACCCCTCCGTCCAATCCCAGGAGAGAAGGAAAGGACCGTGCACCCGCCGTCGAAGACGAGACCTCCGAGCGCCCACCGGCAGCCAGCTCAGGCCAAGCTACCCCACGGCACATGAAAGAGTCCGCTTAGGGCTGCTACCTCCCGGTCCTGACCCGGTTCACAGAGTTCCATTGCGTAGGACCTGGCCGTCAACACCACTTACCGGCGTCAGACCTCACAGGCCCGCTCCTAGGGCGGGGATTCCGTCCCGCTAAAGCGGATTGCGGGTACAGGGCACCGCTAGCTCCCCACCTAGCACGGTCGGCGAGGAGTATACAGCAGCTCGGCCCGTGCGGCGCCGCGGGGCAGCCGATGCGCCCAGGGCACCGGGTGGGCCTCCGGCTCGTGTCAAGTAGCGGTCGTGGTGCCGGTCATCGCCTCAGCCTCGTCCAGCAGGGGGGCGAGCGCCGCAATGAACTGCGTCCAGGAGAGTCGCCGCCCGCTGCGGGTCGTCGGAGGGGTTGCCCAGGGTCTCGATGACCGCGTGGGCCTCGGTCGAGCCTCTGCGCTACGGAACCCTCGGCTACGTCTGCGCCCGCGGTTGATGGTGGCGTACACGTCGATCATGGCCTGCTGGGCCAGGGTCAGGTCGCCCTCGGCCAGAGCCTGTCTGCCGGACAAGGCCTGCGTACGCGCACGCAGGCCGAAGATCAGCGCCATGCGCGGATCGTCCTGGGCCGCACCCTCGTCGGTCAGTTGCTGAGCCAGCGCAGTCCACACCTTCGCTGTATGGGCCAGTTCCGTCTGGTAAGTTGCGACAAGGTGATCGGGGGGCCGGTCGAGGTGGTGGTCGTATCGGCCGGACCGGACGCTGTGGTGGAAGCGTAGCCGCGGTGAGGTTCACCCGAGGGGGAGGTGGCGCTCGACGAGTCACCGGCGCAGGCGGAAAGCATGACCGCCATGAGGATGCGACCAAAAGGACCAGAAGGCAGGCGGCTCTGAAGGTGGTGATGGGGGACCGGAACTTCACAGTGACTCCTCGGGGAATATGGCGGAGTGGGAGGGATTCGAACCCTCGGGACGAGTTACCCCCGCCCACACGATTTCCAGTCGTGCTCCTTAAGCCAGCTCGGACACCACTCCGCAGACGCCGACGCAACGACAGCCGATAAGCAAAGCGGGATTCATAGCCTCAGGGCCACGTGGGCTGCCCGCCCACGACCACCGTCCACACGATGAGCGCGATGCCGGACAGGAACGGTGCCGGGCATGACGAAGGCGGCCACGGGGTCTCTGGTGATCTCGTAGGGAGGAAGCACCCAGAAGCCGATGATGCTGAGGACCACGCTGGCGGCGATGACCGGGATCAACTGTCCTCCCTCCACGGCCATGTAGACGAAGACCAGCGCCGTAGGTGGCCAGGGAGCCGAGGACGAAGAAGAGCCGTTCCACGCCCGATATGCGTTGCCCGCTCCCCTGTCCCAGAATGAGGATGACCGCGGTCACCAGGAAGAACCCCAGCCCCAACAGGAGGTAGCCCGCCTGTGTATCGAGGAATGCCACCTTGGCGGCGAACTCACCCTGGATGAACGTCTCCGGCAGCGCGCTCTGGATGGCATGGGCGGCGATGTGGATGCCGTGGCCGATGAGGGCGATGGAAAGGCCCACCCAGAACACCCAGGCGAAGGGACTGGAGATGACCGAGTACACGTTCAGCGATCCCCGCACCGACTGGGTGATGACCAGGAAGAGACGCGCGAAGGCGAAGGCGGCCAGGGCGGGCAGGAGGACGAGGAAGACCAGGTCGACCGGACCGATGGCCCAGGAATCGGCGCGCACGGGAGCGCCGGCCCGTATGCCCTGGAAGAGCTCCCAGGCGATCAGGGAGACCATCAGCCAGAAGGTGCTGCGGGCTACGGGGGCGGTAGCTCTGACTGGGGTGGTGGCTCTCATCACCTTCTCCGGCTCCGGCGCGATCGCTCTCACGAGCGTCGTGCCGGCCCATTCTATCGCGAGAGGCAGGCCGGCGAACGGGCGCACAGGGGTCCGGCTCGCGTCAGAGGATGAAGGGCAGAAGCGCCTTTCGTTCCGGCGGGTAGTCGGGGAACTCGCGTCGGTACCAGGCATGGGTCTTGATGGCGCGGGGAGCCAGATTGGCCACGGTCCACACGAAGAAGGCCAGAGCCGCCGGGAGTCCAGCAGGCCAGCGCCCATCCGCCCCATTCCACGATCTCACCGAGGTAGTTGGGGCACGACACGAAACGATAGCCGCCTCCCTGGGGGATCCTGTAGCCGTTCTCGCCGGGACGGCGCAGGGAGATGAGCACGCGGTCGGAGTGCTGATTGAGCGCGAATCCGGCAGCGAAGAGGACGACTCCGACGATGAAGCGGGGATCGAGCATCCAGGACAGCTCCAAGTCGGGACCCAGCGTGTAGAGATAGCGGGCGTTCAGATAGCCGTTGCCCACGTTGAAGGTCGCCCCCATGGCGATCACCGAGAGGGCCATCCTGGGCCGGACGCCGCGCAGACGGAAGGGATAGACGAACGACCGGTTGACGTAGTGGACGGCCCACAGCAGCAGAAGAACACGGCCAGGGGATTCCCTCGCTGGTCGCCGAGCAGGTAGAAGACGACGAAAGTGATGAGCGAGGGTGACTCCATGAGCACCCAGCCCCAGCGGGGACTGATGCGGGGGCCCCAGCCTCCGCGGGTGAAGCGTCCGTAGGGAGCGGTGACGAAGAAGAGGGCGAAGAAGGTGACGACCGCCAGCGCCAGCCAGGCGATCACCAGCCAGTCGTAGAAGAGTTGTTCGTCCATCCGGACTCGACTTATATCACCTAGCGCCCGGGGGCGCACGCGATGTACGCTGACGCGATGCAGCAGATTCTGACCATCATCACGCCCACGTTCTTCATAATCGCGCTCGGCTACCTGTTCGGGCGGGTCAGCCGGGCTTCGCCGGCTGTACTCATCGACGTGGTCATCTATCTGGCGACGCCCTGCCTGGTCCTTACCTCCTTGCTCGCCCAGCCCATCGTGGTCGGCGAGGCCGTGTGGCTGTGGGCCTCGTGTCTCCTGACCATCGCCGGGACCGTATCTGCTCGCCCGACTGGTCTTCCTGCGCGGTCGCACCAAGCACTCCGGGCTCTACCTGCCCATCATGTTCGCCAACCTCATCAACCTGCCCCTGCCCATCGTCTATCTGGCCTTCGGCACGGAGGGTGTGGCCATGACGGTGCTCTTCTACATCCCGCAGGGCTTCCTCATCTACTCTCTGGGCGTATACCTGGCCGCGGGGCAGGAGGGGCTGAAGCCGGGCCTACGGGCCATGGCCCGCACGCCGCTGCTCTACACAGCGGTGCTGGGGGTGGCGCTGAATCTGGCCGGGGTGACCCTGCCCACCCTGCTCTACGATTCGCTCAAGTTCATGGGCACGGCCAGCCATCCCGCTCATCCTCGTGGTCCTGGGGATGACCATCGGAAGTGTGAAGCTCACCCACGTCCCCCTCTCCCTGCTCGCCGGCGTCCTGCGCATGGGAGGAGGCTTCGCCTTCGGGATGCTGGCCGTGTGGGCCTTCGGGCTCACGGGAATGGCCAGGAACATCGTGCTCTTCGAGTCGGCCATGCCGGCCGCCATCCTGACCGCGGTGCTGTGTACCAAGTACCGCAACGAGGCCGAACTGGTCTCCTCGGTCGTCCTCGTGACCACTCTGGCCAGCATAGTGGTCATCCCGGTGCTGCTATATTTCCTGCTGTGACCACCAGGACCCCTCCCTTCCTGCCCGACGGCAGCCCCTTCCGGCTGTCCGCGGTGCTCTTCGACTTCGACGGCACCCTGACAGAGCCCGGTGACTTCGATTTCGAGGCCATCCGTTCGGCTGTGGGATGCCCCTCCGGGGTGGGCCTGCTGGAATACCTCGAGGCTGTAGAAGATGCGGACGAGCGGAGCCGCAAGGAAGCCATCCTGGAGGAGGCCGAGGCGCTGGCGGCCGAGAAGGGTCGGCCCAACCAGGGAGCGGAAGAGCTCGTCGCGCTGCTGCGCTCTCAGCGCGTCCCCATGGCCGTCATCACGCCGGAACCGGTTGGCGTCGCTGGAGCGGGCGTTCGCCCGTGCTCAACGGCATCGGCGAAAGCGATTTCGCGCTGATAGTCACCCGCGATCTGGGCTTGGGTCCCAAACCGCTTCCGGACGGGGTTCTGCATATTGCGGCCGAGCTGGGTGTGGACCCGGGGACGATCCTCCTCATCGGGGATCACGCGTACGACATCGAGGCCGGGCGGCGGGCGGGCACGCTCACCATGTACCTGCAGAACGATCCCGCCGCGCCCTTGCCCAAGGTGCCCGCCGACTTCACCGTAGCCGATCTGGGGGAAGCGGCTCGTATCATCCGCTACGGTCTTCCTTTGCCCACAGGCAAGCTGCCGGCCGACCTGCTGGAGGAGAGCATCGGCACCATCGCCTCCGCCGACCCCGCCGTGCTGGTGGGCGCTCGTCTAGGAGAAGACGCGGCCGCCGTGGACGTGAGCGACGCCGAGATCCTGGTGCTGGCTTCCGACCCCATCACTCTGGCTGCGGACGACGTGGCCCGCTACGCGGTGCTGGTCAACGCCAACGACATAGCCACGAGCGGAGCGCTTCCGCGCTGGTTCCTGACCACCCTGCTCTTCCCCCCGGCTCCACGGCGTCCGAGGTGGCGGCCTTGGTGCGCGATCTTCAGGAGAACTGCCGGCGGTGGGGCGTGTCGCTGTGCGGCGGGCACACCGAGGTCACCGACGCGGTCTCGCGACCCCTGGTGGCGGGGACCATGGCAGGGACGGCCGCGGGCCGCCGCCTACTCGATAAGCGCGACATGCGCGAGGGCGACATGATCCTCCTCACCAAGGGAGTGGCCGTGGAGGGTACGGGGCTCATAGCCCGGGAGTTCGGGCAGCGACTGAAGGCGGCGGGGATGAGTGCCGGCGAGCTAGATGCGTGTGCGGCCTTTCTGGAGCGGATGAGCATCCTCGACGAAGCGCGCGTCGCCCTGTCGTTCGAGGGGGTGACCGCCCTGCATGACGTCACTGAAGGCGGGCTGGCCATGGCAGTGACGGAGCTGGGCGCAGCCGGCGGACGCCGGCTGCGCGTCGACATGGACGGCATCCTCGTCTATCCGGAGACCCGTCGTCGTCTGCGCACTCCTTGGTCTCGATCCCCTGGGACTCATCGGCTCGGGCAGCCTCCTCATCACCTGTGCCGAGGACCAGGCGGGAGCGCTCGCGACGGTTATCGCGGCCGAGGGCATCGAGGTGGCCGTCATCGGAGAGGTGTTGGAAGAGGGTCGGGGTGTCGAGGCCTGGCAAGGCGGCGAGCGGCGCGACTGGCCCCGCTTCTCCAGGGACGAGGTCTCTCGCCTGACGGACTGATCCGGGCGGCGTCGTTAGTTCGCTCTTGCCAAACAGTACGGTGATGCCGTACAATATGGTCATGAGCAAAACCTGTGTAAATCTTGGACACGAGCCCTGTGCCTCCGTAGCGTTGGACGAGCGCTTCCGCGCCGCCTACTGGCGGTCGATGAAGCACCTCGAATCGCTCAGACTGCGCCAGTGGGAGGAGTCGAACCTCACTCTCCCCCAGTTGCGCGTACTCTTTCAGTTGCGACGGACCCCGGGCATCACCACAGGGTGCCTGGCCCGCAACCTGGGTGTCACCGTGTCGACCACCAGCGGGCTGGTCGCCAAGCTGGCAGAGCGCGGCCTGGTCGGCCGAGGCACTGTCGAAGGCGACCGACGCCAGATACCCCTGACTCTGACCGAGGCCGGCCAAGAACTGGCCGGCGAACTGGCTGCGATCTCCCGTCCTTTCCTGGACGAAGTCATCGACGAGTTGGGCGACGGACTGGCGGACGTGGTCTCGGCTCTCGAGAATCTGTACGCGGCGGCCGAGCGAGTCCGCCGACGCGAGGACGAGTGCTCATGAGGCGCGCCCTGACCTCCGGCTCCGCTCTGGCCCACGGATTCCGTTCGCTCAAGAACCGCAACTACAGGCTGTTCTGGTTCGGACAACTCGTGTCGCTGGCCGGCACGTGGATGCAGGACGTCGCCCTCAGCTGGCTCGTCCTCAGCATGACCGACTCGCCCGTGGCGCTGGGTCTGACCATGGCCATCCGTTTCGCACCCGCCTTGCTCCTATCGGCCTACAGTGGAGTGCTCGCCGACCGGTTGCCCAAACGCACCACCATGATCGTGGCTCAATCGCTGCAGATGGTGCTCGCTCTGGCCATGGCGATTCTGATCTCCGCCGATGTAGTCACCGTCGCTCTCATCTATCTTCTGACCGGAGTGCGCGGCATAGTCGAGGCGGTGGAGGCTCCCACCCGGCAGGCTTTCGTGCCCGAGATGGTGGGGTCTCACGATTTGCCCAACGCCATCGCTCTCAACTCGACCCTCTTCAACGCGGCCCGTATCGCCGGCCCGGCGGTGGGGGCGTTGGTGATCAGCACTCTGGGACTCGCGGCCTGCTTCTACGTCAACGCCCTGAGCTTCCTGGCCGTGATCGCCGCCCTGGCGGCTATGCGGACGGCCGACTTGCATCGCATGGGGTCGAAGAGCGTAAATACCGGCAGCAGCGGACTACGCGAGGGCTTCCGCTACGTCCGCGCCACCCCGGATTTGATCGTCATCTTCATCGCCATGGGAACGATGGCCACCTTTGGCTTCAACTTCCAGACTACCTTGCCGCTCGTCACTCGCTACATTCTCGACGGGGGAGCCTCCACCCTGGCTATGCTCATGACCGTCATGGGGGTGGGCGCCGTCGTGGCCGGTCTGATCGCGGCCTATCGTGGTAAGCCCAGGCAGCGTCTGCTCCTCATCTCCGGCACCGCGCTGTCTCTGATTCTCTTCCTGGTGGGGCTCTCCAACTCGCTGGCGATCACCACGGTGCTCATGTTCCTGGTGGGTCTGTCGAGCGTGCTCTTCCTCACCAGCTGCAGCACGCGCCTGCAGCTGCTGGTGCCTGATCACCTGCGGGGACGGGTGTTGGGCATCTACATGATGATCTTTGTGGGAACGATCCCTCTGGGCAGCTACCTCATCGGGCAGTTGGCCGAATCGGTGGGCGTTCAGACGACGATGATCATCCTGGCCTCGCTCTGCTTCATCGGGATGGGGGCGGCGTTCGCGTATGCGCGGCGGACCCGTCCCGTCGCCGGCAGCGCTCGTCCCGCGACCGCCTTCGCGCAGACCGCAGAGGCGCGCCTGCGCGCACCGCGGCGGGGCGAAGACGGAAGGTATGCAGAGTCTCAGACTGGACGACCTGCGGGCGCAGGAGTACCGCGGGCGCAGGAGTAGACGAGGGGTGGGCGCCGACAACCTATGGGCCTCGCTTACTACTGAGCACTAGGTAGCTTTCGACCCGTCTCGGTGCTACGATTGGCCCGTCGTCCTCCCCGGTCCACGCCCTCGGCTGCCGGGGCGGCATCTCCATTCGGCATCGGTTACGGAGGTTCGCAAAATGCGCTTCATCGACGCTCATCTACATACGGACATGATCGAGGACAAGCAGCTGCAGAAGCTGGTCATGATGGGCATGGAGGCGGCCGTCGTCCCCAGTCCGCACATGTACTTGGGCAGCAAGGATGCCGACAGCGTGCTCCTGATGTGGGAGCGCTTCCTGGGCATGGAGACCACCACTGCCGCTACGCTCGGCTTCGAGCTGTTCACTTCTCTGTCGGTGCCCTTCTTCGGGGTCAACCACGCCGACGCCGAGAAGTGCCTGGCCCGCATGCCCGAGTTCCTGCAGGCCGATCGGGCTGTGGCCATCGGTGAGATCGGCCTCGACACCGGCACTCAGTTCGAGCAGGACCTGTTCCGTGAGCACCTGCGCATCGCCAAGGCTCACGACGTGCCCGTGATCCTCCACACGCCAATCCGCATGGCTCCCCAAGGGCCGAAGGTGCTTCCCATGGTGCTCGACATCATCAAGGAAGAGGGCTTTCCCGTCGAGAAGTGCGTCTTCGACCATGCTTCCGAGCCCACCCTCGACTGGCGCGCGGCCACCGGGGGCATGATCGGTCTCTCGGTGTGCTGGGACAAGATGCCGCCGGAACCGGCCGCCCAGTATGTGGTCGACAACCCGGACAAGCGCGACCAGATCATAATCAACTCCGAGCTGGGTGGCGAGGGCAACGACTACTTCATGGTCCCCCGAGTCATGCTGGCCATGAAGTTGTTCGGCCTCGACAAAGAGACCATCGACAAGGTGTGCTGGCAGAATCCGAGGGACTTCTTCCGGCTGCCCGTCGACTGAGAGGGCGCCCGCCCGGCCCTACTGGCGCGCCCGCTTTCCCCGAGCGGCGCGACCGTCTCGTCTTCGTCAACCCCCGGTCTTCTCCGGCCTGTGTCGGGGGGCGATAGGGTGGGGTTCCCGCCCCTCCAGCCCGACTATCCCCCTGCGCCACTCTTCGGGTAGGGGGGCGCGCCGGCCCGCTGCGTAGTCGTACGAGACTATCTCTGCGTCGCCTAGGGCCGCCACTTTTCCCGCCTTACGGCTGATGGCGGAGTGCTCCATGATGAGGCGGTCTTCGCCCAGCGCTCGTACCCGGGCACCGACCGAAAGGGTGTCGGGGTAGGTCACCGGCAGCTTGTAGCGGCAACTCACCGAGGCGATGATCAGTCCGCGCTCTCTCCACGCCGGTCCGGGGGGTTCCATACCCATTCGCTCCAGATAGGCGACGCGCGCGGTCTCGAAGTACTGCAGGTAGATTATGTTGTTGACGTGGCCGAGGGCGTCCATCTCCCCCCAGCGCACCTCCACCTCTACCACCACGGGATAGTCGCTCAGCATCTGGTCTCCTGGAGCAATCGTGGGTAAGCGTCGTCGCTTCGTGCCATCTCATTGTACCCCTCCGGCATCCGCCCTCCCCGGGTGCGCCTGCGACGGGTTGATATCAAAAAGATATCGTAATAATATGAGACGGCGAACAACGCAAGACGTGTCGCTGGGACAGTCTCGCCGAGACATAGGCAGGAGGAGAGATGGAAGTGCAGCGGGACTCGCTCAACCACGAGCGAGAGGCGAAAGCGATGAACGGCTGGGGCATGCTGGTCGCCGTCATCGTTCTGATAGTCGGAGGTATCGCGCTACTGATCGTGGCCGGTGTCCTGGGAGACCAGGGTACGGCCGGCGCGGGCACCATCTGGGCGCTGGTGATAGCGGGCATCGTCCTGCTTGTGGTCGGAAGCATCCTGGCTCCGGGCTTCTTCACCCTGGAGCCCAACGAGACGCGGGTGCTGGTACTGTTCGGCGACTACAAAGGCACCGTGCGCCAGGGCGGCTTCCGCTGGGGCAATCCCTTCTACTCCAACGGTCCCACGGCCAAGGTCAGCACCGATCAAGCGGCGGATTCCTCCAAGTCCGGGTCGGCGGGCAAGAAGGGCCAGAGCACGCAGACCGTGAAGAAGTTCCCGCGCTACAAGGTGTCGGTGCGGGCCCGCACCCTGAACGGGCCCAAACTCAAGGTGAACGACAGGCGTGGAAACCCGGTGGAGATAGCCACGGTCGTGGTCTGGAGGGTCCGCGACACCGCCCAGGCCGTGTTCGACGTCGACGATCTGCAGCTCTATGTCGAGACCCAGAGCGAGACGGCCCTGAGGCATCTCGCCAGTTCGTACGCCTACGACCACGGCGAGGAGAACGAGATCACTTTGCGGAGCAACGTCGACGAGGTATCGCAGGCGCTCAAGGACGAGCTGGATCAGCGTCTGGCTCGGGCCGGGGTGTTGGTCGAAGAAGCCCGGCTGACCCATCTGGCCTATGCTCCCGAGATAGCGCAGGCCATGCTGCGGCGTCAGCAGGCCGAAGCCATCATCGACGCGCGGCAGAAGATCGTGCACGGGGCCGTCAGCATGGTGGACATGGCCCTGCGCGAGCTGGCCGAGAAGAACGTGATCGAACTCGACACGGAACGCAAGGCCGCCATGATCAGCAATCTGATGGTGGTGCTGTGCGGTGAGTCAGAGGTGCATCCGGTTGTGAATGCAGGTACCCTCTACGCATAACATCCCCGATGGCACGTAAGCAGTTCCTGCTCCGCGTCGACGCCGGCCTCTGGGAGGACCTGGAGGCCTGGGCCGCGGACGAGTTGCGCAGTGTCAACGGGCAGGTCGAGTATCTGTTGCGCGAGGCGGTCAGGAAGCGTAAGGGCAGCGCGGGCCAACCGCCGCCCAACCAGGAGATACCTGAGAAAGGACGGACATGAGAGACCCACGGCTCGAGGTGCTGGCCGCGAATCTGCTGGACTACTCCTTGGCCATCAAGGCCGGCGAGAAGGTGCTCATCGAGGGAGAGACCGGGTCGGAAGAGCTCATGATCGCGCTGGTGGAAGAGACCTACCGGCGCGGCGCCGTCCCCTTCGCCACCCTCGGTGATGCCCGCCTGCGCAGGGCGTGGCTCCTCGGCGCCCATCGTCAGCAGATGGACCTCCAGGTGGGCTGGGAGATGCACCGGATCGGTGATGTCGACGCGAGCATCTTCATCCTGGCGGGCGGCAACGCCTCCGAGATGGCCGATATCCTTCCCGGGACTCTGGAGGCGTCTCGCCTGGCCTCCGAGCCTCTGGTGGAGCTGTATCTGAAGAAGAGGTGGGTGCTTCTTCGCCATCCCACCCCGGCCGCGGCCCAGGCGGCGGGCATGTCCACGGAGGCCTTCGAGGACTTCTGCCTGGCCGTGTCGACGCTCGACTACGCCCACATGTCTCAGGCCATGGATCCCCTGGTCGAACTCATGGGACGCAGCGACCGGGTGCGCATCGTCGCTCCGGACACCGATCTGAGTTTCTCGATCAAGGGCATCCCCATCATGAAGGCGGCCGGCACCAACAACATCCCCGACGGCGAGGTCTTCACCTCTCCCGTACGCGACTCCGTGAACGGCACCATCCTCTTCAACACACCCTCCCTGGAGGACGGGACCACCTACGAGCGGGTGCGGCTCGTCTTCCGGGACGGCCGCGTGGTGGAGGCCGACGCCAACGAACCCGAGAAGCTGGCGCGCATGCTGGATACCGACGAGGGCTCGCGCTATCTGGGGGAGTTCGCATTGGGGGTGAACCCGTCCATCGACAAGCCCATGAAGGACACGCTCTACGACGAGAAGATCGGCGGCAGTCTCCACGTGGCGCTCGGTCGCGCCTACGACGACGCCGACAACGGTAACCGCTCCAGCGTGCACTGGGATCTGGTGCTCATCCAGACGCCCGCGTGGGGCGGAGGGGAGATCTGGTTCGACGAGGTGCTGGTGCGCAAGGACGGTCGTTTCGTGCTGCACGAACTGGAGGGTCTGAACCCGGAGAACCTGGTCTAGCAGTCTCCTGGCGGCTCCGCGCCCGCCCGCCTACTCCTTTGCGGCAGGCTCCGGCGGACCGGACTCCGCCAGCCGGTCCGATGCTCTTCCCGCCCGGTCGTAGAGCGGGACGGCCGCCAGATGGATGAGGCCACCTATGGTGTAGGCCACCGCCTTGGAGATCGTCTGGGCCGCGTAGCCGAGTCCCAGTTGGCCGGCCACCGCGCCGATGTCGCCAAAGAAGGAGTCGAAGGAGAGCACGGTGGCGCGCTGCGCAGAGGGGATGTGCTCGTTGATGTAGGCGCTACGCACGGGCCGGTTGATCCCATCGAGCAAGCCGAACACAGCCAGTAGCACCACCACGATGACAAAGGCCGCGAGATCCTTCCCGTCCCATATCAATCCTACGAAGCCGACTCCGATCGCACACAGTGCGGTACCCAGGGAGGCCCACAAGAGCACGCGGGCCGGCCGCGAGCCCAGGCGACTCTTGGAGATGGGGCCCACCAACGTGTTCCCCGCCACCCCGGAGAGCGCGAAAAGGGCCGTGATGGCGCCCGCCACCCACACCAGATCCTCCTGGCCGAGTAGTTCGAGCACGTACGGCTGAGATGCGTAGAAGAAGTACCACAGCAGCACTCCGTTCAGGAGCGACGTGAAGAGCAAGGGCCTGACGACCGGATGCCGCCAACCGTGGTTGATCCCCGCACCGAAGATCTTGCGGCTCTCCTCGCCGAAGCGCGACACGCGGAAGGCCCGCGGCTCAAAGCCGATGTCGTGCATGAAGGCAAGCGTGACGAAGAACGCTCCCACCAGCAATCCGGTGCGGACAAGGTAGGGGATGGCCAGGTCGATCTGACCCAGCAGTCCCCCGACCAGGGTCCCGAAGAGCATGGAGATGTTGGCGAAGATGCCCATGCGCGCGAAGACGCGGTCCTTCCCTCCGGAGAACCCCGTAGCGTCGAGGGCGTCGACCAGCCAGGCATCCACCGCCCCCGTCTGGCACGTGAAGCCGAACCCCAGGAGGATGGAGGCGAGGATGAAACCGGTCAGGCCCCAGTCGAACACGGCCGAGCCCACGTATCCAAGGGTGGCCACGGCCAGCGAGCCGATGCCGAGGAGGAACGAAGCGCGGCGCCCGACCGTGTCGGCCACCACGCCCGTTGGAATCTCGAACACTATCTGGCCGGCGCTGAAGGTGGCGTTGACGAGCATCACCTGGAAGATGTCCAGACCGGCGTCGAGGAGGAAGAGCGTGTTGACTCCCCAGATGATCGACGCCGACAGCGTGAAGAGGGCGTTGATCGTGTAATAGGTGCGCTGGATGCGCCGAGGGGTGTAGGCGACCGGTGGGCTCATGGACGTAGGCGGCTCATCGGCTTCGGTCTAATCCTCGACGTCCTCCACCCTCTGGGCCTGGGTGACCGCATCCCGCCAGAAGGGCAGTCGTTCGCCGATCCGCCAGCCCAGCCCGACGAAGAACCAGGCGAAGATAGAGAACGCGATCGTCACTCCGATCGGCAGCCAACCCGGTATATCGAGGGCGAAGAACTCCCTTGTGAACGGGACCGCGAACACGAGCGCGAGCAGCCCGGCCATCGCAAGGACCAGACCCAGGCGCCAGCCGCGTAGAGGTCGCTCGATGGCGGCGATCACACGCAGACCGATCACGGAGAAGATCACCACCTCCATGGTCTGTGCCTCGAGCACGCTGGCTCCCATCCGCCTGATCACGAGGTAGGAGACGAACATGGTCAAGGCCGAAAGCAGGCCGGTGGGGATGACGAAGCGGGCCACGCGGTAAACGAAGCCGGGCACGAAACGCCGCCGGTTGGGGGCCAGGGCCAGGAAGAAGCCGGGTATGCCGATGACGAGGGCGTCGATGACGCTCAGGTGCCGGGGTAGGATCAGGTAGGGTACGCCCGCTATCGCGACGGCCAGCGCCAGGGCGGCGGCCCAGACGCTCTTGTTGGTGAAGAGGTTGGCCACTCGTTCGATGTTGGCGGTCACCCTCCGCCCTTCCGCCACTACCCCTGGCAGGGTGGAGAACCGCGAATCGACGAGCACCAACTGCGACACGGCCTGTGCGGCGGCGGTGCCGGTGCCCATGGCGATGCCCATGTCCGCTTTCTTGAGGGCAAGGACGTCGTTGACCCCGTCCCCCGTCATGGCCACGGTGTGACCGCGGCTCTGCAAGGCCTCCACCATGGCGCGCTTCTGGTCGGGAGTGACGCGCCCGAAGACGGTGGTGCTCTCCATGAGTTCGGCCAACTCCTCGCCCTCGGGAAGGTCGCGCGCGTCCACGGCGCGCTCCGCCCCGGCGACTCCCGCCTGTGCCGCCACCGTGGCCACCGTAGCCGGATTGTCGCCGGAGATGACCTTGATCTCCACTCCCTGGTGGCGGAAGTAGGCCAGGGTCTGAGGGGCGTCGGCCCTGATGCGCTCGGCCAACAGGACGAGACCGCGGGCCGTCATCCCACCGGGCAGCACGTCGCCGTTCAGAGGTTCGTCGGTGCGGCACAGGACGAGGACCCGCATCCCCCCGGCCGCCAGTTCCCCCGCCCGCCGGCGGGCGGGGGCGAGAGTCTCGTCGTCACCGGCCACGATCTCCGGCGCTCCCAATATCCAGGAGCCGCGGCCGGCGAAGCGGGCCGCGCTCCACTTGCGGGCGGAAGAGAAGGGCACGGCGTCCTCGAGTTCCCAGCCGTCCTCCTGGGGCAAGGAGGCCGCTATGGCCGCGATGGTGGAGTTCTTGGCCGAGGCGGTGGCCGCCAGTGCGGCGAGGGCCTTCAGGGCCTCCCCGTCGGCTTTGGCTCCGGGCTCGTCCTCGCCGGCTGCGGCCCTCACTCCGGCAGCGGCGCCCGCGTCGTCACCGTCCGCTCCCCGGTCCAGTGGCTCGAAGCGATCGAAAGCGGGATGCGGCTCGGTGATGGTGCCGGTCTTGTCGATGCACAGCACATCGACCCGGGCCAGTCCTTCCACCGCGGGCAGCTCTCGGGTGAGCACGTTGCGCCGAGCCAGCGTGATGGCCGAGACCGCGAAGGCGATGCTGGTGAGGAGCACGAGGCCCTGCGGCACCATGGCCACCAGGGCCGCCACCGTGTTCGTGACTCCATGCTCGAGGCTGGCGCCCATCCGGAACTGTGCCCAGATCAGGAGCGCCGCCACCGGGATGATGCCCAGGCCGATCACGCGCAGGATGTTGTTTATCCCCCTCATCAACTCGGAGCGCAGTCGCACGTAGCGCTTGCCTTCCCCGATCAGGCGCTGGGCGTAGGCGTCGGCTCCCACCGCGGTGGTGCGGAAGAGGCCGCCCCCCGCTACCACGAAGCTGCCGGACAGCAGGGGGTCGCCGGGCTCCTTGGTGATGGGCACCGACTCGCCCGTGAGCAGGGACTCGTCCACCTCCAGACTCTGGGACTGGAGTGTCTCCCCGTCCGCCACTATCTGGTCTCCGGCCGAGATCTCCACGACGTCATCCAAGACCACGGACGCCATGGGTATCTCTTTCGTCGCGCCGTCGCGCACGACCCTGACCGCCGGAGCCGTGAGGATCGTGAGGCGGTCGAGAGCCACCTTGGCCCGCAACTCCTGCACGATGCCTATGACCGTGTTGACGACCACGATGATCCCGAAGAGAGCGTCCTTCCAGGACCCGAAGGCGACCATGGCGACGAAGAGCACGCTCAGGATGAGGTTGAAGTAGGTGAAGACGTTGGTGCGGACGATGTCCCAGGTGGTGCGGCCTCCGGGACGCGGCGCGGCATTGACCTGTCCCGCCGCCACGCGGGCCTCGACCTCGGCCGAACTCAGGCCCACCCCGGCGAGGTCCGGCGCCGACCCGCTCACGAGGCAGCGTGCGTTTGTGTTCCTCGTACATATATGACAGTATAGATTCTGGACATTCTGCGACGTGCTTCCCGGAAGCGACAGGTGAGAAAGGGGGTGGCAGCGTGTTGCACGCCGACAGCAGTCTCGCTCGGAGGCTGGAGGGACTCATATGCGCGGAGTTCGTTCGCCTGTGCGAGGTGGCGCGTATCGCATTGCCTGGGGCGGCGTCCGAATGCGTGGCTGTGGCCGATGGAGTCGCCCTCTGGTTGGGGGAGGGCTCCCCGGTGAACATCGCCGTCGGCTTGGGCATGAACGGCCCTGTGGACGAGGCCGCCCTGGAGCGGCTGGAGTCGTTCTATCACGAGCGCGGGGCGGCGGCAGCCCTCAGCGTGTGCCCCCTGGCCGATCGCTCGCTGCTGCGCCTGTTGGGACAGCGTGGCTGGCAGGCCGGCGACTTCGAGCACCTGCTGGTGCTCGAACTGGGCGCGGGTCGGCGGCCGGCGGAGAGCGTGGCAGAGACGGATGAGATCGAGGTGCGGGTCTGCCTGCCCGAGGAACGGTCGGAGTGGGCCGCGACCGCCGCCCGAGGATTCTCCGAGGGCGCGACACCGGAGCGGGGACACAAGGAGTTCGGCGCGGTGATGGCGGAGCGCGAGGAGGCCATCCTGGTCCTTGCCCGGGTGGACGGGGTGGCGGCGGGCACCGGGAGCCTGGTCGTCGACGGGGGCGTCGGCTGGCTTTCGGGCGACTCCACTCTTCCGCAGTACCGTCGTCGCGGCATCCAGCAGGCCATCCAGGGGCACCGGCTCCGCTTGGCCCGAGATGCGGGGTGCGACATGGCCGTCACTGAGGCCGTGCCTGGGGGCGCCTCCCAGCGCAACATGGAGCGTCTGGGCTTCCGCATCGCCTACACGCACGTCGAGTTCACGAAGGGGGGATCATATGGCGGATGAGGCGGCGTGGATCACGGTGGGAGCGCTTGCGCACGCCTTCTCCGAGGACAGCTACGCGCCCAAAGCGACCACTGATCTCGCCGGCAATACCCTCACCCTTCATCTTGCGGAGGGTGGGGCGCTTGAGTACCGGTTCGAGAGTGCGACGGACCTCTTCTGGGCCGCCCTGGATGGGCCGGACGCCGGCCGGGACGGTACCACGACCTCGGGCCAGGGCGGCACCGCGGCGTACTTCGCCGCCAAGCTGCGGGAGGGGCTCTATTTTGTCGATCACCTGAGGACCGACGAGCGGGCGACCAGCGTCACCCTGCTGCTGGACCTGGGCCGGGGCATGGCCACGGTCATGACCGGCCGTCTACCCGAGGAAGCCGAGTCGCGCCAGGCCTTCGCCGACCGCATCGCGGCAGGTAAGGAACTCACCGCGGTCTCCGTCGCCTTCGCCTCCGCGGCTATCGATCGGCCCTTCACTCCGGAGACCCCGCGGCACCAGCCCACCCTCGACATGGTGGGCAAGCGGGTCGAGTACACCTACAGCCCGACTGAGTGCTACGAGCATATCTATCTGAACGAGCGCTTCTACACCTGGCACTGCCTGCTGGGTTCGGAAAAGGGGCTGGCCGACACCGACCGTTGCCATTACTACAAGCTCGCCGACCGGCTCTACCTGTTCGTGTGGCGGGAGAAGATAGTCCCCACCCTGGGGTCGGTAGTGGTCGACTTGGAGGCCCTGCGCACGACCGGCAAGATCTTCGGCTATCAGGGCGAAGGTCCGGGAGGACTCTCCAACTTCCCCGTGGGCGCCCGGGCCCGGGTGCTGAACGCTGATGACGATCGAGGCATAGACCCGGCAGGGTCCCAGGTCCCTGGCAGAGCATCCCAGGACGTTTGCTAGGCGCTTGCACCTTCGCGTGCACCTCTGTTGCACCTTCGCGGTACTATCTCAACGTGCTCTTCCGGTCTAGTCTGGAATCTGGGAATGAAGCCCTCGGTCGGATGACGAAGACGAAGCTACGCAGACGGCTCCTTAACCAGCAAGCGACCGACCGCGGACAGGAGGTGGCGGCCCCGTGAAACTGCCCGGTATGTTCAAGCGCCTGAAGCCGGACCGCAAGACGGCCCGCGCGGATCTGGTGGCCGGGGTCGTCCTCGGGGTAGAGAGCGTGCCCGACGCGCTCGCCTCAGGAGTGCTTGCGGGTATCAATCCGCTCTACGCTCTATACGGGGTGATGATGGGCACCCCCGTGGGGGCCATCTTCTCCGGTTCCGTCTTCCTGAGTGTGCAGACCACGAGTGCCATGGCGCTCGTGGTGGCCAGCGTCCCAGTTGTCACCAGCGGTGACTCCCCGGGGACGCTCTTCGCCCTTTCTCTCCTGACCGGGGTGATCATGCTCCTGGCCGGCTTCCTGAAGGCAGGACGGCTCCTGCGCTGGGTGCCCAATTCGGAGATGGTGGGCTTCATGACCGGGGTGGCCGCTCTCATCCTCCTGGGTCAGTTGGGCGACCTCACCGGGTACTCGAGCGAATACAGCAACAAGGTCGCGAAGGCCGTGGATCTGCTGTTCAACCTCGACCAGGTCGATCTCCCGACTGTGGCGGTGGGGATCGGCACGATCATCCTCATCATCGTCCTGCAGAAGACCCGCCTCCGCGGATTCGGCCTTGTGGTGGCGATCATAGTGACCTCCATCCTCCCGTCGCTCTTCGGTTGGGATTCGGTGGCCAAGGTCTCGGACATAGCCGAGATCACGGGCGGACTGCCCAGGCCCGCCCTTCCGGATTTCTCGCACTTCTTCGAACTCATCGTGCCGGCGCTCTCCCTGGCTGTCATCGGGCTCATCCAGGGGGCGGGGGTGAGCCAGTCTTTCGTGAACCCGGATGGACGATACCCCAATCCTTCGCGGGATTTCATCGGTGAGGGAGCGGCCAACGTCGCGGCCGGCATATTTCAGGGCATGCCGGTCGGCGGTTCGGCCTCCGCTACCTCTCTTGTGGTGAGCAGCGGGGCCAGGACGCGCCTCGCGAACATCTTTGCGGGTGTGGTGATCGCCATCGTCGCGCTGCTTTTCGCGGGAGCGGTCGGCAAACTCGCCCTGCCTGCTCTTGCGGGCCTGCTCATGGTCATCGGCTTTGGGATCATCAAGCCCGCCAACATACGTGGTGTATGGCACACAGGCAACATCCAGCGGGTCATCATGGTGATCACGTTCGTCTTGGTCTTGATGATTCCGCTGGAATACGCGGTGCTGGTGGGAGTAGCCCTCTCTATCTTCCTGTTCACCCTACGCCAGTCCCATCGGATCGTAGTGGTGGAGTGGAAGCTCAAAGAAGGCCGGCTTCCGATCGAGGGGACGCCGCCGGCCACGCTCCTGCCGGGAAGCGTCACCGTGCTGGTCCCCTTCGGGACCCTGTTCTACGCTGCGGCTCCGGCCTTTGTAGAGCACCTCCCGAAGACAGACGCGCAGACGAAAGAAGCGGTGGTGATAATCAACCTTCATGCCCGCACGGACCTGGGCAGCACATTCATGCGCACCATCGACCGATACGCCGAAGACCTCAAGAAGCACGGCAGTCGCCTGATGCTCGCCGAGGTGGATCCATCGCTCCGGGACCAGTTGGCGCTGGCAGGCATCGTGGATTCGATCTCACGCAGAAGCATATTCATGCGTACGGAAGAAGTCGGGGGGTCGCTCTACGAGGCCTACGCCGTCGCCGAGGAATGGGTCTCCCGGCAGCAGGCGATCAAGGACGACGAGCCGGCGGGTGAAGCCGAGTGATCGCGAGAGACTCGGGCGCGCGCGATGAGCAATAAGGAGAAGACGCAATCTCAAGCGGGAGGAATCCGCGATGAGCGATAGCAATTTGGTGCCCCTACCTCTGCCGACCTTCGCCGGTGGGACGAAGGCCATCACCACAACGCCGATCGTCGGCACACCGCGACGAGAGTATGCCGACGTGTTCGTTCCGGGCGATGAGCCGCTTGAGGACGGCGAACTGCGCGTAACGGTACTCGGCAGCGGGAACCCCTGGGCGACGCGCGCTCAGGCCTCGGCTTCCATCCTCGTCGAGGTCGGCAATCCCGAGCGCGACCTTCTCATCTTCGACCTAGGCACCGGCTCCCTCGCCAACTACGCGAGCCTGAAGCTGCCGGTCAACCTGCTCGACAAGGTGTTCTTGACCCACCTGCATGCCGACCACACGGCCGACATCATCACGCTCTCCGGCAGCTACTCGAAGGTGGGACGGGCGGACGGCCCCGTCAAGGTCTGGGGTCCCAGCGGCACCGAGCCCCGTCTCGGCACGCGGCACTTCTGCGAGGGGATCGAGATGGCGCTCGCCTGGGACACTGAGGCCGGGAAGGGCCCGATCAACGAGGACAGCATGAGGATCGTGGCGCACGAATTCGACTGGAGCCAGACCGGGCTCGTGTACGAGGCGAACGGCGTCAGCGTGACGTCCTTTCCGGTCGTCCACGCTCTGAGCGGCGCCGTCGGCTACCGCCTCGACTTCGCGGGGCTGTCGTTCGCCTACTCGGGCGACACCTGCGCGGCTTGGCCGCTGGTGCGCGCCAACGAAGGTGGCGTCGACCTGCTCATCCATGAGTGCTTCCCGCCCGCCGCGGCACTGGCGGCGGCTTCGGGTCTCTCGATCGAGCGGGCGACGATGGCGCTCAACGCCGCGCATACCTCGCCCAAGGCTGCGGGCAAGGTGTTCAGCCTCGTGAAGCCGCGAGTGGCGGGTCTGTGGCACACGCTGCTTTC
Source organism: uncultured Actinomycetes bacterium (assembly GCA_963829545.1). Lineage (GTDB taxonomy): Bacteria > Actinomycetota > Thermoleophilia > RBG-16-64-13 > RBG-16-64-13 > JAXGXJ01. The sequence goes on from CAWHIX010000006.1 coordinate 117,867, forward strand.
GCCCGTGGTCATCCCAATGATCCACGAGGAACTGCGCACGGTCTATGACGGACCCGTGGTGCAGACTCAGGACCTGACCGTGTTCAACGTGACCAAGGAAGCCGTGGTCGCGCGTCAGGCTCAGGTCATGGACCAGCTGCCCCCGACCCCGGGGGTACAGCGCGTGGCGTTCGTTCCCGCGCTGCCGACTCCTCCCGAGTGGTGGGCCGAGGCCCGTATTCCGCTCGAGTGACCACTTAGCGACCGCGAGGATAATCGGGCCGGCCGCGAAGGCCCATTGCCGCTCTTGGAGGAGCCCCGAACCGGGGCTCCTTCTGCGAGAACGCGGCGGGGCTGGCCATCCGCCCAGGCCGCGTGGGAGAATCGGCGATATGAAGACGACCAGCCGTATCCTGCGCGCCAAACTACGCCCTCCCCGCCTGGGGCCGGATCGACTGGAGCGGCCGCGGCTCCTCGCCCAGTTGGACCGGGGGCTCTTAGGGCAGTGCATCCTGGTCTGCGCTCCAGCCGGCTACGGCAAGACCACGCTGCTAGCGCAGTGGATCGAGCGCACGGAGTTGCCGGCGGCGTGGCTCTCGCTCGACGACGGCGACGATGAGCCCGCCCTCTTTCTGGAGGAGTTGGTGGAGGCGTTGGGGTCGGCCGTCCCCGGCTGCTGTCGCGGCACTCGTTCGACCCTTGCCCGAGCAGCGCTGCCCCCGCTCGACGTGCTGAGCCGGCAGCTGGCGAACGACATGGACGACCTCGACGAGTTTATCCTGGTGCTGGACGACTGCCAGAAGCTGCAAGACCCAGCGCACCCTCGAGATCCTTCGCCGCCTGCTCTTTCAGCCGCCGCGCTCCCTGCATCTGGTGCTGTCCTGCCGGGCGGATCCGCGCATACCCGTGGGCGCCCTACGGGGGCGAGGACTGCTGCTCGAGTTGCGGGCGGCCGATCTGCGCTTCAGCGAGCAGGAGGCGGTCCAGTACCTGGAGCAGACGCTGGGGCCGTCTCTGGACCGGAGCCATGTGACGTTGCTCCTGGAACGAACGGAGGGATGGATCACTGGTCTGCATTTGGCCGTACTGTCGCTTCAGGGCCGTTCGGACGTGGAGCAAGGCATCCACGAGTTTGCGGGCAGCGATCGCTACATCGCCGACTACCTCCTGGAGGAACTGCTGGCTCGCCTGGATCCCGCGATGCAAGAGTACCTTCAGGCCACCTCCATCCTGGAACGCCTCTATGCCCCGCTGTGTCGGGCGGTCACGGACGAGATGTCGCTGGAGGTCGTAGAGGGAGAGCCGGCGCTGGAATGGCTGGAGGAAGCCAACCTCTTCGTGGTCTCCCTGGACGAGCAGCGCGAGTGGTTCCGCTACCACCACCTCTTCCGGGATCTTCTCCGTTACCGACTCCTGGCGAGCCGGCCCCCGGAACAGGTGGCCGCCCTGCACGTCCGTGCGGGCGGGTGGCTCGGAGCCAACCAGCAGGTGGAGAGCGCAATCGACCACTTGCTCAAAGCCGGAAGGCCGGATCTAGCGGCGGACATGGTGGGCGAACACCGCCGAGAGGCCCTCGACCGGGAGCGCTGGCGGGCGCTCGAGCGGTGGGTGCACCGGCTGGGCGAGGATGTGGTCCACTCCCGTCCGTCTCTGGTGCTGATCTACGCCTGGCTGGCCCACCAAAGGATGGACTGGGCGGACATGCTTCGTCATTGCGACCGGGCCCAGGAACTGCTCGACTTTCCTGAGGAGTCCCTCCCCGACGAGGCGAGCCTGAGGGGAGAGATCGCCGCCATGCGTGCGGAGGTCAGTTACTGGCGGGGGGAGGGCGACGCCGCCCTGTCTCAGGCCCGCCAAGCGCTGGCCCTGCTTCCGGCCGACCACCGCTTGCCCCGGGCTATGGCCACCGTGATCGAGGGCGGCGCTCTGCAGCTGAGCGGGGACATCCCGGAAGCCTTCCAGGTCCTCCGCCAAGGCGCCTTCGGGGAGTACGGGAAGGGCATTCACCCTCGGACTACCATCGCACTAGCCCTTCTGGCCTTCATGGTCGGCGACGTGGCTCAAGCGGCTCAGGCGGCAAGACTGCTGCTCTCCCAGGCCCGCGAGCTGGGTGTGGGGGAGAGCGAGGGCTGGGCCCTCTACCTCCAAGGGCTGGCCGCCTACCTTGGCAACGATCTCTCCGCGGCCGAGGAGAAGTTCCAGGCCGTGGATCCTTACACCTCCCACGTGCTGCTGGGCAAGCAGTCCTGCTACGGGCTGGCCTGGGTGCGGCTGGCTCAGGGGCGAGCACATGAGGCGCTCGAGGTGATGGACCGGTTCATGGTGGTGGCATCCGACCTCAACCTCCCGGTGGGAACCGAGGTCCAGCTGCTACGCGCCCGCCTGGCCAGACTGTCCGGCCGGCCCGTGGCCGCTGCGGGCTTGGCTCGGAGCCTCCTGCCGCCAGCGGGTGAGGGACCCCTGGGGTTGGCCGTCTGCTACGAGCTCAGCCCCCTCAGCGCCATCGCCCTCCTGCTGCTGGAGGGCGACGAGGATGACCTGCCGGCGTGTGCGGCGGGGCTGCGGCGTCTGCTGGCGGTCGCCGAGAGGAGTGGCAACGTCTTCCGCTCCGTCCAGTGCCTCATCCTGGAGGCTCTGCTGTTGGACTTGGAGGGCCGCAATGCCGAGGCGCTGGCGGCGCTGGGCAGGGCGGTGACGCTGGCCCAGCCCGGCCGTCTTATCCGCCTGTTTCCTGAGATGGGTGGCCGGGTACGGCCGCTCCTTGTCGCCCTCCGCCTGCGAGGGCGCGTCGACGCCTTCGTGGACGAACTGATCACCTCGTTCACGGGGGAGGAATCCCCATCCGGCGCCACTCCCGGCCCCCATCCGGTGATTTCCGGCCAGGAAGACTTGATCGACGTCCTGCTGACCAACCGCGAACTCGCTGTGCTCGAACTGCTGGAAGAACGGCTGAGCAACAAGGAGATCGCCCGGCGGTTGGTCATATCTCCGGCAACCGTCAAACGCCACACCCTCAGTATCTACCGCAAGCTCGGCGTTTCAAGCCGCCGCGACGCGGTGGCGAAGGCCAGGCACCTAAGGATGCTTTCGACCTCGCGGTAGTACACCGACTCGTCGGTCGCGCCTGTCCGGACCGTATCCATCTTTGCACCTGTGTTGCTCCTTCGTGGTGCTATCCCGGCCTGCTCTTCTGTTCTAGTCTGGGATGAGACCGTCGGACGGACAGGGGACCAGCGAATGACACTAACCGACCCACCCGATGCCTCCCGCGACATGCCGACCCTCTACGAGATCCGGGTCTGCGGATCCTTCGACCAGAAGTGGTGTGGCCTTGTGGAAGGGATGACCCTGGAGGTCGTCCACGACGAAGCTCTGCCGGTGACGGTGATCCGTGCGGTCGTGCAGGACCAGGCCGAACTGGCCGGCCTGTTGGATGCGCTGTTCGGTCTGAACGCCAGGGTGCTCTCGGTGACGGCCCTGGAGACGGCGCAGGCGTCGAAGACTCGCCGCGGGCTTGCGTCGCCGACTCGGGAACTGACGGAGTAAGAGAGGACGCCATGACGTCAACGCCTTCGACCGGCTTCGTGGCCCAAGAGAGTCGCGCGGCGACGAGCCCGCGCGCGGGCGCCATCGCCGGCCTGCTGTTCGCGATCCTGTTCGCGGTGAGCGTCACCCTCATCCGCCTGGCTGCGTCGGGGGCGGCCGACGAGGCCGGCGACTGGCTGGGAGACAAGGCCGGGTGGGTCTCGTTCGCGCTCGGACTCATGCCCTTTGCGGGCATGTTCTTCCTCTGGTTCATCGCGGTCGTACGTACTCGTCTGGGTCGCTTCGAAGACCAGTTCTTCGCCACCGTCTTTCTGGGCAGCGGGCTGATATTCCTGGCGATGGTGTTCGTGGCTGCGGGCGTTGCAGGCGGTATGGCCGTCAGCTACAGTCGCGCCCCTGCCGAGTTCGTCGAGAGCCCTTCGTACTACTTCGCCCGCGACGTGGTCATGCAGATCTTCGTGGTCTATGCGATGCGCATGGCCGCCATCTTCATCTTCTCCCAGGCCGCCTTGTGGCTGCGGACGAAGGTCATGCCGCGGTGGATGGCTTTCCTTAGTTTCGTCGTAGGATTCGTGCTATTGGTCGTGATACAGCAGTCGCTTTGGATCATCCTTCTCTTCCCAGCGTGGGTCTTCCTCGTGAGCCTGTATATATTGATCATGAGCTTCACTCGCCGGCGGGCGGGGAGCGCGGACGGTATGACGCCGGCGACAGGCCTACCGGCGACCGGCGCACCGACCGCGGAGGTGTCGGTGTCGGCGTCGAGTCCTTCGGCCGGGCCGACGACATGATGCCGCGGCGTGTGGCTCGGCCGCCGTTCATGGGCTGACCAGCAAGAGTGGGTGCCGATGTTTACCTAGCGAGTAGAGTGTAAACACATCAACTTGGAAGCAACGTAGGGACAGAGGGTAGGAAGGGAGAGCCTGACAGAAATCGGGTCCTGCTGAGACCGCAGGCGCGCTGCTGGCGCCGTCGACGTGCTCATCTGGGTGTTGACAGGCACGTCGTGGATCGAAAAGAGCCGCTGACAACTAAGGGAAGGTTAACGTGAGCAAGGAAGATAAGAACGTTGTCATCGTGGCCGCTTACATGGGAACCGAGCCGGCCAAGAAGAACTTCGACCAACTCACGCAGTTGGTGAAGGATAAGAAGGTCAAGAGCGACGGTATCATTTTGGTCGAGAAGGACAAGGACGGCCAGTTGCTCGTCAGCGAGACCGGCGACCATCTCGGCCGCAAGGGGGCGGAATGGGGCGGCGGGGTCGGCCTGCTGGTCGGTCTCTTTGCGCCGCCACTGCTGGCTGCGACCGCCGTGGGCGCTGCAGCCGGTGCGCTGGTCGGCAAGTTCGCCAAGCACAAGATCGTGGACGGTATCGAGGGCGGGTTGGGTCAGAATCTCAAGCCGGGCCAGGCCGCGATACTCACCATCGTCGAGGAAAAGGATCGCCTCGCCGCAGAACAGGCGTTGGTCGACTCACCGGCCAAGTCGGTGGCGGTCATGGAAGAAGGCGGCGCCGAGGGCCTCAAGGCGGCCCTGAACGAGGCTCGCGGGAAGTTCAATCCCGATCGCACCGTGCTGCCGATACCCGACAAGACCTTCGGCGGGGCGGTCGCCCGCACGATGGACCGGGCAGTCGCGGACTGGAGCTTCATCCCCGGTCCGAAGGCTCCCGAGAGCGCACCCAACGTCCTGATCGTGCTCGTCGACGACGCCGGTTTCGGCGGACCGGAACCTTTCGGCGGCGAGATCCACACCCCCACGCTGGAGCGTATCGGTCAGATGGGCCTGACCTACAACGCCTTCCACGTGACGGCTGTGTGCTCTCCTACCCGCGCGGCGCTGCTCACCGGGCGCAACCATCACCGCGTCGGCATGGGCGGCATCGCCGAGTTTCCGGGACCGTTCCCCGGCTACACGGGCGTGCGGCCGCGCAGTTGCACGGGGCTGCCCCGCATCTTGAAGGAGAACGGCTACGTCACCGCCGGCTTCGGCAAGTGGCACATGACGCCTGGCCGCGAGATGGGACCGGCCGGCCCCTTGAGCACTGGCCGCAGGCCTGGGGCTTCGACCACTGGTGGGGCTTCCTTACCGGCGCGGCTGGCCAGTACGACCCGGTCATCACCCAGGACAACTCGGTGCTCGGCGTCCCCGAGGGCAAGGACGGGAAGCTCTACTACTTGCCCGACGACATCACCGACAAGACTATCGAGTGGCTGCACGCCGTCCGCGCGCACGACGCTCACAAGCCGTGGTTCGTCTACTACTCCACGGGCGCGACCCATGCGCCGCATCATGTCGCCAAGGAGTGGGCCGACAAATACAAGGGCCAGTTCGACGACGGCTGGGACAAGTACCGCGAGCGGACCCTTGAGCGCCAGAAGAAGCTCGGCATCGTGCCGCCGGATACTGAGTTGGCAGCCCGACCCGACCCGTACCCGGCCTGGGATACCCTCAGCGACGCGGAAAAGAAACTGTACGCCCGCCAGATGGAAGTCTTCGCCGGCTTCTCAGAGAATACCGACTGGAACGTCGGCCGGCTGATCGACGAGATCGAGGAGATGGGCGAACTGGACAACACGCTCATCATGTATATCTGGGGTGACAACGGCGCGAGCATGGAGGGTACGACCACCGGTTCCTTCAACGAGACGACCTTCTTCAATGGTGTCGTGCTGAACGCCGAGCAGCAATTAGCGCTGATCGAGAAATTCGGCGGCATCGAAGAACTCGGCGGCGAGCACACCGCCCCGCACTTTGCCGCGGCCTGGGCACATGCCAACAACACCCCCTTCCAATGGGGCAAGCAGATGGCCAGCCACCTTGGCGGCACGCGCGATCCGATGGTCGTCGCTTGGCCGAGCCGCATCAAGCCTGACAGCCAGGTCCGCAGCCAGTTCACCCACTGCATCGACATCGCCCCGACCATCCTGGAAGCCATCGGCGTTCCCGAACCGAAGGTGGTCGACGGCATCGAGCAGGAGCCCATGGACGGCACCAGCTTCTCCTACACGTTCGAAGATCCAGGTGCCGCGGCGCGCCACACCGTGCAGTACTTCGAGATGTACGGCAGTCGCGCCATCTATAAGGAAGGCTGGTGGGCCTGCTCGCGGCTCGACAAGCTGCCGTGGGACTTCTCGCCGGCGACGCTCAGTCGCTTCGCGCCGGGCAGCGGGTATGACCCCGACCAGGATACGTGGGAGCTCTATTACCTCCCGGACGACTTCAGCCAGGCCAAGAACCTGGCGGTCGAAAAGCCTGAGAAGCTGGCCGAACTCAAGGAGCTCTTCTGGCAGGAGGCGGAGCGCAACCGGGCGCTGCCGCTACTCGGCGGAATGGCGGTGTTCTTCGGCATCCTGCCGCCGATGCCGACGGTCACGCGCCACAGCTTCGCCGGCGATGTTCAGAATGTGTCGACCACGGTGATCCCCCGCATCTACGGGCGATCCTACGCGATCGAAGCCGAACTCGAAGTCCCGGAAGGCGGGGCCGAGGGCGTGCTGTGCGCCTTCGCCGACTTCATCGGCGGGTTCTCGCTATGGGTTGACGAGAAGGGCCACCTCATCCACACCTACCAGTTCCTCGGCGTGGACACCTACAAGCAGGTCTCGACCGAGCCGATCCCGACCGGCGATGTGACCGTGAAGATGCTGTTCGAGATCGACGAGCCCAAACCGGGGGCCGGTGGAAAAGTGACCCTGTGGGCCAACGACAAGCAGATCGGCGAAGGCACGATGCCCCACTCCGTGGCGATGCTCTTCACGACCTATGCCGGTATGGACATGGGCCGCGACAACGGTGGCGTGGTCGACCTGGATACGAGGACAAGGCGCCGTACGCCTTCACCGGCAAGCTGAAGAAGGTCGTCTTCGATCTCAAACCCGCTCACCTGGAAGCGGAGCAGGGTCTGCATCAGCACGCGATGGTCAACGCGGTGGCCGCAGGTGCTGCCGGCTGATTCTTGTACCGCGTCGGGAGGTCTCGCCGCCGCGCAAAGCGGCGCCGAGACCTCCCAGCTTGTTGGCGAGTTCAGATGGATGCCGACTGGCCTCGGGACTGTTGAGCAGACGCTAAGGTCTCACTGGGAAAGTGCCCGAGCGTTGCTGGTGTGTCGCTGGGGATCCGCCGTCTGGATAGGAGAGGAGTCGCGTGGCGACAATGACCTTCAAGGATGGAACACCATTGAAGGGCGTCATCAGACGCGCCACCGAGGAGTCGCCGCCGCCTGGCGTGGATGACACGGGGCTTTGCCCCGTGTCATCCACATCACGTTCGTGGCCCGCTGTCCTGGGGGCCGACAGAAAGGCGTCTTTGGGAGGAACCACCGAATGAGCGAGCCGAGTAGAACAAGCACCGGGGAAAAGGGGCGCTCCGGCGGCATTGCCCGCTACGTCCCCATCCTTTCGTGGTTGCCCAGCGTACGACCGGAAGTGGCTCGGCGCCGATGCCATCGCGGGGCTGACCGCTTGGGGCCTTCTGGCCCCGGAGGCCATGGCCTACGCGGGCATCGCCGGTCTTCCACCGGAGACCGGGCTGTACGCCCTGGTTGCGTCCCTCTTGGTCTACGCCCTGCTCGGCAGCTCGCGCCACCTGTCGGTCCAACCGACTTCGGCGACCGCCGCTCTTATCGCCTCGACTGTGGTCGCGCTGGGTGTCGCTGCAAGCGACATGGCGACCTACCAGTCGTACGCGATCATGCTGGTGTTGCTCGTGGGGGTAGGCTTCGTCATCGCCGGCTTTGCGCGCCTGGGCTTCATCACGCAGTTCCTCTCCAAGCCGGTGATGGATGGGTTCGTCACGGCCCTGGCTTTCTTCATCGCCATCGGACAACTCAACAAGCTTTTCGGCGTCGAGAAGGGAGAGGGCAACAGCTTCCAGAAGCTCTTCAGCGTCATCGAAAGCCTTCCGGAGGCCAATTGGACCACGTTCGCGGTCGGGGCTTCGGCGCTGGCGCTGCTCTTCCTTCTTCCCCGCCTGAGCAGGCGCATCCCGGCCGGACTCGTCGTGCTCTTCCTCTACATCCTTGTCAGCTACCTGCTCGATCTGAGCGGCCGTTTCGGCGTGGAGGTGGTCGGCGAACTGCCGCAGGGGCTTCCCTCCCTCACGTTTCCTGATGTGCCGGCGTCCGAGATACTGAAGATGGTGCTCCCGGCCATCGGCATCGTCCTTGTCGCCTACAGCGAAGCCCTCGGGGTGGCCCGGGAGTTCGCGGAGAAGCACGGCTACGAGGTCGACCCCAACCAGGAACTGCGTGCCCACGGGATAGCCAACCTGGCGAGTGGCTTCTTCGGTGGGCTGCTGGTTGCGGGAAGCATGTCCGGGTCGGCGGTGAAAGAGGGGGCGGGAGCCCGTACCCAGGTCTCCAGCCTGGTGGCCTGGGTGGCCGTCATCATCACCGTTCTCGTCCTCACTCCCCTCTTCAAGACCTTGCCGGAGGCTGTGCTCGCCGCACTGATCATCCACGCCGTGTGGCATATCATCGTGGCCCGCAAGCTCAAACAGGTGCGACTCGTATCGCGTCCGGAGTTCCTCCTCGGAGTCCTCACCTTCTTCGCCTTGCTCCTCACCGACGTTCTCCAGGGCATGATGGTAGGCCTCATCGCCTCCCTCATCTGGTTCATCTACAAGGCCACCAAGCCCCATCTGGCATCTCTGGGTCGCGTTGTTGGCGCCAAGGATGTCTTCTCCGATATCACCCGTCATCCCGAAGACACGCCGGTGCCGGGGCTGCTGATCCTCCGCCTCAACGCCCCGCTGTTCTACGCCAATGCACAGAGCGTGCGCGACCAAGTCAAGACCCTGGTGGACCACACCGATCCCTCGCCACGCGCGGTGCTCTTCGACGCGGTGGCCCAGGACGACCTGGACGTGACCAGCGCGGACACCCTGAGGAAGCTGTTCGCAGAACTGCAGCAGCGCGGGATCGACATCTACCTGGCTGAAGTCCACGCACCGGTGCGTGAGTTCGCACGCCGTGTCGGTCTCTCGGATATGATTGCCGAGGACCACATATTCCCCACCGTCCCCTTAGCCGTCGCGGCATTCGAGTCCCAACGAAAGGAGTCAGACTATGTTTGACCTTCCCCTGGAGTACGCCCTGATCGAATTCGAGGACGCCAAGTTATCGGGCAAGATCATCCCCGAACTCTTGCATCTGGCGGAGCGCGGCATCGTGCGTTTCGTAGACATCGCCTTCATCCAGAAGGAGGAGGACGGCACCACGCGCACCCTCGAACTCAACGATCTCGATCCCGAGGTCTACGAGCTGTTCGTCCCCGTGGGCGAGCACGTCTCCAACCTCTTCACCAACGACGACCTGCAGATCGCCGCGAGCAGACTCCCCGCGAAGTCGGCGGCAGTACTCTTCCTGTGGGAGAATCTGTGGGTCGCCGACCTCGCAAGGCGTCATGGACGCCGGCGGTCGTCTTGTAGAACGGGCGCAGATCGCCCCCGAGATAGTCGAAGAATTCAAGGAGGCTCTCGCCGCGGAATAGCAGGCGACTCCGAAAGCTAGCGTGAACCGATCCAGACTTTTCCATAGGAGGCAGAATAATGGGACCACGTAGAGGACCGAATCCCCCCGGACCTGTCGGCGGCGTCGGCCGCGGACCTAACCCTCCGGGACCAGTGGGCGGTGTCGGCCGTGGACCAATCCCCCCGGCCCTGTCGGTGGCGTCGGCCGCGGACCAAACCCCCCCGGCCCCGTGGGCGGCGTCGGTGTGGGACGCCGCAATGGCGTGGGGCTGCTGCGCTAGGTCGTCCGCTCCGCTTGCGGACGCCAAGCGCGGGCACCGGCTGATCGCGCCGGGCTCGAGGAGAATAACCAGGGGCGCGCCCCGCTATCGGGGCGCGCCCCTGTCTGTTTCGGGGTCCGGTCTTGGCCTCCGACGGCGTGAGCTCTCCCCGCCTTTCAACTCGGCGGGGTGGTAGCGGACACCGTCCCAGATCATCTTGTCGACTTCCAGCAGCGCCTCTCGGGCAGTGAGACCGGCAGCGGCCAGGAGGTCTTCGTCGCGAACGGCGAAGGCGATGTATCTGAACATGCCGACAGCGAAACGAACGTTGATCGGCCTGATCTCGCCGGCCTTCGCGGCCTCGTCGAGCAGCGCCGAGAAGCGCTCGATGAACCGATCGGACACGATCTCTCGATAGGCCCTCCGGGTCGCTTCGAAATACTCGACGTCGCGGCGAAAAGTGGAAGTCAACTCGCGCAGGCCGTCGGCTCCTTCGCGGTAGTAGGTCCGAGCCCGAGCGGACGGCGTGGAACATGCACGCGCCTGGGCATCGATATTGGCGAGCAGGCGCTCTCCCCACCGCTCAAGAGCAAGGATCACGAGGTCGGTCTTGCTTGGTGCAAGCTTGTAGAGAGTGGCGACGGAGCAGCGGAGCTCCCGTGCGAGGTCGGACATCTTCAGCTCGGAGAAGCCCCGCGCTGCGACGATGCGCATCACACCGTCGAGCAACTCCTCGGCGCGGCCGTTGGCAAGTCTCTTGGGCACACCACGTCCCTCCCGTGAACCGTCCGGCGCGGCTCCGATCGTCGTAGACAAGGACAGACCCGCTATTGTACGGCGCATAGAATGATACTAGAATGGGTACCAAGCTACTGAATATATTACTCTAACTCGTCCGCCGCCGCACGACCTTTGGCGGCAGAGTTGTGGCCACAAGTCCCCTGCAGGAGAAAGCATGAAGGCACTGGCGGCATTTCCATCCACTCGTGAGGTCCGGCTCGTCGACCACCCGGAACCGGTGGTCGCGGGACCCACCCAGGTCAAGCTGCGCATCCTCGAGGCGGGGGTGTGCGGCACCGACCGCGAGATCACGTCTTTCGAGTATGGGGACCCGCCGGTCGGCTCCCCCTATCTGATCATCGGACACGAAGCCCTCGGCGAGGTCGTGGAGGTCGGCAGGGATGTCGCCGGCCTGGCGCTCGGAGACCTGGCAGTGCCCATGGTGCGTCGCCCCTGCTCCGACGATTGGTGCGGCCCGTGCCGGCACGGCCGCCAAGACTTCTGCATCACCGGCGACTTCACGGAACGGGGCATCAAAGAAGAGCATGGGTATATGACCGAGTTCGTCGTGGATGACGAGCGCTACATGGTCAAGGTACCTCGGAAGCTGCGCGAGGTGGCCGTGTTGCTCGAGCCGCTCACGGTGGCAGAGAAGGCAGCCGAGCAGACGCGCGTCCTAGTGGGCCGACTGCCCGGAGATCTCAAGAACGATCCCAGCAGCCTCAACGCAGTCGTTCTGGGCGCCGGGCCTATCGGGTTGTTGGGCGCGATGAAACTCATGGATGGTGGATTCAAGACCTTCGTGTACTCGATGGACCCGGCCGACAGCCCCAACGTCAAGATCGCGACCGCCATCGGTGCCCGGTTCATATCGGCGGCCGATCATCCACCCACGGACCTGGCCAAGATAGTGGGCAACATCAGCCTGATGTATGAGGCCACGGGGATACCCAAGGTGGCCTTCGACGCGCTCAGCGTGTTGGGGGTCAACGGTGTCTTCCTGTCCACAGGAGTGCCGGCGCTGGGACAGCCGCTGGCGATCGAGGCAGGACAGATACTGCGCAACCTGGTGCTCAACAACCAACTGATGTGCGGCACCGTGAACGCCGGTCGCGCCTCCTTCGAGGAGGGACTGCAGGACCTGGAGTCCTTCATGCAACGCTTCCCCGACGCCGTCCGCGCCCTGGTCACGGCCCGGGTGTCGCTCGACGACGCCCGCGAGGCCGTTCTGTCGAGAGGCGGGATCAAGACCGTGGTCACGGTAGGGTGAGGAACGGCGGCGTCAGGAACAATGATGCGGGGAACTGTAGCGATAGACCCCACTTGCGTAGATTGGACAGGAGGGAATATGACTTCACCCTGGATCGACATTTCGGTGACCTGAAAGACTGCCATGGTCAACTGGCCGGGCGACCCGGCGGTGCGTTTCAGCCATGCGTCCAGCCTGGAGCGGGGCGATCCGGCCACCGTGTCGCTCCTCGAGATGGGAGCACACACAGGCACCCATATGGACGCGCCGGCGCACTTCGTGCGCGGCGGCATCGGCATCGACGAGATGCCACTTGATGCGGCCGTAGGCATGGCCCGCGTGATCGCGATCGCCGACCGGGAGTCCATCAAGGTCGAGGAACTGGCGCAGCATTCCATCCAGCCCGACGAGCGCATCCTGTTCAAGACCTACAACTCGGAGCACTGCTGGGATACCGACCAGTTTGTCGAGGACTTCGTCTACCTGTCGGCGCCGGCGGCCCGGCATCTGGTGGAGAGGCAGGTACGGCTGGTCGGTATCGACTACCTCTCAGTGGGCGGTTTCCGGGCGGATGGGGTGGAGACCCACCAGGCTCTGCTCAATGCCGGCGTCTGGGTCATCGAGGGGCTGGATCTGAGGCACGTGCGCCCCGGTCCGGTAGAGCTGATCTGCCTACCTCTCAAGATCGCCGGGGGCGACGGGGCGCCGGCCCGGGCCCTCGTGCGCCAACTCCCCGGCGGGTAAACAGCGGACGAGTAGCGGATCAGATCACCTACATCATCGAAGGAGGCACGAACATGAAGGTCATCATCGTGGGCGGAGTGGCGGGGGGCGCGTCGTGCGCCGCGCGCCTGCGCCGACTGGACGAAAAGGCCGAGATCCTCATGGTGGAGCGCGGGCCCTACGTCTCGTACGCGAACTGCGGGCTGCCCTACCACGTCGGTGACGTGATCGAACAGGAGGCGAGCCTCCTGGTGGCGACGGAACAGACCTTCCGCGCCGTGTTCGCGATCGATTGCCGGACGCAATGCGAGGTGACCTCCATCTCGCCCAAGGCGAAGACCGTGGAGCTCAAGAACCACGCCACCGGCGAGGTGAGCACCGAGACCTACGACCGGCTCGTGCTCTCTCCAGGGGCGGCTCCCTCCGTCCGCCCCTGCCGGGCATCGATCTTCCGGGGATCTTCTCGGTGCGGACCGTGCCCGACGCCCGGGACATCCGCGAGTGGCTCGAGAGGGACCCCAGCTCTTCTGACCGAGGAGAACAGCGCCTCCGGGTTCCAGACCCTGACCAAGCCGAGGCGAGCGGTGGTCGTCGGCGGCGGCTTCATCGGCCTGGAGATGGCGGAGAACCTGGTCCACCGCGGCCTCGAGGTGACGCTGGTCGAGATGCTCGACCAGGTCATGCCCCGCTCGATCCCGAACGCGCCCGACTCGTCGAGCGCCACCTGGAGAAGCACGGCGTCCATCTCGCCCTCAACGACGGCGTGGCCGGCTTCGAGCAGGCCGCCGCGGGCCTCTTGAGGTCCTCACGAAGTCGGGCAAGACGTACCCGGCCGACGTCGTCATCCTGGCCATCGGCGTGCGCCGGAGACCTCGCTGGCAAAGGCGGCCGGGCTCGAGATCGGCGAGCGGGGCGGCATCCGCGTCGACGAGCAGATGCGCACGAGCGACCCGGAATCTTCGCCGTCGGCGACGCGGTCGAGGTCAAGGACTACGTGACCGGCGAGTGGAGCCTCATCCCGCTGGCCGGACCGGCCAACCGGCAGGGCCGGATCGCGGCCGACGTGATCGCCGGGCGGGACTCCCGCTACCGCGGCACCCAGGGCACCTCGGTCATCGGCCTCTTCGGAGCCGCGGTCGCCTGGACGGGCGTCAGCGAGAAGCTGCTCCAGCGCCGGGGCGACACCGACTACGAGAAGATCTACATCTACCCGAATTCCCACGCGGGCTATTACCCCGGCGCCAAGACCATCGCGATGAAGGTCATCTTCCGCAAGTCGGACGGGCGTCTCCTCGGAGCGCAGGCGCTCGGCGAGGACGGGGTCGAAAAGCGGATCGACGTGCTGGCCATGGCCATCCAGATGGGCGCGACCGTCTACGACCTGGAGGAGGCCGAGCTCTGCTACGCGCCCCCGTTCGGCAGCGCGAAGGACCCCGTGAACTTCGCGGGGATGGTCGCGGCCGACGTCCTCCGGGGCGACATGCCGCTTGCCACTGGGCCGCGAGGAGCGCTTCCTCCTCGACGTGCGCAAGCCGCCCGAGCTCGCGGTGGAGAAGGTGCCGGGCGCGGTCAACATCCCGCTGGGGCAGCTTCGCGCGCGCCTCGGCGAACTGCCGCGCGACCGCGAGATCCACGTGATCTGCCGCTCGGCCAGCGCGCCTACTACGCGACGCGCATCCTCCTGCAGAACGGCTTCAAGGCCAGGAACGTCTCCGGCGGCATGCTGTCGCGTCACAACTGCTCGACGTGGCGACAGGAGTGATCGCGAGAGGCCTCCACTCGAGCCTGAAGGAGCGAGTCAGACAAGGACTGGAGCCTCGGCCCAGGATAGCACGGCTGATCGATGGCGGACCTGCCAGCAGGACGGCGGAAGACGACGCCTGCACGTTCCCGGAGCAACTCACAAGAAGGGAGCGAGAACGATGGGTACCATGACGATCAAAGGCAAGACGATGCGTTCCGTGGACGTGGACTGGAACGAGTTCTACTACACCAACTGCCCCCTCGTATCCCCCAGCAACGTCGACCAGGAGATCGGCTGGGTGAAGGAGGAGTTCAAGAAGATCGGCATCGCGTACAAGTTCCTTCGCTCCACGCCCGAGAACGACTGGTACCCGCACTACGTCCACAACCTCGACAACCTGATGCGCTACGGCGGCTGCTTCCCGGCCATCCACGTCCAGGCCGACATCCGCCGCACCCGGCTGATCGGGACGACGCATGTCTACGAGGGCGGCTGCATGCTGGTGCGCGCCCGGGACCCCATCTACCGCATGAAGGACCTGAAGGGCAAGAAGATCGGCCTCTCGAAGAGCCTGAACGTCATCAAGAACGACTGGTGGCGCGTCCAGGAGGAGCAGGGCATCGAGCTGATGCTCATGCTCAACGACATGACCCGCGACGACGTGGAGATCGTGGAGTTCCCCTACCCGGACGACTGGTACGACAAGCCCGAGATGCTCACCCCGATGGAGAACCCGTCGGAGCTGTGGCTGAAGCGCGACCACAAGCACGACCTGGCCTTCCGCCCGCTGGAGACGGCGCTGCTCAAAGGCGTCGTGGATGCGATCTACACCCAGACCGGGCCCTTCCAGCATATCCAGGAGCAGACGGGCAAGATCAAGGCCATCGAGAACCTGGCCAACTACCCGGACTGGACCCTGCAGGGGGCCAACGTCCCGGCCACCTGCACGGTCAGCGACTGTGGCGTGCGAAGAGCACCCCGAGCTGGTCGTCACGCTCCTGAAGGGCCTCATCAAGGTGGGGCGCTGGGCCAACGAGCACAAGCACGCCGCGGCGGCGATCCTCGACAAGCAGACGTACTACCTGGACGTCGAGGACACCTACCGGGGCATCCAGAACGTCGACATGGTGCCCAGCCTGTCGCCCTACAACCTGGAAGCCCTGCAGATCAACAAGGACTTCATGCTGAGCCACGGCTACATCGAGCATGACTTCGACGTGTTCGAGTGGGCCGCGCCGGAATTCCTGGAGAAGGCGGCGGCGGAGCTGCTCGAGGAAGAGTGGAAGAAGCGCAGCATGGCGAGGCTTCCCCAGCCGACCACGCTGGAGGAGGCCATGGCGGCGCGGCTCGGGTAGCCGTCGGCGGAGCGACACATACGAGCCTCCCGGTGGTCTCGCCGGGAAACCGGTCAGTGTTGGGGGCCGAGCCGCCATGGCGGCTCGGCCCCCTCGTCATCGGGAAACGGGACCTGCGGCAGGGAGACTCTACGGGCCGCTGCTCTGGGCCCCCATCGTCTTGCGCAGGGCTTCGAGCTCGGCTCGGATCGCCCGCAACTCTTCACGCAACTGCGGGTCCGACCCCGCTGCGGGTTCGGCGGGCGCCTGAGTGGATTCGTCGCTGGTCTCGTCCGTGGCGTCAGGGGCCGGAGCCACCAGCACGCTCGCGAGGATGCTGGCCAGAGAGCCTATGATCCCCACGCCGGCGATCATGACGAAGACCCCGGTTATCCGCCCGGCGGCCGACATCGGGAACGTGTCCCCGTAGCCGACCGTGGTGAGCGTGACCATCGCCCACCAGAGGGCGTCGCCCCCGGTGGCGATGTTGCCCTCACCCGAACGGGTCTCGAAGGTCAAGACGAGGATGCTGGTTATGACGAGGAGGATGAACGCGGACAAAATGGTCACGAACGCCGCGTACTGCCCTCGATGGGCAAGCACGTCGGCCATTATCTCCTTGCCCCGCTGGCCACGGAGCAGGCGGATGATGCGGGCCAGACGGCCTGAGCTCAAGTCAGCCGGAGGAGCCCCGTGTATTCTTGAAGGCACCTCCCAGGCTGGGGATGGAACCCAGGAGGTCGAGCCAGCCCCCTTCCCGGAAGAAGTACTGCTTGGCCGAACCGGCGCGGGTGATCCTCAGGCAGAAGTCGAAGAGGAACACGACGCAGATGGCGTTGTCGTAGACCCTCAGCAGCTTGAGGGGTGGCCTCCGGCAGGGGCAGCAGAAAGGACACCATGATGGCGAGCGAGAGCACGGTGAGGACCAACGTGAACATCTCGTATGCGTTGCTGAATCCGCGAGTCTCTTTGGGGCGATCCTCTGCCAACGCTCTGTCCTCCGGTTACTGGTACGTGCATGGCGCTCATGGCGCGTCTCAAGTCCTGCCGGGTTGATGTTCTCGCCCGCGCTCTCGTATCCTGCCGCGCCCGTGCTATAACAGGGCCCAGAGGTACTGAGAGACTCGAGCCGAACCGGCAGACGGGGGCACTTTGAGCGGATATCTGGTCCTTGCAGGTCTCGTCGCTCTGTACGCTCTGGGGGCGGTCGAGCTTGAATACCTCCTGGTGACCGGGCCGATCGCCTTCATGGTTATCGGCTTCCTGATGGGTACAGGGGGCGCGGAGTTGGTGGACCTGAGCACCAACTCGGAGATCGTGAAGGTGGTCACCGAGGTGACTCTGGCGTTACTCCTCTTCTCGGATGCGTCGAGCGTCAACCTGGCGGCCCTGGGGCGGGACGCTTCGGTGGTCGTGAGGCTCCTGTTCATTGGACTCCCGCTGGCGGTCGTGTTCGGCGCGTTCTCCGCCTGGGCTCTGTTGCCGACTCTGGGGTTGGCGACGTGTGCCCTCCTTGCCTCCATCCTGGCTCCTACGGACCTCTCGCTGGGGCTGGCCATGTTCAGGAATCCGCAGGTGCCCGATCGGGTTCGGCGTGAGATCAACGTGGAGAGCGGCCTGAACGACGGCGTGGCCACCCCGGTCGTCACGCTCTTCATCGGCGTGGTACTGGCTGAAGCCGCCGAAGGAGGGCGCCCGATAGTCACGGCCATCGGAGAACTTGCGATCGGCATCGGTATCGGGGTGGCCGTTGGCATCGTCGGGGCCATCCTGATGCGCCTGTCGGCGAACAGGGGCTGGTCGTCGAGCTCGTCACGGTAATTTCGCGGCTCTCGCATTCGCACTGCTCGCCTACGGTGGAGCGGTAGCCCTGGGGGGGAACGGTTTCATCGCGGCCTTCGTGGGTGGCATAAGCTTCGGAGCGATGAATCATCGACTCGCCACCGAGGCGGTCGAATACACCGAGAAGACGGGCGTCCTCCTCACGTTCGGCGTGTGGTTCGTGTTCGGAGCCGTCATCGCTCCCGTACTGCTGACCGACGGGCTCCAATGGGAGCCTATCGTCTACGCTCTCCTAAGCCTCACCGTGGTGCGGATGCTCGCGGTGGCTCTCTCGCTCTGTGGTAAGAAGATGCATCGGTCCACCGTGCTCTTCATCGGCTGGTTCGGCCCTCGCGGCTTGGCCAGCGTCGTGTTCCTGATACTCGCCGTGCAGTCCCTCACCGAAGCAGGTCTGGAGGTGTCCTTGCTGACGGCCACCGCCGGTTGGACGATACTCCTCAGCGTGATCCTCCACGGTCTTTCGGCCGGCCCCGTGGGCGGCTCGGTACGGCCCCTATCGCGGCTGCTTTCAAGCCCGGAAGCCCGGAACGCTCAAGGAGACCGCTCCGATACCGAGCGCCGGGAGGGCTTGGCCTCG
>CAWHIX010000007.1:0-191594 GCA_963829545.1 uncultured Actinomycetes bacterium
AGCCGTGAGGAGTCGGATGCCTTCGCTCTACAGAGCCAGGAAAGAGCGTTCGCGGCAATCGAGTCGGGCAAGTTCAAGGAAGAGATCGTTCCGGTGGAGATACCACAGCGCAAGGGTGCCCCCGTCGTCTTCGACACCGACGAGCACCCCCGGAGGACGAGCATGGAAGCGCTGGCCAAGCTGCCGGCGGTCTTCAAGGATGGTGGTCAGGTGACGGCGGGCAACGCGTCCGGCCGCAACGACGGCGCCGGCGCTTTTGTCGTCATCTCCGCGGATGAGGCCGCGCGGCGCGGCATCAAGCCCATGGCCCGCATCGTCAGTCAGGCTGTGGTAGGGGTGTCACCGGAGATCATGGGCATGGGGCCGGCCCCCGCCTCTCGGAAGGCTCTGGAGCTGGCAGGGCTGACCTTCGACGACATCGACGTCATAGAGCTCAACGAGGCCTTTGCGACCCAGGCCCTGGGTGTGATCAAGGAACTGGGTCTTCAGCACCGCATGGCCGACATCAACCCAAACGGTGGGGCGGTGGCCCTCGGTCACCCTCTGGGAGATTCGGGCGCACGCATCCTGACCACGCTTCTCTACGAGATGAAGAGGCGCGGCAGCCGCTACGGCCTGGCAACGGCCTGCATCGCCGGCGGACAGGGAATCGCCACCATCGTTGAGGGGATCTACTAGAGGTCTGATAGAGATGTAGCAGGGAGAGATTGGGGGGCCCGGCGCGCGTTGCGCGCCGGGCCCCCGTCACGTGGCAGCCACACGCCGTCTCAGGGTGCCAGCGAGATACCGGGGTCGGTCTCGGTGAGGAACTCGCGTCGGCAGCGTCCCCCGCAGAAACGTGCTACCAGTTCGCTCAGGTCTACACAAGCGCTCTCGATGTCGGCCCGCGGCACCGGGGGTAGTCCGTCGACGTTGAACTCAACGGCCGTGGAGTCCGGCAGGGTCAGGGTGTGCTCGGCCTGCCGCCAGGTCCAGCGCCGGGTCAGTACCACGTCGCCCTCTGCCGAAGATCACCTCACCCGGCTGCGGATGCTCCAGCTCCGTCGAGCCGAGGGCGAGGAAGTCCTCGCGTCCCGTGGCGATGCGTACCTCGATGTCTTCTTGCAGCACGTCGATGGCGTGACTTCCGGCCGGTACCAGGTAGCGAAGGGAGATGACGTTGCCGATGTCGACGAGAGCGTTGATCGCCGGAAGTGCGTCGCCGCGCAACACTCTGCGGGCCATGGCCTCCACCGACGAGCGGTACTCGCTGGGCTTCGCCCCGAAGGCACGGTAGGCGTCACGCCAGGCCTTTATGCGCGGCTCCTCGGCCACCTGTTCGAGCGAGAGGCGACTGGCGCACTGACTCCCTCTGCCTCCCGTAGCAGGTCTACGAGCTGGGGTGGAGACGGCCCGTTCGTGACCTCGTGCACCACGACCACCCCGCGCAGGTAACCGGGGAAGCGGCTGAAAACCTCGTCCGAGACGCTGTATCGATAGGGAGGCACGGCAGCCATTCTAGCCGACCTCTGGCCTGCGGGCATCGCGCCGCCGGGTCGCGCCGCATCCGGGCACACTGCCTCCGAGCCCCGCGCCCGTGAGCCGGACCTCGCTCTTTCTTGTGTCGCGGAACGCGCCTGGAGTATCCTGCGGAGGCCATTTCGGAGCGCGACGGCCAACCCACGTCTGGAGTCTGCTGGCATGCAAATCGGAGTTCCCTGGAGCACAGGTATGACAACCGTGGAAGTGGCCGACGAACGAGTCGCCGGTGTGCTGGGCGCTCGTGCGGAGGCCACCGTGGACCGAGCACTTGTGCTGCGGGAGGCGCTTGCTCAGCCGGGCGCGAGTCTCGCCGAGTTCCTGGCCTTCGCCTCCTCTCCACTGCTGGTGGTGGTGAACGATGCCACCCGGCCGACGCCCTCCGCCGAGGTCCTCCGCGAGATCCGTGGCGGTCTCGAGACCTGGGAGGCCGTTCCCGGCAGGGAGCTATCCTTCGTCGTCGCCACCGGCACGCATCGGGCGGCCCTTCCCGAGGAAGTGTCCCGTATCTTCGGCGCCGACCTGGCGCGCGCCCATGCGGCCCGCATCTTCTCCCACGATGCCAGGGCCCAGGAGCAGATGGTCCTCCTGGGCCGCACGAGCCGCGGAACGGATGTGAAGGTGAACCGCCTGTTGGCCGAGGCCCGCAGTGTAGTCCTCGTCAATTCCGTGGAGCCGCACTATTTCGCAGGCTATACGGGAGGGCGCAAGTCGCTCTTCCCCGGGCTGGCGGCTTACGAGACGGTGTGGGCGAACCACAGGCTGTCGATGGAGCCGGGCTCGGAAAGCCTCGTACTGAGCGGCAATCCCGTGCACGAGGATCTCGAGGATGCTCTCGCGTTCGGCATTGCCGGGAAGCGCGTGTTCTCCATCCAGTTGGTGCTCGACAAGGAGCACCAGATAGGTTTTGCGGCGGCTGGTCCGCTAGCCGACACCTTCTTGCAGGCCGTGCGCGTAGCCGACCGGCAGTTCGTGCTCGACCTCGAGGAGCGCTGTGAGGTGGTGGTGGCCGTCGCTCCCCATCCCATGGACTGCAACTTCTACCAGACCAACAAGGCCATCCAGAGCGGAGCGCTGGCCGTGAAGGACGGCGGCATCCTCATCGTGGTCTCGGAGTGTCCCTTCGGCCTGGGCGAGAACCAGACCCTCTTCGATATGTTGGCCGCCGCCGGTTCGCCGCAGGAGGCCATGGAACGGGCTGATCTGGAGGAGTACCGGCTTGGAGTGCAGCAGGCCACCCGCGTTGCCTCCATCCTGCAGAGGGCGGAGATCTGGACGGTGACCGGTCTCGGTGACGAGGAAGTGAAGGCCATGTTCATGACTCCCTTTCCCGACCTGCAGACAGCTCTGGACGAGGCTCTCCGTCGCCAGGGACCCGGGGCGCGGGCGCTCTTTCTCACCGAGGCGAGTATCACCGTCCCGCGCGTGAGGGCGCGGGCTGAGGGCGAGACCTGACCGATGACGCTGCGCGACGAGCCCATCGAGATCAGGGCGATTGCGAAGGAGCAGTTCGACGCCGCCCTCTCCACGGCCTATCGCGCCTTCGGCACCCTCCCCGGGGAGGACGACCGGCGCTACTTCGGGGCGCGCTTCGATCTCTCGCGGGCCCTCGGGGCTTTCTGCGGGGATCGTCTGGTGGGCACCTCGACGGTCCTGACCCTGGAGTTGACGCTTCCGGGCGGCGCCGTCTGCCCCGCCGGTGGGCCGGCCTGGGTGACCACACTGCCCGGCTACGGCGGCAGGGGCATCGGCACGCGACTGGTGCTGGCCCAACAGGCGGCCATGCGCGCGAGGGGAGAGGCCGTCTCCGTACTCACCGCCTCGGTTGGCGACCTGTACCGGCGCTTCGGGTACGGTCCCGCTACTGCTCTTTCCACCTTCGTGGTGGAGAGTGAACACGCGGCCTTCGTCACTGCTCGCCCGCGGACCCGGCTTGAGGAGCGGGTGCGCGTGCGGCCGATCGACGTGGACGAGGCCCGGGCCGTTCTGCCCGCCCTCTACGGCCGTCTGCGCCTGCGGGATGCGGGAGCGGTCAGCCGCTCGCGCGCCTGGTGGGACGATCACCTCGACGACGGGCCTCACTTCTTTCAGACGCAGCCGGGCGCGGGGCCGCTCTTCCATGCCGTGGCGGAAGACGAGGAGGGCCTGCAGGGATATGTCAGCCACCGCTCCCTGGCCGAACTCACCGACGGCCGGCGCGCCTGGACGGTGTGTGTGGAAGAACTGCTGGCCTCAACGACTGACGGTTATGCCGCGCTGTGGCGCCATTGTCTCGATCTGGGGCTTGTCACTCGGGTGAGCTGCCGGCGCGGGCGCACGGACGAGCCTCTCCGCTGGCTCCTGGCCGACACGCGGCGCTTTGTGACCGGTGGGGAGATCGACCATCTCTGGCTTTGTCTGCTGGATGTCCCGGCCGCCCTGGCCGCTCGGGGCTACGCCGCCGCCGGCGAGTTGGTGCTGGGCGTACGTGACCCCGGTCTCCACGACGGGTCGTACGCTGCCGCGCCTTGCCCCGTCTACCGTTTGGCTGTGGACCGTCCCGGTGCCGGCGGCGCGGGTTGTGCGCGCACAACGTCCCCAGCCGAACTCGAGGTCGACAGGGCCGACCTGGGCTCTGCCTATCTGGGAAACGTTTCTTTCTCGGTGTTGGCTGCCGCCGGTCTGGTTAGGGAGCTCGTTACGGGCGCATGCACGCGCGCCGATCGGCTCTTCCGAACTGCCCGTGCGCCCTACTGCACCACGCAGTTCTAGCCTCAGGCCGCGGTAATAGAATGGGGCGGGTCGCTGCCAGAGCTTGATGGGACGAGCATCGGCCCGGCGATCTTCGAGGGCGGCTGGGCCCTCTCCCAACTGTGGTTGTTCCTGGTCGCGCCCATCGTCGGAGCGGCGGCCGGCGGACTCCTCTATCGATTCCTGCTGACCAAGACCGCGAGCGACCCGGAAGAGACCAAAGAATCCGCACCCGGGGTGTAACGCACCCTGAACCGTACTCCAGAGGGGGAAGCCATACCCTCTCCGAGGAGGCTTGCCAAAGGCGTGCCTCGGAGGAGAGGGTATGGCTTCCCCGCGTATTGAAATGACCTCCTGCTTTGGGTATCATCCGAGTTCGCCTCCGCGCGGGGTCTTCGCGTGTGGGGGGGTGCCCGAGTGGCCAAAGGGAGCAGACTGTAAATCTGTCGGCGCAGCCTACGGAGGTTCAAATCCTCCCCCCCCACCATAACGATCCGCCGGCGGCTGGTGATCGACCCGCGATCGATCGGGTCGGTCCGATGGGCCTCCATAGCTCAGTTGGCAGAGCACTTCCATGGTAAGGAAGGGGTCCTCGGTTCAAATCCGAGTGGGGGCTCCATCGCGGGGCGGCGTAGCTCAGTCGGTCAGAGCAGCGGAATCATAATCCGCGTGTCAGAGGTTCGAGTCCTCTCGCCGCTACCTCCGTATGTGGTAGCATGCACGAGCGTTCAATGACTAGGGAGCGGTGAAGTAATGCGGGTACGGGTCACGATGGCTTGCCAGGAGTGCAAGCGCCGTAATTACACCAGCATGAAGAACAAGCGCAACGATCCCGAGCGGATCGAACTGCGCAAGTACTGCAAGTGGTGCGGCACGGCAACGGTCCATAAAGAGACGAAGTAGTCCAGCCAAGCGTACGCTGGGTAGGCGTAGGGCAGTAGCTCCAACGGTAGAGCGCCGGTCTCCAAAACCGGATGTTGGGGGTTCGAATCCCTCCTGCCCTGCCAATTCTTTCCCGGGATCGAGATAGAGGCGATGGCAAAGATCGTGAGTGACAAGTCAGCAGGTGGTACCGAGCCGAAGCAGGCCGGTGCCGTTAAGAGCGCCCTCTCGCGCTCGTCGTCGCGCGTCGCGGCTGCGAAGCCCACCTCGGCTCCGCGAGGCGCGGTGAGCACAAAGCCGCACGGACGTCTCCGCACCTTCCTCCGGGAGGTGCGCATCGAGATGAGCAAGGTCACGTGGCCGGCGCGCAAGGAACTCATCGCCTCCACCGGTGTCGTGATCGTGGCCGTCGTCATTGCGGCCGTGTACATCGGCGTGTTCGACTTCATCTGGAACGTAATAATGCGCGCAGTCGGTCTCGGCTGAGCGGCGTACCCGGATCCTAGGCTAACAGGAGTCATCCCTTCATGGATTCGAAGTGGTACGTCATCAACACCTACTCCGGTCACGAGAACAAGGCCCGTGCCAATCTCGAGCACCGTATCCAGTCGATGAACCAGGCCGAGTATTTCGAGGAGATCGTCGTACCGACCGAGCAGGTGGTCGAGACCAAGGGCGGCGAGAAAGTACAGGTCGAGAAGCGCATCTTCCCAGGGTACCTTCTCGTCAAGATGGTCCTCACCGACGACTCCTGGTCTCTGGTCAAGAACACCCCTGGAGTGACGGGCTTCGTGGGCTCGGAGAACAAACCGACCCCACTCATGGCCTCAGAGATCGATCGCATCCTCCACACCTCGACTGTGGAGAAGCCCAAGGCCAAAGCTGAGTTCTCTGTGGGAGAGCAGGTGCGTGTGGTCAGCGGACCGCTGACCGACTTCACCGGCGAGGTCTCCGAGGTCAACATCGAGCAGAGCAAGCTCAAGGTCATGGTTTCTATCTTCGGTAGGGACACACCCACCGAACTGGGGTTTGAGCAGGTCAAGAAGATCTAGGCGCTAGGGCCTGGGTCCTGTTATAGAGACGGAGAATCAAGGTGGCGAAGAAGGTACGGGCGATAGTGAAGCTGCAGATCGTGGGGGGCAAGGCAAGCCCGGCCCCTCCGGTCGGTCCCGCGCTGGGCCAGCACGGCGTGAACATCATGGAGTTCTGCAAGGCCTACAACGCGGCTACGCAGGACCGTATCGATCAAGTGGTCCCGGTCGAACTCACCGTCTTCGAGGACCGTTCCTTCACGTTCGTCCTCAAGACCGCCCCGGCGGCGGTGCTCATCCGCAATGCGGCCGGCATCGCCAAGGGTGCGGCCAACCCGCGCAAGGACAAAGTGGGCAAGATCACCCAGGATCAACTGCGGCAGATCGCCGAAGTGAAGATGCCCGACCTCAACGCTCTCGATGTCGAGGCGGCCATGCGCATCCTGGCCGGTACGGCGCGGAGCATGGGTGTCACGGTAGTCGACTGACCGGGTTTCCCGGATAAAGGAAAAGCGCTCGTCCGGCTCAGGTTGCCGGCGCGGGCCGGAAGGTGGGAGGGCCGAGGGCCCGTCGGACCACCAGGAGGTATGAGAAGTGAGCAGGGATTCCAAGCGCTTCAAGGAAGCGAAGCGCCTCGTCGAGCAGGGCAAGTTCTACACGCCCCTCGAAGCCGCCAAACTCCTGAAAGTCATGGAGACGGCCAACTTCGACGAGACCGTCGAAGTCCACATCAAGCTCGGCGTCAATCCCCGTCATGCCGATCAGCAGGTGCGCGGCACCGTCATGCTGCCCCACGGCACAGGCAAGACCATCCGCGTGGCCGTGTTCGCCAAGGGTGAAAAAGCCACTGAAGCCGAAGCCGCCGGCGCCGACCTGGTGGGAGCGGAAGACCTGGCCGCCGAGGTCGAGGGAGGCATGCTCGATTTCGACGCCGCCATAGCCACCCCGGACATGATGGGCGTGGTGGGCAAACTTGGTCGGGTCCTCGGTCCCCGCGGTCTTATGCCCAACCCCAAGGCCGGCACGGTCACGTTCGACGTGGGCAAGGCCGTCGCCGACATGAAAGCGGGCAAGGTGGAGTACCGCACCGACAAGTTCGGCGTCATCCACCTGATCGTGGGCAAGAAGTCATTCGCGGCCGAGAATCTGGTTGCCAACTACAGCGAGGTGTTGGGCGAGATCGTGCGCGCCAAGCCGGCTGCGGCCAAGGGCAAGTACCTGCGCAGCATCAGCATGACCAGCACCATGGGCCCCGGCATCCCGCTGGATACGTCGAAGACCAGGGCGCTGCTGGAGGACGAGGCCTAAGAGGCCCGGAAGGCGCAAGAGGCCCTGGAGGCCAGCACGACCCGGTCGGAAGACCGGGCTAGAAGGACCGGCAGAGGCCGGGGCGGACGCCGAAGCGGTCCGCCCCGGCCTTTCTTCTTCTCTCCGGCACCTTGGCTGGTTACCGAGACACAGGCCGACTATTCTTAGCTGGTGCGGAGGCTGCTCGGGAGCAGTGAGCCACTGAATGAAGGTAGGAGAATGAACGGCGGAAGACGACTCGGCGGCTCATCATGATGAAGGCTAACCGCTTGTGGATCGGCCTAGTGCTCGTTGTCGGCGTCCTCGTGACTGCGGCGCTGAGCAGCAGCGGGGGGAGCGAGTCGTCGTGGCAGGCCATCCAGGAAGAACTCGTGGTCGGCGACGTCCGGGCGGTCGAGTTGCGGGCGCCGGGACGCACGGAAATGGTCGACTCCCCCGAGGAGATACTCGAATTTGTCGAAGCCTCCGTCTCCGGGGTCTTTGCCGAAGACAATCCCGATCACAACGGTCCAACGCCTCAGATCACGGTTCTCTTCCTACTCGAGGACGACGAATACCTGGCGATGGGCCAGTGGCCGGACGGCCGTTTCGAGATGCAGCGGGACGGGAGCCAGTTCCTGATCGAAGCCCCAGGGCTGGCCGCCCTCCTCGAGGAGCGCGGTATCGTCTACGATTGACCGGGGCTCCTACAAGGAAGGTGTCGCTCACCAGGGTGGTCCACCCCACACAAGCGGACACACAGAGTAGTGTCCCCGAGATGGGTGACTGGTCGCGTAGGCGGCCGCCATGTTCGCAGCGGCGCCGGTAGTGAGTGGTCACCCATCTCGGGCACTGCTATACTCCCCTCCGCATCCGCCAGAGACAGCTGGTGCCGCCCAGGCGGCAGAAGCGGTGAAGGTCTTTGGACCAACCCGCCAGCCGAGGTAGAGCGAGACAGACATTGCGGCTCGAAGGAGCCTCCTAGTCATCGTCCGCCTCTGCTTTCGGAGGTGGACGATTTGTCATTGAAGGAGGTGAACTATATGCCGAAACCAGGCAAAGTAGCAGCGGTCAAGGAAATCGGTGAGGACCTCAAGTCCTGTGACGTCTACTACTTCGTAGACTATCGGGGCCTCACGTTCGCCGAGGCGACAGAGTTGCGCACCCGCCTCGCCAAGGTCGACGCCAGCCTGAAGGTAGTCAAGAACACCCTGGCCAAGATCGCCGCGCGAGACGCAGGCGTGGAAGGGCTCGAGGAACTGCTGAAAGGTCCGACGGCCATCGCCTACTGCCACGGCGACCCCGTCCGGGTGGCCAAGACCATCCAGGACTTCATCAAGGAAAAGAAGAAGGCCGCCGTCCGCGGAGGCAAGCTGCAGCGCTCGCTGCTCAGCGCCACCGACGTGGAGAGCCTAGCCTCTCTGCCCAGTCGCGAAGTGCTTATCGCCCGCATGGTGGGCGCTATCGCATCGCCGATCCAAGGACTGGTCAACGTGCTGAACGGCCCCATCCGTGGACTGGTCATCGTGGTGGCCCAAGTGAGAGACCAGAAAGAGAACGCCGCCTAAGACCGGCCGGCCAAACCCGGGCGACCGGAACCGGCCGTCCAAGACCGCTGTGTAACGTGTTTAGAAGGAATGGAGCCGAAAGTGAACGCTGCTGAGCTCATCGAAGAGATCAAGAAGATGTCCGTGCTCGAGCTGTCCGAGCTCGTCAAGGCCCTGGAAGAGGAATTCGGCGTCAGCGCCGCCATGCCCATGGCCATGGCCGCTCCGGCGGCCGGCGCCGCCGCCGCCGTTGAGGAAGAAGAGCAGACCGAGTTCGACGTCATCCTCAAGGCCGCCGGCGAGAAGAAGATCAACGTCATCAAGGTAGTGCGTGCCGTCACCGGCTTGGGCCTGAAAGAAGCCAAGGACCTGGTCGACGGAGCTCCCAATCCCGTCAAGCAGGGCATCACCAAGGACGAAGCCGAAGATCTCCGCAAGCAGCTCGAGGAAGTCGGGGCCGACGTCGAAGTCAAGTAGTGTCGGCGCGGTATCGGGTCTCCTCCAGCTGCGAAGTCACGACTCTTCCGGAGACCCGATACCGCGCCTCTTCTTGGTCAGTGCCATGAATGGTCGGGACCGCCGGCTCTTGGCGAGCTGATCTGGGAATCGGTGTGTGACCGATAGCACGCCCGGCCGGAACCCGCCCCTCGGGGCAGGGTTTCGGCCGGGCTTGTTTCATCGATATACAAGTGATAGCATGCAAGTTTGCGCGCTGCGCCCTGTGCAAAAACCCCTGGATACGAGGAGTGATCCCCTTTGGCCGAAAGGAAGACTCCAAGACCGCGTACGTCGTTCTCTAAGTTACCGCAGATCCTAGACCTTCCCAACCTCATCGCAATTCAGACCGAATCGTTCGAGTGGTTCAAGACCAAAGGCCTGAGAGAGACCATCGATGACATAACGCCCATCGAGGACTACACCGGCAACTACGCAGTCGAATTCGGGGAATATCAGTTCAACGACCCGCCTCTTTCGCTCAAAGAATGCCGCGACAAAGACATGACTTACGCGGCGCCCCTGTTCGTTACCATCCGCTTCGTGAACCGGGAGACGGGGGAGATACGGGAGCAGAACGTCTTCATGGGCGACTTTCCCATGATGACCGAGCAGGGCACCTTCATCATCAACGGCACCGAGCGCGTGATCGTCACCCAGCTCGTGCGCTCTCCGGGCGCCTACGTCATGACTGCCAAGGACCCCACGAAGCAGGTTCTCATCGCCAACCTCATGCCGGCTCGCGGTTCGTGGCTGGAGTTCGAGATCGACAAGCGGGGTGCGGTCTCTGTGCGCATCGACCGCAAGCGCAAGCTGCCTGCGACTGTTCTTCTGCGTGCACTGGCGGGTATCGATTCGGCCAGGACCATGGACGACCCCTCTCTCCTCTCCAAGGGCACCGACGAGGAGATCCTCGACCTCTTCGACGGCAACCCGTTCATCAAAGCCACACTCGAGAAGGACTCCGTACGCTCCGTGGAGGAGGCCTTGGTCGAGTTGTTCAAGAAGCAGCGTCCCGGCGAGCCGCCCACATTGGAGGCCAGCCGCAACCTGCTTTGGAACATCTGCTTCGATCCCAAACGGTACGATCTCACCCGGGTGGGGCGGCACAAGCTGAACGCACGCCTCAACCTGGATACCGACCTCGACATCCGCACCCTGACCAAGGCCGATATCGTCGCCCTGGTACGCGAGCTGGTACAGGTGCCTCTGGTCATCGACCACGAGCACCTGCTCGAAGAAGCCCGCGACATGGCCGAGGTGGCTCCCGGCCTACCTTGGGATGAGGTGGCCAACCGCCTGGACGAGTACGAGCACTTCGGCAACCGGCGTCTGCGCATGGTGGGCGAACTCGTGCAGGAAGCCTTCCGCGTGGGTCTCTATCGCATGGAGCGCGTGGTGCGGGAGCGCATGACCACCGAGGACGTAGACACCATCACGCCGCAGTCCATCATCAACATCCGCCCGGTGGTGGCAGCGCTCAAGGAGTTCTTCGGCAGCTCGCAGCTGTCGCAGTTCATGGACCAGACCAACTCGCTGGCCGGTCTTACCCACCGCCGCCGTCTTTCGGCCCTGGGCGCGGGCGGTCTCACCCGGGAGCGGGCGCCCATCGAGGTGCGCGACGTCCATCCGACCCACTACGGGCGCATGTGCCCGATCGAGACGCCGGAAGGTCCCAACATCGGTCTTATCGGCTCGCTCTCCAGCCACGCGACGGTGAACGAGTTCGGGTTCATTCAGAGCCCCTATCGCAAGGTCTTGGACGGCAAGGTGCTCGACGAGATCGAGTGGCTCACGGCCTACACCGAAGAGAAGCATGTGATCGCTCAGGCCAACGTTCCCATCAACGCCAAGACCGGGGTCTTCGCCGAGGACACGGTTCTGGCGCGCGCCCCGGTGGCGAGTACGTGAGCGCCCGCAAGCAGGTGGTCGACTACATGGACGTGTCGCCACAGCAGACGGTCTCGGTGGCTACCGCGCTGGTGCCCTTCTTGGAGCACAATGACGCCAACCGGGCCTTGATGGGCTCCAACATGCAGCGTCAGGCCGTGCCGCTGCTGCAGGCGGAAGCTCCTCTCATCGGCACGGGCATGGAGTACCGCTCGGCGGTCGACACCGGTGACGTGCTCCTGGCCAAACAGGCGGGTAGAGTTCGCGGCGTCTCGGCCGAACGGATCCTGATCGAGACCCACGAAGGCGAGATAGCCTCCCACGACCTGCTCAAGTTCGAACGCTCCAACCAGGGCACGTTCATCCACCAGAAGCCGCTGGTAAACGTGGGTGACGACGTGGTTCCGGGCACGGTCTTGGCCGACGGTGCCTCCACCTGCAAGGGCGAACTCGCCCTGGGACGCAACCTCCTGGTCGCCTTCATGAGCTGGGAGGGCTACAACTTCGAGGACTCCATCGTCATCAGCGAACGCCTGGTCAAGGACGACGTCCTCACCTCGGTGCACATAGAGGAGTACGAGGTCGAGGCGCGCTCCACCAAGTTGGGCGACGAGGAGATAACCCGCGATATCCCCAACCGCTCCGAGGAATCACTGGCCGATCTCGATGAGGACGGCATAGTGCGCATCGGCGCGGAAGTGACCTCGGGCGACCTTCTGGTCGGGAAGATCACCCCCAAGGGCGAGACCGAACTCACCGCCGAAGAGAAGCTCATCCGGGCCATCTTCAAAGAGAAGGCCCGCGAGGTGCGCGACACCTCGCTCAAAGTGCCCCACGGCGAGAAGGGCGTGGTCATCGACGTCAAGGAGTTCTCCCGCGACGCCGGCGACGATCTCTCCCCGGGTGTCAACCGGCTCGTGCGGGTGTATGTGGCCAAGAAGCGCAAGATCGCCGAGGGCGACAAGCTGGCCGGCCGCCACGGTAACAAGGGCGTCATCTCCAAGATCGTGCCCGAGGAGGACATGCCCTTCTTGGAGGACGGCAGCCCGGTCGACATCATCCTCAACCCGCTGGGCGTGCCCTCACGTATGAACATCGGCCAGGTCATGGAGACCCACCTGGGTTGGGCGGCTCACCACGGTTTCTTCCGGCTGAAGCGCAACGGGATCGAGATGGACTCCGCCGAGGTGGCCGACAGCGACCATCTGACCATCGCGGAGCAGATCGCCCTGGCCAAGAAGTACTACGATGTGACCGACGCCGCCTCGGGCGAGGGGCCGCAGCCGATCGCCACTCCGGTTTTCGACGGCGCTACCCAGGTGGAAGTCGACGAGGCTCTCATGGGCTGGGTGCTGGCTCATCCCGACCTGGCCGACGACCCGCTGGCCGTGAAGATGCCCATCAGCCTCGACAACAACCCCGGCACGCATGTGGCCGGCAAGGTGAAGCTGTACAACGGCCGCACCGGCGAACCCTACGACCAGGGCATCACGGTGGGCTACATGTACATCCTGAAGCTGCATCACCTGGTCGACGACAAGATCCACGCCCGCTCGACGGGTCCGTACTCGTTGGTCACCCAGCAGCCGCTGGGAGGCAAGGCTCAGTTCGGCGGACAGCGTTTCGGCGAGATGGAGGTGTGGGCGCTCGAGGCCTACGGCGCCGCCTACACGCTACAGGAGATGCTCACCATCAAGTCCGACGACACGCAGGGCCGGGTCAAGGCCTACGAGGCCATCGTCAAGGGTGAGAACATCGCCCGTCCGGGTGTGCCGGAATCCTTCAAGGTCCTCCTCAAGGAGATGCAGTCCCTGGCCCTCGACATCCAGGTGATGAGCGAGGAGGGCGGCGCTCTCGAGGTCGCCGAGGAGGAAGACGACCTGCTTCGGGCGGCTGAAGAACTGGGCATCGACCTCTCCGCCCGTTATCGGGCCGAAGAGCGAGCGTCGGAAGCCGAGGCAGCTCTGGTCCCCACACACATGGGGTCGGAACTCGACGAGCAGTCCGACGACGAGGAAGCATCCGACGAGTTCGAGGGGGCACCTGAGATCGAGACCCACGAGATCGATCTGGGGGCCAATCCGGCCGCGCCCATGTTCCTGCCCCTCGCCGACGATGCGGAATAGGAGCCTTCGGTGATAGACATCAATGAATTCGACGCCATTCGGATAGGCTTGGCCTCGCCGGAGCAGATCAGGGCCTGGTCATCGGGCGAGGTGACGAAGCCGGAGACGATCAACTACCGGACGCTCAAGCCCGAGAAGGACGGCCTCTTCTGCGAGCGCATCTTCGGTCCCACCAAGGACTGGGAGTGCTACTGCGGCAAGTACAAGCGCGTCCGCTACAAGGGCATCATCTGCGAGCGCTGCGGCGTGGAGGTCACCCGGGCGAAGGTACGGCGCGAACGCATGGGTCACATCGACCTGGCCGCGCCCGTGAGCCACATCTGGTACTTCAAGGGCGTCCCCAGCCGTATGGGCTACCTGCTCGACATCTCGCCGAAGCAGTTGGAGCGCGTCCTCTATTTCTCCGCCTCCATTGTCACCTTCGTCGACGACGACAAGCGGCAGCGCGACGCCGGCAAGCTGGAGGACCTCCTGCAGGCCGATATCGATAACACCTTCGTCTCCCGTGACGAACAGAAGGTCAAGATCATGGCCGAGCGCGACAAGCGCGTCTCGGTGCTGCTCGGCAACTCCACTCCCGACGAGGACGACGAACTGGCCCTCGGTTTCGACGAGACCCCGCTCTCCGAGTGGACTCCGGCCGAGGTCGAGAAGCGCGTGAGCGAGTTGCGGCTGGAAGCCGACACCCGTCTGCGCGACCTGGAGCGCTACGCCGATCAGCAGGCAGCCCGCCTGCGCGAGATCTGGGCGGCCTTCAAGGGCATCAAGAAGGGCGACATCATCACCGACGAGACGCTCTTCCGGGAGATGAAAGAGAAGTTCGGCAGCCCCTTCGGTTACGGCGTCTATTTCCGCGGCGGCATGGGCGCGGAGGCCATTCGCGAGCTGCTGGGCGCCGTCGATCTGGAGGCCGAGGCCAAGTCGCTGCGCGAGACCATCAAGACCTCCAAGGGGCAGAAGCTGTCCCGGGCCGTCAAGCGCTTGAAGGTGGTCGAGGGCTTCCTGCGCTCCGATAACCATCCCGAGTGGATGATCCTGGAGTCCATCCCTGTCATCCCGCCGGAACTGCGGCCCATGGTGCAGCTCGACGGCGGCCGCTTCGCTACCTCCGATCTCAACGACCTCTATCGTCGCGTGATCAACCGGAACAACCGGCTCAAGCGGCTGCTCGACCTGGGTGCGCCCGAGATCATCGTCAACAACGAGAAGCGCATGCTCCAGGAGGCGGTCGACGCCCTCTTCGACAACGGTCGGCGCGGCCGCGCCGTCACCGGACCGGGCAACCGGCCCCTCAAGTCGCTCTCCGACATGCTGAAGGGCAAGCAGGGCCGCTTTCGCCAGAACCTGCTGGGCAAGCGCGTCGACTACTCCGGCCGGTCCGTTATCGTGGCTGGCCCGGAGCTCAAGCTGCACCAATGCGGCATCCCCAAGACCATGGCCCTGGAGCTGTTCAAGCCCTTCGTCATGAGCCGCTTGGTGGAGCGCAAGCAGGTGCAGAACATCAAGGCGGCCAAGAAGCTGGTGGAATCTGAGTTCACCGAGGTGTGGGACATCCTCGAAGAGGTGATCTCGGAGCACCCGGTCATGCTCAACCGGGCCCCGACGCTGCACCGCCTGGGCATCCAGGCCTTCGAGCCGGTGCTCATCGAGGGCAAGGCTATCCAGCTCCACCCGCTGGTCTGTACGGCCTTCAACGCCGACTTCGACGGCGACCAGATGGCCGTCCACCTGCCCCTCTCCGTGGAGGCGCAGGCCGAGGCCCGCATCCTCATGCTTTCCTCCAACAACATCCTGTCGCCGGCGCACGGGCGTCCCATCGCCGTGCCTACGCAGGACATGATCCTGGGCTGCTACTACCTGACTTACTTCGACGGTCCCGACCTGGCGCAGGTCGACCCCTTCGACGGGGAAGCCCTGGCCGCGCTTGAACCTCGCCCGCGTCTGTTCGGCAGCGTGGCTGCGCTCGAGCATGCCTACGCCGAGAAGGCCGTCGGCATCCAGGACCCGGTCGTATTCCGCTGGGAGGATGGCCGTGTCGTCACCACCGTCGGCCGGGGGCTGTTCAACGCCGCCGTCTATGCCTCCCTAAAGGAATACTTTGGGGAGGACTGGGAGAAGGAAGGGCCGGAAGGCACCATCCGCAAGCACGACTACGAGTTCCAGAACCGTGTCTTCACCAAGAACGTCATGTCGGAGTTCGTATCCGACCTGGTGGAATACTACGGTGCCATCGCCGTGGCGCATCTGCTCGACGTCCTCAAGGACCTAGGGTTCCACTATGCCACGGTGGCCGGGGTCACCATCTCCAAGAACGACATCGTGGTGCCACCCGACAAGGAGGAGATCCTCTCGGGCTACGAGGCGCGGGTGAAGCACATCCAGGACGAGTACAACCGCGGCAACCTCACCGACTCCGAGCGGCGCGAGCGTGTGACCGAGCAGTGGACCGAAGCCACCGAGAAGGTGGCCGACGCTATGGAGAAGAACTTCCGGCGCTTGAACCCGGTCTACATGATGGCCAACTCAGGAGCTCGGGGCTCGTTCAAGCAGATCCGCCAGTTGGCAGGTATGCGGGGGCTCATGGCTTCGCCGAAGGGCGAGATCATCGAGCGCCCCATCAAGGCCAACTTCATGGAAGGCCTGAACGTGCTCGAGTACTTCATCTCCACGCACGGCGCCCGCAAGGGTCTCGCCGACACGGCGCTGCGCACGGCCGACTCGGGTTACCTGACCCGGCGCCTGGTCGACGTGGCCCAGGAAGTGGTCATCCGCGAACTCGACTGCGGCACGCACAACTACATCGACATGGCGCTGCGCAAGGGCGACCGCTTGAACGAACTGCTGCTCGGGCGGGTGCTTGCCGTGGACGTGGCCGACCCGGAGACGGGCGAAGTGGTCTACGAGCGCGACGAGATGCTCAACAAGCGCATGCTGCAGAGGCTCCTGACCCTCTATCCGGCGGCGGATCACCCGGATCTCAAGATGAAGGTACGCTCCGTTTTGGGCTGCCAGAGCGAGATCGGCGTGTGCCAGCTCTGTTACGGGCGCTCGCTGGCCGCCAACGACCTGGTGGCCATCGGTGAAGCTGTGGGGCATATCGCCGCCCAGTCCATCGGCGAACCGGGCACCCAGCTGACCATGCGTACCTTCCACACCGGCGGTGTGGCCGGCGCCGACATCACCCACGGTCTGCCGCGGGTGGTCGAGTTGTTCGAAGCCCGCAAGCCCAAAGGCCAGGCGAAGATCACGCAGTTCGCGGGTGTCGTGCACATCGAGGAGTCCGACAAGGCCAAGAAGGTGGTCATCCTCGACGACATCGGCGAGGAACTGCACAGCTACGCCATCAGCCGGCGGGCCGACCTCATGGTGAGGGAAGACCAGCGCGTCGAGGCCGGCGACCAGCTCTACAAAGGGTCGCTCAACCCGCACGAGCTGCTCAAGTACCGCGGCGCCCTGGAGACCGCCCGCTATATCGTCAGCGAGGTACAGGACGTCTACCACAAGCAGGGCGTGCAGATCGACGACAAGCACGTGGAGCTCATCTGCCGGCAGATGACCAAGAAGGTGCTGGTGGAGACCCCGGGCGACACCAGCTTCCTGCCCGGCCGCATGATCGACCGCCTCATCATCGACCAGGAGAATGAACGCGTGGTGGAGGCCGGCGGCGAACCGGCTACCTACGAAGAGATAATCCTGGGGATCACCAAAGCCTCCCTGGCCACGGAGAGCTTCCTCTCGGCGGCTTCCTTCCAGGAGACTACCAAGGTGCTCACCGACGCTGCTCTGGAAGGTAAGGTCGACGAGCTGCGCGGTCTTAAGGAGAACGTCATCATCGGCAAGCTCATCCCGGCCGCCACGGGTCTGCGCGCCTACCGCAACATCGAACTGGTGAGTGCCAATCTACCGGCAGAGATGGACTCTTCGGCGACGGCATGGGTACCCACTTCGAGGGCGGCGCACTCACGCCCGAGCAGCAATGGGCTCAGCTCACCGGCGGCTCTTCCGAGCTGGAAGGCTACAACATGCTGGTGGACGACCTCGACCTGCCCACCTACGTCCATTCCGTCCTCACTCGGGCGGGCATCGAACGGGTGAGCGACCTTCTTCGACAAACCACCAAGGAGCTTCTGGCCGTGCCCGGCTTGGGGCAGAAGAGCTTGGAAGAGGTGCGCGTGCGCCTTGCCGAGCGAGGGTGGTCTCTCTTTGGCGACGGGGATGAGGAAGGTGAGGAAGACACGGGCGACATGCTTCTCGGCGAAGGCGACGGCTACGAGTTCGAGGAGGGCCCGGCCCTCCTGGGCGCCGAGCCGGCGGGCGAGGGCGAATAGAGTACAAGCCGGCTCTGTCGTTTGACGGCAGGCCGCAGAGAGAACCTGGCCGGGGGCCGGATGGCGACGCCATCCGGCCCCTGATTTCTCGGCGTGTTTGCAGCCGACTCTCTAGCGCCGCTGCTTGCAGGGGTGAGTGGCCTTTGTTATACTTCGCGGCCGTTGCGCTTTCAGGCGCGTAGGTTCGTCTTGCGCGTGAGACCGTTAATGAGCATTTCGCCAGGAATAGACGAGGAGCATTTGTGCCGACTATCAACCAGTTGATCCGCAAGGGCCGGCAGGAACAATCCAAGAGATCGAAGACGCCTGCCCTCAAAGGCGCTCCCCAGAAGCGGGGCGTTTGCACACGTGTCTACACCACGACGCCCAAGAAGCCCAACTCGGCCCTGAGGAAAGTGGCGCGTGTGCGGCTGGTCAACGGCATGGAAGTGACGGCTTACATCCCGGGTATCGGGCACAACCTGCAGGAACACTCTGTCGTGCTTATCAGGGGCGGCAGGGTGAAAGACCTACCCGGCGTCCGGTATAAGATAATCCGCGCGGCGCTCGACGCAGCCGGAGTGGCCAATCGTAAGCAGAGCCGCTCCAAGTACGGCGTCAAGCTCAGCAGTTAGTACAGGAAGGCGCAGAGCATGTCCAGAAGAGCGAAGGCACCCAAGAGGGAGATCCAGCCAGACCCCATCTATCGCAGCCGTCTGGTCACCCAGATCGTCAACCGCATGATGCTTGACGGCAAGAAATCCACCGCCGAGCACATCATGTACGACGCCATGAACATCCTGCGCGAACGCACGGGCAACGACCCCGCGGGAGTGCTCAAGGACGCGGTCGAGAACGTACGGCCGGCATTGGAAGTGAAGTCTCGCCGCGTGGGCGGCGCCAACTACCAGGTGCCCATCGAAGTACCCACGAGGCGCTCCTACACCCTGGCCATCCGTTGGTTCATCACGCACAGCCGGGGGCGGCGCGAGCACACCATGGCCGAACGGCTGGCCGGCGAGTTGCTCGACGGTTTCAACCGCACCGGCACTACCATGAAGAAGAAAGAAGACCTCCTGCGTATGGCCGAAGCCAACAGGGCTTTCGCGCACTACCGCTGGTAAGAGACGCGCATAGGCGCGAGTCAGGGAATTAAGAGTTTTGGCACAAGCGACAGCACATAAGTCCGACCCCAAGGCCGCCCGGCTGCATCCGCTGGCGATGGTCCGCAACATCGGCATCATGGCTCACATCGATGCCGGCAAGACGACCACCACCGAACGCATGCTGTACTACACGGGGCGTACCTACAAGATCGGTGAGGTGCACGACGGCGCGGCCGTGATGGACTGGATGGCCCAGGAGCAGGAGCGGGGCATCACCATCACCTCGGCCGCCACGACCTGCGAGTGGCGCGATCATCGGGTGAACATCATAGACACACCCGGGCACGTGGACTTCACTATGGAGGTGGAACGCTCCCTTAGGGTACTGGACGGGGCCATCGCCCTTTTCTGCTCTGTCTCGGGTGTCGAGCCTCAGTCGGAGACCGTTTGGCGGCAGGCCGACAAGTACGGCGTTCCTCGCATCGCCTTCATCAACAAGATGGACCGGATAGGGGCCGACTTCATGCAGGGCGTTCAGATGATGGTCGACCGCCTGCATGCCCATCCTCTTGTGGTTCAGTTGCCCGTCGGCCGTGAAGACACCTTTCGCGGGTGTGGTCGACCTGGTGCGCATGGTGGCCTATCTCTATGAGGACGAGATGGGGGCGGAGTGGCTGGAAGCGCCCATTCCCGAAGATATGGTCGATCGCGCCCGCGCGGAGCGGACGCATATGATCGAGAGTCTGGCCGAGCGCGACGACGCCCTCATGATGGACTATCTGGAAGGCGAGGAGATCAGCGAGGAGCGCCTGAAGGAGGCCATCCGCCGCGCTACCCTCGACATGGCTCTCATACCTGTTCTGTGCGGTTCCTCGTTCAAGAACAAGGGTGTGCAGATGCTGCTGGACGCCGTGGTCGACTACCTGCCTTCGCCGGTCGAGATCCCGCCCATGGAGGGGATCAATCCCCACAACGGCCAGCCGGTGGTGCGGCATGCCGACGACGCCGAGCCGTTCGCCGCCATAGCCTTCAAGATCATGTCCGATCCCTTCGTGGGCAAACTCACCTACTTCCGGGTGTATTCGGGTACGCTCAAAGCAGGCTCGTACATCTACAATTCGAGCAAGCAGAAGAAGGAGCGCGTCGGGCGCATCCTGCAGATGCACGCGAACCACCGCGAGGACATCACCCACGTGTTTGCCGGCGACATAGCCGCGGCGGTGGGCCTCAAGAGTACGACGACGGGCGACACTCTCTGTGACGAGAGCGGCGGGGTGATCCTCGAAGCGATCGAGTTCCCCGAGCCCGTCATCTGGGTGGCCATCGAGCCCAAGACGAAGGCCGACCAGGACAGGTTGTCCGACAGCCTGATGAAGCTGACGGAAGAGGACCCCACCTTCCGGGTGCGTACCGACGAGGAGACGGGGCAGACCATCATCGCCGGCATGGGCGAACTTCATCTGGAGATCATCGTCGACCGGCTGCTGCGGGAGTTCAAGGTCGACGCGAATGTGGGGCGGCCGCAGGTCGCCTATCGCGAAGGTATCACCCAGGCTGTTCCCAAGACCGAGGCCCGCTTCGTCCGCCAGACCGGCGGCCGGGGCCAGTACGGCCATGTGGTCATCAAGATGGAGCCCAACGAGTACGGCACCGGCTTCACCTTCGAGAACAAGATCGTCGGCGGAGCGGTACCCAAGGAGTACGTGCCCGCCGTCCAGGCCGGTATCGTCGAAGCCATGGAGACGGGTGTGCTTGCCGGTTTTCCGGTAGAGGACGTGAAGGTGCAACTCATCGACGGGTCGTATCACGAGGTCGACTCCTCGGAGATGGCCTTCAAGATCGCGGGTTCGATGGCCTTCAAGGAAGCGGCCAGGAAGGCGAAGCCCGTGCTGCTGGAGCCGGTGGAGGACGTCGAGGTGGTGGTGCCCGAGGAGTACATGGGCGACGTCATGGGCGACCTGAGCGGCCGCCGGGGCCATATAGTCGGCATGGAACCGAGGGCGGGAGCTCAAGTGATCCGTGCCACGGTACCTTTGGCCCAGATGTTCGGATATGCTACCGACGTGCGGTCGATGACCCAGGGTCGGGCAACTTATACCATGCAATTCAGTCACTACGCTGAGGTGCCCAACGCCCTCGCGCAAGAGATAATCGCCCAGCAGGGCGGCAGGAAGACAGACTAACCAAAGGGAAGACCGGTCGCCTGGCTGCGGCGACCGCCTGAGAGAATCAGGGTAGAAAGGGAGGAATAAAGTGGCGAAGAAGAAGTTCGAGCGGACCAAGACTCACGTCAACGTAGGCACTATCGGCCACGTCGACCACGGCAAGACAACTCTCACCGCGGCTATCACCAAGTGTCTGGCCAATCTGAACCCCAACATCGAGTTCCGTAGCTTCGATTCCATCGATAACGCTCCGGAAGAGCGCGAGCGCGGCATCACCATCGCCACAGCGCACGTGGAGTACGAGACCGAGAAGCGGCACTACGCCCACGTCGACTGCCCGGGCCATGCCGACTACATCAAGAACATGATCACCGGTGCAGCGCAGATGGACGGCGCAGTACTGGTCGTCTCGGCCGCCGACGGTCCCATGCCCCAGACCCGTGAGCACATCCTGCTCGCCCGTCAGGTGGGCGTGCCCTACATCATCGTCTACATGAACAAGGCCGACATGGTGGACGACCCCGAGCTTCTTGAGCTGGTGGAGATGGAAGTCCGCGAGCTGCTCACCGAGTACGAGTTCCCTGGTGACGATATCCCGGTCATCGTCGGCTCCGCCCTCCAGGCTCTGGAGCACGGTTGCGGCGACCGCGAGTGCCCCACCTGCAAGTCCGTCTTCGAGCTTGCTGACGCCCTCGACACCTACATCCCCGATCCCGAGCGCGCTATCGACAAGCCCTTCCTCATGCCCATCGAAGACGTGTTCAGCATTCAGGGCCGCGGCACTGTGGTGACCGGCCGTGTCGAGCGCGGTATCGTCAAGGTCGGCGACAACGTGGAGATGGTCGGTCTCCATCCCGAGAGCACCAAGACCGTCGCCACCGGCGTGGAGATGTTCCGCAAGCTGCTGGACGAAGGGCGCGCGGGCGACAACATCGGGGTCCTCCTGCGTGGCATCAAGCGCGAGGATGTCGAGCGCGGCATGGTCCTGGCTCATCCGGGCAGCATCACTCCTCATACGGAGTTCGAGGC
Organism: uncultured Actinomycetes bacterium; assembly: GCA_963829545.1. GTDB lineage: Bacteria > Actinomycetota > Thermoleophilia > RBG-16-64-13 > RBG-16-64-13 > JAXGXJ01. The sequence goes on from CAWHIX010000007.1 coordinate 22,114, forward strand.
CCAGATCTACGTCCTGTCCCGCGAGGAAGGCGGTCGGCACACCCCGTTCTTCAACGGCTACCGTCCGCAGTTCTACTTCCGGACCACCGACGTGACCGGTGACGTCACCCTGCAAGAGGGTGTCGAGATGATCATGCCGGGCGACAACACCACTGTCCATGCCAAGCTCCTCACGCCCATCGCCATGGACGAGGGCCTCCGTTTCGCCATCCGTGAAGGCGGCCGTACGGTAGGTGCAGGCGCTGTGACCAAGATCATCAAGTAGGAGTCACTCGGTGGCGCAACAAAAGATACGAATCAGGCTCAAAGCCTACGACCACGAGCTCATCGACAAAAGTGCGAGGAGCATCGTCGAGACGGCTGAGCGCACCGGCGCTACCGTTTCCGGCCCTGTCCCTCTGCCGACGGAGAAGAACGTGTACTGCGTCATCCGCAGCCCGTTCAAGGACAAAGACTCCCGTGAGCATTTCGAGATCAGGACGCACAAACGTCTGATCGACATCCATCAGCCCACCCCCAAGACGGTGGACTCTCTGATGCGCATGGATCTGCCCGCGGGCGTGGACATAGAGATCAAACTGTGATGAAGACTTTGCTAGGCACAAAGCTGGGTATGACCCAGTTCTTCACTGAAGAGGGCGCGGTCGTCCGCTGCACCGTGATCCAGGCGGGTCCCTGCTTGGTCACGCAGAAGAAGACGGTCGAGACCGACGGCTACGCCGCGACGCAGATCGCGTTCGGCGACGTGAAACCCAAGCGGCTCAACAAGCCCCTGCTCGGCCATCTGAAGAAGGCGGGCGTCTCTCCCAAGCGCAACCTCGTGGAGGTGCGGGGAGAGAGCGACCTGGCCATCGGCGACGCTGTGACCGTGGACGCCTTCACCGTGGGTGACAAGGTCAAGGTCACGGGCGTGAGCAAGGGCAAGGGTTTTCAGGGTGTCATCAAGCGGCATGGGTTCAGCGGCGGCCCCGGCTACCACGGCTCTCACTTCCACCGCGCTCCCGGCTCCGTCGGCGCTTCCGCCGACCCGGCGCGGGTGTTTCCCGGGACGAAGCTCCCGGGCCAGATGGGTAATGTACGTGTCACTCAGACCGGTCTTACCGTGGTCGCCACCGACCCCGACAAGAACCTGGTGCTGGTCAAAGGCGCGATCCCGGGGAGCAAGGGCTCCCTGGTCGTGATCAGAGGTTAGGCCTATGCCATCTATCGACAGAATCGACGTTAACGGAGCGGTCGTGGGCCAGCACGAGTTGAAAGAGACTCTGGTGCAGGACAAGATCAGCATCGGTCTGCTTCACCAGGTCGTGACCGCTGAACTGGCCGGGCATCGGCAGGGGACCGCGGCTGCCAAGAGCAGGAGCGAGGTCGCCGGCACCGGCGCCAAACAGTGGCGGCAGAAGGGTACCGGCCGGGCCCGCGTGGGCTCGGGCAAGGTAGCGCACTTCACGGGCGGAGGCGTGGCCTTCCCGCCCATCCCGCGCAGCTATGCCGTCAAGGTCAACAAGAAGGTGCGGGCGCAGGCCTATCGCATGGCCCTCGGCGACCTGGTGGCCGGCGGGACCGTGCGTGTCATCTCCGGGCCTGCCTTCTCGGAGCCTTCCACCAAGCTGGCTGCGACCATCCTTGAGAAGGCCGCTATCGACACACCCGTGTTGGTGCTGGTGGGCTCCGAGGAGATCGCCACGCTCAAGAGCTTCCGCAACCTGGCAGGCACGCGAGCGTTGACGGTCGGCGAAGCCGAGGTGCAGGACTACATCTGGGCGAAGAGCCTGGTGTTCACCGAAGCGGCCGTGTCCTTCCTCGAAGGCGGCGCGAGCCGAGGCGATGCAGACAAAGGCGGTGAGGCCTGATGGACGCGCGCGAGATCATCATCCGCCCCATCATCTCCGAGAAGAGCTACAGGGCTATCGATACCAACCGGTATTCCTTCGAGGTCAACTACCGGGCCAACAAGCCCCACATCAGGGCGGCCGTGGAAGAGATCTTCAAGGTGAAGGTCATCGGCGTACAAACGATCAACATGAAGCCTAAACCCAAGCGCCGGGGTGCTCACGCGGGCACCACGCGGCGGTGGAAGAAGGCTGTGGTCGAGCTTGCTCCGGGTAATCGGATCGAGTTCTTCGGCGCCACGTAGAAGAGGGAGCAGTAAGAGAGAATGGCGATAAAGAGCTACAAGCCGACATCCCCCGGACGCAGGTTCGCGACCACTCCTGCCTTCGATGAGATCACGAAGAGCGAGCCGGAGAAGGCCCTCACCGTGCCGGCTCCGCGCAAGGGCGGTCGCAACAACAACGGCCGCATCTGCACTCGGCATCAGGGCGGCGGTCACAAGCGTCTGTATAGGATCATCGATTTCAAGCGCGACAAGGACGGGGTCCCCGGCCGGGTCGCCTCTATCGAGTACGATCCCAACCGGAGCTGCCGCATTGCCCTCATCGTGTACCGCGATGGTGACAAGCGCTACATCCTGGCCCCGAACAAGCTGGGTGTGGGCGACACGGTGGAGGCGGGCGCGGGTTCCGACATCCGTGTGGGGTGTGCGCTTCCGCTTCGGAACATCCCCGTCGGTACCACCGTGCACAACATCGAACTGCACAAGGGCAAGGGCGGTCAGATCGCCCGCTCGGCCGGCACCTCCTCCCAGGTCATGGCCAAGGAAGGCGACTACGCCATCCTGCGGCTCCCCTCGGGTGAGATGCGCATGATCCATCTGGAATGCCGGGCCACCGTGGGCGAGATCGGCAATGCCGAGCACGAGAACCTGACCACCGGCAAGGCCGGCCGCAAGCGCTGGATGGGCGTGCGGCCCACGGTTCGCGGTACCACCATGAACCCGGTCGACCACCCACACGGCGGTGGTGAGGGTTCCACGCCACCTGGACGTCACCCGGTCACTCCGTGGGGGGTCCCCACGCTGGGCCATAAGACGAGAAAAGCCAAGAATCCTACGAGCAAATACATCGTCAGACGACGGGGAAAAGGGAGGTAATAGAGCATCGTGGCACGTTCAAGCAAAAAAGCTCCCTTCGTCGAAGAGCGGCTCATGCAGCGGGTCGAGATTATGAACGGGACCGGCGAGAAGCGCATGCTCAAGACCTGGTCGCGGGCTTCCACCATCTACCCGGAGATGATCGGGCATACCATTGCGGTGCACGACGGCCGCAAGCATGTGCCCATCTACATCACCGAGAGCATGGTCGGCCACCGTCTGGGCGAGTTCGCGCTGACCCGCACCTTCCGCGGTCACGGCGGCAACAAAGAGCGCCGCATGAGGAGGAAGTAGGGCATGGTCAACGCTACTGCTAAGTACGTGCGGGTATCGCCCCGCAAGGCCGGAGATGTGGCGTCGCTCATCCGCGGTAAGCGCGTGGCTGAGGCTAAGGCCATCTTGATGCTCAGCCCTCGGGCTGCCGCCAAGCTGGTAGGCAAGGTCCTCGCATCCGCCGTGGCCAACGCCGAGAACAACCACAACCTCGATGCCGACGACCTCGTCGTCGTCCAGGTGTTCGTCAACGAGGGTCCCACGATCAAGCGGTTCCGACCGCGGGCGATGGGGCGGGCGAGCCGGATACGGAAGCGCACCAGCCACATCACCGTCAGTGTCGACGAGAAGAAGGAGTCGTAGCAGGTGGGTCAGAAAGTTCATCCCGGAGGCATGCGGCTCGGCATCATCCATGACTGGAAGGCTCACTGGTACACCGAGAAGCACTTTGCCAGCTTCCTGCACGAGGACCTTGCCATCCGTCGACACATCCAGCGGAGGATGGGGCATGCAGGGCTCTCCACCATCGTGATCCGCAAGGACACGAACAAGGTGGTAATCGACATCCATACCGCCCGGCCGGGCATAGTGATCGGCAAGTCGGGCTCGGAAGTCGATGCGCTGCGGCGCGAGCTGCACGACATGACCGGCAAGGCCGTCCATGTCAACATCGTCGAGATCAAGAGGCCCGAACTCGACGCCAACCTGGTCGCGCAGTCCATCGCCGAGCAGCTCGCCAACCGCGTGAGCTTTCGGCGGGCGATGAAGCGGGCCATCACCTCGGCCATGCGCTCGGGCGCCGTGGGCATCAAGGTAAGGTCGGGCGGCCGTTTGGGTGGCGCCGAGATGGCTCGTACCGAGGGATACAGCGAGGGGCGCGTGCCGCTCCACACCCTGCGGGCCGACATCGACTATGGCTTCTGGGAAGCCAACACCACGTTTGGCAAAATAGGTGTGAAGGTGTGGATAAACAAGGGCGAGATCATGCCCGAGGGGTTCGACCTGGGCTCCCGCGGGCAGGCGGAGAATCGCCTCTAGGCTGATGGTCACCGGCCGGAGGCCGCGTGTCGGGGCTTTGTGAAACGCCCGGGGCCGTGGACTGAAAGCCGGAGAAACGAAGGATGAGAGATGCTACTACCAAAACGGGTTAAGCACCGGAAAGAGCACCGGGGCCGCATGGCCGGGAAGTCGAAGGGCCAGACCACGGTCCAATTCGGCGAGTACGGGCTGCAGGCACTCGAGCCGGGGTGGATCACCAGCCGGCAGATCGAAGCGGCACGTATCGCGATGACCCGCAAGATCAAACGTGGGGGGAAGGTGTGGATCAACATCTTCCCGCAGAAGCCCATCACCAAGAAGCCGGCCGAGACCCGCATGGGCTCCGGTAAGGGCTCGCCCGATCAGTGGGTGGCTGTGGTGAAGCCCGGCCGTGTGATGTTTGAGCTGGCGGGCGTTTCCGAGGAGCTCGCCAAGGAAGCCATCCGGCTGGCGGCGCACAAACTTCCTGTCAAATGCAGATTCGCGACCAGGGAGGATGGGGGCATTGAAGGCTAAGGACATAGTCGAACTCGCCGATGAGGAATTGGCTCAGCGCCTCAAGCAGTCGCGCGAGGAACTGTTCAACCTGCGGTTCCAGCATGCCGCCGGGCAGTTGGAGAACACCAGCCGTCTGCGCCAGGTACGCCACGATATCGCCAAGATCATGACGACGCAGTCTGCGAGAGAACGGGCGAGGGAGCTCTGATGGCCGACCAGCAGCAAGAGATCAAGCAGCGGGAGCGGCAGGGTGTCGTCGTCTCCGACAAGATGGACAAGACGGTCGTGGTGGAGGTGACGGCTGTCAAGCCGCACCCCCAGTACAAGAAGGTGGTGCGCCGCACGAGCCGGTTGAAGGCCCACGACGAGCAGAACGAGGCCCGCATGGGCGACACCGTGCTGGTGCGGGAGTGCCGGCCGCTGTCTCGGGACAAGACTTGGCGCCTGATCAAGGTGCTCGAGCGGGCCGAGTAGCCCCGCTGATAGGAATGGGTGGAAAACGATGATCCAAGTGGAGACAAGACTCAGGGTGGCCGACAACACCGGCGCGCGCGAGCTGCTGTGCATCCGCATCAAGGGCGGATCGCGTCGGCGCTATGCCGGGGTCGGCGACATCATCGTCGGGGCGGTCAAGGAAGCCACGCCCGGCGGGACCGTGAAGAAGGGCGACGTAGTCCAGGCCGTTGTGGTCAGGGTGAAGAAGTCCTACGGTCGCAAAGACGGCACATATATCGGTTTTGACGAGAACGCCGCCGTCATCATCGACCGGCAGATGAACCCGCGCGGGACCCGCATATTCGGTCCGGTCGGACGCGAACTGCGCGAGAAGAACTTCGCAAAGATCGTCTCGCTGGCGCCGGAGGTGCTCTGATGGCGAAGACCGTGGTCCACGGCAACAAGTTCCGGATCAAGAAGGGCGACACCGTCGAAGTGATCCAGGGCAAAGAAGCGGGTAAGCGCGGCAAGGTCATGCGGGTGCTGGCCGGTGAACAGCGTGTAGTGGTGGAGAGGGTCAACTTCATCAAACGGCACGTGCGTCCGTCGCAGAAGACGCCGCAGGGCGGAGTCATCGAGCGCGAAGCCAGCATGCACATCAGCACCGTACAACTCGTCTGCCCCGGCTGCGGAAAGCCCGCCCGGGTGGGCGTGCGCAGGGAAGGCGGGGACAAGGTCCGCTACTGCAAGAAGTGCAACGTCCAGGTGGATAAGGGTTAACGATGGCAGCTCCAAGAATGAAAGATAGATACCGCTCCGAGATCGTGCCGGCCCTGCGCGAGCAGTTCGGCTACGCGAATGTCATGCAGGTGCCGAAGGTGACGAAGGTGACCCTGAACATGGGTACCGGTGAAGCCATCCAAGACGCCAAAGCCATGGAAGAGGCCGCCACACAGCTCGGTCAGATCACGGGGCAGAAGCCCCAGATCCGCCGCGCGCGCAAGTCGGTAGCCAACTTCAAGCTCCGCACCGGCATGCCGGTCGGGCTGCGGGTGACCCTGCGCGGCGAGCGCATGTATGAGATGCTCGACCGACTCATCAGCATAGCTCTCCCGCGTATCCGCGACTTCCGCGGGGTGGCGCCGGGCAGCTTCGATGGCCGGGGCAACTACAACCTGGGCGTGAAGGAACAGATCATCTTCCCCGAGATCGACTACGACAAGATCGACCGGATCCGGGGCATGGACATCGCCATCACCACCACGGCCAAGACGGACGACGAGGGACGGGCGCTGCTGAAGTTGCTGGGCATGCCGTTCCGCGCGAGTTGAGAATAGGAGCATCAGCGCATGGCAAAAAAATCGATGATCGCTAAGGCACGGCGTCCGCAGAAGTACGCCGTTCGGAGCCATAACCGCTGCCTCCGTTGTGGAAGGCCCCGGGGCTATCTCCGTCGCTTTGGCTTGTGCCGTATCTGTCTACGTGATCTGGCCCATCAGGGAGTCATCCCTGGGGTCACGAAGTCGAGCTGGTAGGAGGGGTCATGTCGCATACCGATCCCATCGCCGACATGCTGACCCGCGTGCGCAACGCCAACAAGGCGCTGCACGCCCAGGTCTCCATGCCGTCCTCCGGGACGAAGGTCGAGTTGGCCCGCGTCCTCAAGGACGAAGGGTACATCGCCGAGTACTCGGTCCAGAGAGAGGGAAGCTTCGACACTCTGGTAATCGAGCTCAAATATACTGACGGCCGTCGCCGCGTGATATCGCAGGTGAAGAGGGTCAGTAAGCCGGGCCGCCGCATCTACGCCAAGAAAGACAACCTGCCCAAGGTCCTCGGGGGCTTGGGCACCGCCGTCATCTCCACGTCGCGTGGACTCATGACGGCGCGGGAAGCACAACGGCTGGGTGTGGGCGGCGAAGTCGTCTGCTTTGTCTGGTAAGGGTTATGTCAAGAATAGGTAGAGCACCCATAGCAGTCCCTGGTGGTGTGGAAGTCACCATCGCTGGTCAGAACGTGGCCGTCAAAGGCCCCAAAGGCCAGTTGTCCCTGGACGTCCATCCCGCCATGCAGATCTCGCTGGACGAAGGTGTCATGACCGTCGTCCGGCCCGACGACACGGCTCCCAACCGGTCTCTGCACGGTCTCACCCGTACGCTCGTCTCCAACATGGTGACGGGCGTGACCACCGGCTTCGAGAAGAAGCTGGAGATCGTGGGCGTGGGCTACAGGGCCTCCAAGAAGGGGTCAGACCTGGAGATCCTGGTCGGCTACTCGCACCCGTGCGTGGTGGAGCCCCCGGAGAGCATCGAGTTCGAAGTGCCCGTCCCCACTCAGATCGTGGTCAAGGGCATCGACAAGCAGCGTGTCGGTCAGGTGGCCGCCGAGATCCGCTCCCTGCGCAAGCCCGAACCCTACAAGGGCAAAGGCATCCGCTACGAGGGTGAAGTGGTGCGGCGCAAGGTCGGCAAGCGGGCGTAAGGAGCGACGCGAAATGAAGTTACGCCGACAGGCCGCGATCGATGCAGGCGAGGCGAGAACGCAGGGAGTGGTCGTAGCAGCGCTACGGGCGCGACCGAGGACGATGCATCGCACCGTCCAGTGCGGACTCGGTGGCCGCGATTTCGATTCGCGTCGCGGGAACTAGGCAGAAGAGGAGAGCATGAGCATTCAAGAGAACATCAAGCGGACTCGGGAGCGGCGCGCCGTGCGGGTGCACAGCCGGGTACGGGGCACGTCCGAGCGGCCGCGGCTTTCCGTTTTCCGCTCCAACCGTGCTATCTGGGCGCAGGTTATCGACGACAGCCTGGGTCGAACCCTCGCCAGCGCAGGCAGTCCCAACCTCACTGAGGAGGGACTGTCGAAGAAGGACCAGGCGGTCAAGGTGGGCGAGCTCCTGGCCCAGCGGGCCAAGGCCGCCGGCGTGGAGCGCGTGGTCTTCGACAGAGGATCGTATCTATATCACGGTCGCGTAAAGGCTTTAGCAGACGGCGCCCGCGAGGGCGGCCTGGATTTCTGAGGGAGAGAGAGGTAGGACTTTGGCGCAGATCAAGGCAGATTCGCTCAACCTTCAGGAGAGCGTGATCCACATCAACCGCGTGGCCAAGGTGGTCAAGGGCGGCCGGCGTTTCTCGTTCACCGCTCTGGTGGCCGTCGGTGACGGTGAGAGCACTGTGGGCGTGGGCTACGGGAAAGCAAAAGAGGTCCCGTTGGCCATACAGAAGGCCATCGAGGACGCACGCAAGAACCTCTTCGTCGTGCCCAAGCACGGCACTACCATCACCCACCCGGTCCTGGGCCACTACGGCGCGGGACGCGTGATGTTGCGGCCCGCTTCGGCCGGTACCGGCGTCATCGCCGGAGGCGGCGTGCGCGCGCTCCTCGAGTTGGGTGGCGTGAAGGACGTCCTGGCGAAATGCTTGGGCACCACCAACCCCATCAACATGGTGCGGGCAGCCGAAGAAGGGCTGCGCTCGCTGCGCCGCCCCGAGGACATCGCCATGCAGCGCGGCAAGACCGTACGCGAGATCCTGGGCGTACGCGATCCGGCGGAATCTGAAGCCGCAATCGCCGCGGTTGCGGCACCGGCCGTGGCCGACGCCTCGGCAGCGGGAGAGTGACTCGATGATCAAGATCACGCAGGTCAAGAGCAGGATCAACCGCAAGAAGGACCATAAGGCGACGCTCGACGCCCTCGGCCTCAGACGCATGGGCCGGACCGTCTACCACGAAGATACTCCGGCCATCCGGGGCATGGTGCACAAGGTTTCGTACATGCTCGAGGTGACCGAAGTCGACATCAAGGACGAAGGATAACGATGGGAGACATCTTCCTCCACAATCTACGCCCCGACCCGGGCGCCCGGCGCGATAGGAAGCGTGTCGGGCGTGGCGAGGGCTCCGGGGTGGGCAAGACGTCGGGTCGGGGCCATAAGGGCTCCAAGCAGCGCTCCGGCGGGCGCATCTCGCCCCGTTACGAGGGCGGCCAGATGCCGCTGCATATGCGCACGCCCAAGCTGCGCGGCCCCCACGCCAAGACCGCCATGCCGATCGGTCCCTTCCGGACCTACATGACTCCGGTCAACCTCTCCCGCTTGGGAGTCTTCGCGGCCGGCGAGGTCGTGTCCCCGGAGACCCTGGCTCTCAAGGGCATCATCAAGAAGACCGACGAGCGCGTGAAGATCCTGGCCGATGGCGAGCTTGCTCACTCGCTCACCATCCAGGCCCAGGGGTTCAGCGCCGCGGCCAAAGCCAAGATCGAAGCGGCCGGTGGCACGGCCGAGGTGATCTAGTACCTTGATGACTGACGAGCCGCGGAACATAGGGGTGAGGACCTGATGCTGCAATCCCTGCTTAACGCTTGGAGGCTGCCGGACCTCCGCAAGAAGCTGTTGTTCACAGCCATGATCATCGCCATCTACAGGTTCGGCTGCTTCGTACCCGTACCGGGGGTCGACGTCGACGCAATCAAGGAGATGTTCAACACCGGCGGGGTCTTCGACTTCTATAATCTCTTCGCCGGCGGCGGCTTGGAGAGAGTGGCCATCTTCGCTATGGGGATCATGCCGTACATCACGGCGTCGATCATCATGCAGCTTCTCACCATGGTAATTCCCAAGCTGGAGATGCTCTCGAAAGAGGGCGAGGCAGGGCGGAAGAAGATCAACCAGTACACGCGCTACTTCACCGTGGTGCTGGCCTTCATCGAAGCCGTGGGCTTCGTCTTCCTTTTCCGGAGCTATGGGGCCTTCCCACAGGATGCGCCGCTGAACGCCACGCGTTTCTGGCTGATCGTCATGACCCTCACCGTCGGTAGTGCTCTCGTCATGTGGCTCGGCGAGCTCATCACCCAGCGTGGCATCGGCAACGGCATCTCCCTCATGATCTTCGCCAGCATCGTCTCCCGCCTTCCGAGCGGCCTGCAGAAGCTGTTCACGCTCAACCCAGGGTACTGGGTGCTCATGGGCGTGGTATCGGTGCTCGTGGTGGCGGCCATCATCTATGTCACGGAGGGCCAGCGCCGCATACCGGTGCAGTACGCCAAGAGGGTGGTGGGGAGGAAGGTCTACGGAGGCCAGAGCACTTACCTGCCCCTTCGTATCAACATGGCCGGGGTCATCCCGGTGATCTTCGCTTCTTCCGTGCTGCTCTTTCCCGTCACCCTGGGGCAGATGACGCCGTGGCAGTGGGCCAAGGACGTTGCCGATGCCGTCGGACCGTCCAGCTGGTGGTACATCCTGGCTGAGGTGATTCTCATCATCCTCTTCACCTACTTCTACACCGCTGTGCAGTTCAACCCCATCGACCAGGCCGACAACCTGAAGAAGTACGGCGGGTTTGTTCCAGGCATCCGTCCCGGGCGGCCGACCGCGGCCTACCTCGATAGGGTGCTCACACGCATCACCTTGCCGGGCGCCCTTTTCCTGGCCGCTATCGTGCTGCTGCCGACGGCGCTTATCAAGGGTGTCAACATCCCCTTCTACTTCGGCGGGACGTCGCTCCTGATCGTTGTCGGGGTGGCTCTCGACACCATGAAGCAGATGGAATCTCAGTTACTGATGCGGCACTACGAGGGTTTCCTCAAGTAGAGCCGGCAAGGATAAGGGAGGGACAAACGCGATGAGTCAGTTCAATCTAATTCTTCTGGGACCGCCCGGGGCCGGGAAAGGTACCCAGGCCAGCCGGATAGTGGCCGAATACGGTATCCCCCACGTCTCGACGGGTGACATCCTGCGCAACGCAGTGAAGAACCAGACCCAGATGGGGCTGGAAGCGAAGAGGTACATGGACGCCGGCGAGCTGGTCCCCGACAGCGTGGTGATCGGGATCGTCAAGGATCGTCTCCAGGAGTCGGACACGGCCAAGGGTTTCCTCATGGACGGCTTTCCCCGGACCATCCCGCAGGCGGAGGCGCTGGACGAGGCTCTTGCTGCTCTCGACCGGGACGTGACCAAGGTTCTCGCTATCCTCGTGGAGGAGGAGGAGCTTATCCTGCGTCTCACGGGCCGCCGGATCTGCCGCGAGTGTCAGGCCCCCTTCCATGTCGAGTACAACCAGCCCGCCAAAGAGGGCGTGTGTGACAGGTGCGGCGGCGAGCTCTACCAGCGCGACGACGATAGCGAGGCGACCGTGCGAAATCGCCTCGAGGTGTATCGCAACCAGACTGAACCGCTGATCGACTACTACAACGCGCAGGGCTTGGTAGCCCGCGTCGACGGTACCGGGAAGACCCCGGATGGGGTATATGAAGACATCCGCGAGGCCCTGGGGCCGGCCGGCGCGTAGCCGGACAGGGATACGTAGAGAGCAGCGTTGATCATTCGCAAGTCAGAATCTGAGATCGCGAAGATGGCCCGCGCGGGGAGCGTGGTGCGCGGCTGTCTGGACCTTTTGGCCGGAGAGATCCGACCAGGGGTGACGACGAAGGAGTTGGATCGCATAGCTGAGAAATACATCCGTGCCCAGGGCGGTATTCCCACCTTCAAGGGGTATCGGGGCTTTCCGGGCTCCATCTGTGCCTCGCCCAACGACATGGTCGTGCACGGCATCCCCGGGAAGACGCGCCTCGAGGAGGGCGACATCCTGGGCGTGGATGTGGGCGTCACCATGGACGGCTACATAGCCGACGCGGCCATGACCTACCCGGTGGGCGAGATCACGGAACTGGCCCGGGAGCTGATGGAGGTCACGCAAGAGTCGCTGCGCCAGGCTATCACCCAGTGTCGGGTGGGCAACCGGGTGGGTGACATATCGCACGCGGTGCAGAGCCACGTGGAGTCACACGGCTTTTCGGTCGTACAGAGCATGGTCGGCCACGGGGTGGGCCGTGACATGCATGAAGATCCTCAGGTGCCCAACTTCGGGCCTGCGGGCCAGGGACCGGAGTTGCGGGACGGCATGGTGCTGGCCATCGAGCCGATGGTGAACGCCGGCCGCTACGAGGTACAGATGGGCGACGATTCCTGGGCCATCTACACCAAGGACGGCAGCCTGTCGGCCCACTTCGAGCACACGGTGGCCATAACCAAGAGGGGCCCTCGCGTCCTCACGGTGGCTCAACCAGAGGAAGAGACCGGCAGGGAGGCGCATTGATCGTGGCGGAACGTTACGACAGTACAGTGAAGCCAGGACAATGCGCCGACCGTGCTATGATAGACGGCCGGTATGCGGGCGGTGACGAAGTGGTGGCCAGTTATGAGTCCTAAAGAAGAAGCTATAGAACTGGAAGGCGAGGTCGTGGAGGCCTTGCCCAACACCATGTTCAGGGTCAAGCTCGACAATGAACTGGAGATTCTTGCTCATATATCCGGCAAGATGCGCATGAACTACATCCGCATCCTACCCGGTGACCGAGTCAAGGTGGAGTTATCGCCCTACGATCTGACCCGTGGTCGGATCACATATCGCTTCAAGTAGAGGAAGGACGTCAGATGAAAGTCAGAGCGTCGGTAAAACCGATGTGCGAGAAATGCAAAATAGTGCGGCGGCGCGGCGTAGTGCTGGTCATTTGCCAGAACCCGCGCCATAAACAGCGGCAAGGCTAGGCAGGAGTAGCAATGGCTCGTATTGCTGGCGTCACCCTTCCCCGGGACAAACGTGTCGAGATCGGCCTCACCTATGTGTATGGCATAGGCCGCTCGATGTCCAACAAGATCCTCTCCGCAGTGAGCATCGACCCCGATACCCATGTGAAGGATCTCACCGAAGACGAAGAGATCCGCCTGCGTGGCTACATCGAGGACAACGTCACTGTAGAGGGCGACCTGCGGCGCGAGCGCAGTCAGAACATCAAGCGACTGATGGAGATCGGCTGCTACAGGGGTATCAGGCACCGGCGGGGTATGCCGGTACGCGGGCAGCGCACCAAGACGAACGCCCGGGTGCGCAAGGGACACAAGCCGACCGTGGGCGTCAAGAAGAAGGTGCGGGTCTAGCCGAATGGCTGTCTCGCAGGATATCTAGGGACGGAGATACAGGAATATGCCGAAACCCAAACGCAGTGCCACCGGTCCGCGCGGGCGACGCCGCAAGGTGCGCAAGAGCATCGCGGTAGGCAACGCTTACATTAAGACGTCGTTCAACAACACCTTGGTGACCCTCACGGATAAAGAGGGCAACGTGATCGCGTGGGCGAGCGCCGGTTCGGCGGGCTTCAAGGGCTCGCGTAAGTCGACTCCTTTCGCCGCTCAGGTGACTGCGGAGAGGGCCGCTCGCGCCGGCATGGAGCATGGCCTCCAGAAGGTGGACTGCTTTGTGAAGGGCCCGGGAAGTGGCCGGGAGACGGCCATCCGTTCCCTACAGGCCACCGGCATCGACGTCACCAGCGTTAAGGACGTGACCCCCATCCCCCATAACGGTTGCCGCCCCAAGAAGCGGCGCCGGGTATAAGGCGGAATAGGAAAGAGTATGGCGAGAGATAGATCCCCCCAATGTAAGCAGTGCCGCAGGGAGATGGAAAAGCTCTTCCTGAAAGGTGAGCGCTGCCTCACCGACAAGTGTGGCGTCGATCGGCGTGCCTATCCCCCGGGCGAGCATGGCCGCGGACGCCGGCGCAAGCAGTCGGAGTACCTCAACCAGTTGCGTGAGAAGCAGAAGGCCCGCCGCTACTACGGGGTGCTCGAGGGTCAGTTCCGCAACTACTACAAGCTGGCCGCTCGCCAACAGGGTATGACCGGCGAGAACCTCCTGTGCCTGCTCGAGTCGCGACTCGACAACGTGGTCTACCGTCTGGGATTCGGCGCTTCGCGCCGGCAGGCCCGGCAACTGATCAGGCACGGCCACTTCACGGTCAACGGACGCCGGGTGAACATCCCGTCGTACCGCGTCAAGACCGACGAGATCATCGCCGCGGTCCTCAAGAGCGAGGGTCTCAAAGCGGTCATCGAGGACGCCACCGATCTCACGGCATCTGTTCCTGCCTGGCTGCAGGCCGACCACGACAACATGGTCGGCAAGGTCCTGCGTCCGCCGGCCCGGGCCGATATCGACATCCCCATACAGGAGTCGCTCATCGTCGAGCTTTACTCCAAGTAGTGCTCAGGCTGGACAACCATTCGCAGATGCAGGCGCTTTGCGCACCGTAGAGATAGGAGGGCCGATTGCTAGATTTTGCCACCCCGCATAGTACTTATGAACCGGTCGGCGAGAACCGGGGCCGCTTCATGGTCGAGCCGCTGGCCCGCGGCTTCGGGTATACCTTCGGCAACTCACTCCGGCGGGTGTTGCTTTCCTCGCTGGAGGGGGCGGCAATCTCGGCTGTGAAGATCATCGGCGTCGAGCACGAGTTCTCGACGGTGCCGCACGTGAAGGAGGATGTCACCGACATCATCCTCAACCTCAAGAGGCTCGTTTTCGTCCTGCACGGCGAGGCCGACGAACATGAGATCCAACTGGTCAAGGAAGGCCCCGGCACGATCACGGCCGCGGACATCCAACTGCCGGCCAACGTGGAAGTCATGAACGCCGACGCCTACATCGGTAGCCTGGAGGATGGCGGTCGTCTCGAGATGCAGTTGACCGTCAGTCGGGGGCGTGGATACTCCTCGGGTGACCAGAACAAGCGGCCCGAGACGATACTGGGAGTCATTCCCATCGACTCGATCTTTTCCCCCGTGGTCCGGGTCGCCTACAGTGTGGAACCCGCTCGCGTGGGACAGCGTACCGACTTTGACAAGCTCACCATCGAGGTGGAGACCAACGGGTCCCTCGACCCCCGGACGGCCGTGAGCAAGGCCGCCGCTCTACTTCGTGACGATCTGGCTATCTTCATCGGCCAGGGTGACGAGGAAGGCGCAGACGATTCCGATCGCGACGGTAGCGACGACGAGACCGAGCCTCCTCCCAACGGGGCTTCGGGGTGGGACGACACTCCCATCGAGGAACTCGAGTTGGGTGTGCGCTCCTACAATTGTCTGAAGCGGGAGGGCGTCGAGACCATCGGCGATCTCATCCGCAAGTCCGACCAGGAACTCATGTGCATCCCCAATTTCGGTCGGAAGAGCATCGAAGAGGTGCGCGAGCGCCTTGGCCAGAACAACCTGAAGCTTAGAGGAGAGTAGCGTGAGGCATCAGAGAAAAGGAAGACGATTCGGTATGCAGCCGGATCACCGCCGGCAGATGCTGGCGAATCTTGCCTGCTCTGTGCTTGAGCATGGACGCATCAAGACCACTGAGGCGCGGGCGAAAGAAGTGAAACCCATGGTGGAGAAGATCATCACCATGGGCAAGGCCGGCGATCTCAATTCGCGGCGCACGGCTATCAGCCAACTGCACAACAAGAAGATCACCTACAAGCTCTTCAACGAGATCGCCCCCAAGTACGCCGATCGGCCCGGCGGCTACGCCCGCATCATCCATCTGGGCCCTCGCCAGGGTGACGCGGCCGAGATGGTCTATCTGGAACTGGTCTAGAGCCGCCTGAGCGGCGGTTCCCTACGGTCGGATGACTGGGCGGGAGCGGCGGTGTAGCGTAGGTCATAAGGCGCCGGGAGCGACATGTCGCTCCCGGCGCTTTCCTTTGGCAGGTGACGGGCGCGGGGATGGACGAAGAGCACACATACCGCATGGAGTTGCAGTACGACGGTACCGACCTGTATGGCTGGGCCAAGCAGCCGGGTATCGCCACGGTCGAGGGGAGTCTCGAGCAGGCCCTTCTCACCGTGCTCGGGCGGTCTCCAGCGCTGCGGGTGGCCGGGCGCACCGACGCCGGTGTCCACGCCCGGCGTCAGGTGGTCGGCCTGCGCCTTCCGGGTGGACTCGACACTGCGAAGCTGGTGCGCTCGCTCAACGCGCTCACGCCTCCGGGTATGAGTGTGACCCGCCTCCTACCGGCGCCGGCGGGGTTCGACGCCCGCAGGGATGCGGTCAGCCGCACCTACCGGTACTTCCTGCAGGTCGGCGGGGTGGACTCGCCTTTCTGCGCGCGCTACTCGTGGCGAGTGGAGGCCGGCGTGGACGTGGAGGCCCTGAGGGAGATCGCAACCCTCGTCGAGGGCAGGCATGACTTCACCGCCTTCACCCCCACGGAGACGGGGCACGTCTTCTTCCGGCGCAACGTGCTGTACTGCCGGTGGCACCGCTGTGGCCCCGACCGGTACGCGTTGACGATCGAGGCCGATGCCTTCCTCCGCCACATGGTGCGGACTCTGGTGGGCACGATGGTCGAGATAAGTGCCGGCGACAGGTCGCCGGCGGACCTCACCCGCCTCCTTCGGGGCGCACGACGAGAGGAGGCCGGCATCACCGCGCCGGCTCGCGGTCTCTTCCTTTGGGACATCAAATACGCGCAACCTCCACCGACAGACGCGGACACTATAATTAGAGGCTAACCGGTCGAGAGGGGGATAGGCCCGGATGGGGCAGATAACCAGATACACCAACGGAACTACTGGTGGGCCCGTCTTTGTTGACGTGCAGGACGGCAAGATCCTGCGCATGACTCCTATCGAGTTCGACGAAGACGACGCTCCATCCTGGACCATACAGGCGCGGGGCAGGGACTTCACTCCGCCCCGCAAGACGACGGCCTCCCCGTGGACGGTCGCGCACAGGTCCACGATCTACTCGCCCAAGCGCATTCTCACTCCGCTCAAGAGGGTGGACTTCGACCCTCGTGGGGAGAGGAACATCCACAATAGGGGCGTCTCCGGATACGAGCCCATCTCCTGGGACGAAGCGCTCGACATGGTCACGGAGGAGATCGTCCGGGTGAAGCGGGAGGTGGGGCCGGCCGGGATACTCTCCACGCCGGGCTCGCACCATCTATGGGGCAACGTCGGTTACCGGCACAGTGCCTACTTTCGCTTTCTCAACCTGCTCGGTTTCACCTGCGGGGAGCACAATCCGGATAGCTGGGAAGGCTGGCACTGGGGCGCCATGCACATGTGGGGCAACAGCCACCGCCTGGGCATCAACGAGCAGTATGGGCTGCTGGAGGACGCGCTCAAGCACACAGAGCTGGTCATCTACTGGTCGGCGGACCCCGAGGCCACCTGCAACGGCGTCTACGGGGCCCAGGAAGGCAATGTCCGCCGCCGCTGGCTGAAGGAACTGGGCGTACGCATGATCGTCATCGACCCCTACTTCAACCACACCGGCGCCCTTTTGTGCGATAAGTGGTTCGCACCCCGTCCGGGCACCGACGTGGCGCTCGGCCTGGGCGTCGCCTTCACCTGGCTGATGGAGGACCTCTACGACAAGGAGTACGTCGCCGAGCGGACGACTGGCTTCGACGCGTGGAAGGACTACGTGCTGGGCAAGACCGATGGCGTTCCCAAGACTCCGGAATGGGCTGAAGACGAGAGTGGCATCCCCGCCCGGGACATCCGGGCTCTGGCTCGGGAATGGGCGGCCAAGAAGACCATGCTTGCGGCCGGTGGACCCGGCGGCATGGGCGGCGCGTGCCGCGCCGCCACAGGCAACGAGTGGGCGCGCATGATGGTCGCCCTGGCGGCCATGCAGGGTCTGGGCAAGCCGGGCAGCAACATCTGGGGCACGAGTTCCGGCGCGCCGCTCGACTGTAGCTTCATGTTTCCCGGCTACGCCGAAGGGGGCATTTCCGGGGACGCGACCAACTCAGCCGCCGGCTTCCGCTTCGCCAACAGGATGTTCCCCCAAGGAGGGGCGCTCACCAATCCGCACCACTCCACCGAGGGCCAGACCGTGCCCCGCCTGCGCATCCCCGAGGCCATGCGTCACGAGCATCTGGAATGGAGGGGCAAGGGTTTCTGCGGCTCGCACATTGAGAGCCAGTTCCAGAAGTACGAGTATCCCGCGCCCGGTTATCCCCACGTGGGCATGTACTACCGCTACGGAGGCTCCTTCTTCGGCACCATGACCGACACTAACCGCTACGTCACCGCCTACCGGGAGGGGAAGGTGCCCTTCGTGGTCAACCAGGCCATCTGGTTCGAGGGCGAGACCAAGTTCGCCGACGTCATCCTGCCGGCCTGCACCAACTTCGAGCGCTGGGATATCAGCGAGTTCGCCAACTGCTCTGGCTATATCGCCGATTCCTACCAGTTCACCAACCACCGAGTGATCACGCTCCAGCACAAATGCATCGAGCCTCTGGGGGAGAGCAGGTCCGACTACGACATCTTCGCCGAGCTCTCCAAGAGACTGGGGGTCTACGAGATCTACAGCATGGGGGGCAAGAGCGACTACGATTGGGTGAAGGACTACTTCCACGCCACCGACCTACCCAAGGTGATCTCCTGGGAGGAGTTCGAGAAGAAGGGCTACTACGTCGTGCCCGCTCCCCAGGAGAAGCGCTCCGCCCCCGGCCTGCGCTGGTTCGCCGAGGGGCGGGCGAAGGATACGGCCGACTGGGGCCCGCCTCCCTGGGAGCAGTTGCGCGGCGAGGGTCTGCAGACCATGAGCGGCAAGATCGAGTTCGTCGCCTCCAGTCTCGAGCGCCTGGAAGCCACCGGCACCGTGGATCCGGAGCGGCCGGTCTTGGGCCCGCAGTACATCCCCAGTTGGGAAGGACACCATACTGACGACCTCTACGACAGGTATCCGCTACAACTTCTCTCCCCCACCCCAAGTTCAGCTTCCACACCATGGGTGACGCCAAGGACAGCTGGATGAACCAGGTGAAGGACAACCGTCTCTTGGTTCACGGTCACTACTACTGGATCATCCGCGTCAACACGGCGGACGCCCGCGCGCGGGGCATCGGGGATGGGGAATTGGTGCGTGCCTACAACGACCGCGGCTCCGTCATCCTGGCCGCGCAGGTCACCGAGCGCGTTCCGCCGGGGACCGTGCACTCCTACGAGTCGTCGGCCGAATATGAGGCCCTGGGCGAGCCGGGCCACTCGCCTGACCGCGGAGGTTGCATCAACATGTTGACCCCGGCGCGCTACATCACCCCGACGTCGACATCTATGGCCAACAACTCCTGCCTCATCCAGGTGGAGAAGTGGGAAGGAGGGGCGCGGTGAAGGGCTGGCACATGATCATCGATGTCGCGCTGTGCATCGACTGCAACAACTGCTTCCTAGCCGACAAGGACGAGTTCACGGGCAACGACTTCCTGCCCCACTCGGTGGGCCAACCCTGGGAGGGGCACCGCTGGATGAACATCGGGCGCAAGGAACGGGGGCAGTATCCCCTGGTGCAGGTGGCCTACCTGCCCCTGCCCTGCCTGCACTGCGACGATGCCCCCTGTATCAAGGATTCGCCGCCGGGCACCGTCTACAAACGGGAGGACGGCCTGGTGATCATCGACCCAGTGGCCGCCAACGGTCACCCGGAGATCGTCGCGACCTGCCCCTATGAGGCCATCTACTGGAACGAAGAGGCGCAGGTGGCCCAGAAGTGTACGGGATGCGCCCACCTCATGGACGACGGTTGGCAGGAGACGCGCTGCTCCCAGGTGTGCCCGGCGGGCGCACTGACCCTTGTGCTGGCGGACGAGGAGGAGATGCAGGAGCGTGTGGCTGCTGAGGGACTGGAGGTGCTGCGGCCCGAACTGGGAGCCCGGCCCCGCGTCTACTACCGCAACCTGTATCGGTGGACGAAGGCCTTCATCGGCGGCACGGCCGTCTATGCCGCGTCCGACGAGTGCGCCGAGGGCATCAGGGCGACGGTGACGGCCGACGGCGTGGTGGTGGGCGAGGCCTTCAGCAACAACTACGGCGACTTCGTCGTCGACCGACTGGAGCCAGGTGAGAGGGAGTACGAGCTGGTCCTGGAAGCGGCGGGATACCTGCCCGTTCGAAGGACGGTCAGGCTGGAAGCCAGCGTCAATCTGGGTGTGCTGCTGCTGGCAGGTGCCTGAGATCCGGCGGCCGCCGGGCCGCTCCGCCTTGACCCGTCCGGAATCGCTACCGCAGGAGTAGTTGGACTACAGCCCATCTCGCGCAATAATATGGGTATAACAGAAAGCGGCTCGTCGCTTTTCATTTTCGTGAAAGGCACACGTGCGACCGGCCGGAGACGCCGGCCGGACGGAGACGACACAGGAGGATGTTGGTCATGGCGACTTTCCCGGAGCCCACGTTCGACGACTGGGCCGCACTGGCGGCCAAAGAGGTGAAGGGAGGCTCGCCGGCCGATCTCAACTGGAAGACCCCCGAAGGGATCGAACTGCCCATCCTCTACACGGCTGCCGACGTCGAGGGCGTCGAGCACACCGGGTCGCTGCCCGGGCTCGCGCCCTACGTGCGGGGACCGCGGGCGACCATGTACGCCGGCCGGCCTTGGACCATCCGCCAGTACGCCGGCTTCTCCACGGCCGAAGAGTCGAACGCCTTCTATCGCCGCAACCTGGCGGCTGGGCAGACGGGGCTCTCGGTGGCCTTCGACCTGGCTACGCATCGGGGCTACGACTCCGACCATCCCCGCGTGTGGGGTGACGTGGGCAAGGCCGGCGTGGCTGTGGACAGCGTGGAGGACATGAAGATCCTCTTCGACGGCATTCCCCTGGACAAGACCTCCGTCTCCATGACCATGAACGGGGCCGTTCTGCCCATCATGGCCATGTACATAGTGGCCGCGGAGGAGCAGGGCGTGGCTGCGGAACTACTCTCGGGCACCATTCAGAACGACATCCTCAAAGAGTTCATGGTGCGCAACACCTACATCTATCCGCCAGAGCCCTCCATCCGCATCGTGGCCGACATCATCGGCTACACGTCGCGTCACATGCCGCGCTTCAACCCCATCTCCATCTCCGGCTATCACATGCAGGAGGCGGGGGCTACGGCGGTGCAGGAACTTGCCTACACCATCGCCGACGGTATCGCGTACGTGCGCGCCGCCATCAGCGCCGGGTTGGACGTTGACTCGTTCGCCTCTCGGCTCTCGTTCTTCTTCGCCATAGGCATGAACTTCTTCATGGAGATCGCCAAGCTGCGTGCCGCACGTTTGATGTGGGCGGAACTGATGGAGGAACTGTTCCATCCCCAGAAGCCTGCCTCTCTCATGCTGCGCACCCACTGCCAGACCTCGGGCGTCAGCCTGACGGCGCAGGACCCCTACAACAACGTGGTCCGTACCGCCATCGAAGCTCTCGCGGCGGCGTTGGGCGGCACCCAGTCACTGCACACCAACTCTTTCGACGAGGCTCTGGCCCTGCCCACCGACTTCTCGGCCCGCATCGCCCGCAACACGCAGATCATCCTGCAGGAAGAGACGGGCATCACCAAAGTGGTGGACCCCCTGGGGGGCTCCTACTACATCGAGAGTCTCACCAAGGAACTGGTCACCGAGGCGCGGAAGCTCTTTGACGAGGTGGAAGAGATGGGCGGCATGGCCAAGGCCGTGGCCGCCGGCCTCCCCAAACTGCGCATCGAGGAGTCGGCGGCTCGGCGTCAGGCTCGGGTGGACAGCGGCGAGGACGTGCTGGTAGGGGTCAACAAGTATCTGGCCCCGGAAGAGACTGAGATCCCCATCCTCGACGTCGACACGGCCAAGGTGCAGGAGGCCCAGATACGAAGGCTGGAGCAGGTGAGGGGCGGCCGTGACCAGGTGGCCTGCGATGCCGCCCTCGAGGCGCTCACCGAGTGCGCGCGGAACGGCGGGGACGGTCTCCTCGCTCTCGCTGTGGATGCTGCCCGCCTCCGTGCGACCGTGGGGGAGATCTCCACGGCCCTCGAGACTGTCTTCACGCGTCACCGCGCGTCGGTGCGTTCCGTCTCGGGCGTGTACGGCGCGGCCTATCAGGGAGATAATGCCTTTGTGGACATCAGGGAACAGGTGGAAGCGTTCGCCGAGGAGGAAGGCCGGCGTCCGCGCATCCTGGTGGTGAAGCTGGGTCAGGACGGCCACGACCGGGGCGCGCGGGTCATCGCCAGCGCCTTCGCCGACGCCGGCTTCGACGTGGACATGGGGCCGTTGTTCCAGACCCCCGCCGAGGCGGCCCAGCAGGCCCTGGAGAACGACGTGCACGTGGTGGGGGTCTCTTCCTTGGCCGCCGGCCACAAGACCCTGGTACCCAAGCTCATCGAGGAACTCAAGGCCCTGGGTGGCGAGGACATACTCGTGGTGGTGGGAGGGGTCATCCCGTCCCAGGACCACGAGGAGTTGCACGCGCGAGGCGTCGCCGCAGTGTTCGTGCCCGGAACCAAGATCCCCGATGCCGCTGCCGAGATCCTCAGGCTGCTCAAGGCGCGCCGCCCGCAGGCAGGCTGACGGCCGCAGTGGCGTCCCCGCTGCCGGCACCCGAAGCCTGGAGCCGATCGTGAGCCAGCGACAGAGGCCCCGAGGCGCTTGCCCAGGCCATCCTGGCGGGGCAACGCGGCGCGTTGGCCAAAGCCATCACCCTGTCCGAATCGTCGCGCGACGACCACCGGGCTCAGGCCCTCGACATCCTGGAGATGGTGGGGCCGCACACCGGGGCTTCCATCCGGCTGGGCATCTCCGGGCCACCGGGAGTGGGCAAGTCGACCTTCATCGAGGCCTTGGGTTTGTACGCCGTCGAACAAGGGCACAGAGTGGCCGTGTTGGCGGTCGATCCCTCCTCGGCGGTCTCGGGCGGCTCCATTCTGGGCGATAAGACGCGCATGGAGGTTCTGGCGCGCCACGCACAAGCCTTCATCCGTCCCTCTCCGGCCCGGCGCACGCTGGGCGGCGTGGCGCGGCGCACGCACGAGGCCATGCTCCTGTGCGAGGCAGCCGGCTTCGACGTGGTCATGATCGAGACGGTGGGCGTGGGGCAGTCTGAAACCGTGGTAGCCGACATGACCGACGTGCTCGTCCTCCTGCTGCAACCTGGAGGGGGCGACAAACTGCAGGGCATCAAGCGCGGCATCGTGGAGTTGGCAGCCATTGTGGTGGTGAACAAGGCCGACGGCGAGCTCAAGGCGGTGGCCGAGCAGACGGCGCTCGACTACGGCATGGCGCGCATGGCGCGCACGGTGCCCGGGGAGACGGAGGTCCTGCCTGTCCAGACCTGTTCGGCCCTCACAGGCGAAGGCCTGCCGGAGGTGTGGGCGGCCGTGCAGAGGTACTGCGTTGCCCTGCGCGACACCGGGGAGATGGAGGTGCGCCGTGCCGAGCAGCGGCGCAAGTGGCTGTGGAGCGAGACGGCCGAGGACCTGGTCGAGGCGCTGCGGCGCGACCCGCGCGTGAAGGCGGAACTGCCACGCATCGAGAAGGCGGTGTTGGCGGGGGAGGTACTGCCCATGACGGCCGCCCGCCGCCTGCTGGACGTCTTTCTGCGCGCCAATGAGGAAGCATGACGCCCCGGCGTCGCGGCCGCCGGCGTCACTCGTGATCCGACCATCCAGGAGGAAGAGATGATAGGACGACTCAACCACGTAGCCATCGCCGTGCCCGACCTCGAGCATGCCATGGGCGTCTACAGAGACACCCTGGGGGGCGACGTCTCCGAGCCGGCGGCGCTACCCGAGCACGGGGTGACGGTGAGCTTCGTCACGCTGCCCAACACCAAGGTGGAATTGTTGGAGCCTCTGGGCGACGACTCCCCGATCCGAGCCTTCTTGGACAAGAACCAGCGGGGCGGTATGCATCACCTCTGCTTCGAGGTGGAGAGCATCGCGGCCGCGGTCGAGAAGCTGGCCGGGGAGGGTGCCCGGGTCCTGGGCAAGGCAAAGATCGGAGCCCACGGTAAGCTGGTGGTGTTCGTCCATCCCTCCGACTTCCAGGGGACGCTCATCGAGCTCGAGCAGGTCTGACGCGGAGGAGTCGGTGCGGGAGCCGGCCGGCGACAGCGGCAGGCCGGCGGGCGGGCGGACTTGGTCGGCGGGTCGAACGGGTCGGGCCTAAACCTTCTCTGCGAGGGTCGCCGGGGCAGGCCCCTTGGCGGCCTCGGGAGTCTCGCGCTCGGGGGCTCTATTCGCCGTCCCCACGCCGGGGCCACTCCTGAAACCGTCGAACAGCAGGTCGAGCCAGTAGGCTGAGACCTTCGGCTCCAGGAAAGCGGTGAAGCCCATGAGGTGGCACACGTCGCCGGCGAACGCCCAGCCGGTGAGGAGCCAGGCGACCTGTTCCGGATCGACGTGCTCGGGGATGCTGCCCTCGCGCTTGCCGTCTTCCACGATCTGGGCGTATTGCTCCACGGTCCCCAGATGCTTCTCGGCGAGGGCTTCGCGGAGTCCCTCACCCGGAGCGCCGGCGATGAATTCCAGGAGGAGATGGGCGTGATGTCGCTCACCCTGGTCTGCCCAGAGTTCCAGGTGGTGCTCGCAGATCGCCCGAAGTCTTTCCAGGGAGTTCTCGTTGGCGGGGGTCTCCCGGGAGGCGTAGATCTTCTCGTAGATGACATCGAGCGCGGCCAACAGGATGGATTGCCGACTGTCGAAATGGGTGTAGAGGGAGGCCTGGGTAATGCCCACCCCGGCGGCGATGCGCGACATGGTGACACCCTGCAGCCCGTGCTTGGAGATGAGGTCCAACGCGACCTCGACTATCTGCCGCTTGCGCGCCTCGGCGGTCATGCGATGGGTGAACCTGGCCAACTGCGCGTTCCTTGTTTTCGGTGGCTCGACGACGCTCTTTGCCGCTTGAGGTTAGCATGCCGGAAGCGTCGTGGGTGTCGGCATCATCCGCCTCTATAATGATGGCGGCGGTCTTGACGGCTGTTGGCCCCTACCGCCGTCGGTCTGCGGCCGACCAGCAGTCAAACTACCGACGATCCAGGAAGTGCGAAGGGAGGGGTCGTGGCCCGCATCCTCATACTCGACGGGGATCCGGATGTGGTCGAGGCAGGAATGACCATCCTGCAACGCGAAGGGTACACCGTGGCCACGGCGCCCAACGTCGAAGGTGCGCTGGCCCTTTTCGACCACTTCCGCCCCGATCTGCTCTTCATCGATGTATTGGCCCGCCATCTTGAGGACGCGGTGGTGATGGCTAGGCAGGTGCGCGACCATGGCTGGCACCTACCCATCCTGGTCCTCGCCACCCTCGACCGGTCCGTGGAGTTCTTCACCTATGGCGACGACGGCGCCATCTCGCCGGCGGTCGAGTTCACGCAGAAGCCCATGGAGCCGACAGCCCTGGTCAAGAACGTGCGGCACCTGCTCAGCGTGAAGAGCGACGGCGACTCTGATACCGTCCAAAGGTGACCAGGCGTATGGGTTCGTCAAGTCGGCTCGCTGACGCGCGTTTCGTCGCCACTCTCTACCTCATGGGCAAGCTGCTCGGTTTGCGGAGCCGGACGGACCCCGCGCTGCGCGCGCGGCTCGCAGAGCAAGACATGGTGGCCCAGGTAAGGCTTCAGGGACTTGGCCTCGGGCGCCGGTTCGTCATCGAAGGCGGACGGGTCTCCTCCAGATCCGGCTTGCACCCCTCTCCGGATGTCACGCTCAGCTTCCGAAGCGCCGCCCTCGCCAACCGTCTCCTGCGTCGCCGGCGGGACCGATTGGAGTTCCTGAACGCCGCTCGGACCGGGCAGATGAAGCTGCTGGGCGCTGACGAGTCCGTCGAGCGCTTCACTGGGGCTCTCGGTCTCGCTCTCTCTCCCCCTCCCGCCGCCGGCAGGCAGATGCCGGGCGGTGTCATGCGCTTCACCAACAACACCAACGGGGGTCCGGTCTTCGTAGACGTGAAGGACGGGCGCATCCTGCGCATCACGCCCATCGAATTCGGCCCGGAGGACCCGGGACCCTGGACCATCAAGGCTCGGGGCAGGAGCTTCACTCCTCCACGCAAGACTACAGTGAGTCCCCACACTCTCACCTGGAAGTCGCTGGTGTACTCACCGGACAGACTCCTTCATCCCCTGAAGCGGGTGGACTTCGACCCCGACGGCGAGCGCAATCCCCAGAACCGGGGCGTCTCCGGCTACGAGCGCATCAGTTGGGACGAGGCTCTCGACCTGGTGGCCTCGGAGATCAAACGGGTCAAGCGGGAGTATGGCCCCGGCGCCGTCATGAGCGGAAGCGGGTCGCATCACACCTGGGGTGCCATCGGCTACTGGCTGAGCGCGCGTACACGCTTCCTGCACTCCATCGGTTGGACACCGGTCGTGGGCAACCCCGACAGCTGGGAAGGCTGGTTCTGGGGCGCCGTCCACCACTGGGGCCAGAGCGGACGTCTGGGGGGAGGGGAGACCTACGGCACCGTGCAGGATTGCCTCGAGAACGCCGAGATGATCGTCTTCTGGTCGAGTGATCCCGAAGCGACGAGTGGCATCTACGGGGCCCAGGAGGGCACCATCCGCCGTGCCTGGCTGAAAGAGCTTGGGATCCCCATGGTGCACATCGATCCCTATCACAACCACACGGCCGCCTGGCTGGGCGGCAAGTGGCTGGCTCCTCGTCCCAGCACCGACAGCGCCCTGGTGCTGGCCATCGCGCACCTCTGGATCACAGAGGGACTCTACGACAAGGAGTATGTCGCTTCGCGTACGGTCGGGTTCGAGCGCTGGAAGGCCTACGTGTTGGGAGAAGACGACGGGCGTGGCCAAGACGCCCGAGTGGCAGGAGGCCGAGACCGGCGTTCCCGCGCGGGAAGTGCGCGCTCTGGCGCGCGAGTGGGGCACCAAGAGGACCTATCTGTCACCCGGCGGGTATGTGGGTTTCGGCGGGGCGTGCCGCACGGCCACGGGCACCGACTGGGCGCGGGGGATGGTCTATCTCATGGCCATGCAAGGCCTGGGCAAGCCGGGGGTGAACATGGGCTGTCTACAGCAAGGGACTCCCGTCGACACCTCCTTCTACTTCCCGGGCTACGCGGAAGGGGGCATGTCGGGCGATCTCGAGTTCACGGCCATGCCCATCCACCTCTACCAGCGCATGCCTCAGCTGGTGAGCATGAATCCCGTCGTCCAAGGTGTGCCGCGCCTGAAGATCCCCGAGGCGGTGCTCGAAGGCCGCGCCGAGGGCTACGTGAGCGACCCGCGGTCTATCGAACGGCAGTTCCTCCGCTTCGGCTATCCCACACCCGGCCACGCTCCCGTGAAGATGTACTACAAATACGGGGGCTCGCATTTCGGCACCATGGTCGACACCAACCGCTACGCGCGCATGTACGCGTCGGAGAACCTGGAATTCGTCGTGAACCAGTCGATATGGTTTGAGGGCGAAGCCAAGTTCGCGGATGTGATCCTGCCGGCGTGCACCAACTTCGAACGGTGGGACATCGGGGAGTTCGCGAACGCCGGTGCCATAGCGGAGCACTCCTTCACGCAGTGCAACCACCGCGTGATCGTGATGCAACACAAGTGTATCGAGCCCCTGGGGGAGTCGCGGTCCGACTTCAGCATCTTTCTGGCGTTGGCACAGCGTCTCGGATTGGGTAGCGTCTTCGCCGAGGGAAGCGACGAGCTGGACTGGTGCAAGAGGCTCTTCGAAGCCACCGACGTCGCCAAGGCGATGTCCTGGAAGGAGTTCATGCGCAAGGGATACTACGTGGTCCCGCCGCCTCCCGAGGAACTGCGCGACCCCGTCTCTTACCGGTGGTTCGCTGAGGACCGTCTCAAGGACACCCCGGAGTTGGCTCCTCTCCCTGCCGACTACACCGAGGAGTGGCACAGGGGTCTGCAGACCCAGTCCGGCAAGCTGGAGTTCGAATCGTCCAGTCTCAAGCGCTTCGACCCCGACGACCCGGAACGGCCCCCCATCCTCACCTACCGCGAAGCCTGGGAGGGACCCCACTCGGAGGAGCTTTTCGGCCGCTATCCGCTGCAACTATTGAGTCCGCACGCGCGCTATTCCTTCCATACTCACAATGACGGGAAGGGCGGCGTTCTCAACGAGGTGGCCGAGCATCGCATGCTGGTGGACGGGCGCCATTACTGGATCGCCCGCCTCAACCCCACCGATGCCGCCGCGCGGGGCATCAGCGATGGCGACCTGGTGAGACTGCACAACGACCGCGGCGGCGTCATCTGCGCCGCCCGCCTGAGCGAGCGGGTGCGGCCCGGGGTGGTGCACTCTTACGAATCGTCGGCCGTGTACGAGCCGGTGGGCGCCCCCGGTCTCTCCGACGACCTGGGAGGGTGCGTGAACATTCTCACGCCCAGCCGCATGATGATCGAGCGGTCGCACGCCATGGCGGCCAATTCCTGCCTCGTCGAAGTTGAGAGGCTACGGGAGTAGCTGGTCCAGCGACGAGGCCACGAGCAGTCCGTCGACGTCCCGGAAGTGGACGTCTCGAGTGAACAGCACCAACCCGTATTCCCGAGCGCTGGCCGCGATCCACATGTCGTTCGAGGGTATGGGCCTTCCCTTGCGGCGGAGTCGCGCGTAGACATCGGCATAATGCTCGGCCGTCTCCGCGGCCAAAGGCAGAACACGCACCCTGGAACTTGAAAGGAAGCTGGAGAGCAGGCGGCGGTTCGTCTCGACGCGGCTGCCGAGAGCGAACCCGCCCAGCAACTCGCCCAGGACTACTGTGTTGATGGACATGGTTCGGCTGCGTTGGAAGGTCTCCACGGTCTCCGGATCACCGGCGAAGAAGTCGGCCAGCACATTCGTGTCGAGCAGGACATCTCTCACGAAGCGTCAGGTCTTTCCATCCACAGCATGGGGTCGATCTCCTCGAAGGCCTTGACAGCGGCTCGAAACTCGTCCGCCTCCTCCCGCGACCATGAGCCCGCCAGAGCGTCCAGGTCATGATGAAGCGGTGAGTCGTGACCGGATTGGTACACACCTCGCAACGTGTGCAGGATGAGTGCGTTGAGGCTCATGCCCAGCCTGGCTGCTTCGGTCTCCAGGGCAGATCTGAGGACCGGGTCGACCCCCCGCAAGGTGAGCACTGTCGACACGCGAGCGGTGATAGCAGATGATGATGGCTTACGCATGCATAGGATGATAGCATCCGGGGAGAGACATCAACGCTCACAGTCGGGACGAGAGCCCGTGGTGGCTCATCCACCCGGGTCGACCGCCCCGCAGGCTTTCGCGCGCAGCCGGGAGAGACATCCAGCCCCGTAGCCTACACGGCTATGGGAGTATCCATCCGCCGGGCGTCGCTACGCCACCCATTTCTCGATCTCCACCAAGCAGGAGTTGGGGGCCTGACCGGGAGACGTAGGGGTGACGAAGCGCTTCGACGTGAGCATGTTGATGCAGCCCGCTCTGTCCGGCGAATGGCCGGGTTCGCCCAGCGGCAGGTAGTCGCCGCATGATTCGTAAGAATGGACGATGCCCGGCTTGACGCGCTCCGTCACCTGGGCGGCAAGGATGACCTCTGCCCGGTCGTTGTAGGCGCGGATGAGGTCGCCGTCGGCGATTCCGCGGGCGGTCGCATCCGCGCTGTTGACGCGCATGATCCAGTAGTAGTGACCGTCTTCCTTGAGTACCCGATGGTCCTTGATCTCGTTGCTCCACGAGTCCTTGAGGTCGTTGACGGTGTGGAACGTGTAGCGGGGATGGGGGCTGACCATGGCTAGCGGGTACTTGGCGAACAGTGCCGTCGTGTGGTGGCCTTCCCAGCTTTCGAGGTACTGCGGACCCATGGCCGGTCGCTCGGGGTCCTCGCCATCGGTGGCGTAGAAGCGCTTCAGGCTGCTGGCGACGAACTCGATCTTGCCGGACTGCGTCTGCAGGCCCTTGTCGGCGATCTGGTCCCACGGCGGCGGCCCCCAGTCAGGGGTGTCCTTGGCCCGGTCTTCCGCGAACCAGCGCAGGGCGGGAGTGGGCTCCTGGTCCTCGGGCACAGGCACCATGTAGTAGCCCTTCTCTTCGAACTCCTCCCAGCTGATACGGTCGGGCAGGTCGCTGGCGTGGAACACCCGCTTGACCCAGTCGAGCTCGGTGTGGCCGCCTTCGGTGTATTTCTCTTCGAAGCCCAGGCGTTGGGCCAAGAGCCGGAAGATCTCGTAGTCGGATTTCGACTCGCCCAGCGGCTCGATGCACTTCTTCTGCAGGACGATAAGCCGATGGTTGACCTGGTCGTACTTGTGCGTGCCGTAGCCTGAAGGATGCGCCCAGTCGCCGATGTCCCAGCGCTCGAAGTTCGTGCAGGCCGGCAGGATGATGTCGGCGAAGCGGGCTTCGCCTTCGAACCAGATGGACTGGTTGACCACGAAGGGCACCTTGCCCTCCCGATATCCCCTGACGAAACGGTTGGTCTCGGTCATGGTGCCGATGAACGACCCGCCGTAGCGGTAGTACATCTGGGCGTGCGGGTAGCCGGATGCAGGGTAGCGTGTACTTCTTGAACTGCATCTCGATGGAGCCGCCGCAGAAGCCCTTGCTGCGCCACTCGAGCTGCTCGTGGTGCATCATCTCGGGGATGAGGAGGCGGTAGCCGACTTGGCCCTCGGCGCTGTGCTGTGGGTTGGAGATCGTGCCTCCCTTGGGCCACATGCGCGGTGCCAGATACTTGCCGGCGGCGGTGCCGGCCGTGTCGCCTGAGATGGCTCCCTCAGAGTAGCCCGGGAAGTAGAAGGAGCGGTCCGCTGGCGCGCCGCCGGTGGTCGAGTAGATGTTGCTCCCCGGCTTGCCCAGGCCCTGCATGGCCGCCAATGCGATCATGGTGCGGGCGAACTCGGCCCCGTAGGACGAGCGACAGGCGCCGCCCCAGCCGCCCAAGCCTCCGGCGGCCAGCATGGTCTTCTTCGAGCCCCACTCCCGGGCCAGGGCTCGTATCTCACGGGCGGGGATGGCCGTTTCCTCGGCCGCCCATTCCGGCGTCTTGGGGACACCGTCGCTCTCGCCCAGCACGTAATGCTTCCACTCGTCGAAGCCGTGGGTGCGGGTGGCGACGTAGTCCTTGTCGTAGAGGTCCTCGGTCAGCCACACGAAGGCTATGCCCAGTCCCAGCGCGGCGTCGGTGCCCATGCGTGGAGCCATCCACTTGTCGCCGACCAGAGCCGCAGTGTGGTTGAAGTAGGGGTCGATGAAGACCATCTTCACGCCCAGGTCCTTGAGCCACTGGCGCCGCGGTGTGCTCTCGTGCGCACCGTACACGCCCCCGGTGGTCTCCGGGTCGGACGACCAGAACACCATCAACTCCGTGTTCTGGAGAGCGTCCTCGAGCAGGTCGTACTGTTCGGGGATGCCCAGGCGCGAACTGAAGCCCCACATGTGGTCGCCACCCCACTGCCAGCCTTCCCAGCTGTCGGGGTTGTGCTCGATGTAGGTCATGCCCCACAGGTTGACGAAGCGGTTGTAGGCGCTGAAGCGGTAACCGACGTTGCCCCACATGTGGTGCGAGGAGGGCGTGGTCATGATGGCCGCCGGACCCACCTCTCTCTTGAGGCGGATCATCTCCTCGCTGACGATGTCCAAGGCTTCGTCCCAGCTTATGGCTTCGTAGCCGGACTCTCCCCGCTTGTGGATGTTACGGTCGCCCTTGGGATCGAAATCCACCCGCTTGAGCGGAGTGAGGATGCGCTTGGGGGAATAGATGGTGGACTTGTGCCCCGCCGTCCAGGGGGAGAGGGTCGTCCTGCGCGGGGGTGTGAAGTCCCGGCCCCGGGCTTTGATCGTCCACGACGGGCCGTCGCTGGGGTCGAGTTCCAGGGGGATGATGCGTACGATCTTGCCGTCTCTCACATCGACGTGCACGGGTCCGCCCGTGGTCAGGTTGGTCAGGCGAGCGATGTCTGTCATGTTCCCATCGTCCTTCGGTAGAGTCTTTCGATCCGGTCCCCAGTTGCCCCCAGATGGGCGGTGCTAAACTACCGTGCGACCGGTTGGTGTTTGCGTTAAGCTACCTGGGGTTTGGCCGTTTGTCAACCGCGAGATGACCCCCGATAGTTCTCCCGATGCGCGCCCGGAGACGACCTCAGGCGAAACCCTCAATTCCAGGCTTGGCAGGACGTATGGACACAACACAGAAGAGCGCTTCTCTGTCGGCCCCCCAACGGCGCATGACGGCCGAAGCGCGCCGACGGCAGATCATTGAGGTGACCCTCGATGTAATCGCCGGACACGGGTTACAGGGAGCGACCATGGCGCGCATCGCCGCGGGTGCCGGCGTCCGGCAGGCCTCTTTATATGCCCACTTCGCGAGCCGGGAGGCCATCCTCCGCGCCGCCCTCGATGCCGTCTACGAGAAGATCAACGCCTCGCAGGAGACCGCCGGCACCGAGAACACCCTGGAGAGGTTGCGGGAGATGTGCGACCGTCATCTCGACCTGTGGGCCGACCAGGGTGAAGGACATCACGCCCATCTGTTGCTGGAGTTCATCGCCGGAGCTCCTGGCGAAGACCTGCGCGAGACCCTGGCCGCCAGACACCTGGAGTCGGTGCAGCGCTTCGCCCACGTGGTGGACGAGGGTCAGAGGGAGGGCAAGATCCCCGCGGGAGTCGACCCGGAGCAGGTCGCCTGGATGATCATCGGCTGGGCCTTCGCCGGTGACGTGTGCCACCTGATGGGCTTCAGACCCTTCTACGACCCCAAGATAGCCAGCCACTGGCTGGACGTGATCTTTGACAGCTTCGCGAGGGCGACCGACGGCCCGCGCGGCGACCCGGCGGAGTGCGACGCCGGCACGACTTGTCTCCTCCCGGGAGCTCCCCAAACCTTCAAGGGAGCTTGACTCCGTCCGACAAGGCTTGCCGAAGGCGTGCCTTGGAGGTGGAGCAAGCGACCGCCCGCTTGACAGTGAGTACCCCTCTCGACTATTATCTGCGCTCGCATTTTAAGGAGGCAGTGTGAAAACCTATTCGGCAAAACCCGGTGAGGTCCAGCGTAACTGGTGGGTCGTCGACGCCGACGGCAAGACTCTGGGTCGACTCGCGTCGGAGATCGCCATCGTGCTGCGCGGCAAGAACAAGCCCCAGTACACCCCCCACGTTGACACCGGTGATTTTGTCGTCGTCGTCAACGCTGAGAAGATCGCCGTCACGGGCAACAAGCTGACGGGCAAGATCTACTACCGGCACTCCGGCTATCCGGGCGGGCTCAAGAGCCGGACCCTCGGCGAGATGTTGGAGCGCCGCCCCACTGAGGTCCTGCGCAAGGCCGTGAAGGGCATGTTGCCCAAGAACAGGCTGGCTGCGCAACAAATCACCAAGCTCAAGATCTATGCCGGGCCCAAGCATCCGCATGCGGCACAACGCCCAGAGGAGTTACCATGGCAGCAGTAGTCTATTCGGCCACAGGCAAGCGCAAGACCTCTGTGGCGCGCGTGCGTCTCATGCCGGGTACCGGGACCATGACCGTCAACGGCAAAGACGTCAAAGACTACTTCAACCGGCAGACCCTCATGGTGATGGCGCGCTCTCCCCTGGTGGAGACGGGCACCGAATCCCGTTACGATGTCATCGCCGACATCCATGGTGGCGGCAAGTCCGGTCAGGCCGGCGCTCTCAAGCACGGTGTGGCCCGCGCTCTCGTGGAAGCCGATCCCTCGCTGAAGACCGACGTCAAACGGGCCGGTCATCTCTCCCGCGACGCGCGTATGGTGGAGCGCAAGAAGGCCGGTCTCAAGAAGGCCCGCAAGCGCCCGCAGTTCTCGAAGCGCTAATCGCCCAATTCTTGTCTGACGACGAGGCTGCGTGATGACGGGGCGGGGGAGTGTTCTCCCCCGCCCCGTTTGTTTTCGCGCCTGGGTGCGGTAGTGGGCGGCAGGCCTCGACAGTTCTCCAGAGGGAGCCGAATGGTCTCATGCCCCAACTCCACGTAGACACCGAGGTCGTCGGCCGGAATACCGAAGTGGTGGCGGCCTTGTTGCGCGGGCACGGCTTGGATCTCGTGGGGGTCACGAAGGGATGCTTGGGCGAGCCGCGGGTCGGGGTCGCCATGCTGGCGGGAGGGGCAACGGCGCTCGCCGACACCCGCGACCACAATCTGCGCCGACTGCGCGACGCTCTCCCGCGCGCGGAACTGCATCGCATCTACCTGCCGCCGCTCGGGTCGCCCTTCGAGATGGGCGACGTCACCTACGTCTCGACGGCGGCGGGCGCGGCTGCCGTGGCAGCCGCGCCCCGGGCCCGGTCCGCCTCGCCGGGTCCCGGCTCACGCCGGGTCGTCCTTGCCGTGGAGAGCGGTGACCTACGCGAGGGCGTGCCTTTCGACGGTCTGCTCGCGCTGGCGGAGGCGGTCACCGCGGACCCTCGCCTCGAACTCGCCGGCGTCGCGACCAACTACGCCTGCTTCCAGGGCGGCCCCGAGGGTATCCAGAGATCGCTCGAGATCGTCGCTCAGGCCGCCCGCGAACTGCGGGCCGCCGGTATGCGGGTGGAGAGCGTGTCGGGTGGCAATTCCAGCGTGCTCGCGCTCCTGCGCGCGGGGGAGGACATCCCCGCGGAGGTGACCGAATTGCGCTGCGGAGAGGCTCTGCTGCTGGGGCAGGACGCTCTCGTCTACCGCCCCTTGCCGGGCTGTGCCTGCGCCTGCCTGCTGCGGGCCGAAGTGCTCGAGGAGTATACTAAGCTGCCTTCAGCGAAGGGTAGTACCAGGCTCGTAGTGGGGCTTGGTCGGCAGGATCTCGGCGCCGGCGCGGTGAGCTTCGTGGAGCCGGGTCTAAGAGAATTGGGGCGCTCCGGCGACTACCTGGTGGTCGAGAGCGGGCCGGGCTGCCCGCACGCGGGGATCGGCCGCACCATCGAGATGATCCCCTCGTACGAAGCCTTGGTGGCTGCCTGGACGTCTCCCTACATAGAACTCTGCCTCCGCTGACAGGGGGGCTCGCGACAACGGAGGTATGCGGCTGATGTGCGGAATCGTCGGGTATGTCGGTAAACGCCCCTGCCGGGACATCCTCTTCCGGGGTCTCCGTAAGCTCGAGTACCGGGGATACGACTCGGCCGGGATCTCCATCACCGAGGGGGGCAGTCTGCGGCTGGTCCATTCGGTGGGGAACCTGGACCATCTCGAAGGGCTTCTGGAGGAACTCGGCGACACGGGCACGGTGGGCATCGCCCACACCCGCTGGGCGACGCACGGCCGGCCTTCCAACGAGAACGCTCACCCCCACACCGACTGCACGGGCCGTTTCGCCATCGTCCTCAACGGCATCGTGGAGAACTACATGGCTTTGCGGGCCGAACTACAGGACGAAGGCCACACCTTCACCTCCGAGACCGACGCCGAGGTGGTCGCCCACCTCATCGAGCGGGCCTACGACGGCTCGCTGCAGGGAGGCCGTGGTCGCTGCCTACCGGCAGATGGAGGGTCACTTCACCTACTGCGCGGTGGCCGTGGAAGAGCCTGAGGTGATCGTGGCCGTGCGCAAGGAGACCCCGCTCGTGGTCGGCCTGGGCGAGGGCGAGAACTTCCTGGCTTCCGCCATCTCCGCCTTTATGGCCGAGACGCGCCTGGTGGTGTTCCCCGACGATGGGCAGATCGTCGTGGTCAAGTCGGACGGCGTCGAACTGTCCACTCTGGACGGCGCGTCTGTCGACTGGCAGGCGCAGGAGGTCGATTGGGACGAGGAGGCGGCCGAGAAGGCCGGCTACGAGACCTTCATGCTCAAAGAGATCCACGAGCAGCCCATCGCGCTGGCCGACACCCTCGTCGAGCGCATCGGTCCCAGCGGCGAAGTGGTGCTGGACGGTCTGGGCCTGAGCGCCGAGACGCTCCAGGGCATGCGCCGGGTCATCATCGTGGCCTGCGGGACCTCTTACCACGCCGGCTTGGTGGGCAAGTACCTGCTGGAACGCTGGGCGCGCATCCCCGTCGAGGTGGAGGTCGCCTCGGAGTTCCGCTACCGCGCGCCCGTGATCGGAGACGACTGTCTGTGCGTGGCCATCAGCCAGTCGGGGGAGACGGCCGACACCCTGGCGGCCATGCGGCTGGCCCGGCAGGCGGGTGCCCGCGTGCTGGCGGTGACGAACATCGTGGGGTCGCAGGCCACCCGGGAGGCCGACGGGGTGCTCTTCACCCGCGCCGGTCTGGAGATCGGGGTGGCGGCCACCAAGACCTTCCTCACCCAGGTGCTGGCACTGACGCTCTTTGCTCTGCACTGCGGCTCGGTCAGGGGGCATCTCGGCGCGGCGGAGGTGCGGAGCGCTCACCGCCGAACTGCGGCTGGTCCCACGCATGCTGGGTGACTACCTGGAAGACGGCGCGGCCGGTCGTGTGGAGGAGGTGGCCGCCCGTTACGCGGACAAGTGCTTCTTCATGTCGCTGGGCCGCAACCTGACCCTTCCCATCGCCCTGGAGGGGGCGTTGAAGCTCAAGGAGATCTCCTACATACCCACCGAGGCCTACGCTGCCGGAGAGATGAAGCACGGCCCCATCGCCCTTCTCGACGAAGGCTCGCCCGTGCTGGTCGTGGCTACGGACAGTCCTGTGTACGACAAGCTCATGTCCAACGTGCAGGAGGTCAAAGCCCGGGGCGCGCTGGTGATAGCGGTGGCCTCCGAAGGCAACGATTCCATCGCAGAGGTAGCCGACGACGTGTTCTACGTTCCCCGGTCGGCCGAGCCTCTGTCGCCGCTACTGGCCGTGGTCCCCCTGCAACTCTTCGCGTACTACGTGGCGAAGCACCGGGGCGAGAAGGTCGATCAGCCCCGGAACCTGGCCAAGACCGTCACCGTGGAGTGAACGTGCCGCCGCGCCCCGACCGCCCTGGAGGCAGACACGGAGGCGGAGCCGGGCGCTGCGGTCTGGACCTGGTGGAAGTCGATCGTTTTCGGGCCGCTCTCGAGCGGCACCCGCGGCTGAAGGAGCGTCTCTTCACTCCCGCCGAGCTCGCCTATTGCCTGAGCCGGGGGAGACCCCATCTCCATTTGGCGGCGCGCTTCGCCGCGAAGGAGGCGATTGGTAAACTCGTGGGGAGCGGGGTGGTTTCCTGGCAGGAGATCGAACTGGCCGGAGGAGATCCCCCTCGTCCCGTCCTTCACGGCTGCACGGCGGCGCTGGCAGGCGCACGAGGCATCGAGACGCTGGACGTCTCTCTCTCGCACGTCGATGTGGTCGCGGGGGCTTGTGTGATAGCGGTCGCGCGGTCTGGGGGAGGAGCCGAGATGGACAGTTCGAGGTTCGAGGCGTACGCTGAGGGGCCCGCAGGTGCGCCCACGCCGGAATCCATCGCTACGCCCGGCTTTCCGTCCACGCCGGGCCTGCTCGGCTTTCACGATCTGAGCGAGCGCACCGCGGTGTTCACGCCCCAGCAGGTACGGGAGCTGGACCGGGCCACCATCGAGGACATCGGAGTGCCCGGGCCTGTGCTCATGGAGCGGGCCGCCCTGGGCGTCAGCGCCCTCGTCCAGGCGCGCTATCCGGACCGCCACACATTGATCGTCTGTGGACCGGGAAACAACGGGGGTGACGGCCTGGCGGCCGCCAGACAGCTTCACCTGGCCGGTCATCCCACCGCCTGTGTGGTCGCAGTCTCCTCCCCCGCCGAACTCAGCCCCGACGCCGCTCTCAACTTCCGTGCCGCGCAGAAGGCGGGGGTGAATCTGCGCACGGGTGAGGTGCCCGACTATCTCTGGGACGAGACCGAAGTGGTGGTCGATTGTCTCCTGGGCACCGGAGCCAGGGGAGAGATGCGGGGACGCATCAGCGAGTGGGCGCGGCGCATCAACGACGCCCGCGCGCGGGGTGTCCCGGTCGTGGCGGTGGACGTGCCCTCAGGAGTGGACGCGGCCACCGGCAGCAAGGCCGCCGACACGGTAGCGGCCGACGTCACCATCACCTTCCACGCCGCCAAGAGCGGGTTGGTGTGCCCTCCGGGGTCGGAGGCCGCCGGAGAGGTCGTGGTGTGGGACATCGGACTCCCCGCCTTCCTCGAACCAGAACCCGACCTCTGGGTGGTGAGTGGCGACGACGTGAACGTGCCCGGCCGCCGGGTCGACGACCACAAGTACCGAGCGGGCTATGTGGCCGTCGTGGCCGGTTCGCGCGCCTACCCCGGCGCCGCCTGGCTGGCGGCGCAGGGCGCCTTGCTGACCGGTGCGGGCTACGTACGCCTGCTCATGCCCTCGGGCGCCGCAGACGGAGTGCGGGGCAGGCTGGTGGAGGTAGTGCTGCAGGAGATCGGAGCCGGCGATCGTCTCGACGACGCGGAGCACGTGCTGGAGGTCTTGGCCGACGACCGCCTGGGGGCCGTCGTTATCGGTCCAGGCCTGGGTCGCGCAGAGGCTACGGCCGACGCCGTCCGCCTGATCGTCCTCGAAAGCACCCACCCCGCCGTCCTCGACGCCGACGGACTCTTCGCCTTCAACGGGGCCGGGGCCAGCCTGCGCGGGCGGGAAGGTCTCGTGCTCACGCCCCACCTAGGCGAACTGGCCGCTCTTCTCTCCGTGCCCGTGAGCGACCTCGCCGTCTCCTCGCTGTCCGCCGCCCGGCGGGCTGCGGAGCAGACGGGCCAAGTAGTGCTGCTCAAGGGGTCTTCGACGGTCATCGTCGCTCCCTCGGGGCAGACCCGCGTGGTCGCCCAGGGTCCCCCGCAACTGGCGTCGGCAGGCACGGGTGACGTCCTCTCCGGTGTCATCGGCGCCCTGCTTGGGAAGGGTGTGGAGCCCTTCGAAGCCGCCTATGCCGGTGCATGGATCCACGCCGAGGCGGGACGGTTGGGGGCGGAGGAGTATCCCCAGGGCCTTCCCGCGGGAGCCCTCCTCGACTTCCTCCCATTTGTCATCTCTGACCATCTTTACGAAAGGGGACCCTCGTGGACGACCTGAAAGTCCGGGACATCATGCAGCCGGACGTCATTACCGTGGGCCCGGACGCTACCATCCGCGAGTTGGCCGGCATCCTCGCCGAGCACAAGATCAGCGGGGTGCCTGTGGTGGACGAGTCCGGCAAGGTGCTGGGCATGGTGAGCGAATCCGACGTCATCTTGCAGGACGCCGAGTTCCATTTCCCCTACTACATCCAGTTCCTGGAGAGCGTCATCTATCTGCAGAGCCTGGCCAAGTTCGAGGAGCGTTTCCGTAAGACCTTCGGAACGAAGGTGTCCGAGGTGATGAGTGACAAGCCCGTACAGATCTCCCCTGACGCCTCCATCCATGCCGCCGCTACCCTTATGGCCGACCACAAGGTGGACCGGCTCCCCGTCATCGACCACTGGCGCTTGGTGGGGATAGTCACCCGTGGCGACATCGTGCGGGCCATAGCCGAGAGCAAAGCGTAGCGACCTACGCTACGGACGATAATGATGGAGGATCATGTCGAAGAAAGAGACACGTAGAGCCGCCCGTCAGGCCTTTCCCGGTGGGCCGCCGACCGTGCAGAGGCGCGACCACATCCGGGGGACGAAGCCGCAGCCGACGAGCAAGAAGAAGCCCGGCGCGCCCAATCTGCGGCCCCCGAGCCTGAAACGCGCCGTCATCCAGGGCGCGATCTTGGCCGCGCTCTACTTCATCCTCATCCGCTTCATCTGGAAGCAGGAGGGCGGCAACGCCGTCACCTACGTCCTCTTCCCGCTGGTCGCGTTCGTGGCGTACACGGCGATCGCCTACGGCATCGACAAGTACATGTACCAGAGGCGTCTGCGCAAGCTCAAGGGTCAAACGAAGTAGGAGTCCGGTAGAAACCGAAGCTGGGGGAGGTCCCGCGTGATCGAGGAGGTGGCGGCGGAGACCCTGCGTCGCCGCCGGACCCGAGGTTGGCTGGTCGGAGGCACGGTCCGGGATCGCAGGTCGGGGCGCTTCTCTCCGGACCTGGACATCGTGGTGGAGGACGATCCCCGGCAGGTGGCGAGGGACGTCGCTGCGCAACTCGGCCTTCCCTGGTTTGCCCTCTCCGCACGCCACGGCGCCTACCGGGTGATGGCCCCCGAAGGCCACCTGGACGTCGCGGCCCTGCAGGGAATCGGCATCGAAGACGATCTCAGCCGGCGCGATTTCACGGTGAACGCCATGGCGCTCCCTCTGTCCGGAGGGGACCTGGTCGATCCCTTCGGCGGGTCGGAGCATCTCCGTGCCGGTCTGCTCGTGGCGGTCTCGGACCGCATCTTCCGCGACGATCCTCTGCGCCTCCTGCGCGCGCCTCGCTTTCGTCACGTGCTGGGCATGCGACTCGATGCCTCTTTGGAGGACCTTCTACGCGCCCAGGCCGGCTTGGTGGCGGGGGCGGCCGGCGAACGGGTGGTCACCGAGATGGTCCTCACGCTTGCCGACGGCCGAACGAGCGCCGCGGTGGGTCTGTGGGACGATCTCGGTCTCCTGGCGGCCCTCCTGCCCGAACTCGGACCCGCCGGATGACCGACGGCCTCTGGAAGAACTGGACCGTCTGCTCTCGAGCCCCGGGATTCTGGCAACGGGGAAGACCGCGGATGCGCTCGCCCGGCGTCTGCAAGTTCCGGTGGACGGGGTCTTTCCGCGTCCTGTGGCTCTACGGCTGGCCATGCTTCTGCGGGAACTGGAGCCCGCGTCCGTGGATGGCATCGCCCGCCGCCTGAAGCTCTCGACGGCCATGGGCACCTTGCTGCAACGGACGAGCGCCTGCTTCACGTCCGGCCGCTGCCGGGGGGCTCTGGCGGCCGGGGCACGGTCCGCCCGCTGCATGGTCCTGTTCCTCTGGGCAGCCGAGCCCTGGGAGCCCGAAGTGCTGCTGTTGGGCGCGGCCGCGGCCGCGCAGGCCGCGCCGCACGAGCCGGGGGTCGGCGTGGCCGCGCAGGCCGCGGTCCGGTCGCTCCTCGATGCCTGGGCGCTGCGCGAACGCCGGGGTGTCCCTCCTCCGCCGGTGGACGGGGACTTCCTCATGGCGCGCTTGGGGGTGGGTCCCGGCCCGCTGCTGGGCCGGCTGCTGCGCGAAGTGCGCCTGGCCTGGGAGGCGGGGGAGGCTTCGATCGTCGACGACCTTCTGGCGGTGGCGCGTGCGGCACTCGATCCGACCGAGGCCGGCCCGGTGCCGACCTAGCAGGCTGCTGAAGAAGGACGCTTCGCAGCAAGAACACGATCGGCGCGAGCGAGGACGTGCTTGCATGCCGCCGAGTGCGCTCTGGCAGCCGGGGCTTCGTTCCTCAGCAGCCTCCTAGGGGTCGTGGTATCATATTCTGCCTTTCTGGGGTCGATATATTCAGCATCACGTGTCATTGGAGGCACCTTGAAGGACGGCATACATCCCAACTACGTGGATAGCAAAGTGGTTTGCTCGTGCGGCGAGACGTTCATGACCCGTTCGACCCTGCCCGAGATCAAAGTCGAGGTCTGCTCCGCTTGCCATCCGTTCTACACCGGCAAGCAGAAGCTGGTCGACACCGCCGGCCGGGTGGAGAGGTTCAACAAGAAGTACCGCCGCCCCGAGACGACCAAGTAGCTCAGGGTCGGCATGCCCGCCGATCTCAAAGTCACCCTCCTCCAGCATACCCCGGCACCTGAGCGTGCCGTGGCGTCGGCCGGGCGCCTCTGCTATGCGCCCGTCAGCGCCGCGCAGTTGAAGGAGGATATGGCCGACGATGAGGTGCGGCGTCTGGTCGCCGGGCTGGTGCGTTCGGGCCATATGAGCGCCTTGGAACACGCCGGCTTCACCTTCGCCATCGACGGCATCTCGCGGGCCTGCTCCCACCAGTTGGTGAGGCACAGAGTAGCCTCCTACAGCCAGCAGTCGCAGCGTTACGTGCGCTTCAGCTCCGAGGAGGAGTTCGTGGTCCCTCCGCGGATCATGGCATCCTCCGAGGCCCGTGAGGTCTTCTACCAGGCCATGACCCATGCCCGTGAGGCCTACGAGCGTCTGGTGGAACTCGGGCTGGCTGAGGGACGGGGCAAAGAGTCGGTCTTCGAGGACGCCCGTTTCGTGCTGCCCAACGCAGCCGAGACCAAGATAGTGGTGACTATGAACGCCCGCGAGCTCCGGCACTTCTTTGCGATACGTTGCTGCCGCCGGGCACAATGGGAGATCAACAGGCTGGCCTGGGTCATGCGCCATCTGGCCCTGGCGGTCGCGCCGGCTCTGTTCGCCGGCACCGGGCCCGGCTGCATGACGGGGGACTGTCCGGAGGGCAAGATGACCTGCGGGGAGCCGTACACGGAGTCGGAGATACTCACTCTCGACTTGGCCCGCTCGGTGGCCGGGCCGGCGTGATGTCCGCCCGCCGCTCAGAGGAACGCGAGGCGCCTGTCTGCACCGACTACAGTTTCGGCGGCCAGGCCGTCATCGAGGGTGTCATGATGCGGGGCCGCAACTGCTGGGCCGTCGCCGTGCGCAGGCCTTCGGGTGGTATCGCCCGGGTCGCCTTTCCTCTCGATCCTCCCGGTTCGCGTAACCGACTGCTGCGGCTGCCCGTGGTCCGCGGCGTCGTCGCCCTCTTCGACTCCATGCGGCTGGGCATCAGAGCACTTGGCATCTCGGCCAACATCGGGCTGGAAGAGGTCGACGCCGACGGCTCCAGCGGCGTTGCCGCCTCCGCCGCCACAGCCGACGCCGACCTGTCTGCTCAGGGCTTTGGCTCCGATCCGGCGACTGTCACGGAACAAGCGCCGGCGCTCGCCGGCAAGGCCGAGGAGGAACCCTTCGGCTGGAAGCAGCTGGCCGTCACGGTCGGGATCGCTCTGGTCATGGCCGTCGGTCTGTTCGTAGTCATCCCGCTGACGGTCGTCAAGGTGTTCGAAGATACCTTCGCCAACCCTTTCGTGTTCAACCTGGTGGAAGGGCTCATCCGTATCGCCATCTTCCTCCTGTATATCGTGGGCATCTCCCTCATCCCCGACCTGCGCCGGGTGTTCATGTATCACGG
Source organism: uncultured Actinomycetes bacterium (assembly GCA_963829545.1). GTDB lineage: Bacteria > Actinomycetota > Thermoleophilia > RBG-16-64-13 > RBG-16-64-13 > JAXGXJ01. The sequence continues at coordinate 64,788 of CAWHIX010000007.1, forward strand.
GGCGGAGCACAAGGTCATTCACGCCTTCGAGGCCTACGGGCGCCCGGATGCGGAGAAGGCCGCCGGCTTCTCGACCCTTCATCCGCGCTGCGGCACCGGTTTTCTGCTCATAGTCATGGTGCTGTCGGTGTTCCTGTTCGCCTTCGTCGGCAAGCCACCGCTGCCCTGGCTGGTGCTGTCGCGCCTGATCGGGATACCCATCATCATCGGTATCGCCTACGAGATCGGTATCAAAGGGCTGGGCAAGCACCCCAACGGCTTGCTGGCTCGCACCTTGCTGTGGCCCGGGCTGCAGTTGCAGCGACTCACGACGCGGGAGCCCACCCCCGACCAGCTCGAGGTCGCCGCCGCCGCGCTCGAGGAGGCTGTGGCCATGGACCGAGCGGAGCAACAGGCCGCCGTCACGGTGCCGGCCGTCGTCTCGGCGTGAGCCTCGCGCCTCATCATCGGACCAGAGACCATGATCGATAGACTGGCCACAGAGATAGAAGACAAGTACGCCGCCCTCAACGAGGAACTGGCCGACCCCGAGGTTCTCCGCGACCAATCCCGCTACGCCGAGGTGTCGAAGGCTCATTCCGACCTCGACGCCGCCTACCGGCTGGCTGTCGCCTATCGAGAGGCGCGTACGTCGTTGGAGGAAGCCGAGGCAATATCGGCCGAGGGCGGGCTTGAGCCCGACATGAAGGAGTTCCTGGCCGAGGAGAAGACCTCGGCGCGGGCGAGGATGGAGGAGCTCGAGCAGGAGCTCCGGTTGGCCGTCCTGGAGAAGGACCCGCGGGACGACAAGAACGCCATCGTGGAGGTGCGCGCGGGAGCCGGCGGAGACGAGGCCGCCCTCTTCGCCGCCGAGGTGCAGCGGATGATCATGCGCTACGCCGAGCGCCTGCGTTTTAAGACGGAGATACTCTCCACTACCGAGGCCGCCCTGAGCGGCATCAAGGAAGTCATCTTCGAGGTCAAGGGCCGGGGTGCGTATGGAGGCCTCAAGTACGAGTCCGGGGTGCACCGCGTGCAGCGGGTGCCCGTGACCGAATCCACGGGGCGTATCCATACCTCCACCGCCACTGTGGCCGTGCTCCCCGAGGTGGAGGACGTCGAGATCCACATCGATCCCAACGAGGTACGGGTCGACGTGTACCGCTCGACCGGACCGGGAGGGCAGTCGGTCAATACCACCGACTCCGCCGTGAGGCTCACCCACATCCCCACCGGTCTCGTCGTCTCCTGCCAGGACGAGAAGTCGCAGTTGCAGAACAAGGAGCGCGCTTTCCGCATTCTCCGGGCGCGACTCTACGACATGGCCCAGGCCCGTCAGGATGCGGAGGTGTCGGCCCAGCGCCGCAGCCAGGTGGGTACCGGCGACCGGTCCCAGAAGATCCGCACCTACAACTTCCCGCAGGGAAGGGTGACCGATCACCGCGTCGGGCTCACCTCCCACCGCCTGGAGGCCATCCTCCAGGGCGAGTTGGAGGAGTTCACGGAGGCGCTGCAGGCCAACGAGCGGGCCGAGCAACTCGCCACGGCCGCTTTCTGACCGTCCCGAAGGTCAAGGGCTTGAACGCCTGGACGATCGGGTCGCTGCTGGAGACGGCGACCGGATACCTGAAGGAGAAGGGCTCCAGCTCCCCCAGACTCGACGCGGAGTTGTTGCTGGCCGAGACGCTGGGGTTCGAGCGCATACACCTCTACACCAACTACGACCGGCCTCTGTCATCTTGCGAGGTGGACGACTACCGAACGCTCATCGCGCGCCGGGCCCAGCACGAGCCGGTGGCCTACGTCCTGGGCCGAGCCCACTTCCGCCGCCTGACTCTGGAGGTGACGCCGGCCGTTCTCATCCCGCGTCCCGAGACCGAGGAGTTGGTCGACCTGGCCCTGGAGACGCTGCGCCTCCGACCGCTTTGGGAGGCCCTCGAGGGCCGGCTCCCGGACGCGGGTGCGGAACACGCGGGTCCGCGTTCTCTCATCGCCGACGTGGGCACGGGAAGCGGCGCCATCGCTCTCAGTTTGGCCCAGGAGACGGGACTGAGCGTCCTGGCTACCGACGTGAGCCGGGAGGCCCTGGCGGTGGCGGCCCGCAACAGGACGGCGGCCGGGCTGGACGATCTGGTGGAATTCCGGGAAGCAGACCTGCTGGCCGGCATCCCCGATGCGAGCCTGCGCCTGGTGGTGAGCAATCCCCCCTACGTCACCACTGCGGAGATGGACGCGCTGGCCCCCGATGTGAGGCTCTTCGAACCGCAGGAGGCACTACGCGGAGGGCCCGATGGCCTCGATGTGTACCGTCGCCTTCTTCCCGAGGCGGTGCGCGTCCTACTTCCGGGCGGTGGCCTGCTCGTAGAGGTCGGCCACCAGCAGGCTGCGGCGGTGTGCGACATCGCTCGGGCCGCGGGCTTCGCTCTGGTCAACACGTACAGAGACCTATCTGGCAAAGACCGTCTCGTGGCTGCCACTCTGGCCGGAGCGCCCGTCTGTGACCCCGAGGCGCTGGATGCCGCCTCACTGGAGGCCCTGTCGCGGGCTCTCGAAGCCGGGGCGATCATCGGGCTTCCTACCGACACCGTATACGGCCTGGCTGCTCGCTGGGACTCTGCTCCAGGGGTGCGGCGGCTGTTCGCCGCCAAAGGCCGGGAGTTCACCCAACCGGTGGCGGTCGTGTTCCCTTCCGTGGAGGCCCTCGCTGATGCCCTGCCCGATATGGAGCGCACGGCCCGGCGGGTCCTGGAAGCGCTGTTGCCGGGGCCTTTCACCTTCATCGTCTCCACGGCGGTGCCCCGCCCGGCTCTGGTGGGGACCGAGGACTCTCTCGGAGTGCGGGTGCCCGACCATCCGGCCCTACTCGAGTTTCTGGCCCGTCTGGGGACGGGGGTGGCGGCTACAAGCGCCAACCCGACCGGCGCGAAGGAGGCCGCTACCCTGGCCGGGGTAGATCCCCTTCTCCTGGCCCACTGCTCTCTGGCGCTGAGCGATCCCCTTGCGACGAGGGCGACGGACGGTCTCGTCAAGCCTTCCACCGTGGTCGATCTGCGGCCGCTCGCCCGGGGCGAGCGGGCCACGGTCCTGCGGGAAGGCGCGGTCGCGGGGGCAGACGTGCTGCGACGGATCACGGAGGAGCTCTCCTCCCTCCCCCCTTCCCTCCCTCCGGAGGCGCGTTGACCCAGCCCGTGCCGGCGCCCGTTCCGTGGCGGCTCCTATTCCCCGCCGGCCGGTGTCCGGAACGGCCGCGGGACCCCATCTGATATCCTTGTGCTCGCTTGTGAGGAGGCGAATAATGCGCTACGGATTTGGATGCGATCACGCCGGTTTCGTACTCAAGGAGCCCCTGATCGCGGAACTGACTGCCCAGGGCCACGAGGTGGTCGACATGGGCACCGACAGCCTGGAGCGAGTGGATTTCCCCGTGTACGCGGGTAGGGTCGCGCAGGCGGTTGCGGACGGCGACCTCGACATGGGAGTGCTGGTCTGCGGGACGGGCCTGGGCATGGCCCTGGCCGCCTGCCGCTTCCCGGGAGTGAGGGCGGTCTCGGTCAGCGAGTCCTTCTCGGCGCGCATGGCTCGCCGCCACAACGACGCCAACATCCTCTGCCTCGGCGCCCGCGTTCTGGGCGCGGGCGCGGCCATCGAGGTGCTGCAGGCCTGGTTGGCCGAAGACTTCGAAGGCGGCAGGTACGCAGAACGTCTCGAGCTCATGCGCGGCGGATACAAGAAAGGACAGGCATCGTGACGACGGACTCAGGCGCTGCCAGCTACGCCGACCTGTCATTGGAACAGGCCGATCCGGTCCTGGTGGCACTGATCAAGAAGGAACTCGCTCGCCAGCAGCGCAACGTCGAGCTGATAGCCTCGGAGAACTTCACCCCGCTGCCCGTGCTGCAGGCGGTCGGGACAGTGCTCACCAACAAGTACGCCGAGGGCTATCCCGGCGGGCGCTACTACGGCGGATGTGAGGTGGTCGACGAGATCGAGTCTCTGGCTATCGAGCGTGCCTGCGCCCTCTACGGCGCCGAGCATGCCAACGTGCAGCCCCACTCGGGCTCCACGGCCAACCAGGCCGTCTACTGGGCCATGCTGGAGGCCGGCGACACCGTCCTCGCCATGCGCTTGGCCCACGGCGGGCATCTCACCCACGGGCACACCGTCAACTTCTCGGGCCGGGGTTACACGTTCGTCCACTACGGTATCGAGCGGGAGACCGGTCTCATCGACATGGACGAGGTCCGCGCTCAGGCGCGCAGGCACCGGCCTCGGCTCATCGTCGCCGGCGCGAGCGCCTATCCCCGCATCATCGACTTCGCCGCCTTCCGGGCCATAGCCGACGAGGTGGGGGCTCAGCTCATGGTCGACATGGCCCACATCGCGGGCCTGGTGGCCGGTGGTGCCCATCCTTCACCGGTGCCCCACGCTCAATGGGTCACCACCACCACACACAAGACCCTGGCCGGACCCCGGGGCGGGACGATCTTCTGCCTCGCGGAGGACGCGGCTCGGCTGGACAAGGCGGTGTTCCCCGGCATCCAGGGCGGCCCGCTCGAGCACGTGATCGCCGGCAAGGCTGTCTGCTTCCTGCTGGCCTCCACGGAGGAGTTCCGGGTGCGGCAGCTCCGCACGGTCGCCAACGCCCGCACGCTCGCCCAAGTCCTTCTCGACGGCGGGCTCAAGCTGCTCTCGGGAGGGACGGACAATCACCTCATGCTCGTCGACTTCAGCGGCACCGAGATGACCGGCAGGCGCTCTCAGGAACTCCTGGACCGCATCGGCATCACCGCCAACAAGAACAGCGTCCCCTACGACGAACGTCCGCCCACCATCACCTCCGGCCTGCGTCTGGGCACTCCCGCCATGACGACGCGGGGCTTCGGCGGCGAGGAGATGAAGGAGGTGGGTCGCGTGATAGTCGAGGCCCTGACCGGAGACCCGAGCGAAGCCGATCTCGATCGGCTGCGCCGTCGCACCCAGGATCTTACGGACGCCTTCCCGCTTTATCGATCGTTGGACTTCTGATGCCCGAGGCGGGGAAGAGGTCCGAGCGACCGCCGCGCCCTTCCTGGGAAGACTACTTCATGGAGATCGCCCAGGTGGTGGGGACCCGTTCCAGTTGCCTGCGCCGCAACGTTGGTGCCCTGCTGGTCAAGAACCGGCAGATACTGGCCACGGGATACAACGGCGTCCCCCGAGGTCTGCGTCACTGCGAGGAGAGAGGGTGTCTGCGTGACGAACTGGGGGTACCTTCCGGCGAGCGGCACGAGCTCTGCCGCGGGCTCCATGCGGAGCAGAACGCCATCATCCAGGCGGCGTACCATGGTGTCCCCATCCGGGGCGCTGAGCTGTACTGCACCCATCAGCCGTGCGCCGTCTGCGCCAAGATGCTTGTCAACGCCGACATCATGGCCGTCTACTATGCGGGCGACTACCCCGATACGCTGGCCATGGAGGTCTTCGAGGAAGCGGGAACTCGCCTGGTGCGGAAAGAGATCGGTCTCCACTCCTAGGAAGCCGAGAATGTATATTCCGTTATCATTTCGGGATATGACGATATTCACTCTTGCGATACTCGCAGTCACTGCCTATAATGCAGGCATCGTCCTATGAGCGGGCGGTCGCGGGGAGATTGGTCGCAAGCGGGGAGCCTCGGGTTCAGCTTTGTCGCCTCGGTATTGCTCTTCACGTGGCTGGGCTATCTATTCGACGGCTGGCTTCATACGAGGCCCTGGTTCATGGTCGTGGGGGTCTTCGTCGGAGGTATCATGGGGTTTGTACACCTCGTGAAGACCTTGTTCGACGATCCCGCCGGGAAGGACGAGCGAGACGATGGTCCGGAAGAGGACGATGGTCCCGACCGGCGCCCTCGGTAAGGCAAAGGCGCGGACAGGAGGATGCTGTGGGGCTCACGGTGGTTTCTGTGGCCATCGGCGTCGTGCTTGCCGCCGCCTACCATCTCCTCTCCATGCGGTTGCACAAGTGGTCCGCGGATCGTAAGTTCGCCATGGTGCCGCTGGTCGCCATTGGTGGGTTCATCGTCCGCCTGGTCGTGCTGGTGGGCGTGCTGGTCGCGCTGGGGATGTGGACCTCACTCAACATGCTCGCGCTGTGCCTTTCCTTTGTTATCGTTTTCACGGTTCTCAACGGTGTGTGGCTGTATGCGCTCATGAACAAACGACACGGCGCGCCGCCCCCATCTGCCGGCGCGAGCAGCGTACTCTAGGAGACAGGAATGGCTGCCGAGGAGAGCGGGACCAAGATCGTCGAGGCACTGCACGAACTCAACGTGCAGACCATCGTCCCTATCCCTTCGATCGGCCCCATCGACATGTCCATCACCAATGCGGTCATCTACCTGTGGATCGGTGCCATCGTTGTCTTCGTCTTCTTCTTCTGGGCCGCCAGGAAAGCGAAGAAGGAACCGGGCGGTCTCCAGACGCTGGCGGAGACCCTCCTGGGGTTCGCCACCGGCCACCTCTGCGGACAGATAGGTGAGAAGGGCAAGAAGTACTACTACTTCATCCTGACGCTCTTCACGTTCATCATGGTGAGCAACCTCATCGGGCTGATTCCCAAGCCCATCGCCCTCAAGCCCTACACGCCCACGGCCAACATCAACGTCACCTTCGCTCTGGCCATGTGCACGTTCGTCCTCACCCAGTATCTGGGGATCAAGAACCACAAGGGAGCCTACGTCAAGGAGTTCATGACCCCGCCGGGCGTGCCCAAGTCCCTGGCCCGGCCCCTCAACATCCTCTTCGTCCCCGTGGAGATCATGGGGGCGATCTTCAAGCCCCTGTCGCTCTCCGTCCGACTTTTCGCCAACACCGTGGCCGGGCACCTGATCATCCTGGTGATGCTGGGGCTGCTGCTGGAATTCTCGGGATTCATCGTCATACCGACGTTCGCGTTCGTCGTGATCATGTACGCCTTCGAGGTGTTCGTGGCCTTCATCCAGGCGTACATTTTCTCGTTGCTTTCCACCGTGTACATCGAGACCGCCATCTACGGCAGCCACTAGCAACAACCCTGGATCAAGGAGGACACACGTAATGGACGCAGCTAGCGCCGCCAACCTCGCCGCCGGCATCGGCATGGGTCTGGCCACGATCGGTCCGGGCATCGGCATCGGCTATCTCACCGGCCACGCCACCGAGGCCATCGCCAGGCAGCCGGAAGCCTCCGCCGACATCCGTACCGTGTTTATCATCGGTATGGCGCTGACCGAAGCGTTGGCTCTCTACGCCTTCGTCATCGCCATCATCCTGCTGTTTGTCGTCTAGCAAGCACTCTTACGTGCGGCCCGCCGCGGGTCGCGGCATAGAGGCAGGAGAGGCCGGGAGCAAGCATGGAAATATTTGAGATAGACCCAGGGCTGTTCATCTGGTCCCTGATCACCTTCCTGACGTTGGTGGGGCTGCTCTACAAGTTCGCCTTCAATCCCCTGATGGCGCTGCAGAAGAAGCGGCAGGACGATATTCACCAGGCCATCCACGATGCCGAGAGATTGCGCGACGAAGCTCAGGAGCTTCTGGCCAACTACAAGCTGCAACTGGGAGAGGCCCGCCAGGAGGCCGAGGGTATCCTGGACCGGGCCCGGAAGCTCGGTGAGGCCAACAAGGCCGAGATCCAGGAAGAAGCGCGGGTGCAGGCCGAGGCGACCCTGGCCAAAGCGCGCACGCAGATCGAGCGCGATACCCGTCAGGCCCTCGACAGCATCAGGACGGAAGTGGCCGACCTCACCATCGCGGCCACCGAGCGGGTGGCTCGCACCGGGCTCTCCGGAGAGGATCAGATCCGCCTCATCCAGGAAGCCATCGACGGCATCGACCTTCACAAGATCAGTGGGAACTAGAAGAGCGGCACGGTGAGCCAGAGCAAGATATCCCGCGTGTACGCAGCAGCCCTCTACCAGGCGTCTCTGGAGGAGGGCCGGGTCGAGGCCGTCCGCAAGGACCTGGGTGCCTTCGTGGAAGCGATCGAAGCGTCGAGCGACCTCCGGCAGTTTCTGATAGCCGAGGAGATCTCGGACAACCAGAAGAAGCGGGTCCTGCTCGAACTTACAGAGGGCGGAGACGAGCTGGTCCGGAATCTCCTGCGGCTGGTCGTCGACAAGAGCCGGGAGTCCGAACTGGCCGACATGTACGAGGGCTTCGTCGACCTCGTCGAAAAGGCGGCAGGCATCGTTCACGTGGAAGTGGTGACGGCCATCCCCCTCACCGCCGGGCTCGAACGGGTGCTCAAGGAGAAGATCGAGACGTCGTTGCAGAAGACTGTGGAGTTGACCTTGACCGTGGACAAGGAGATCCTGGGTGGCCTCAGGTTGCGTATCGGCGATCGCATCGCCGATGCCAGCGTGCGACACCGTCTGGAGCGACTCCGCGAACTGTTGATCAGCCCTATGGCTAGCTTGGAGGGTTCAGTTGAAGCTGCGTCCTGAGGAGATAACCAGCGTAATCAAGTCCCGCATCAAGCAGTACGATGCCGGGATCGACATCCAGGAAGTCGGCACGGTCGTGCAGGTCGGCGACGGCGTGGCCCGGATCCAGGGCCTGGAGAACGCTGTGGCCTCGGAGATGCTCGAGCTGCCTCACGGGGTCATGGGCTTGGTGCTGAACCTGGAGGAGGACAGCATCGGGGCGGTCCTCATGGGGGAAGACACCCTCATCAAGGAGGGCGATCAGGTCAAACGTACCGGCAAGGTGATCCAGGTGCCGGTGGGCGAGGCGCTCATCGGCCGGGTCGTCAATCCCCTGGGTGTGCCTCTCGACGGCAAGGGCCCCCTCGATACCACCGAGTTCCGGCCGGTCGAGTTCAAGGCCCCGGGGGTTATCCGTCGCCAACCCGTGAAGGAACCCCTGCAGACCGGCATCAAGGCCATCGACTCCATGATCCCCATCGGCCGGGGACAGCGCGAGCTCATCATCGGCGACCGCGGCACCGGCAAGACGGCCATCGCTCTCGACACCATCATCAACCAGAAGGGCCAGGACGTAGTCTGCATCTACGTGGCCATCGGCCAGAAAGCTTCTACGGTCGCCGGTCTGGTCGCGCGCCTGGAGGAGCACGGGGCGATGGACTACACCATCATCATCATGGCCTCGGCGTCCACATCGGCGCCCATGCGCTACATCGCTCCTTACGCGGGCGCCGCCATGGGCGAATACTTCACCTACTCGGGCCGGCATGCCCTGTGTATCTACGACGACCTGACCAAGCACGCCGACTCCTACCGGCAGATGTCGCTGCTTCTGCGTCGGCCGCCGGGCCGGGAAGCCTTCCCCGGCGACATCTTCTACCTGCACAGCCGCCTGCTGGAACGGGCCTGCAAGCTCAGCGACAAAGAGGGCGGGGGCTCGCTCACTGCCCTTCCCGTCATCGAGACCCAGGCCGGAGATGTGTCGGGCTACATTCCCACGAACGTCATCTCCATCACCGACGGGCAGATCTTCCTGGAGAGCGACCTGTTCTATTCGGGCATCAGGCCGGCCATCAACGTGGGTATCTCCGTGTCGAGGGTGGGGGGCAACGCCCAGATCAAGGCCATGAAGAAGGTGGCCGGCACCCTGCGTCTCGACCTCTCCACGTTCCGGGAGCTCGAGGCCTTCGCCAAGTTCGGCTCGGAACTGGACCAGGAGACGCAGAGGGCCATCGCCCGTGGCGAGCGTCTCGTCGAGACCCTCAATCAGCCCCAGTTCGTGCCCTGGCCGGTGCAGGACCAGGTGGAGATCATCTTCGCGGCCACGCAGGGCTACCTGGACGACATCCCCGTGGCGCAGGTCAGCCGCTTCAACGGGCTGTTGCGCGATTACCTGTCCAAGCATCATCCCGAGATCGGCGACAAGATCGCCGAGACGAAGGACCTGGGCCCGGAGACCGAAGGGCAACTACGGACCGCCATAGAGACTTACAGGGAGACCTGGAAGGACTCCACCGGCCGCGAGTCGACCCCGTCTGCCGTCACGGCCTGAGCGACGGTCACCTACCAGGACGACGGCTAGGATCATATGGCATCACAGCAAGACATCCGCAGGCGTATCACCTCGGTGCAGAACACCAGGAAGATCACCAAGGCCATGGAGATGGTGGCCGCGGCGCGCCTCCGGCGCGCCGCCCAGCGCATCGAGTCCACGCGGCCCTACGCCGACAACATGTTGGAGTTCATCGGCGGCTTCGCGCGCTATCTGCAGGCAGACGTGAGCATGTCGCCCCTCGTGCGCGAACACGCGGAAGTGAAGACGGTCACCATCATCCCCGTCACCGCCGACCGGGGCATGTGCGGGGCCTTCAACTCCAATGTCGTGCGTCGCGCCATCGAGCGCTACCGCGAATATGAGAGCCAGGGTAAGAACATCCACCTGGTGCCTGTGGGACGAAAAGGCATAGGCACTCTGCGCTTTCAGGGCTTCAAGCTGCACAACACCTATGCCGACATCAGCGACCGGACGGCGTTCCTCGACGCGCAGGCACTCGCCCACCGGGTGAGCATGCGCTACAGCGACGGCGAGACCGACCGGGTCCACATCATCTACAACCAGTTCAAGAGCGCCATGGAGCAGGACCTTGTGGATCGCGTGATCCTGCCCATCCAGGAAGAACTGGCGGTCCAGTACAGCCCCGAGGGTGCCTCTCGCTATAGAGACTTCATCTTCGAGCCCTCGGCAGAGGCCATCCTGGCCGAGCTTCTGCCGTCGTATGTGGAGATATCCATCTTCCGGGCCTATCTGGAAAGCATGGCCAGCGAACACGGCGCCCGCATGACGGCCATGCGCAACGCGTCCGACGCGGCCAACGAGATCATCGACGATCTGACTCTGGCTATGAACCGGGTGCGGCAGGCGTCCATCACCAACGAGATCCTGGAAGTGGTCGCGGGCGCCGACGCCCTGTCTGGATAGAAAGCTCGGGCCGAGCTCGAGAAGGAGGGAACGAAGCGGCATGAACAAGGGCAAGATAGTAGAGATCATCGGGCCGGTACTCGACGTGCAGTTCGACGAGGTACTGCCCGCTATCTACAATGCGCTCGAGGTGGACGTCGAGACCCCCTCCGGCCGCATCCACCTGACAGCTGAGGTCCAGCAGCACCTGGGCGACAACAAGGTGAGGGCCGTGGCCATGGACTCCACCGACGGCCTGGCGCGGGGCATGGAAGTGGTCGACACCGGGCAGGCCATCGCCGTCCCGGTGGGCCAGCAGACGCTGGGTCGCCTGTTCAACCTCCTCGGCGAACCCATCGACGAGGGCGAACCCCTCCCGGCCGACGTGGAGAAGTGGCCCATCCACCGTCCCGCTCCCGCCTTCGAGGAGCTCGAGCCGACGACCGAGATCCTGGAGACGGGCATCAAAGTCATCGACCTGCTGGCCCCTTACGTCAAGGGCGGCAAGGTGGGTCTGTTCGGGGGCGCCGGCGTGGGCAAGACGGTCGTCATCCTGGAACTCATCCACAGCATCGCCACCCATCACGGCGGTATCTCCGTCTTCAGCGGCGTGGGCGAGCGTACCCGCGAGGGCAACGACCTCTACCTGGAGATGACCGAGTCCGGCGTCATCAACAAGACGGCCATGGTCTTCGGCCAGATGAACGAGCCGCCCGGAGCCCGCCTGCGCGTGGCCCTGTCGGCGCTCACCATGGCCGAGTACTTCCGCGACGTCATGGGGCAGGACGTGCTCCTGTTCATCGACAACATCTTCCGCTTCGTGCAGGCCGGTTCGGAAGTGTCGGCCCTTCTGGGCCGCATGCCTTCGGCCGCCGGCTACCAGCCCACTCTCACCTCTGAGATGGGTGAGCTCCAGGAACGCATCACCTCCACCAGGCGGGGGTCGGTCACCTCGGTGCAGGCCATCTACGTGCCGGCCGACGACCTCACCGACCCGGCGCCGGCCAACACCTTCGCCCACCTCGATGCCACCACGGTCCTCAGTCGCTCCATTGCGGAGGTCGGTATCTACCCTGCCGTGGACCCACTGGACTCCACCAGCCGCGCTTTGAGCCGCCAGGTGGTGGGCGACGAACACTACGATACGGCCACCAGGGTGCAGGAGATCCTGCAGCGCTACAAGGACCTCAAGGACATCATCGCCATCCTGGGGATGGACGAGCTCTCCGACGAGGACAAGGTGACCGTGCGCCGGGCCCGCAAGATCCAGCAGTTCCTCTCTCAGCCCTTCTTCGTGGCCGAGCAGTTCACCGGTATCCCCGGCAAGTTCGTGCCGCTGAAAGAGACCGTACGTAGCTTCAGGGAGATCCTGGAGGGCAAGCACGACGACCTTCCCGAGCAGGCCTTCCGCATGCAGGGCAGCATCGACGACGTCCTGGCGACCGCGCGTGCCTCTCAGACCGACGCGTCGGCCGCCGATGAAGTCACAGCCGCCGTCTAGGAGAGGTGAGCAGTGGCCGATGAGGAAAGCCCATACCTTAGGTTCGAGCTGGTCGCCCCGACGGGGCGGGTCTTCGAAGGCGACGTGGAGATGGTGGTCATTCCGGCCGTGACCGGGGAGATCGGGGTGCTTCCCCGGCATGCGCCCCTCATCGCGCACCTGGCCATCGGGCGCGTCCGCGTCCTGAGCCCGGACGCCGGCTGGCTCAACTTCGCCGTAGCCGACGGCTTCGCCGAAGTACAGTCCAACAAGGTGATCGTCCTCGCTGATGCCGCTGAGGAGGCGAACTCCATCGACATACCCCGGGTGGAGATAGCACTCGAGCGGGCTACCCAGAGGCTGGAGATGTACCATCAGGGTACGGTGCCGGAGGGGGAAGAAGTGGATCCCTATCGTGAGCAACTGGCCATTCGCAGGGCTCGGAACAGGCTCAAAGTCGCTGAACTCGCCTAGAGCTGTGCTCAAGGACTCCGCAGAGCCTCGCCTCGTGGTCCGGGGTGGGCGGCGGCTGACGGGCCAAGTGGCGGTGTCGGGGGCGAAGAACTCCGCACTCAAGCTCATGGCCGCGTCGTTGCTGGCCTCGGGCGTCAGCGTGCTTCACAACGTGCCCGACATCCAAGACGTGCATACCATGAAGGAAGTGCTCGAGCATCTGGGTGCGGTGGTCGAGTTCTCGGATTCCACCCTCACCGTCGACACCACCGAAGTACGCTCTCACATCGCGCCCTACGAGCTGGTACAGCGCATGCGGGCCTCCATCCAGATCATGGGCCCGCTGGTGGCCCGCTTCGGTCATGCCCGGGTGGCTATGCCGGGCGGCTGCAACCTGGGGCCGCGCAAGATCGACATACACCTGCGCGGGTTGACCGCCATGGGCGGCGTCGTCACTTCCGAGCACGGGTTCGTGGAGGTCGCCGCGGACCGCCTGCGGGGCACCAACGTCTTCCTCGACTACCCCAGTGTGGGCGCGACCGAGAACCTGCTCATGGCCGCCGTCCTGGCGGAGGGGGCCACGGTGCTCGAGAATGCTGCCCGCGAGCCCGAGATCGTCGACCTGTGCAAGTTCCTCATGAGTATGGGTGCCGACATCGAAGGGGCGGGGAGCTCCACCATCCGCATAAACGGGGTGGCGGAGATGCATCCGGCGGAGCATACGGTGCTGGGCGACCGCATCGAAGCCGGGACCTTCCTTATCGCAGGGGCCATCACCGGCGGGGAGGTGGAGGTCACCGGCATCACTCCCCACGTGCTGGAACTCTTCCTGTTCAAGCTGCGGTCGGTGGGAGTACAGGTGCAGGAGAACGTCCGCAGCATCAAGGCGGCCGGTGACCCCCGCATCTACACGGCCGCCGATGTGGCCACCTTGCCCTATCCTGGCTTTCCTACCGACCTGCAGGCGCAGATGATGGCCCTGCTCTCGGTGAGCCGCGGGGTCTCTCTGGTCACCGAGAACGTATTCGAGCAGCGGTTCGGCTTCGTGGACGAGCTGATCCGTCTGGGGGCGGACATCCGGGTCGACGGCAACCACGCCGTGGTGGTGGGCGGCCGCTCGCTCACCGGAGCCATCGTCCGCTGCCCCGATCTACGTGGTGGCGCCGCTCTCGCTCTGGCCGGACTGGTGGCGGAAGGGTGCACCGAGCTCCGCGAGATCCACCATGTCGACCGAGGCTACGAGCGCTTCGAAGAGAAGCTGAGCTCCCTGGGCGCGGACGTGAAGCGGTTGGGGACGGAGGGCTCACCACCCTGCACTTCTGCTTGAGGTTGGCTCTCTGCCGGGGCAGGCGCTAGAATCTGTGCTTCAACGGGTCGGGGAGCACCGCTGAAAGACAGATCTTATACCGTCTATACCGCGGAGCGGCTGCGCAAGCGGAAGCTACGTCGCATTCTGGGCTGGTCTGCCCTCGCCGTCGTGGTGCTGATAGTGGCCGGCGCGGCCGGTTCCTACTGGTGGTTTTACGCCCAGGTAGACGCCGCACAGACAGACGACACGCAGGTGACGGGGGCCGTTGAGAGCAGCGCGCTCACGGACGCCATCGGTACGCCGACCGGTACGGACATTCTCATCCTGGGTTCGGACAACCGCACCGCGGACGCTGAGGAGGAAAGGCGCTCGGACACCGTCATCCTGGTGCACGCCGATCCCGACGCGGATTACGTCTCCATGATTTCCTTCCCGCGCGACCTGCGGGTGGAGATCCCCGACCACGGCATCGACAAGCTGAACGCGGCCTACGCCTATGGGGGTCCCGCCCTGACCGTGAAGACGGTGGAGTGGCTGACCGGCGTCGACATCGATGAGTACCTCGAGGTCGATTTCGCGGCCTTCGCCGACATAACCGACTCTCTGGGCGGCGTCTATCTGGACGTCGATCGGCGCTACTTCAACGACGACCCTCAGTGGGAGCTCATCAAGCTGTCTCCCGGCTACCAGTTGCTCGACGGAGCCTCCGCCCTCGACTACGTGCGCTTCAGGCACGACCTCAACTACGATTTTGGGCGCATGGACCGGCAGCAGCGCTTCATCACCGCCATGAGGGAGCAGACCATGGGCTGGGACCTCCCGTTGCGGCTGCCCGGCATCGTCGACGCCCTTTTCGACAACGTGGAGACCACTCTCGGCGCCACCGAGATCCTGAAGCTTGCCTCTTGGGGCGTGAGGCTCGACGGTAGCCGCATCAAACAGATAACGCTTGTGGGGAACCCGGTGACCCGGGACGGGGTCTCCTACGTCATCCCGCCCGAAGGGGCGATACAGGAGGCCGTCGACAAGCTCATGACGGCGCCCGCGGCGACCGGCTCAGAGCCGGATACGGCTGCCACGAACACCTCCACGACCGCCGACGCGGCCACCGAGACCACCGAGACCGACGAGGCGTTCTTCACCAGCGATCCGGACAAGATCGAGAACGCGAACATGTGGCAGCAATATGCCGCTTCAGCGCCTTTCGTGGTGCGGGCGCCGGGCTATCTTCCCCAGGGCTATGCCTACGTCGATCGGCGACCGGTGGACGGAGGCAGTTACGACATCGAATCCGGCGACGACAAGCCGGGTCTCAAGGTCGTCTACAGGCTGACCCGCGAGGGCGAAGAGAAAGACCAATATCTGGGCATCATGGAGACCTCGTGGCTCGACGCGCCGGCCGCCGGGCCGGGACAGGTGGTGGAGCGCAACGGCATCGAATATACGATCGTGGGAACAAATCAGAGGGTCGACCGCATCTGGTGGAAGGTGGATGACACCCTGTACTGGGTCTCCAACACGCTGTCCTACTATCTGAGTAAGAAAGAGCTGATGAAGGTAGCCGAATCCATGATCGTGATCCCCAGCGACGGAACGAGCGGCCGCTCGGAAGGCGGGGACGGTCAATGACGGGCAAACCCTACACCGTGTACGCGGTGGAAGGGCACCCACACGGGAGATGGAAGCGGGCGGTTCTTTGGACCAGCGTCGCCCTCGTCGTGCTGCTCCTCGCCGGGGCCGGTGGCTCCTATCTGTGGTTCCGCAGCCAGGTGGTGGAAGCCAATCAGCGGGTCGACCCCGAGGTAGTGAGCGCGCTGTCCTCCAAGCCGCAGAGCACACTGTCCACCACCCCTGTCGCGGCTGCCGCTGCGGAGGAAGAACCCGAGCCCGAGCCCGATTCTCCCAGCGCGATGAACATCCTCGTGCTGGGGTCGGATCACCGCCAAGACGAGGGAGAGACGTACGGGCGGTCCGACACCATCATCCTGGTGCACATCGACCCGGACAACGACTACCTCTCCCTCATGTCCCTTCCGCGTGACCTGCGCGTGGAGGTGCCCGGCTACGGGATGGAGAAGATCAACGCCGCCTTCGCCTTCGAGGGGCCCGCGCTGACCATACTCACGGTGGAGCAACTGACCGGAGTGGACATCAACCATTACCTGGAGGTCGACTTCGAGGCCTTCAAGGACATCACCGACGCGCTGGGTGGGGTCTACGTGGACGTGGACCGACGCTACTACAACGACGATCCGTCGCGTGAGCTCATCAAGCTTGCCCCCGGCTACCAGCTGCTCAACGGTGCGGATTCGCTCGACTACGTCCGCTTTCGCCACGACCTCAACGGGGACTTCGGGCGCATGGACCGTCAGCAGCGCTTCCTGGCCGCCATGCGGGAGCAGGCCATGGGTTGGCAACTCCCTCTCAAACTCCCCGGATTGATCGGGGCGCTCTTCGACAATGTCAGCACCGATCTCAACGCCAACGACATCCTCAAGCTGGCCTACTGGGGGATCCGTCTCGACGGCGAGCGCATCCGCCAGATAACCCTGGTGGCCGCCACCGACGAGATCGACGGCCTCTCCTACGTAGTCGCGACCCAAAGGCAGCTGAGCGCGGCAGTGACAGCCTTCGTCACAACTCCTGCGGTCGGTCAGGGAACCAGCACTCCCACCACCAAGACCACGGCGGGGACCAGCAGCTCTACCGCCTCCACGACCCCCTCCGCTGAGGCTCCCGACCTGGGTGGTGTCGATGTGGACGTCCTCAACGGGAGCGGGCGGACTGGAGAGGCGGCGGCGGCCAAGGCATGGCTGGCCGAGTTGGGGGCCGAAGTGGTCACCGTGGGCAACGCGGGGTCGACCGGCCAAGAGACCACGACAGTCAGATACCCGGAGGGCCACTCGGACGAGGCTGCGCTGGTCGCCGAGGCGGTGGGCAGCGATGCCGTGGAACTGAGCGAGTCGGTGGAGCGAGTCACCGTAGTGCTGGGGCTCGATTTCGAGCTTCCCACCGGATCCGAGCCTGCTCCGGCGGTCGATACCATTCCCGACAGCAGCGAGTGGAAGGCCCTGGCGACCATGATCCCCTTCGCGCTCCAGGCGCCTGCGTACATCCCCGAGGGTTACAGCTACAACGACCGGATGCCGCAGACGGGCGGCACCTACGACATCGAGGTGGGCGGCGGCACTGAGCCGGCTCTGAAGATGATCTATCGGCTGAGGGAGAACGGCGGCAAGACCGATCAGTATATGGGCATCACCGAGACGACCTGGATGGATGCTCCGGCGGCCAGCGACGGCCAGAAGGTCCAGCGGAACGGGGTCACCCTCACCGTCGTGGGCAGCAACCAGAAGGTCGACCACATCTGGTGGAAGGCGGACGGGGTCCTTTACTGGGTCTCGAACACCCTCTCGTATCTCCTCTCCAAGGAGGAGATGATCAAGATAGCCGAGTCCATGATCCCTGTCCCTCGTCCCTAACTTCCGATGGGCACGAGGCCCGTGGAGGAGGGAGGTGGCCTGCGATGAGGGTAGTCGTCGCTCTCGGCGCGGAAGCCGCAGGGGACACCAGGGTGGCCGCCGTCGCGGAGTCGCTGGCCGGGCACGACGGTGAAGTCGTGGCGCTGCCCGTCGCCGGGCCGGTGTTTCCCTCGCGGCCGCTGACTCCGGCGGAGGTCCACCTTGTCCGCGAGGCTCTGGTGGGAGGAGACACCACCGTCGGGTACGTCTGCGTGGGACGACCGGTGGGCGAATCGGCCGCGGAAGGAGTCGTGGCCGTGGCCGATCACGTCGGCCTCACGTGGGACTCTCCTTTGCGGGGACCGAACGACGACCGGCTTGGTCCTCGCTTCCCCAGGACGGACGGGGTCTATGCGCCCGAGATAGCCCAAGAGCGGCTCGCTTCCGGACTGAGTGTTACCATCTCTGTGGCTACCGTGGCAGGCGTCCGCGACTACACGGACCTCACCAAGTGGGAGCGGGAGATGGTGGATGCCCTCCACATTCGCGCGGTCAGTTCGGGGCTCGTCCCCGTAGCCGTTATCGCCGCGCATCTCGGTTTCCGGCTGGCCGCGGTCGTGATTCTGTAACAGTAAGAGGACAAGGAGACACACTGTGGTCGACCACGACGTGAAGGATAAGGCCCTGGCGGCAGCCGGGGTGCTGCGCATTGAATGGGCGGAGAAGGAGATGCCGGTCCTGGCGCTCATCCGTGAACGCTTTGCCAAGGAACGGCCGCTTGACGGAGTCCGCATCGGCGCCTGTCTGCACGTCACCAGCGAGACGGCGAGCCTAATGCGTACCCTGGCCGCCGGGGGTGCCGATCTGGCCCTCTGCGCTTCCAACCCGCTCTCCACCCAGGACGACGTAGCCGCGGCACTGGTGGTGGAGTACGGCATCTCCACCTTCGCCATCAAGGGCGAAGACCGCGACACCTACTATCGGCACATCCAGAGCGTCATCGACTTTCTGCCCCAGATGACCATGGACGACGGAGCGGACGTTGTCGGACTGTTGCACACCGAGCGCACCGACGCCGCCGCTGGCGTCATCGGGGGCACCGAGGAGACTACCACCGGGGTCATCCGCCTCAAGTCCATGGAGCAAGAAGGGGTGCTGCGCTATCCCATCGTGGCCGTGAACGAAGCCATGACCAAGCACATGTTCGACAACCGCTACGGCACGGGGCAGTCGACCCTCGACGGCATCATCCGGGCTACCAATCGGCTGATCGCTTCCAAGAAAGTCGTCGTGGTGGGCTACGGCTGGTGCGGGCGGGGCGTGGCCATGCGGGCCAAGGGACACGGCGCCGACGTGGTGGTGCTGGAGGTCGACCCGCTGCGGGCCCTCGAGGCGGTGATGGACGGCTTCCGGGTCATGACCATGGAGCAGGCCGCGCCGCTGGGCGACATCTTCGTCACGGCGACGGGCGATATCCACGTGGTCAGGGGAGAGCATTTCGCCGCCATGAAGGACGGCGCTATCGTCGCCAACACCGGTCACTTCAACGTGGAGATCGACATTCCCGCGCTCGAGGCCATGGCGTCCTCGCGGCGTCAGGTACGGGAATACGTGGAGGAGTTCACCCTCGCCGACGGCCGAAACGTGTATCTGCTCGCCGAGGGTCGTCTCATCAACCTGGCGGCGGCCGAAGGGCACCCGTCGAGCGTCATGGATATGAGCTTCGCCAATCAGGCTCTGGCGGCCGAGTACATGGTCAAGAACGCCGCCACCTTGGAGAAACGCGTCTACGACGTCCCGGCGGATATCGACACCGAGATCGCGCGCCTGAAGCTGGCCTCCATGGGCACAGAAATAGACACACTCACGCCTGAGCAGGTGGAGTACCTGGGCAGCTGGAACATGGGGACCTGATCGAAGTGCGGCACACGGACGACGGAGGCGGCAGGGCCTCCGGCCCTGCCGCCCCGGCTCCCTCCTCCGCCGTGGACAGCATCCGGACCGTCGAATGGCACGACGGCGTGGTGGTCATGATCGACCAGCGCCTCCTCCCCCTCGAGGAGGTCTACGTCAGCTGCCGGACCTGGGAGGAGGTCGCCGACGCCATCTGTACCATGGTGGTGCGGGGCGCCCCCGCTCTCGGGGTGGCGGCCGGCATGGGCATGGCTCTGGCGGCCCGCACTGCGCTCCTCGCCTACGGGGACGATCCGGGTCGCTTCCGCGCCTTCGCTCCAACATGCGTCCAAAGGCCTATACGAGACCCGCCCCACGGCCGTTAACCTTCCCTGGGCATTGGGAGAGATGGAGCGGGTGTGGAGCCGGGAAGACCTGGGGCCGGCCGAGATCACTGCGGAGATGGAGCGCCTGGGCGTGCGTATCTACGAGGAGGATCTCGCCTCGTGTAGGGCTATCGGCGAGTACGGGGCCGATCTCATCACGGGTGAGCGGCCGGTGGTGCTCACGCACTGCAACGCGGGAGCGCTGGCCACTGCCGGGTATGGCACGGCTCTGGGAGTCATCAGGTCGGCTTTCGCCCGCAACCCTGCACTGCGGGTCATGGCCGACGAGACCAGACCGTTGTTCCAGGGTGCCCGGCTGACGGTGTGGGAGTTGATGCGGGACGGTATCCCGGTGGAGTTGATAACGGACAACATGGCCGGACATTTCATGAGCAAGGGACTCATTACCCACGTCGTTGTCGGCGCCGACCGCATCACGGCGAACGGTGATGTGGCCAACAAGATAGGCACCTACACTGTGTCCGTCCTCGCCCGCGAGCACGGGGTGCCCTTCTTCGTGGCCGCCCCCTTGTCCACAGTCGATCTCACCCTTTCCGACGGAAGCGCCATCCCCATAGAGGAACGCTCGACGGCTGAGGTGATCGGCTACGGCACCGCCCGTTGGGCGCCGCCCGGGGTCAAGGTCCGGAACCCCGCGTTCGACGTCACGCCTGCGCGCAACGTGTCGGCGATCATCACCGAGCGAGGCGTCGTGTTGCCGCCATATGGGGACCATCTGAAGGAGATAGAAGCGAGAGCGAGGTAGCGTGCGGCCTCAGGCCGCCTGCTGGTCGCGACCCGTATCAGGCTTGGGAACGAGCGAAGGAGGACCTATGAGAGCCATGATCATGGCTGCCGGCAAGGGGACGCGGTTGCGTCCCATCACCGACCTCGTGCCCAAGCCGATGGCCCCTATAGTCGATCGCCCCGCGCTCTACCACATTCTTCGCCTTCTCCAACGCCATGGCAGCCGCGAGGTGGTCATCAATCTGCACCACCTTCCCGAGTGCCATCACCGGCTATTTCGGTGACGGTGCCCGGATGGGGCTCAAGATCGAGTACTCGTTCGAGCCCGAACTGCTCGGCACCGCCGGGGGGGTCAAGAACAACGAGGCCTTTCTTTCAGGAGGTACGTTCCTGGTGATCAGCGGTGATGCTCTCACCGACATCGATCTTACGGGGCTGGTCGCGGCTCACCGCCGCCGGGGGTCGATCGCCACTCTGGCCGTCAAGGAGGTGGCGGACCCCAGCCTTTTCGGAGTGGTGGTGGCCGACGATGACGACAGGGTCTTGGGCTTCCAGGAGAAGCCCTCCAAGGAGGAGGCGCGCTCTCGTCTCTGCAACTGCGGGATCTACGTGTTCGAGCCGGAGATCTTCACCCACATCCCGGCCGGGCAGTTCGATGACTTCGGCAGCCGGGTCTTCCCTCACCTGCTGCGCGAACGCATCCCCTTCCATATGTGGGAGAACCGTGCCTACTGGAGCGACGTGGGCAATCTGGGCGAGTACATCCGTGGGAACGCCGACGCCCTGACCGGCAGAGTCGAGGTAGAGATCCCCGGGAGGGAGGTCCGGCCGGGAGTATGGATCGGTGAGGGCACGTCCATCGCTGAGTCGGTGCGCTTTGAATCTCCGGTAGTGGTGGGCAGCGACTGCGTACTGGCCGACGACGTGATCCTCGAGGGCCCCACGGTCATCGGCGACGGCAGCACCGTCGGCGCCGGGGCCCACGTGGTCCGCGGGCTCGTACTCCCGGGCTCGCAGGTCGTGCCCGGCTCCGTTCTTGTCGAGGGTGTCGTCGGGCAGCGAGTGGGTGTGGCCGGCAGTGGAGGCTAGCTTGCGCAGAGCGGACCACGGGAGGCGCCCGAGGGACGGGCTCTTCTTCGCTCGGACGCCTGGGACGTTGGTGTCGTAACTTCGATAGCCGATCCGGTCCTGTCGGTGCTCTTCCCGCCGCGCTGCGTCGGCTGCGGGGACTTCGAGACATACCTGTGCTCGGCCTGTCGCGCGAGCCTCCAGCCAGCGGGCGACAGTTGCGCCCGTTGCGGAGAACCGGGTCTCCGGGCTCTCGTCGGCGGCCGTTGCTCCGCCTGCATGGGCAAGGAGATGGAGTACGCGGGTGCGCGCAGCGCCTATCTGCATCAGGGGGTG
Source organism: uncultured Actinomycetes bacterium (assembly GCA_963829545.1). Classification (GTDB taxonomy): domain Bacteria; phylum Actinomycetota; class Thermoleophilia; order RBG-16-64-13; family RBG-16-64-13; genus JAXGXJ01. Next base: position 86,780 of record CAWHIX010000007.1, read on the forward strand.
GCGAAAAGATTGGTGGCGGAGTTCAAGTTCGGGGGGCAGCCCGTACTGGGATCGCTCATGGCCGACCTCGCCCGCCCCGAGTTCATGGCCTATGTCTCATCGCTCCCGTCGCGGGGGCGGCCGCTTGTCACCTGGGTGGCGGCGCATCGCAAGGCCCAACGCGAGCGGGGCTACAACCAGGCCGAACTCCTGGCGCGCAGGCTTGCCGGTCCAGCGGGGCTCGACTGCGCCCCCCTCGTCGACAAGAGACTGGCCACCCGCCATCAGAAGGGTCTTGGCAAGGCAGGCAGGCAGAGCAACCTGCGGGAGGCTTTCACCTTGCGGGAGGGGGCGGCCTCAGTGGTGGCGGCGGCGGGGTGCGACCGTGTCATCCTTGTCGATGACGTCTATACCACCGGGGCCACGGCTGCCGAGGTCGGTCGCGTCATCGCCGCCGGCACGGGTCTGCCGGTGTATGTCTTCACCTTCTCGAGGGCGACGTCGGGCAGGGGGGAAGGGCACGACTGAGGTGGCTATATGGTATCTTTCATCGTTCTCCCGCCCACGTGGCGGGATGGATGGCGATGGGCAGAGGACGTTATGACGAGTCAAGGAGTATTACCGGCGTGAACCTCACGGTCAAAGGCAGGAATCTGGTCATCACTGAGGCGATAAGCTCGTACTCCGAAGAGAAGATCGGTCGTCTGGGCAAGTACCTTGCGGAGGGGACCCGTTGCGAAGTGGAGATGTGGACGGAGAAGAACCCCAGCATCGCGGCCAATCAGGTCGTCGAAGTCACCATCTTCACCAAGGGCCCCGTCATCAGGGCCCGCGAGGCTTCTCCTGATATCTACGCCTCCATCGACCTCGTCTTTGAAAAGCTGGAACGGCAGGTCAAGAAGTACCGGGGCAAGCTCAACTCCCATCAGGGAACCTCCATCGGGGAGGCTTTCACGGCTGAAGGATTCCGGATACTGGAGGGATCGCAGGCGGGCGAAGAAGAGGCCCCTGCTCCCCGTATCGTCAAGACGAAGCAGTTCATGGTCAAACCGATGACACCCGAAGAGGCCGCTCTGCAGCTTGAGTTGGTGGGGCACGACTTCTTCGTGTTCACAAATGCTGAGAGTCAAGAGACGGCGGTGGTGTATCGTCGCCGGGACGGCAACTACGGCCTGATCGAAGCCCAGAGCTGACCCGGTCCCACTGCGGGCCGGTGCCGTCCCCGTTCACGCGGGAACTCCGCCTGCGACGGCAAGCGTCGTTACCGGTGGGTCACTGAGGGACGCCTGACTCCTCGATTCGAGAGGCACGGTCGATGATCAAGGTTGTAGACAAGGTCCTCCGCTTCGGCGAAGGCAAGAAACTGAGACAACTCGAGGAGACTGTGGCGCGGGTATCGGCCTGGGATCCCGAGATCTCCGCACTATCCGACGACGCTCTGCGCGCGAAGACTCCCGTCTTCAGGAGCAGGCTGGAGCAGGGGGAGAGTCTCGACGATCTGCTGCCGGAGGCGTTCGCCGTGGCGCGCGAGGCGGCGCGCAGGGCGATAGGCCTGCGCCCCTTCGACGTCCAGGTCATGGGCGCCGTAGTCCTACATCGGGGCTCCATCGCCGAGATGAAGACGGGCGAGGGCAAGACCTTGGTCGCCACCATGGCTGTTTACCTCAACGCTCTGGCGGGGCGGGGGGTGCACCTGGTCACCGTCAACGACTATCTGGCCGGCCGCGACGCCGCTTGGATGGGACCGGTCTACGAGTTCCTGGGACTGTCGGTGGCGGCTCTGCAGAACGAGATGGACGCTTCGGCCCGCCGGGAAGCCTACCTCGCTGACATAACCTACGGCACCAACACCGAGTTCGGCTTCGACTATCTGCGCGACAACATGGTGCTCCGCCGCGACCAGCAGGTTCAGCGGGGCCATTTCTATACCATCGTCGACGAGGTCGACTCCATCCTCATCGACGAAGCCAGGACGCCGCTCATCATCTCCGGTCCGGGCGAGCGCGCCGCCAAGACCTACTACGACTTCGCCCGCATCGCTCGGCGCCTGAAGCCCGGCGAGGACGAGGACTACGAGGTCGACGAGAAGAAGCGCACCGTAGCCATCACCGAGAAGGGGTTGGCCACGGTGGAGCGGGAACTGGGCGTGGACAACATCTACGAGGACCTCTCCGGCCAACTGGTCAACCACCTCATGCAGGCCTTGAAGGCCGCAGCCCTCTTCCGGCGCGACGTCGACTATCTGGTCCAGGACGGCGAGGTCAAGATAATCGACGAGTTCACCGGCCGTATCCTGGAAGGCAGGCGTTACTCCGAGGGCCTCCACCAGGCGATCGAAGCCCGAGAGGGCGTCAAGATCAAGGAAGAGAACCAGACTCTGGCCACCATCACCTTGCAGAACTACTTCCGTCTGTACGAGAAGATCTCGGGCATGACCGGTACCGCGGCAACGGAGGCGGACGAGTTCCGCGAGATCTACAAGATGGATGTGGTGATCATCCCCACCAACGAGCCCATGGTCCGCGACGATCGCAACGACCTCATCTACAAGACCGAGAAGGCCAAGTTCAAGGCCGCGGCCGACGTAATCGCCGACTGCTACGAACGCAAGCAGCCCGTGCTGGTAGGGACCATCTCGGTGGAGAAGTCGGAACGTCTTTCGGAGACGCTGAAACGCCGGGGTATCCCCCACGAGGTGCTGAACGCGAAGCATCACGCCAAGGAAGCGTCCATCGTGGCACAGGCTGGGCAACCGGGCGCCATCACCATCGCTACCAACATGGCTGGGCGCGGTACCGACATCAAGCTGGGAGAAGGTGTGGTAGGGACGGGGGGCCTGTTCGTCCTCGGGACCGAGCGCCACGAGGCTCGGCGGGTCGACAACCAGCTCCGGGGCCGTTCAGGGCGACAGGGCGACGCGGGTGTCAGCCAGTTCGTCATCTCCCTGGAGGATGATCTGCTGCGCATCTTCGGTGGGGAGCGGATCCACAGGCTGATGGACCGCCTGGGTCTGGAGGAGGATATCCCCATCGAGCACAGTCTCATCTCGCGCTCGGTGGAGGGTGCCCAGAAGAAGGTGGAGGAGCAGAACTACCAGATCCGGAAGCACGTGCTCGAGTACGACGACGTCATGAACAAGCAGCGGGAGGTCATCTACTCCCAGCGGCAGCACATCCTCAGCGGAGGCGACCTGCGTACAGACGTTCTCGAGATCATCGAGCGTATCCTTCGCGAGCAGGTGGCCCTCTTCACCGGGAGTTCGCGCTTTTCTTCGGAGTGGGACCTGGAGGAGATGCTCACCATCCTGCGTACCTTCTACCCCCTCACCCTGACCATCTCGTCCTTTGGCGACCCGGAGGCGCTGGATGCCGAAGAGGTGGCCGACCTCGTCATGGAGGACGCGCTCGGCGTCTACGAGGCCAAGGAGGCCCGTTTTGGAGCGCCGGCTATGCGCGAGATGGAGAATTGGGTGCTTCTGCGCACCATCGACTCCAAGTGGCGCGACCACCTGTACGAGATGGATTACCTGCGGGAGGGCATCGGGCTGCGGGCCCTGGCCCAGCGCGATCCACTGGTGGAGTACAAGAACGAGGGTTTCAAGGCGTTCCAGGAGATGATGGACTCCATCCAGAGCGATTTCGTCCGCTACGTCTACCACCTGGAGTTGGTCAAGGAAGAGCCGGCGGCGGTGTCCGCCGCTCCCCCGAGGCAACTGGACTACTCGGGGGGTGGCGACGGCAGCCTGGTTCAGAACTTCGCCGGTACGGCGGCCGCCGCGCGCACGTACAACGTCGCCGACAGTTCTGGCGAGGCCTACGAGGCCGCCCAGCAGGCCACGCGTACCGTGGTCGCTCCGCGTAGCGTGGCCGACAAGGTGGGGCGTAACGACATGTGTCCCTGCGGGAGCGGCAAGAAATACAAGAAGTGCTGCGGAGCGTAGGCGGGTCTACGCTATCCCCTCCGTCGCTTACCCTCGCTTCGCTCACGAGGCTCCTTCGGGCACAGCGCAGGCCCGCCTGCGTGTGGTGGCGGGAGAGGCGCCGACCCTTCTTGCCGGACTCGGCGCAGCGAAGTGGGCTCCCAATACCCAAGCGGGCCCATGCGGCGATGGTGTTCCAGAGGAGCCTAGCGCAGCGAAGCGAGCATAAGCGACGGCGGAACGCCATCGCCGCATAGGCTATACTTGGCTGCATAATGGCAGAAAGCACAGAAGCACAGACTCCGTCTCTTGCCCCTTACCGTGAGCTTCTGACCGTTTTCGGTGAGAAGCTCCTGTGGGCAAGGGACTATCTTTGACCCGGATTCTTTGAAGCGCGACATCGCCCTCCTCGAGGAGCGGATGCGCGCGCCGGGTTTCTGGGACGACCAGACGCAGGCCCAATCCATCGGCACCAAGTACAGCCGGCTGCGCCACCGCCTCGAGGACTACGAGGGTCTGCGCGGCCAGATCGAAGACATGGAAGCCCTGGTGGAGATGGCCGCGGAGGAAACCGGCACCGAAGAGGTGCCCCCCGAGTTGTTGGAAGAGCTCGAGCGCGTCGCAGCCGAGATCGCCCGTGAGGCCGAGCGTCTTGAGGAGCAGCGCCTCTTCACCGGGGAGTTCGACGCCGGTGATGCCATCGTGAGTATCCACCCGGGAGCCGGCGGTACCGAGAGCCAGGACTGGGCCGAGATGCTCCTTCGCATGTACCTTCGTTGGGCGCAGGGCAGAGGGTTCGAGACCGAACTGAACGAAGCCAGCGAAGGCGACGAGGCGGGCATCAAGAGCGCCACCTTTACCGTTCACGGCGATAACGCCTACGGGCTGCTCTCCGCCGAGCGGGGAGTGCACCGCCTGGTGCGCATGTCGCCGTTCGATTCGGCCAGCCGGCGCCACACCTCCTTCGCCTCTGTGGACGTGACCCCGCTGGTAGACGGGGAGGTGGAGTTGGAGATCGACGACAAGGAACTCCGCGTGGAGACCTACCGTTCCTCCGGGGCCGGGGGGCAGCACGTGAACAAGACCGACTCCGCCGTTCGCATCACCCACGTGCCCACGCGGACCGTCGTCCAGTGCCAGAACGAGCGCTCTCAGATCCAGAACCGTGAGACGGCCATGCGTATGCTGCGCGGAAAGCTGGTCCTGCTGGAGCACGAGCGGCGCGAACAGGAGATGGCGCGCGAGAAGGGGGAGCAGAAGGAGATCGCGTGGGGCAGCCAGATCCGTTCCTACGTGCTGGCCCCGTACACCCTGGTGAAAGACCACCGTACCAACTACGAGAAGGGCAACGTCGAGGCCGTCCTCAACGGCGCCATCGACGAATTCATCCATGCCTACGTATGGCAGCGGTCCGTCGGGAAACCGAGGGGCTCGTAGCCGGAGGACGTCTGCGTCTCCAGGCACAAGGGTGCGGGCCCTGAACCCAGGAGGCTTTTGCGGGTCCTCGCAGAACTATGCCAGATACCCACATGGAGGTTTTAGGTAGCACGTGATCAGGTTTGAAGATGTAACCAAGATCTACCCTCCCAGCACTGTAGGCCTCGAGAAGGTGAGTCTGCACATCGAGAAGGGCGAGTTCGTCTTCCTCGTGGGACCATCCGGCTCGGGGAAATCGACGTTCATCCGCCTCTTGATCAAGGAACTCGAGCCCGATCGGGGCCGAGTCATGGTCGGGGGCCGCGATCTGGGCACCCTGCGCAGGTGGAAGGTGCCCTCTCTTCGCCGCAACATCGGCTGTGTGTTTCAGGATTTCAAGCTTCTCACCAACAAGACGGCCTTCGAGAACATAATGTACGCCCTGGTGGTGACGGGTCAGGCTACCGGCGCATCCAAGAAGAAGGCCACCGAGATAATGTCGCTGGTGGGGTTGGGGCACAAGGCCAACAGCTATCCCAACGAACTGTCGGGGGGCGAACAGCAGCGCGTGTCTATTGCGCGGGCCTTCGTCAACCACCCTCCCCTGCTGATCGCCGACGAGCCCACGGGGAACCTCGACCCCGAGACTTCCATGGGCATCATGCAGCTGCTCTATCGCATCAACAAGACCGGCACCACGGTGCTCATGGCCACCCACGACCGGGAGATGGTCGATCGTATGCGCCGCCGAGTGATCGCGCTCGACGCCGGAAAGGTGATCCGCGACCAGAAGCGAGGCGGCTATGGCGAGGATTAGCTTCTTCCTGAAGGAAGCCTTCGGCTCCTTGAAACGCAACTACTTCATGACCATCGCCGCTCTGGTGACGGTCTTCCTGTCCATCGTGGTCTTGGGCGGAGTCTTGGTCTTCGTCTATACCACCGATGCCCTCCTCGCCGAGGTGGAGAGCAAGGTCGAGATCACGGTCTATCTCGTCACCGACCCGGATCCTGACCCCGCCGAGGTCGAAGCCATGCAGAGCGAGATCATGAGCTGGAGCGAGGTGAAGAGTTCCACCTTTGTGAGCAAGGAAGATGCTCTCGAACGGCTGAAAGAAGACTTCAAAGACAACCCCGAGATCCTCGATGGTCTGACTGGGAACCCCTTGCCCGCGTCGTTCGAGATCGCGCTCAACGATCCCCAGACGGTCGAGACCGTGGCCGCCCGCTTCGGCGAGGATCCCATCGTGGATGAGGTGAGCTACGGCAAGGAGATCGCCGACAAGATCTTCAGCTTCACGTCCCAGGCGAGGAACTTCCTCCTCATCTTCATCGCGCTACTGGGAGTCGTCGCCATCCTCCTCATCTCCAACACCATCCGCCTGTCGATCTTCGCGCGCAAGCGGGAGGTCGAGATCATGAAGCTGGTGGGAGCGACCAACTGGTTCATCCGCTGGCCCTTCTTGATAGAAGGGGTCACGGTGGGCTTCTTCGGTGCGTTGCTCGCCGCGGTGGTCGTCCTGGTCGCGAACAGTTTTCTGGTGGGCAAGATCAGGGGAAGCATGCCCTTCATGGCAGTGCCGCTGGACGCGGTGCCCTACGTGATGGTGACGCTCATCCTGCTGGGGGTGGGGGTCGTCATCGGGGCGGTCGGCTCCGGGATCGGGCTGCGGCGCTTCCTCAAGGTCTAGCCACGGTAGAGGTCTGGGGAGAACAGCAGATAGTCACCTGCCCACAACCCGGCTGTAGCAGATCCAGGCCCCGAAGGGCCTGGATCGTCACTCTCGTGGGGACGACACTGGCAGCCGTCCTCCTTCTCGCGACGATGCTCACGCTCTTCCCGCCTGCCCCGCCCGGCGCGGGGGGGATGTCGACGGCCGTTGCCGCCGGCTTGAACGACCAACTGGAGGACAACCGGGCCCGTCTGCAGCGGGTGCGGGACAACCTCGCCAAGGCGCAGGCGGCCCGCAAGGCGGTCCTTGGAGATATCGCCGCTCTCGATCAGAACATCGACGGACTGGAGCAGGAGGTCCGGATCGCCACTGCGGCGTATGAAGAGGCCGCAGGCATCCTGGCCCAGCTTCGGGAGGAACTCGACGCGCTCACCATCGAGCTGACCAAGAAGCGTAAAGAGCTGGCTCGCACCGAGAGGGACCTCAGCATTCAGCAGGAGGTCTTCAACGGCAGGTTGGTGAATGTCTACAAGTCGGGCGGGCGCGCGGTGTACCTGGCCGCCTTGCTCGAGCAGCCGGCCTCGCTCTCGCAATTGATGGGCCGCATCGACCTGCTGTCGAGTATCGTCGGGCAGGATCACGACATCCTCACGCAGATCGACGATCTCAAGACGAGGATCGAGGAGCAGAGGGCGGGCCTGGAGACGGAGCGGGCCCGCGTCTCGACCATCGAACAGAAGCAGCGGGCGACCACCAAGACTCTTGACGCCCAGGCCGACAAGAAGCAGGTCGCTCTCGACGAACTCGAGGACGCGCGGGCTGCGAAGGGGAAGGTCTTGGCTGCCGCGGAGAAGGACGTGGCCGCCTGGAGCAGGCAGGAAGACGAGCTATCGGCAGAGTCGGGGCGCATCGCGGACCAGATCAAGGCTGCGCAAGCCGCCGCGAACCAACCACGGCAGAGCGCCTCCAGCGGCGGCGGGGGAGGGGACCTGTACCGGCCGGTGCCGGGCGCCATCACCTCGGCCTTCGGCTACCGCATGCATCCCATCTTTCACGTGCGCAAGATGCACACGGGGGTCGACATGCACGCGGGCATGGGCACGCCCATAAATGCCGCCGAAAGCGGCACGGTCATCTCGGCCGGTTGGCGGGGTGGCTATGGCAAGTGCGTGGTCATCTCTCACGGTGGCAACCTGGCCACGCTATACGGTCATCTGTCGTCCATCCAGGTCTCGGCGGGCGAGCAGGTGGGGCGTGGTGAGGTGATCGGCGAGGTGGGGAGCACCGGCTACTCGACGGGGCCGCACCTGCACTTCGAGGTCCGGGTGGGTGGCTCTCCCGTCAATCCCGCGAACTATCTATGATGGGCTCCGTGTGCAGAGAGCTCTTCCTGAAGGTGAGGACCTGTGAACAACGGTAGGAAGCTGACCCTCTTCATCGTGGGCGGCGTGGTAGTCGCGTTCCTTCTGATATGGGGCGGCGTGCTGCTGGGTCTAAGTCCGGCTTTCCGGGACACGCTCAGCAATCTGCTTCCCTCCGGCGTGATCTCGGATGTCGAGGACTACCGCCTACAGCAGGAGATCATCGACGAGCTGGAGTCCAACTACTACGAACCTATCGATGAGGAGACCCTGCAGGAGGGGGCCATCGACGGGATGGTAGGCAGCCTGGACGATCCCTACACCGTGTACATGGATCCGGAGCAGTGGGCCAGCTACCAGAAGCTCATCCGGTCATCCTACAGTGGTGTCGGGATGTCCGTGAGGATGATCGACGGCATGGTCACCGTCATCTCCACGTTCGAAGGCAGCCCGGCCGCGCAGGCGGGCATCGAGGCTGGTGACATCATCATCGAGGTCGATGGCCTGTCGACCGAGGGTCAGACCCTTGTGGAGGTGGTGGCCCAGATGAAAGGACCCGAGGGCACCACCGTCACGCTGAGCGTATATCGTCCTCCGCTTTCCGCTGACTCCACCACTTCCACCACGTTGCCAGTCGAGGGGGAGGAGGAGGTCGCGGGGGCCGACGAAGTGGCAGTCGGTCCCTCAGAGTTGCCACCCGGAGGCGAGACCACCGAGTACACCCTCACGCGCGAGACCATCGAGCTGCCCGTGAGCGAGAGCGAGCTTCTCGCAGCCGACGGCAAGGATGTGGCGCTCATCAGCTTCTTCACGTTCTCCATCGGCTCGGCCGCCGAACTGCGGGAACAGGTGACGAACGCCATCGAGGAAGACGAGGTCGACGCCATCATCCTCGACCTGCGCGGCAACCCCGGCGGTATCGTGAGCGAGGCGGTCGACGTGACCAGCCTCTTCATCGAAGAGGGAGTGGTGGTGACTATCGAAGGCCTCCACTCTCCGAAGGAGGTCTACGAGACTACCGGGGGGGCCTATCCGGAGATACCTCTCTACGTGCTGGTCGACAGTTTCTCGGCCAGCGCCTCCGAGATCGTCTCCGGGGCCTTGCAGGACCACGAACGAGCGATCCTGATCGGGGAGACTACCTTCGGCAAAGGCCTCGTACAGGTCGCCTACGCCGCTCAGTAACGGCGGCGCGCTCAAGATGACCACGGCCGTGTACCTGACACCCAACGGCCGGAACATCAACGAGGTGGGCATAGAACCCGACATCATCGCGCCCGACGACCCGGCTACAACCGACGTGGACGAAGGCGTGGAGGCCGCTCTCGATCTCATCACGGGCACCACTTCCGCAGCGCATTAGTCTCGCACTATGAGCAGCCCTGCGCCCCGGACGGGTGGTTCTGACGAGCGCGCGGCGGCAGCGTCCGCGGCGGATCTGTCGAAAGGACGCTTCTCGCCCCGCTTCTTTCTCCCCGCCGACCCTGCGGGGGTGTCCCCGGCGCCCCGCGCCGAACCGTTCCCTGGCGATCGGCTGACCCTTGGCCAGGAGGACTCGCGCCACGCCTTGAAGGTTCTTCGACTGAGGGTCGGCGACGGATGTGAGGTGGTAAGCCCCGCGCGCAGGGTCTACCAAGCCGTGGTCAGCTCGGCGGCCGGACTGCTGGAGCTATCCATCGTCGACGTCGTCGGCGCGGACGATGCCGGGCCTGTCTATCGCCGGGAGGTGGGTCTGGTGCAGGCTGTTGCCCGCCCGGCCGTCATGGATTACGTCCTGGAGAAGGGGACGGAGGTGGGGGCCGACTTCTTCGTACTCGTCGATGCGGCCGGCTCTCCGCGCCGGTCCGAGGCCGGCAGACCCGACCGTCTCGACCGCTGGCGGCGCATAGCCATGGAGGCCGCGAAGCAGAGCAAGCAGACGAGGGTGCCGTGGGTCGCAGCCTCTCCCTCGGTGCCCGAGGCGCTGCGCAGCATGCAGGCGGCCGGCAGAACCAGCGTGGTCCTCGACCCCGGGGCTTCTCGTTCGTTGTCCCAGGTGCTGGCGGAGGCCGCCGAGGCCTCGCTGCGGATGTGTCTCTGGATCGGCCCCGAAGGCGGCTGGAACCTGGACGAACTGGACCTGCTCACAGCGGCCGGCGCCGGCGCCGCCAAGCTGGGCAAGAGTGTTCTGCGTACGGAGACGGCCGGGCCGGTAGCGGTGGCCATCACCCGGCTTGTACTGCAGGATTGGTAGTATAATCCGGCCAATGGACGACTGTATTTTCTGTAGGATCGCGGCCCGGGACATCCCCAGCGACGTAGTCCTCGAAGACGACGCTTTCGTCGCTTTTCGTGACATCGATCCCCAAGCTCCTCAGCACGTGCTCGTGATCCCCAAGGAGCACATCACCTCCCTGAACGACCTGGAGCAGTGGCAGCACTGCGAAGGGCACGCCCTACTCGAGTTCATCGTGGAGGCTGCGCGCCTCTTGGGCGTAGGGGAGACTGGCTACCGGGCGTTGGTGAACGTGGGTCCCGACGGCGGCCAGGTGGTCTCTCACCTCCACTTCCATATCCTGGGGGGGAGAAAGCTGGGCGAACTGGGATGAGCATCTTGAGTGATCTTCAGGAACAGGTGAAGACGGCGCTGAAGGCCGGAGACAAGGATCGAGTGAGTGCTCTGCGCATGATCGTCTGCGAGATCCAGAAGGAAGCAAAACAGTCCCGCCACGACCTTGACGAGGCCGCGGAGATGCAGGTGTTACGCCGGGAACTCAAGCGGCGCGAGGAATCCATCGAAGCCTTCCGGGCAGGGGGCAGGGAGGACCTGGCTGCGCATGAGGAGACGGCGGCGGCCATCATCCAGGATCTGCTGCCCAAGCAGATGGACGAAGCTCAGCTCAGCGCCTTGGTCGATCGGGCCATCGCCGAAACGGGCGCATCGTCGTCCCGCGACATGGGCAAGGTGATGGCGGCAGTCATGGCTGAAGGGGGCGTGCAGGTTGATGGAAAACTTGCCTCCCGCCTGGTCAAGGAGCGTCTATCCTCGTGAAACGAGCTCGAGGGACCTCTGTCGAGGTCGCGGACGATCGGCTGGGGGGGGCGAACGAATCCTCCAGCGAGCAGATCGACCTCGACAATCGCGAAGCCGCTCTGCTGGTAGGAGCGAACGACACGCATCTTCGTGCGCTGGAGGACCTTCTGACCTGCGACATCTGTCTGCGCGGCAACCAGTTGCTGCTGGAAGGGTCGCCCTCGGAGGTCGAACGCGGGCGTGCCCTGGTGGAGGAACTGCGCTCGTTGCTGCGCTCCGGGGAGGGCCTCGACAAGGCCACGCTCGACCTGGCGGCTACCCTGAGCGCCGGCCGTCGGGAGTGGGCCCGGGATCTGGAGAGCATCGTCGGCGACGTGGTCTTGGAGCACCGCGGGCGGCGCATCAGGCCCAAGACGGTGAACCAGAAGGCCTACGTGGATGCCATCCGCAACAACACCATCACCTTCGGCATCGGGCCGGCCGGTACGGGGAAGACCTACCTGGCCATGGCCATGGCCACTTCCGCCCTTCTCGCCGGGGACGTAGCCCGCATGATCCTCACCCGGCCCGCGGTGGAGGCCGGAGAGAAGCTCGGCTTCCTTCCCGGTGGGCTCATGGAGAAGGTAGACCCGTATCTCCGGCCCCTCTTCGACGCGCTGTACGACATGATGGACACCGACCGTCTGACCGACCATCTGCAGCGTGGGACTATCGAGGTCGCCCCTCTCGCCTACATGCGCGGCCGGACCCTCAACGATTCGCTGATAATCCTGGACGAGGCCCAGAACACCAGCCCCGAGCAGATGAAGATGTTCCTCACCCGGCTGGGGTTCGGCGCCAAGATGATCGTGACCGGAGATATAACTCAGATCGATCTTCCCCGGGGCCAGCGGTCCGGGCTCGTGAACGTGCGCGAGGTACTGGCCAGCGTCTCCGACATCGCGTTCGTGTACTTCGACAGCCACGACGTGGTGCGCCACAAGCTGGTCCAGGACATCGTGTCGGCCTACAAGGAGCACGACGAACAGCAGCAGCCGGTCCGCAAGGGAGTGCGAGGGCCGGGCGACAGGCGTCACAACGGTCGGGGAACCGGCCCCGGGTCGCACTCCTAGACCGCGATCACCTGTGGACAAGTTCCGTCTTTGGCTGGGCGAGCGGCTCGCGGGCTATCGGGAATGGATAGAGGGTAGAAACCGCGCCCATTTCGAACTGGTCATGCTGGCCTGTGTCATCGTCGGGGTCACCATCATCGTCTGTACGGCCTACCTTCCCGACACGGGAGGTTTCGCCGTCGGTGAGCCCGCTCCCCGTTCAGTCACGGCGGCCGATTCGGTCATGGTCGTCGACAGCGAGGCCACCGAAGCCCTGCGCGCCGATGTCGCCGCGCTGGTGGAGCCCGTGTATGTCCCCGACCCCCAGGCCACCGATAAAGCGATAGCCGAGCTGGAGTCTTTCTTCGCAGCGGTTGACCAGGCAAGGACCACGATCGCCCAGGCTGGTGATGCCGCGGTGGAATCGTCTGTCCAGCGGGCGGTGGAGGGTCTGCGGCCCGTGGCTCCGCCGACGGTCTACGACCCGACCCTGATCTATCTGCTCACCGCGGACGCGGCCAAGTACGAGATCCTTCAGACCCAGGCGGTCGGTGCCCTGCGCGCCGTCTTCACCAACCCCATCACCGAGGACTCGTTCGACGCCGCCCGGGCAGGTCTGCGCAACATCGTCGAGACACTCGCAGGTTCTGCGGCCGCCGCCGCCGTCCTGTACGAAGTGACCGACGGGTTCGTACGCCCCAACACCGTGGTCGACGAGCAGCAGACCCTGGCACGCAAGCAGGCGGCCGCCGAACAGGTGGCGCCCGTGACCGTGGCCGTCCAGGAGGGCGAGCAGGTCGTTGTCGAGGGTGAGGTAGCGACCGTGCAGGACATGCTCGTCCTGCAGGCGCTGGGCGAGGCTCAGGGTCGCTCCGGCTGGAAGATCTGGCTGGGCATCTTCTTCCTTGCCGTTCTGGAGGCGGTCGCCTTCTCCCGTTTGCTGTACCGGTTCAACAAGACGGCCGGTCTGCAGAACCTCATGCGCTTGGCCCTGGTGACGCTGCTCTTGTTCTTCACCCTGACAGCCCGCCTGCTGATCATCTCTCCGCTGTCGGCGTACCTGATACCGGTGGCCGCCATCGGCATGGTGGTGACCATCATCCTCAACGCGCGCAGCGCCTTCCTGATGGTCGTGCTCCTGTCGCTGAACGTAGGCCTGCTGACCGATCTCGACATGCGCTATGCCCTGGTAGCCATCATCGCCGGCGCATTCTCGGTGTACCTGGTCACGCGCGTGGTCCAGCGGGTCGCCCTCCTGGGAGCGGGCGCCGCGACGGCCGTGCTGGCCGCCTTCACCATCTTCTCGGTGGAGCTCTTTCGGGAAACGGGCACCGGTGAGGCACTGCGCCTCTCCACGTGGGGGTTGGCGCACGGCTTCCTGGCCTGGGCGCTCACGATCATCCTGTTGCTTATCCTGGACACGGTCTTCAACCTCAACACTCCACTGCGACTGCTCGAGCTCGCCAACCCGGCCCATCCCCTCCTGAAGCGGCTCCTGCAGGTGGCTCCGGGCACCTACAACCACAGCATGCAGATGGGCAACATGGCAGAGGCCGCCGCAGAGACCATCGACGCCGACGTCCTCCTTGCGCGGGTGGGCGCCTACTACCACGACATCGGCAAGACCGTCCGCCCTGAGTATTTCGTGGAGAACCAGAAGGAACGCAACGTGGACAACCCCCACGACCGGCTCAGTCCCAACCTCTCCAAGCTGGCTCTGGCGGCGCATGTGCGCGACGGTGAGCATCTGGCCAAGCTTTACGGTCTGCCGGCGCCGGTGGTCGACATAATCAGGCAGCACCACGGGACTACGGTCATGAAGTTCTTCCACATCAAGGCCCAGCAATCATCGAAGGTACGGGTGGAGGAAGAGGATTACCGGTATGAAGAGGAGAAGCCCCGCACCAAGGAGGCTGCCATCGTCATGCTGGCCGACGGCACTGAGGCCGCAGTCCGGGCCCTGCCGAACCCCACCCGGCGTAAGATCCACGGGGTCATCCAGGAGGTGTTCAAGCAGAGGATGGAGGATGGGCAGCTGGACGAGTCGAACCTCACGCTGGCCGACCTGCACAAGGTCCAGGACTCGTTCGAGCAGAGCCTGCGGGGTATCGTCGGCGAGCGGATCGCCTATCCGGAGCCGGCCGGAGGGCAGGATCCCGGCCTGAGCCGGCTTCCCGAGACCACGACCGGTGAGACTTTCCTCGACGGCCCGGCGACCGGCATGCCTGAGACCCCCCTTCCCCCAGCCGTGGCCAGACCACGCGTCCCGCCCAGCGCTGCTGCGCTGCGTTCCAGGCGCACGAGCCAAGCGGACGCTGCGGGCGCGGTGGGCGCCGCCGCATCCCCCGCGCCCCTCGCGCCGGGCACGCCCGCCGCGCCCGAAGAGCCTGTCGAGACTGCTGCCCCCGCCGACGATGGGCAGGGCGCACGCGAGAGCGGGATAGAGGCGGGCGACGACGAGGGCCGCATGGGCGTGGGCCACGACGAGGGACTCGACTCCACGGCGCCATGACGTGTCGTGTGGAGGTGGTGGACCAGACCGGGAGTCTCTCTTCCTCTGCGGCCCTAGCCGAGCTGGCACGGGCGGTACTCGACGAGGAGGGGAGCCGGGGCTCGCTCAGCCTTGCGCTGGTGGGAGAGGCGGACATGACGGACCTCAATCGGCGCTATCGGGGCGGGGAAGGACCTACGGACGTGCTCTCCTTCCCCGAGAGCGCGGATGAAGACCCGTGGCCTGCGGCCGGGCCGGGGGATTGCAGCGAGGAGGACTTCTCGGCCTGTCCCTTCCTGGGCGAAGTCGTCATCTGTCCCGCCCTGGTCCGGCGGTACGCCGCAGAAGCGGGCACGACGTCCGGTTACCAGCTGGGCTGGACGGTCGTGCACGGCACGCTCCACCTGCTCGGCTACGATCACGAGCAAGACCGAGGAGAGATGCGGACGCGCGAACAGGTGCTGCTGGAGCGCCTGGCCGTCAGACTCCAAGACCTCGCCCTCCTCGACGAGTCCTGACACCGGGAGCGCAGACTCTCACATGACGCCCAAGCGCCGACAGATGACCATGCTCCAGAGCTTCAACCACGCCTTCCAGGGGCTGGTGTATGCCGTCAGGTACGAGCGCAACATGCGCATTCACCTGGCCGTCGGGTTGCTTGTGCTGGTGGCCTCGGTGTTCCTGAACGTGTCTCGGCTCGAGCTCGTGGCTGTGGTTCTGGCCATCGTCTTCGTTCTCATCGCCGAGATGATGAACACTGCTGTGGAGGCGGTGGTGGACATCATCACCGACGAGTTCGATCCTCGTGCGAAGGTCGCCAAGGATCTGGCGGCGGGGGGCGTGCTGCTGGCCGCCATCAACGCGCTGGTGGTCGCCTATCTGGTCTTCGCCGACAACCTGGCCGGCTTCTCGCTCGAGCTGTTGACGATCCTGCGCAGGTCGCCCACCCATCTCACCTTTGTGGCCCTAGCCGCGGTCGTGGTCGCAGTCATCGCCCTCAAGGCGGCGCGCGGCAAGAAGGTCGCGCTCTCGGGGGGACTGCCCTCGGGCCACGCGGCGCTGGCCTTCGCAGGGTGGACAGCGGTGACGTTCGTCGTGGGGGGTACGCCTCAGGGGTTGCTGGTGAGCGTCCTCACCCTGGGGATGGCTCTACTGGCGGCGCAAACGCGGGTGGAGGCTGGGATCCACTCTCTCCTCGAGGTCGTGCTCGGGGCCATACTGGGGGTGGTGCTGACCACCCTCATATTTCAACTCTGGTTCTAGGGGAGGGAAGGACATGGACGACGACCGGCTCTCGCCTGAACTGGGGCGCCTCATCGACACGGTTAAGGCCGCCGCCCGCGCGGCCGGGCCGGCGGGCTGGGGAGAAGCCGTCGCGCTGCTGACCGGCTCCGGGGACATCCACCGAAGTGGGACGACTCAGGGCCCGGCAGGACGAGGTCCTGGGGGAGGATGCTCGGCGGCGCGGGATGCCGTGAGCGCCTGGGGGGAGGCGGGAGGGGAGGATATCCTGGCTGCCGCTCTGGCCTGGGTCGACGGAACCGCCGAAGATGCGCTCCCGTGCAGTTCCTGCCGGGAGGCTCTGAGCGCCGTGGACCCCGATCTGCCCCTGGTCATCAAGCGCAAGGGCCGCTGGGTCGTCGTGCCCCTATCCGGCCTGCCCCGAGATTCGTCCGAGGGCGCGTGAGCCGGCTCAGTCTCAAGCGCGTACGCAGGCCCGAGCCCGGCCTGCTGGAGCTGCTGGCCCAGCACGACCTGGATGCTTTCGGGCCCACCGGTCTGCGCACCTACGACCTCGCCGTGATGGCGGAGGCGGGAGCGGTTTTCATCGCCCGCGCGGAAGAGGCTCTGGTGGGCGGTTGTCAGCTTCTGCGCGTACTCGACGAGCCTTCCTTCATGTACGTGGTGGGTTTCTACGTGCTTCCCGAATATCGGGGAACAGGTGTGGGCCGGGAGTTCCTCGAGTTGCTCAGCGAGGAGTGCCGGCGGCTGGGTGCCGAGGGACTGCTGCTGACCGTCTCGCCGGCGAACGAGGAGGCGAATCGCCTCTACAGGAGCGCGGGTTTCGTGCAGGAAGCCTTCGTGGACGGTTTCTACGGAGAGGGTGAGGACCGCTTCATACTGCGCAGGCGGTTCGGGGAGCCCGGCTTGTAAGGCGGTGTATCATAGAAGACCCAGCCGAGGAGACGAGGAACCTTGAGAATCGAGGAATTAGCCAAGACCATCGATAGCGTACTCCTTGACGCGACCAGCACCACCACCGCGGTGGAGGGCCTATGTCGCGACGCCATCTCATACCACTTCGCTTCTATCTGCGTGCTGCCCTACTGCGTGCCCACCGCTCGTCAGCTTCTCCAAGGCTACGACGTGAAGGTGGGGACGGTGGTCTCCTTCCCCTACGGCGCCGATTCCCAGCGGACGAAGATCACGGGTGCTGAGCAGGCCGTGGCTCTGGGTGCGGACGAACTCGACGTGGTCCTGAACATCCCCGCCATGCTCTCCGGCGATTTCCGCTACGTCCGCGACGAGTTGCGCAGCGTGGTGAGGTCCGTGCGCATGACCAGCGTCAACACAGGTCGCGGCCTCGTCCTCGTCAAGGCCAACGTGGAGGCCTACTACCTGGACGAGAAGCTCAAACGCCTCGTGTGCAAGATCGTGGAGGATTCGGGGGCCGACTTCATCAAGACCTCCACCGGCAAGGCTGCGGGCGGAGCCACGGCCAAGGATGTGGAGCTCTTCCGCGACCTCCTCCCGGAGAGCGTGGGGGTCGACGCCTCCGGAGGCATCCGCACGGCTGAAGACGCCGAGCTCATGATCAACGCCGGCGCGGCCCGTATCGGCACGTCCCACGCGGTGGACATAATCAAGGAGTTCTCCGCCGAGCGGGACTAGGGTCGTGACCGAGGTCCGGCGTCCGGGCCGAGGAACTCCGAAGGCCGCTGGCTAGGGCCCGGGGGGCAATGGATGGACTCGCGTTTCTTCACCACCGACGCCCTGGTGATCGGGTCGATGCGCTACCGCGAGGCCGACCGCATCGTCACGCTCTACACCCGCGATCGCGGGAGGTTGGGCGCGATCGCGAAGGGGGTGCGGCGCACCAAGTCCAAGGTGGGGGGCCGTCTCGAGCCCTACACCCTGGTTCAGGCGAGCCTGCACTCCGGACGTGGTCTCTACACCATCTGCGGCGTGGAGACGCTGCGTACCTTCCAGGGCGTGCGCGACGAGCTTTTCCGCATGGAGGAGGGCGCCCGGCTGCTGGGTGCGGTCCGGCACCTCTTTCCTGCCGAGGAGGGCAGTCTACCGGCCTTCAATCTCCTGGTCCGGGGGGTAGCACGATTGGCCGAGGCTCCCGATGCCGCCACCGCCGCGGCCGTGGTATTGGCCGTGCGCCTGAAGCTCCTCGCCCTTCTGGGATACGCGCCCGATACGGGCCACTGCGCCGTTTGTGGAGCGGACCATCCGGCGTACGGCTTCTCCCCACCACTGGGGGGAGTGGTGTGCGAGGCGTGTGCCCTGGATGGCGCCGCGTCCTGCTTCATGATCAGTCGGGGTGCACTGGCTACCCTGCGCACCTTGTTGGAGGGGCCTCTGGCCCAGGTGCAGAGCTTGGACCTCGACGATCGCGCGACCGCCGAGGTGCAGCAGGTGTTGTCGCAGACCCTCGCATACCACGGCCACTGAGTGGGGGCCCGCGCGGGGGCTATCGTTCGAGCTGCGAAGTCACGATTCTTCCACGATAGCCCCCGCGCGGGCTGGCAAGAATTCCGGTTTCGGCTGTGGCGTCCTGTGCCGCGTGGATGCGTCTGCCTGTCGAGTTGTCCCGCTGAATGGAACACGGTGCCAAAATATGCCCCGACCACTGGCGGCGTTGGCTTCAATCATGGATAATCGCCACGATGGGATTAGCAGTACCGTATCTCTTCCCCTCTTGCAGACCCGCGTGCGACAGGCGTGTCTGGCGCCCTCCCAGGGCCGGATGTTGTCATGATGATCTGACCAGAAAGGTGTTTGATGGCTAACACCACCGCAATGATGGACGGCAATGAGGCCGTCGCCAACGTCGCGTACAAAGTCAACGGTGTCATCGCCATCTACCCCATCACTCCCTCGAGCCCCATGGCCGAGCACTGCGACGCCTGGAGTGCGCTCGGCAAGAAGAACCTCTGGGGGGTCGTCCCCAACATCGCCGAGATGCAGTCCGAGGCCGGCGCCGCTGCAGCCGTGCATGGCGCTCTGCAGGCCGGGTCGCTCTCGACCACCTTCACTGCCAGCCAGGGGCTCATGCTCATGATCCCCAACATGTACAAGATCGCGGGCGAACTCAGCCCGACCTGCTGGCACGTGACGGCCCGCTCGCTCGCCGCCCAGGCGCTCAGCATCTATGGGGACCATCAGGACGTCATGGCCGTGAGGCAGATCGGCTTCGCCCTCCTTGCCTCCAACTCCGTACAGGAGGCCCACGACCTGGCCCTGGTGGGCAGCGCCGCCACCCTCAAGGCGCGGGTGCCCTTCATCCACTTCTTCGATGGTTTTCGGACGTCGCACGAGGTGCAGAAGCTGGAACTCATCGGCGACGAGACCATCCGGGACATGATCGACGACAAGCTGGTGATCGCCCACCGCCTGCGGGCCATGAGCCCCGACCGCCCCACCATCCGCGGTACCAGCCAGAACCCGGACGTCTACTTCCAGGGTCGGGAGGCCGTCAACCAGTACTATCTGGCCATCCCGGGCATCGTCCAGGAATACATGGACCAGTTCGCCGCCCACACGGGCCGGCAGTATCACCTCTTCGACTACGTGGGCGCTCCCGATGCCGAGCGGGTGATCGTCCTCATGGGCTCAGGTGCGGAGGCCGCGCACGAGACCGTCGAGCATCTGGTGGCCCGGGGCGAGAAGGTGGGGGTCGTCAAGGTGCGCCTCTACCGGCCCTTCTCCATCGAACACTTCCTGGCGGCGTTGCCTCCGACGGTCAAGCGCGTCGCCGTGCTCGACCGCACGAAGGAACCGGGTGCGGGGGGCGAGCCCCTCTACCTGGACGTGGTCGACGCCCTCTCCGACTCGGAGTTCGAGGCCAAGGTCATCGGGGGCCGGTACGGTCTCTCCAGCAAGGAGTTCACCCCGGCCATGGTCAAGGCCGTCTTCGACGAACTGGCCAAGGACAAACGCAAGAAGCACTTCACCGTGGGCATCAACGACGACGTCACCCACATGAGCCTGGAGTACGACGAGAACTTCAGCACCGAGCCGGACTCCGTGATCCGGGCCCTCTTCTACGGCCTGGGCTCCGATGGCACCGTGGGCGCCAACAAGAACTCCATCAAGATCATCGGCGAGGACACCGAGAACTACGCCCAGGGCTACTTCGTCTACGACGCCAAGAAGGCCGGGGTCATGACCGTCAGCCACTTGCGCTTCGGCCCCGAACCCATCCGCTCGTCCTACCTGGTCAACAAGGCCGACTTCATCGCCTGTCACTTCTGGGCGTTCATGGAGCGTTTCGACCTGCTCGCGGCGGCCGTGCCCGGGGCAACCTTCTTGATCAACGCTCCCTATCCCACCGACGAGGTTTGGGACAAGCTGCCCAGGGACATGCAGCAACGCATCATCGACATGAAGCTCAAGCTGTACGCCATCAACGCCTTCGAGGTGGCCAAAGAGACGGGCATGGGCGGACGAACCAACACCATCATGCAGACCTGCTTCTTCTACCTCTCGAACATCCTCCCCCAGGACGAGGCTATCGCGGCCATCAAGAAGGCCATCGAGAAGACCTACGGCAAGCGGGGCGAGAAGGTCGTGCAGATGAACTTCAACGCCGTGGACAAGGCCATCGCCGCGCTCCATGCTATCTCCGTCCCGGCGGCGGCTACCAGCCAAATCACGAGGCCGCCGGTGGTTCCGGGCGAGGCGCCCGAGTTCGTGCGCACGATCACCGCCGCCATCATGGCCGGCCGGGGCGAGGAGCTGGCCGTCAGCGAGATCCCGGCCGACGGTGTCTGGCCCACCGACACCACCCAGTGGGAGAAGCGCAACATCGCCCTCGAGATCCCCGTGTGGGAGCCCGACCTCTGCATCCAGTGCGGCAAGTGCTCCTTCCACTGCCCGCACGCCACCATCCGCACCAAGGTCTACGGTCCGGCGCTCCTGGCCGGCGCGCCGGCGACCTTCAAGTCGGCACCGGCCAAAGGCAAGGACTACGCCGGCATGAACTGGACGGTGCAGGTGGCCCCCGAGGACTGCACCGGCTGCGGACTGTGCATCGAGGTCTGCCCAGGCAAAGACAAGAGCGACCCGAGCCGCAAGGCCATCAACATGGCCTTCCAGCCCCCGCTGCGCGAGAGCGAGCGCGACAACTTCGAGTTCTTCGAGACCATCCCCTACATCGACAGATCCCTGGTGCGGGTGAACGGCGTCAAGGGCAGCCAGCTTCTCGAACCCCTGTTCGAGTATTCGGGAGCCTGCGCCGGTTGCGGGGAGACTCCCTACGTCAAGCTCCTCACTCAGCTCTTCGGCGACCGACTGCTCATCGGCAACGCCACGGGTTGCTCCAGCATCTACGGGGGCAACCTGCCCACCACGCCCTACGCCAAGAATGCCGACGGACGGGGTCCCACCTGGAACAACTCCCTTTTCGAGGACGCGGCGGAGTTCAGCTATGGCCTGAGGCTCTCAGTCGACAGGCAGACGGAGCTCGCCCAGGGGCTTGTGAACACTTTCCGAGATATCGCCGGCGATGGGCTGGTCGACGAGCTTCTTGCGGCCACGCAGATCAACGAAGCCGAGATCGCGGCCCAGCGTGCCCGCGTCGCCGAACTCAAGAAGCGCGTAATGGCCGCCAAGGAGGCCGATCCCAGACTCACGGCGCAAGTACGACGAGATGTACGTAGCCGCCGATTTCTTGGTCAAGAAGAGCGTCTGGGGCGTCGGGGGCGACGGCTGGGCCTACGACATCGGATACGGCGGATTGGACCACGTCCTGGCATCCAACCGAAACATCAACCTGCTGGTCTTGAACACCCAGGTCTACTCCAACACCGGCGGCCAATGCTCCAAGGCCACCCCCATGGGAGCGGTGGCGCTCTTTGCCGCCGGCGGAAAGCTCATCGGCAAGAAAGACTTGGGCAGCATGGCCTGCACCTACGGCAACATCTACGTGGCTCAGGTGGCCATGGGCTACAACGACGCCCAGACCGTGCGCGCCTTCGTGGAGGCCGAATCCTTCGACGGACCGAGTCTGATCATCGCCTACAGCCACTGCATCAACCAGGGCATCGACATGACCAAGGGGTACGATCAGCAGAAGGCGGCCGTGGAGACAGGTTCATGGTTCTTGTGGCGCTTCGATCCGCGCCTTGCCGCGCCGGGCAAGAACCCCTGGCAGATAGACATGAAAGAGCCTTCGCGTCCGGTGACCGACTACGCCTACAGCGAGAACCGCTTCAACATTCTCAAGAAGTCCCACCCGCAGACGGCCGATATCATCATGGCTCGGGCGCAGAACCACGTTTGGACGCGTTGGGAGATCCTCAAGCAGCGGGCGGCCATCACCTATTCTTCGGATCTGCCGTTCGAGACCGGTGTGCTTCGCGAGGAGACCACGGCCGCGGCCGGCGAGGTCACGGGGATCAAGACCGGCGTGAACATGCCGGCGGGGGGCCCCTGCTAGGAAGGCCCGCGATAGGGCTTCCGCTCCAGCTGCGAAGTCACGATTCTTACGCGGAAGCCCTATCGCGGGCTGGTATGTGGGGGGCGGCGCGCTAGCGCCGCCGCGGACCTGCCTCCGTGGGGGCGTTGCCGGTGATCGCACCCTCACTACCGCGAGAAGGCGGGTGAGTGCCCGCGGAAGCATCGCGCAGGCTTTTGCGCGCAGCTGGAGCGGGTATTCACCCGCCTCTCCTAGCTGAAGGGCAGCCGCCGTTCGTAGTTGGGCGCTTCCTTCGTGATGGTCACGTCGTGCGGGTGGCTCTCGGCCAGGCCGGCGGACGAGATGCGCATGAAGCGGGCCTTCTTGTGGAGTTCTTCGATCGTTGCGGCTCCGGTGTAGCCCATGCCCGCGCGCAGACCTCCGACCAGCTGGAAGACCACGTCGGACAACGGTCCCTTGTGAGGGACCATCCCCTCGATACCCTCGGGCACCAGCTTCTTCTGGTCCTCCTGGAAGTAGCGATCGGCGCTGTGGCCCTGGCTCATGGCTCCTACCGAACCCATGGCCCGGTAGGCCTTGTAGCTGCGCCCTTCCCAGAGGACGCGCTCCCCGGGGCTTTCCTCGGTGCCGGCGAACAGGGACCCGATCATGGCGCTGTATGCTCCCGAGGCCAAAGCCTTGACCACGTCGCCCGAATAGCGGATCCCACCGTCGGCGATGATGGGGATGTTGTTCTTGTAGGCCTCGGCGGCACAGGCGGAGACCGCTGTGATCTGCGGCACGCCACAGCCGGTGACGACGCGCGTGGTGCAGATGGAACCCGGGCCGATCCCCACCTTCACGCAGTCCACGCCTCGTTCGATAAGGGCGCGGGTGCCCGCTGCGGTGGCCACGTTGCCGGCCATGAGCTGGATATCGGGATAACGCTCACGGATGTCGGCTACGGCGTCCAGGACTCCCCGGGAGTGGCCGTGGGCGGTGTCGATGCAGATGATGTCGGCCTGGGCTTCGACGAGGGCCTCGAGGCGCGCATCGGTGTCCTTGGCGACCCCCACCGCCGCCCCGACACGGAGGCGGCCCAACTCGTCTTTGGAGGCGTGGGGGAATTCGATCATCTTGGTGATGTCTTTGATGGTGATGAGACCGCGCAGTTTGAAGTCGTCGTCGACGACCAGGAGCTTCTCGATCTTGTGCACCTTGAACTGCTCGATGGCCTGATCGAGGGTGGTGCCCACCGGTACGGTGACCAGGTTCTCCGAGGTCATCAGACTGGTGATAGGCTTGCTGAAATCGGTCTCGAAGCGCGTGTCGCGGTTGGTGACGATACCGGCCAACTTGCCGTCCGGATAGATGATGGGTACCCCCGAGATGCGGTACTCCTTCATGAGGTCCTCGGCATCCCCGTAGGTGGCCGTGAGGGGCAACGTGATGGGGTCGACGATCATGCCGGCCTCGCTCCGTTTCACCTTGCGAACCATCTCCGCCTGCCGGTCGACCGGCTGGTTCTTGTGGATGATGGTGAGGCCGCCTTCCCGGGCCAGGGCGATGGCGAGCGCGGTCTCGGACACGGTGTCCATGGCCGCGGAGAGCAGGGGGATGTTGAGGGTGATCTTGTTCGTGAGGCGGGCCTGGACGTTGGTTTCCCTGGGCAGGATTCCCGACTCGGCGGGAATAAGGAGGATATCGTCGAAACTCAGACCTTCCCCGGCGATCTTGCCTTCCCAATCGATCACGCCCGACCTCCTTTTCTTGTGATTCTAGCAAAGCGCGGGAGTGCGGTCAGGACTGCCTTCTGAGGCCGTCCCTTTTCAGCTTCCATGTTTGAATGGAGCGAGCAGCATGAAAATACTCGGTACGGCGCGTCACGGCCGGCCGGGGTACGATGGGGCAGGTGCGTTGGCTCTGGGCCGTATCTGATCTGGGGAGGAGCATGGGTATCCAGGCTGTGGTCTTCGACATGGACGGGGTCATCATCGACTCCGAGATGGTGTGGCATGAGGTCCGCCGCGATTTCGTCGTGGACCATGGAGGCACGTGGACCGAGCAAGATCAGAAGGCGGTCATGGGCGCCAACTCGCGCCAATGGGCCGAGCATATCCGCGACGCCTGCGGGGTGGCGCTTTCCCCCGACCAAATCTACTCAGAAGTCGTGAGCGGTCTGCGTGAGGCCTATCGGGAGCATTTGCCCCTGTACGAAGGGGCCCGAGAGGCGGTGCAGGCTCTCGCAGGCGAGTACCGACTTGCCGTCGCTTCCTCTTCACCCCTGGAACTGTTGGAGTATGTTCTGGGAGTGGCGGGTTTGCGTGACAGCTTCGAGATCTTGGTCTCCTCGGACGAAGTGGCACGGGCGAAGCCGGAGCCGGATGTGTACCTGGAGGCCTGCCGTCGACTGGGCTGCCGTCCGGAATGCTCCGCGGCCGTCGAGGACTCCGCCAATGGCATCCGCGCTGCTGTGGCGGCCGGTCTGGTGGTGATAGTCATCCCTAATCAGGCCTTTCCGCCGCCGACCGCGGTGGTGGAATCGGCCCGCATGACCCTGGACTCGATAGCGGAACTGACCCCCGGCCTGATGGAGGCGCTGGGACTGGAGGTGTGCGATGGCTGATGAGCAGCGGATGGACGATTTCTTCGAAGGCGGACGCTGGGCCGTGGTGGGTGTCTCGCGGGATCCCTACAAGTACGGCTACATAGTCCACCAGAAGCTGAGGAGTCACGGCGAGGAGGTCTTTGCCGTCAACCCCAACGTCGACGAGGTGGACGGGGAACCCTGCTACGCGAGCCTGGCGGATCTTCCCGAGCCGGTGGATCAGATCGTGATCGTACTTCCGCCGGGCGCTACAGAGCAGGTGGTGGAGGAGGCGGCAGGGCAGGGGGTGACGAGGGTGTGGATGCAGCCCGGCGCCGAGTCGAGCGCGGCCGTCGACTTCTGTAAGGGACGGGGCATCAACGTAGTGGCCGGACGCTGCATCCTGCGCTACATCGATCACCTCGATGCGCGGGGCGCGGATCGCTGACCACGGCGGAGCGCACGGTGGTCAGACTCACGGACACGCTCGAGATTCCCGACAGCGAGATCACCTTCAACACGTCGCGAAGCAGCGGGCCGGGTGGGCAGAACGTCAACAAGGTCGACACGCGGGTGACTCTGCTGTTCGACATGGAGGGTTCACCCAGCCTGTCCCAGAAGCAGAAAGACCTGCTGCGCGCCCGCCTCGCCGGGCGCATCAACAAGGAAGGAGTGCTGCGCGTGGTCTCGCAGCGACATCGAACCCAGTCGGCCAACCGCGAAGCCGTCGTCGATCGTTTCGCACGGCTGCTCAGGGAGGCATTGACCCCGGACAAGGAGCGCATACCCGTACGTGTGCCCTTCGGGGAGAAGGAGAGACGGCTGGAGGAGAAGCGGCACCGCAAGCGCGTGAAGCGGGACCGGACTATCGACCTGGCCGACGAAGACTGACGGCTTTCAGCTTGAGCCTGCGGGGTCAGGGGGCAGTGGCGCGCCTGCCGCGTGCGACCAACGCGAACATGAAGCTCCCCAGGTCCTCGATCGTCACCGTTTCGAAGTAAGGCTCGAAGATAGCCAGCGCAGACTGGTTGCTCACGCGGCGCTCGGCCGGTGGCCCGCTTTCCCATGACGCCGGTTCCATACGCCAGTCGACCACCACGACTCTTCCGGGAGCACGCAGGCTGTCCAGGAGGCGGCCCATCTCCATATCGCCCGCCATCTCGTGGAGCGCGACGATGGAGTAAGCCGCGTCGATGCTGCCGGGTGTCAGGGGCAGTTCGCGCACGTCGGCCTCGACCAGGCGCACGTTTGCGGGGACGCCCCTCTTCCTGTAGGCCTCGGTCATCTCAGGTGAGATCTCAACAGCATAGACCGCCCCGCTGGTATGGCGGGCGACGATGTCGGTGTAGAAACCGGTGCCACTGCCCAGGTCGGCTACGTCTTCGTCTCCACGGAGGTCCAGGAGACGGACGAGATCCTCTTCGCTGAGCTGGTTGTCCAGTCTACGGGGATCGCTGAGGCGCTCGGCGTGCATGGGATGGAAGCGGTGGTCATCGTGCATGGGGTTTCCGGCCTCTCGTGATTGCTGTCACTCAGAACATCGTCGTGCAGTAGGGCGCTCTCGGGGTGGCGAACAGGCTGTCGGCGTGCTCCACGGCCTCCGGATCGACGGGGTGCACCCTGGTTGCGGCCGCAAGCGTGGCGAAGGATACCCCACCGAGGAACGCGGCGCTCAACGCGGCGACGTCAAGCCGCAACTGCGGCGGGCGGTCGGTAGGGGCGCATCGCGCCGGTCCGCCGGGCTCGCCGACGGAAAGAAGAAGGCGGGACCTTCTGATGAGCGGAAAGCTCTCCTCTATTTCGAACACCAGGTCGCCGCGCGCGCCGTAGGCGCGCGCGGCCAGGGCCCGCGGCAGGTCGAGGAGCCGCAGCCAGAGGTAGTCGCCCAGGGCCTGCACCCGCACGGCCCGCGCGTCGCTGAGCAGCCAGCGCAGAGGCTCGTCCACCCGTGCGGTCTCGAACACGACCCCGCTGGTGAGGTCCAGGGTCAGCAGGTACTCCCACAGTCTGGCGTACGCCTCCGCGTTCGGCGCCATCATCTCCACCACCCGTACCTCGTTCGCCGCCAGCCAGCCCGTCCATTGCTCCTTGACACGGTAGCTGACGTACCCGTCGCAGTCGCCGTCGGCGGTGGCGTGGCTCACGTGCAGCATGGGTCCGGCGTCTTCGCGCTCGGCGTCGCGTAGATGCTCTTGCCACGCTTCCGCGGAGCGGCTCACCTCGCCGGGCTGCGTCCGGCGGATCCGGTCATAGATGAGCGGGAGCAGGTCGGCCGCCTGCGCGGCGCTCAGCAGATCCAGACGTCCCTCGCGGTTCACCGGCCGGCGGAAGGCGCCGTGTACGCGGTCGACGGAGAGCGTCTGGAAGCCTGTCGCCGCGCCAAAGCCGAAGCGCCCGTAGATGCTCCCCTCCGACGCTATCAGGACGGCCCCCGCTTCCCTCCGGCGAACCGCATCCTCGAGCTGGAACCTCATCAGCCGGGTCAGGATCCCGCGCCGGCGATGGGTGGGGAGCACGGCCGCCCACGTCAATCCCGACACGGGGAGGGGCTGGCCGCCGGGAAGCGTCAACTCCAGTGTGAGGGCGGACATGACGCCCACCAGACGCCCCTCGTCAAAAGCACAGTAGGACCTTCCGAAGTCGAAGGCCTTCTTGAACGCAGGCACGTCCTCCGGCTGGTGTTGCTCGGCAAAAGCGATGGAGTCGAGCTCGACCGCTTCCGCGAATTCCTCTTCGCGCAGGGGGCGGAATTCCAAGTCTGTCATGCCCGTCATGATGGCACACTTTATGCCCAGTTTACGCGGAGGTTGTCACCCGCCTCCCCGGCCTGTATCCTCCCCTGGGCGCTGAATGAACGTTCATTCACAGGAATTACGCAGGCGTGGAGTCGAGCCCGGGAGAGAGAGTGACCAAGATCAGCGAGGAACAGGTGCGGTGCCGCAAGGGGGCCATCCTGGCCGCGGCGAAGCGCGTGTTCGCGCGCAAGGGCTGCGCCCAGGCCACCATGCATGATGTCGCCCACGAGGCCGGTCTGAGCGTGGGGGCCATCTACCTCTACTATCCCGGCAAAGACGAGCTCATGCGCGCCGTCTTCGAGAACATCGGCGAAAGCACGCGGGGTCTCTTCAACAAGGCGGCCGAGGGGGCCACCACACCCGGCGAGATCCTGCGGGCCACGGGGCGTGTGCTCGAGGAGCGCTTCCAGGATCCTGCCACCCGCGACGAGACCGTCCTCGTGCTGGAGGCCATCCTGGCCGACGCCCGCGAGGCTCGGTCGACAGGGACCGGGAGGGAGAGTGGACCGGGGAGTGGGCGGCAGCTTCGCGGGGCGTATCTGCTCTTGACGGAGTGGCTGTTCGGGCGTGCACAAGAGACGGGAGCGCTCGACCCGCGTATAGATACGGAAGCGCTGGCGCAGTTCTTCGTGTCTCTGATGGTGGGCATCCACGTGCTCAGCCTGGAGTTCGAAAGCGGTCTTGATGTCAAGCCGGTCTTGAAGGTGGTCGACGAGATGTTGCTGCGCCTGGGTCCCGGGGCCCCTGAGGACGGCGAAGAAGGCGGAGACGTGGCGCCCTGGGCGCTGGTCGCATCCGTGGAAGGTGATGGATGAAGCTTCGAGTGTCAACGGGTGGCATGGCTGCCATCAGCGCCCGCCATCCCTGGTGGGTGATCGGGATCTGGGTCCTCTTCCTGGTGCTGGCCGCCGTGGCGCTCCCTGGGCTGAAGGGGGCCCTGTCGGGGGACGAGATGAAGTTCCTCAGCAACCCCGACTCCGTGCAGGGCCAGACGTTGCTCAGCGAGCGTATGCCCGGTCTGTCGACGTCCTCGGGCGCCATGGAGACCATCCTCGTCCACTCTGACGAACTCACCGTTGACGACCCGGCCTTCCAGCAGGTGGTCACGCGGACGGCCGCCGCTGTGGCCGCCGAGAAGGAGCTGGTCGCACAGGCCTACGACTACTACCAGATCCTTCAGTTCCAGCCGGAGACGGCTGAGAGCCTGGTCTCGGCAGACAGGCACACCACGCTCATCCCGGTGAGCCTGGCCGGTTCGGCCGCCGACACCGGCGACGGCATCGAGGAGTACATCTCGCTGGTGGAAGCGCAAAGCACTCCGGGCTTCGTCGTCACTACGGTCGGTGGTACCAGCATCCAGAACGAGTTCACCACCACGGCCGAGGAAGACCTCACCAGGGCCGAGATGATCGGCCTTCCCATAACCCTGCTGGTGCTGGTGGTCGTCTTCGGCGCCCTCACGGCTGCAGGGGTCTCGATGATCCTGGCCCTGGTGGCCATCTTCGTCAGCATCGGGGTCATCTCCGTCGTGGGGATCTTCGTGCCCCAGTCTTTCTTCATCGTCAACGTGATCATGATGATCGGCCTGGCCGTCGGCATCGACTACGCGCTGTTCATAATCGAGCGCTACCGGGAGGAGAGGCGCCAGGGGCTCAACCGCTTCGACGCCATCGTGGCGACGGG
Source organism: uncultured Actinomycetes bacterium (assembly GCA_963829545.1). Lineage (GTDB taxonomy): Bacteria > Actinomycetota > Thermoleophilia > RBG-16-64-13 > RBG-16-64-13 > JAXGXJ01. The sequence goes on from CAWHIX010000007.1 coordinate 116,412, forward strand.
GGAGACCGCCAGCCGGGCGGTGCTTTTCTCGGGCGGCACCGTGATGCTGGCCCTACTCGGCTTGTTCATCGTACCCATCACCACGTTCCGTAGCCTGGGCGCGGGGGCACTGCTGGTGGTCGGCATCGCCGTACTGGCCATGCTCACCCTGGTGCCCGCCCTTCTCAGCCTCCTCGGCGACCGTGTCAACTGGCCGCTCGCCCGGCGCCACAAGCGTGGTCACACCGGCGAACGTGTGCACAGCGGCCTTACCGTGTACAAGGGCTTCTGGGGCGGCGTCACCAAGCGCATCATGGCCCGTCCCATCGTGGGGGTGGTGCTCACGGTGGTGATCCTCCTGGCCATCACCGCCCCGGCCTTCATGCTCGAGACCGGTGCGGCCGGGCAGCCGGAGACCCTTCCCCCCGGCGAGCGTCAGGACGCGTATCAGTTGCTGGTGGACAACTTCCCCGCAGGGATGCTCTCCCCCGTGGAGATCGTCGTCGACGCGCCACGAAGCGCGGAGATAGACGGAGCCATCGAACGGCTCAGTGCGGCCATGGAGGCCTCAGGGGATTTCGCAGCCGGATCGACGCTCACCTGGAACGCCGTCGGCGACCTGGCGCTCATCAGCGCCCCCTTGGCGGCGGGCACCGATTCCGAGAGCGGCTACGAAGCTGTGCGCGAGCTGCGCAGCGACCTCATCCCGGCCGCCTTCGCCAATCTCGACACCACCGTGCACGTCACCGGGCAGACGGCCCTCGACGGCGACTCCGTACATCTCGTCAATACCCTCACGCCCGCCGTGATCGCCTTCGTCCTGGGCCTGACCTTCATCCTGCTGATGCTGGTCTTCCGCTCCCTCGTGGTCCCCATCACGGCAATCGTGATGAACCTGCTGTCGGTCGGGGCAGCCTACGGGATGCTGGTGCTGGTCTTCCAGATGGGGATAGGGCATCAGCTGTTCGGGTTCCAGCAGGCGCCCATCGAGTCCTGGGTGCCCCTGTTCCTCTTCTGCATCCTTTTCGGCCTGAGTATGGACTACCACGTGTTCCTGCTCAGCCGCATCCGGGAGCACTTCGATCGCACCGACAAGAGCCGGGAAGCGGTGGCCGTTGGGCTGAAGGCGACCAGCCGCATCATCACCGGTGCCGCGTTGATCATGGTGGTGGTCTTCGCGACCTTCGCGGCCGGCGATCTGGCCATGCTCCAGCAGGTGGGTTTCGGCCTGGCCGTGGCCGTCCTTCTCGACGCGACGCTCATCCGCTCGGTCCTGGTACCGGCGACGATGGCGCTACTCGGGCGCATCAGCTGGTACCTACCCCGCGTGCTCCGCCGCGCCCTCCCCCGCATCAGGCTCGAGGGAGGTCCCACCAAGCCCGTGCGGCCGCCCGTTTGACGCTCCGGCCGCCCGTTTGACGCTCCGGCTGGCCCGCCTGGCGTTCAGGCCGCGTGCCATCCGAGCCCATCGGGTGGTTTAGTATCCGTCGATTCTCTCGATATGAGACTGAGGGGGCGGGTCGAGGGGGACGCCGCCGCCGGGGTCGTGTCTGTCCACCACTGGAGGGATGAAGATGGCCGGAAAGACCGCCATGATGGACGGCAACGAAGCGGTCGCACGCATCGCCTATCAGTTCAACGGGGTCATCGCGATCTACCCCATCACTCCCTCCAGTCCCATGGCGGAGCATTGCGACGCCTGGGCGGCGAAGGGTGAGAGGAACGTCTGGGGAGTGGTGCCTCTCATCGCCCAGATGCAGTCAGAGGCCGGGGCCGCTGCAGCCGTGCACGGCGCCCTGCAGGGCGGCGCGCTGAGTACCACTTTCACAGCCAGCCAGGGGCTCATGCTCATGATCCCCAACATGTATAAGATCGCCGGTGAACTGACGTCCACCTGCTGGCATGTGAGCGCCCGCTCGTTGGCCGCTCAGGCCCTCAGCATCTTCGGCGACCATCAGGACGTCATGGCTGTGCGCCAGACCGGTTTTGCCCTCCTTTGCTCAGGCTCGGTGCAGGAGGCTCACGATCTGGCCCTGGTGGGGAGCGTGGCCACCCTGGAGGCGCGGGTGCCCTTCATCCACTTCTTCGACGGTTTTCGGACCTCGCACGAGGTGCAGAAGCTGGAACTCATCGACGACGAGATCATCCGGGACATGGTGAACGAGGAGAAGGTACTGGAGCACTACCAGCGTTCCATGAGTCCCGACCGGCCCACCATCCGTGGTACCAGCCAGAACCCCGACGTCTATTTCCAGGGCCGAGAGGCCGTCAACCAGTACTATCTGGCCGTCCCGGGCATCGTCCAGGAATCCATGGACCAGGTTGCCGCCCATACCGGCCGCCAGTATCACCTCTTCGACTACGTGGGCGCTCCCGATGCCGAACGGGTCATCGTCATCATGGGCTCGGGCGCGGAGGCCGCGCACGAGACCGTCGAGCATATGGTGGCCGGGGGAGAGAAGGTGGGCGTGGTCAAGGTGCGACTCTACCGCCCCTTCGCCATCGAGCACTTCTTGGCCGCACTGCCGGAAACGGCAAAGCGCATCGCCGTCCTCGACCGTACCAAGGAGCCCGGATCGGCCGGAGAGCCCCTCTACCTGGACGTGGTCGATGCACTGGCCGAGTCGGAGAGAGGTGTCAAAGTCATCGGCGGCCGCTATGGGTTGTCCAGCAAGGAGTTCACCCCGGCCATGGTCAAGGCCGTCTTCGACGAATTGGCCAAGGACGAGCGCAGGAAGCACTTCACCGTGGGCATCAACGACGACGTCACCCACATGAGCCTGGAGTACGACGAGAACTTCAGCACCGAGCCGGACGGCGTGGTTCGAGCCCTCTTTTACGGCTTGGGCTCCGATGGCACCGTGGGCGCCAACAAGAACTCCATCAAGATCATCGGCGAGGACACCGAGAATTACGCCCAGGGCTACTTCGTCTACGACTCCAAGAAGGCCGGGGTCATGACAGTCAGCCATCTGCGCTTCGGCCCCGAGCCCATCCGCTCCGTCCTACCTGGTCAACAAGGCCGACTTCATCGCCTGTCATGTGTGGAGCTTCTTGGAGAGGTTCGACATGCTGGCGGCCGCGGTACCCGGGGCCACCTTCCTGCTCAACGCTCCCTTCCCCGTCGATGAGGTCTGGGACCAGATACCCCACGACGTGCAAGAGCGCATCGTCGAACTCAAGCTCAAGGTCTACGCGATCAACGCGTATGAAGTGGCCAAAGAGACGGGCATGGGCGGTCGCATCAACACCATCATGCAGACCTGCTTCTTCTACCTCTCGAACATCCTCCCCCAGGACGAGGCCATCGCGGCCATCAAGAAGGCCATCGAGAAGACCTACGGCAAGCGGGGCGAGAAGGTCGTGCAGATGAACTTCAACGCCGTGGATCAAGCCGTGGCTGCTCTGGGCGAGATACCGGTGCCGGCAAAGGCCGGCGGGGATGTGGCGAAGCTCCCGGTCGTCCCGGAAGAGGCGCCCGAGTTCGTCCAGACCGTCACCGCCGCCATCATGGCCGGTCACGGAGACCGTCTCCCGGTCAGCGCCATGCCCGCGGACGGGGTGTGGCCCACCGACACCACCCAGTGGGAGAAGCGCAACATCGCCCTCGAGATCCCCGTGTGGGAGCCCGATCTCTGCATCCAGTGCGGCAAGTGCTCCTTCCACTGCCCGCACGCCACCATCCGCACCAAGGTCTACGACCCGGCGCTCCTGGCCGGCGCGCCCGCGACCTTCAAGTCCGTGGACGCCAAGGGCAAGGAGTATGCGGGTCTGAAGTGGACCGTTCAGGTGGCGCCCGAGGATTGCACCGGCTGTGGGGCCTGCGCTCACATCTGCCCGGGCAAGGACAAGGCCGACCCGGATCGCAAGGCACTCAACATGGCCCTCCAGCCCCCGCTGCGCGAGAGTGAGCGCGACAACTTCGAGTTCTTCGAGGCCATCCCCTATCCCGATCGCAGCACGGTGCGCGTGGGCAGCGTCAAGGGCAGCCAGCTCCTGGAACCCCTGTTCGAGTTCTCGGGCGCCTGCGCGGGCTGCGGCGAGACGCCCTACGTCAAGCTCCTCACCCAGCTCTACGGCGACCGCCTGCTCATCGGCAACGCCACGGGTTGCTCCAGCATCTACGGGGGTAACCTGCCCACCACGCCCTACGCCAAGAATGCCGACGGACGGGGTCCCACCTGGAACAACTCCCTTTTCGAGGACGCGGCCGAGTTCAGCTACGGTCTGCGCTTGGCCGTGGACAAGCGCACCGAGATCGCCAGGGACTACGCGGTCGCCATGCGCGACGTCGTCGGTCCGGAACTGGTGGACGCCATCCTGGCCTCCAAGCAGACCGACGAGGCCGAGATCGCGGCCCAGCGCGCTCGGGTCGCGGAACTCAAGGTGAGGCTCAAAGCCGTTCTGGACTGCGACGGGAAGAACGATTTCCGCTGCGGCCGACTCCTCAACGCCGCCGACTACCTGGTCAAGAAGAGCGTCTGGGGCGTCGGGGGCGACGGCTGGGCGTATGACATCGGCTATGGCGGTCTGGACCACGTCCTGGCCTCGGGGCGCAACATCAACCTGCTGGTACTGAACACCCAGGTCTACTCGAACACCGGCGGCCAGTGCTCCAAGGCCACCCCCATGGGAGCCGTGGCCCTCTTCGCTGCCGGCGGCAAGCTCACCGGCAAGAAGGAACTGGGCAACATGGCCTGCACTTACGGCAACGTCTACGTGGCCCAGGTGGCCATGGGCTACAACGACGCCCACACCGTGCGCGCCTTCACCGAGGCCGAGTCATACGATGGGCCCAGTCTCATCATCGCCTACAGCCACTGCATCAACATGGGTATCGACATGACCAACGGCTACGACCAGCAGAAACTGGCCGTGGAGAGCGGTGCCTGGTTCTTGTGGCGCTTCGACCCGCGCTTGGCCGCGGAGGGCAAGAACCCTTGGCAGATAGATATGAAGGAGCCCTCGCGCCCCATCACGGACTATGCCAACAACGAGGACCGCTTCAACCGGCTCAGGGCGGAGCATCCCAAGACGGCTGCGGTCATCATGGCCCGGGCGCAGAACCGCGTCTGGACGCGCTGGGGGATCCTCAAGCAGCGCGCCGCCATAACCTACGATGTCGACTGCCCGTTCGAGACGGGCGTGGTAGACGAGGGAGCGTTGCTTTCGGAGGGCGCTTCCCTGACGGCCAAGGAGGTCGTGGGTATGAAGAGCGGACTCAACTGTCCGGTGGCCTGCGACATCCAGAGCGTGCCCAAGACCAAGCGGGGCAGGCCCGACCCGCCCGACTAACAGCCCGGCGATGCGCACCGGTCCAGGCGGCGCGGCACAACCCCACAAAGACATGGTCAGTCGGGGGTAGGGGGCCTCTCGGAAGAATCGTGACCTCGCAGCTGGAGAGAGGCCCGCTACCCCCGACTGCTATACTTACCGCCTTGCTAGGGGAGCGTTCAGCTGAGAGTGTGGTCTAGGCCACAGACCCTGCGAACCTGATCTGGGTAATGCCAGCGAAGGGAAGTAACGGTTTCAACTGCATCCTCGACGAGTCCGCCCGAGTGATCACTCGACTCCGGCTCGTGCGCTCCCAGCTCCCAACCTGATCGGAGGGACACGGGTGCGCGCTGTGCTGGTCGCGGGATCGGATCTGAGGGGAGCACTTGATGTCTCTCTGCTGGCGACGGCCGATCTCCTGGTGGCCGTCGACGGAGGTGCCGACGCCCTGGCGGCCGTCGGCACCGTACCTCACCTCCTGGTAGGCGACCTCGACTCCATCTCGCTTGGCGCTCGCGCCCGTCTGGAGGCCCAGGGCGTGGAGGTGCTCGTCCTCCCCGTGGCCAAAGACGTCACCGACACCGAGGCTGCCCTCCGCCTGGCCGTGGAACGAGGCGCCGACGATATCGTCGTGTTCGGCGCCTTGGGAGGACCCCGTCTGGACCATCTAGTAGGCAACCTGCTCCTCCTGGCGTCGGACTGGCTGGCCGGACACCCCGTTCGCCTCATCGACGAGCGGCACGAAGCGTTTCTGGCTGGCGGTGACGCTGGACTCACGGGACAGCGCGGGGATACCGTCTCCTTGTTGCCCCTCACCGACGAGGTCGCCGACGTGCGCACCGAGGGCCTTCTCTATCCCCTGGAGGGCGAGACTCTCTACCGATCAGCTACCAGGGGCCTCAGCAACGCCATGACCGGGAGCGAGGCCCGGGTGACACACGGCAAGGGCCAACTCCTTGTTATCCACTACCGAGGAAGGTGACCTCTCATGTCCACTGAAAGACACGGATATATGAGCGCCGAGATAGTCGGCTGCCAGTTCTCTATCTACCCACTGCGCCAGGCGGATATCGACGCTCCTGTGCAGGGCGCCATCAAAGCGGCTGCGGCCGAGGGCTGTGCTGCGCGCGTAGGGAACCTGAGCACCCTGCTCTCGGGAAGCGAGGAAGAGGTCTTCCGGGGGCTCAGGGCGGCCTTTGCGGCCGCCCGGGAGTGGGGACCGGCCGTCATGACGGCCACCTTCGCCGCCGGGATGCCCACTGACGAGCTGGTGGCCGACATCCAGACCGACGTAGACGAGGAACGCTCCGGAAGGGGTCGCTAGGATGTCGTTCAAGGATTGGACCACGCGGGAACTGGTCGTGGGGGCGGTGCTGGCCGTGGCTGTCGGCGTCCTCTTCTGGGCCTGGGGATTGTTGTGGTCGAGCGTCTTTCAGGTGATACCGTTCCCGTTCTCGTACGCCCTGGTGGGTGTGTGGATGGTAGGGGGGTTGCTGGTGCCTTACGTCATCAGGCGTCCGGGCGCAGCCTTGTTGGGCGAGTTGGTGGCCGCCTTCGTCAGCATGGCCATGGGCAACCAGTGGGGCATCCTCACCCTGGCCAGTGGTCTCGTGCAGGGCGCCGGGGCCGAGGCGGTGTTCGCGGCCGGCCGGTGGAAGCGCTTCGACGGCGTGTGGCTGTATGGGGCAGCGGCGCTGGCCGGGGTGTTCAGCATCCTCCTCGACACCTTCGTCTACAGCTACTACGCCACCTACACCTGGGGTAGCATCCTCGTAGCCGGGATCCTGACCGTTCTCAGCTCCCTGGTGCTGGGCGGGGGTCTTTCACAGGCTCTGGGCCAGGCCCTCCTGCGAACGGGCGTCCTCTCGGGGCTGGGAGTCGCGCAAAAGCAGCCACGGAGGATCTGATCACGGCAACGCCTTCGCCTGCCGTACTGGCTGCCGGGCTTTCCTTCACCTATGCGACGCGGAAAGACCCGGCGCTCGTCGACCTGAACTTCTCGTTCCGGCCGGGGGAGACCGTGCTGGTACTCGGTCCCAGTGGCTCGGGCAAGAGCACCCTCACGCTGTGCCTGGATGGACTCATCCCTCATCTCGTCGAGGGCGACTACGCAGGCGAGGTCGTGGTGGCGGGGCTGGTGGTAGGGGACACCCCGGTGCATCTGCTGGCCCAGGAGACCGGCCTGGTCTTTCAGGATCCCGACTCCCAGTTCTGCACGCTCACCGTTGAGGATGAGATCGCCTTCGGCCTGGAGAACCTTCGCCGGCCTCCGCTCGAGATGGAGACGGCCATCGACGCTGCGCTGGAAGCCGTTGGTCTGGCCGGCTTCAGGCAGCGGCTCCTGGGCTCCCTGTCGGGGGGCGAAAAGCAGAGGGTCGCCATCGCTTCGGTGCTGGCCATGGGCCCGCGGGTGCTGGTGCTCGACGAGCCCTCCGCCAATCTCGATCCCCACGCCACCGTGGAACTCTTCGCTCTGCTGCGCCGGCTGGCCGCCGACCGGCGACACACTCTCGTCATCATCGAGCACAAGCTCGATCAGATCATCGAATGGATAGACACGGTCTTGGTGCTCGCGCCGGGAGGCAGACTCCTCTATGAGGGCGACCCTCGCCCGGCCTTCTACGAGCGGGCACGTGATCTGGAAGCCGTGGGCGTGTGGCGGCCGCAGACCTCGGAACTGGTGCAGGCCTTGCGCATCGCCGGCTGGGAGGTGGCCGGGAGCCCCCTGGGCGTGCGGGAGACGGCCACTGCGCTGGCGGCCACTCCGGGGCTGCTCGCCCGCCTGCGGACGGGGCAGCCCGCGCGTCTGGCGCCCGAGCGCGGCGCGCGAAGCGGCCCTCCCCTGCTGAGGGTCGAGCACCTCAGCTACCGCTATCCCGACGGTCACCCGGCGCTGACCGACGTATCGCTGTCCATCGAGCAGGACGACTTCCTGGCCATCGTGGGCGAGAACGGAGCCGGCAAGACCACGTTGGCTTCGCTTCTGAGCGGCGTCGTGGTTGCTCCTCCTCGGTCTGTGTTCCTGGAGGGGGAGGACGTGGCCGGCATGCCCGGCTGGGCCGTAAGCGACCGGGTGGGATACGTATTCCAGAATCCCGAGCACCAGTTCGTGACCGACTCAGTGTTCGACGAGCTGGCTTTCAGCGTCTCCCCCGAGGGCGGCCGACGTAGGGCGGAGCGCCTGAGCGCAGCTCAGCGCGCTCTCGTGGAGGGCTGGCTGGAGCGACTGGGTCTTCTGCCGCTGGCGGAAGCCAACCCCTTCTCCCTCAGCCAGGGCCAGAAGCGTCGCCTGAGCGTGGCCGCGATGCTCATCCGTGGCCAGTCGGCGCTCATCCTCGACGAGCCCACTCTCGGCCAAGACGAGTTGCAGTCCGACCGTCTGATGGCCATGATGCATGAACTGCGCTCGGAGGGGCGAGCTATCGCCATGGTGACCCACGACATGCGTCTGGTGACCGAGCACGCCGACCGGCTGCTGGTTCTGAGCAAGGGTCGGTTGGTCTTCCAGGGGTCGCCGAGCGAGTTCTTCGCCCGACCCGACGAGGTCGAGGCTGCCGGGCTGGAGATGCCCTCACCCGGCAAGGTCAGCGCCGTGCTGACCGAAGAGGAAGGCATCGCCAACGGCCTGCATACCATCGCGGCCTTTGTAGCGGCGGCCGGCCCAGGGCCTTCCCTGCGGTCCGGCCCCCGCACCGACGAAGCCGCCAGCCAGGGTCGGGCCGAGGTATGACCACCGCGTTGCCAGACGCCGCTCGGCCGACGGTCTCCGCGCAGGATGCCGCCCGACCGCCGGTCGCTCCCGCCGCTCCGTCAGCCGCCGCCCGAGGCGACAGCTGGCTGGAGCGCCGCAACCCGGTCATCAAGCTGCTGGCCGTCGTCCTCGTCGCCCTCACGCTCACCTTTGTCTTCGATCCGGTGACCCCGGCCGTCATCTTCGTCATCACCCTGCTGGCCGGGCGTCTGTTCGGACGCCTCTCCTTCGGCAGCCAGTTGAGGCCCCTTGCCATCTTCCTCGTGGCCGGGGTGGCCATCCTCTTGGCCAACATCCTCTTCAACAAGGAGAACGCCACCGCTGCGGCGCTCTTCTATCTGGGGCCTGTCAAGGTGACCGTCCCCGCGCTGTGGGCGGCCGCCACCCTATGGCTGAGGCTGCTCTGCTTCGCGCTCCTCTCGCTGGTGTTCGTCAAGACCACCCCGCCCCAGCGTCTCCTTCTCAGTCTCGTCCACCAACTCCATCTCAACTACCGGGTCGCCTACGGGACCATGGTGGGATATCGGATGCTGCCCATCTTCCAGCAGGACTACCGCACCATCAGGGCCGCTCAGCGTGTTCGCGGCGTGAGGGAGCGGCGGGGTTGGACGCGGGGCTGGTCGCGGCTCCGCCGCTCGGCCATCCCCCTGCTGGCGGGGGCCGTGCGCAAGGCGGGGCGGGTGGCTGTGGCCATGGATGCGCGGGCTTTCGGCGCCTTTCCCGAGCGCAGCTATCGCGAGCGCATCGTGGTGAGACCGACCGACTGGCTCATGCTGGCCGCGGTGGTGGTGGTGACGGCCGCGGTGGTGGTGGGTCTGTGGTGGGCCGGGGTGGCCCGTTTCGCCATCGTCGCCTAGGCGGCTGCTAGCGGTAGAAGCGGATCTCCGCGATGTCCACTCCCCACTGGCCTTCACCCAACTCGGTCAACTCGGTCAGCCAGATGCGGCCGTCGGTGAGCGGTTCGCGCAGGGTGACGATCTGCGAAGTGTTGCCGTCGAGTGTGGCGAGCCGCGCCGCCGGACCGGACGAAACCTTCTGCAGCAACTCTCCCTTCCAGCCTTCCACCGGGGAGATTATCTCCATCATGTACGCGTCGCCTTCCAGCGTGAATTCGAGGCCTACCCCTGTCTTGTCGATGCTCCCGAAGGCGGCCGAGCGGTAGTACTCCGTGGTCCAGCCTGAGGTGGTCTCTCCGTCGGTGAGCTTGGGCAGCAGGTCGGGATTCTCCTCGTTGTCCCCCTCGGGATCGTAGTCGAGATCTGGACGACTCCCACCAACTCGGGCTCTCTGGCCACAGTCAGGCGCAGGATGTCGTCCTCACTGCTTTGGTCGGGCGCGGGATCCTGTTCCAGCACCGTGCCGGCCTCCTCGTCGAAGGTGGCCACCTGGCTGCCCACCTCCACCTCCATGCCGGCCTCTTCGGCCAACACTTGGGCCTCGTCCAGGGTCAAGCCCACCACGGCCGGCGCTCCGCCGCCCGTGAAGGCCAGCAGGAGCAACACGAGAACTACGAGGACGAGGATCGCGGCGGCGACACCCACTATCCAGCGCTGTCTCGTGCGCTTCTTGCGCGCCAGGATACGGGCCTGGCCCCTGTCGGGATACATCTCGCCGGAGTCATCCGAGAGTCGCGAGCCCGAGTCGTACGAGGCGCCTGCCGGAGAGTGACCGGAGCGCCGGGTTTCCTCGCCGCCACGCTTGAGCAGGCGGCGATGGCCGGCCGGGGCCTCGGGTACGCCCTGAGTTGTGTGAAGTCCGAGCCCCACGAGCGCACCCAGAAGTTCGTCCATGGAAGCGAAGCGGTCCTCAGGATCCTTCTCCAGACAGCGCATGACGATCTTCTCGAGACTGGAGGGCAGATCGGACCGTATCTCGGACAGGGGAAGGGGCGGGGTATTGAGATGTTGGCGCGCTATCTCAGGCATGCTCGTGCCGTCGAACGGCGGGTGACCGGCCAGCATCTCGTAGAGCACAATACCTAGAGAGTAGATGTCCGAGCGGGCGTCGACCGGCTTGCTGCGGACCTGCTCAGGCGACATGTAGCGGGCGCTGCCGATTATGGAGCCCGCGCGCGTGACCCTGGTCCAGTCGGCGCCGGTGGCGATGCCGAAGTCGGTGATCTTGGCGTGACCCTGCCGGTCGATGAGGATGTTCTGGGGTTTGACATCGCGGTGGATTATGCCTGCCAGATGCGCCGCCGCCAGTCCCTCGGCCACCTGCCCCGCAATATGGCCCGCTTCGGCCGCCGGCAGCGGGCCGCTGCGAGTCATCTCCTTGAGAGAGCGTCCTTCCACATACTCGAAGACCAGGTAGTCCTCGCTCTCCGTGGAACCACGATCGATGAGGGTGACCACGTTGGGATGGGAAAGTTGGGCGAGGGCCCGGCCTTCGCGGTCGAAACGCGCCCTGGTGCGGGGGTCCTCGTTGAGCGGTGGCTCCAGCCGCTTTATGGCTACGTTGCGCTCCAGCCGCGTATCCCAGGCCTGGTAGACGATGCACATGCCCCCACGGCCCAGGATCCTTCCCAGCCGGTAGCGGTTCTTCAGGAGCGGGGCCTCGCCGCCTTGGTCATCCTGGTTCTGGTCGGTGGTGTCAACCATTCGCCTACCTGCGGATCATGCTGACGCTTTGATATGAGCCGGCCACACACTATGATAATACCTATGGACGCTTTGGAGGTGGCGACGAGTTGATCTACTACGTTATTCCCCGCGAGCTTGCCGACAAGTACTACGAAGAGTTCAAGAAGCGCTTCGAGGGTGTCGAAGGAGTGGAGGTCATCGTCGATCGCCGCGAGAGCGAGCGCCGCGATGGCTCCCCACCCGATGATCCCGCGGTCGCCGAGCAGCGCATGCTCCGCGACCGGCGGCGCCGCCGGGTGAGCGGCTCGTTCCCGGACGTGTGAACATGCCCCCTTCCGGCTTCAGGCTGGATCTCCACAACCACACCTCTTTCTCCTCGGATGGGGTGCTGTCTCCAGCTGCTCTCCTCTCGGCCGCCCGTGCCCGGAGTATCGACTGCATCGCGGTCACCGATCACAACTCGGTCAAAGGGGGAGTGGAGGCCGCCCGCTTGGCGCGCGCCGACGCCGGCCTACCCCGAGTCATTCCCGGTATGGAGCTGATGACGGAAGTGGGGGAGGTGATCGGGCTCTACGTGGAGGAGGACATTCCCGCTGGCCTGTCCCTCGTCGAATCTGTGGCCCGCATCAAGGCGCAGGGTGGGCTGGTCTATCTCCCCCATCCTTTCGATCGCCTGCGCAGAGGCGCCATCTCTCCCAGGGAGCGCCTGCATGCCGCCGAACTGGCCGACATCGTCGAGGTCGTCAACGGGCGCTCGCTCGGGCCCGGAGTGGCCGCGAAAGCCGCTGCCCTCGCGCGTGAGACGGCGAAGCCGGCCGGGGCGGGCAGTGACGCGCACAGGGCTCCTGAAGTGGGCATAGCCTACGTGGTCGTCGCCGCGCTTCCCACCCCGGAGACCCTGGTCGAACTGATCTCCGCCGGACGTCTGGAGCACGGCCTCCGCCGCCGTGAGTACGTACTCAACTGGGGTTTCCAGGGCCTATCACCGGTCACGCGTCTTCGCCGCAGGCTCCCCTCCCCGTTCTAAGGAGGTCGATGGTTTGAGCGGTGCCGGCTCAGTCGAGCCCGTGAGGGCGGTGCTGTGGGAGGAATGGCGCAGGCCCGGCCAAGTCCACTGCTTTCTGTGCGCGCAACATTGCCGTATCGACCCGGGTGGCTTCGGCCTCTGTGGCGTGAGGCAGAACCGGGAGGGTGTTCTCTACACGCTGGTCTACGGCTGCCCCATCTCCAGCGCGGTCGATCCCATCGAGAAGAAGCCCCTCTTCCATTTTCTGCCCGGCACTCTGAGCTACTCCATCGCCACGGTGGGTTGCAACCTGAGTTGCCGCTTCTGCCAGAACGCCGAGATAAGCCAGATGCCCCGCGACGAGGGTCGCATCGTGGGGCGACCCACCACGCCCGAGCAGGTGGTCTCCGCGGCTCTGCAGGCCGGGTGCCGCAGCATCTCCTACACCTACACCGAGCCGACCATCTTCTACGAATACGCCCGCGATATCGCCCGGCTGGCCACCGCCCAGGGTCTCAAGAACGTCTTCGTGACCAACGGCTACATGACCAAGGAGATGCTGGCCGACATCGACGGCGACCTACACGCGGCAAACGTGGACCTCAAGGCGTTCAGCGACGACTTCTATCGGCGGATGGCCGCTGCCCGCCTCAAGCCGGTCCTCGACTCCATCCGCAGGCTGCACCAGATGGGGGTCTGGCTGGAAGTGACCACCTTGCTCATCCCGGGTTACAACGACGGCCAGGACGAGCTGCGTGCACTGGCCGCGTTCCTGGTCTCGGTCTCGCCCGACATCCCCTGGCACGTGTCGCGCTTCCACCCCACCTATCACTTGCTGGAGGTGCCGCCTACGCCGCGCTCCTCCATCGAAGACGCGCTGCGCATCGGCCGCGAGGAGGGCCTGCACTACGTCTACGGGGGCAACATCCCCGGTCACTCGTCGGAGTCCACGCACTGCCCGACCTGCGGTGAGATGGTGCTGGGCAGGAGCGGCTTCACGGTCTGCGAAGATAGGACCAGGGCGGGACGGTGTTCGGCCTGCGGGAGTCCGATATCCGGCGTGCTGGTGGACGAACCTGATACGGAAGAGAGGTAGAAGGATGACTCTTGTCGGCTGTTTCGCGATGCCCCATCCCCCCATCGTCATCCCCGAGGTCGGAGGGGCCGAGGTGGCGCACGTGGACGCGACCCTGCAGTCAATGCGGGCGCTGGGCGAGAAGGCGGCTCTTCTCGACCCCGAGACCATCGTCCTCCTCTCCCCGCACAGTCCCCTGGCCCGCTACCAGATGGGCGTATCGCAGGCCGCGACCTTCCGAGGCTCGCTGGCCTACTTCCGCGCGCCCCAGGTTCGGCTTCAGGCGGCCGGCGACCAGCAGTTGGCCCAGGCCCTGATGGAGGAGACGGCTGCACACGGCATCCCCGTGACCGCGACGGCCTCACCGGGCGAGATCGTCGACCTCGACCATGGGGTCATGGTCCCGCTGCATTTCCTGGCGGCCGGGCTCAAGAGGCCCTTCAAGCTGGTGTCGCTGTCGTTCTCGTATCTGGACCTTGAGGAGCATGTGCGTTTCGGGGACGCGATCGGCCGGGCGCTGACGACGAGTCCGACGAGGACGCTGTATGTGGCCAGCAGCGACCTCAGCCATCGTCTGCTGCGCGGCGCGCCCAATGGGTTCGACCCCCGGGGGGCCGAGTTCGACCGGGCCGTGGCCGAAACCTTCGCGGCGGGAGACTGGGAGGCCCTCCTGACCATTGACCCGGGCATCGTGGAGGCTGCCGGAGAGTGCGGCTATCGCTCGCTGGCCGTCCTCTCGGGAATCGTGCAGGCCGTCGAGCGGACAGGCATCCGGACCAGGAACCGCCTCCTCTCCTACGAAGGCCCCTTCGGCGTCGGTTATCTGGTCGGCGAGGTGGAGATGGCCCCGGCGGGCCAGGCGCAGGCTCCGGCTGGCGACGGGTCGGCGGCCGACCCGCTGCCCGCGGCCGGCCGAGGGACGGAGGTGTCCCCGTGAGCGCCGGCAGGTTGCCATCGTCCGATCCTCTGGTCTCCCTGGCCGTTCGGGCCATCGAGGCCTACGTCGCCGACCGGACGGTCATCGAGTCCGACGAGATTCCCGGCCTGGAGCCGAGACGGGCGGGTGTGTTCGTCTCGCTACACCTCGATGACGGCTCCCTGCGGGGGTGCATAGGCACGTTGCAGCCCACCCGCCCCAGCATCGAAGAGGAGATCGTCGGCAACGCCATCAGCGCTGCCACCCGCGACCCCCGGTTCATGCCCCTGTCGGCTGCCGAACTCCCTCGCCTCGACGTCTCGGTGGATGTTCTCGGTCCTCCTGAGGAGGTTCCCAGCAGTGAGCATCTCGATCCCAAGGAGTACGGTCTTATCGTCCAGACGGCGGACGGCCGGCAGGCTCTTCTCCTGCCCGACCTGGAGGGCGTAGACACGGCCGAGGAGCAGTTGTGCATCACCTGCCGCAAGGGCGGCATCGACCCCCAGCGCGACCGCTACAGGCTTTTTCGCTTCCAGGTAGAAAGACACCATTAAGGGCGGCGGTCTGCGCTTTGCAGAGATACCGTCCTGGGTTATTATGTATGGCACTAGCAAGCACCATCAGTAGGGGATTAGCCGTGTCGAGCAACGCATCAGGAGCAGTTGTCTTGGGTTCCAGACCGCGCAAGGCAAGATACCGGCGCCACCCACCCACCCGTTTCGTCTGGAGCGGCCTGCTGCGTATTCTGCAGAGGATGACGCACCTCAGGCCGAGCAACCTGCTGGAGTACAGGTTGAGCTACAGCGTACGCGACGTGGTGACCGACAAGAGCCGGGTGGTCAAGGACCAGATGGAGGCCCTCGCGACGGCCGTCCAGAAGGCGGGTTCCTACCAGGCTCGCGACGAGGCTACGCGCGCGTTCCACGCCGTCATGGAAGCACTCAACGATCGCGTGCCCCCGGACGTCCTCATGAAGCTCAGCGAGTCGCTGCCCGTGCGTGAAGCTGCTCGGTTGCGCCGCGCGGCTGCGCAGCGCGTCCACAAGGGCGAAGACCAGGCCTAGCGCAAGAGGGGGCGTCTGCTCCGGCCGGCGGAGCCCGGTCGCAGGACCGGCGTGGGACCGACGGCGCCGGACGTCTAGCCTTTCACGACCCCCAGGGGACGGAGGCGGGCCACCTTGGGGGATATCCCTGCTCGGTGCATCACGCCCACGACCCTTTCCACGTCCTTGTAGGCCTCCGGCATCTCCTCGGCCAGCGTCTTGCGGACCCTGCGAGCGTACGATGATGCCTTCGGCGGCCAGTTCCCGGTCGATCGCCCGCCCGCGGGCCCTCTTCAGTGCCTGGCTGCGGCTCATCACCCGGCCGGCGCCGTGGCAGGTGGAGCCGAAGGTCTGCCTCCATGGCCTCGTCGGTGCCCCGGCAGACGAACGAGGCCGTGCCCATGTCGCCGGGGATGAGGACGGGCTGGCCGACCTCGCGGTAGTCCGCCGGCACCTCCGCGCTGGCCGGGTCCGAACGCCCGGGTGGCGCCCTTGCGGTGCACGCAGGTCTCGACCGCGACCCCGTCGACCTCGTGGGTCTCCAGCTTGGCGATGTTGTGGGCCACGTCGTAGACCAGGCGCAGGTTCAGCTCTCGCGGGGAGATGCGCAGAGGCGTGCAAGATGGCCTTCTCGACCAGGTGCATGATCATCTGGCGGTTGGCCCAGGCGTAGTTGGCGGCGCAGGCCATGGCCGCCAGATAGCGCCGGCCCTCCGGCGAGACGAGCGGAGCGCAGGCCAGCTGCCGGTCGGGCAGGTCGATGCTCGTAGCGCCTGGCGGCCTCCTGCCATGACGGCCAGGTAGTCGTCGCAGACCTGGTAGCCGAAGCCGCGCGATCCGCAGTGGACCATCAGGGTGACCTGCCCCTCGAACAGCCCGAAGGCGGCGGCGGCCTCCCGGTCGAAGACGGCGTCGACGGTCTGCATTCCAGGAAGTGGTTGCCGGAGCCCAGGGTGCCCACCTGGTCCTGGCCGCGCGTGTAGGCGCGCTCGCTGATGGCGTCCGGGTCGGCGCCGGCCAGGGCGCCGCCGTCTTCGGTGTGGTCCAGGTCGGCGCTTGGAGCCGTAGCCCTGTTCCACCGCCCAGGCGGCGCCGCTGCACCAGCAGCTTCTCCAGATCGCGGCGGGACAGCGGGCGATGGCTCCCTTCGAACCCACCCCCGACGGCACATCCCGGAAGAGCTGATCCACCAGCGGCCGCATCCTTGCCCTTGATGTCGCTCGCCTCCAGATCGGTGGCCAGCAGGCGGCACCCACAGTTGATGTCGTAGCCCACGCCGCCCGGGGAGACGACGCCGTCGTCCACTCTGAAGGCGGCCACCCCGCCGATGGGGAAGCCGTAACCGAAATGGATATCGGGCATGGCCAGCGAGCAGCGGATGATGCCGGGCAGATGGGCCACGTTGCTCACCTGGGCGAGACTCTGGTCCCCTTCCAGGGCTTGGATCAGCTTGTCGTCGGCGTAGATCCTTCCTGGCACCCGCATCCCACCGGAAGCGGGCAATTCCCACAGGCACCTCGCTGAGGCGCCGAAGGCCCTCCATCCCGCCTCCTCTTCACACGTCGAAGAGGACGGTCGCGCGCCAGCCGCCCTCCGGGGTTCGCGAGGCCGTGAGCTGGTGGTATGTGACCGCCTTCACCTCGGCCAGGAGCGCGTGTCGCGACCTGTCGGCGCTCTCGCCCCACAGCCGGGCGGTCGCTCTCAGATCCTGCGCAGCGGCCACTCCAGCTCCGGCGTGGTCTCCGCCTCCGCCGGTTCCTCCGTAGCTCGTCGGCCGGTGACCCGGTCCCGCGCGCTCGCCTGATGTTCACGGCGGCGCCGGCCGCCAGAAAGCCGTCGGTCTCGAAACGGAAGAGGGCCTCGGAGAGGAGGGCGCGCAGGGCGCTCTCCCCGAATCGCCTGCGGCATCGAGCACCACCTCTCTCCGTGGCGCTTACCGTCTCCAGGTCGACAAGTTGCCGTAGAGGGCGAAGAGAGCGTTCTCAAAGAGCTGAGGCAGGTCCAGGGCCCTGACCTCCAGCCAGACGTCGGCCGGGTGATCCAGCTCCGCATAGGCGCCGCTCATGTCCGACCGGCGTCCAGAGGTGGTCTGTCTTCAGGTCTCCTTGCCAACTGGGGCCGCTTTCGCCCGGGGTCTCGCAGTCTTTCGCCTTGGCGGCGCCGCTTGGTCTGGCGGCCCCGAGGCTTCCGGGCGCTCTCGAACACCTGTTGGAGCACCTGCTCACGTGGTCGGCGTAGACGAACTCGACTCCGCTCAGGATGTCCTCGCCACGGATCTCGGCGACATCGGCCTCGTTGCGGTCGGGCAGGAAGATGCTGGTGATGCCGGCCGCCCGCGCGGCCAGCACCTTCTCCTTGATGCCGCCCACGGGCAGCACCTGCCCGGTCAGCGTCACTTCGCCGGTCATGGCCGACGTCGGCATCGACGGGTCGGCCCGATCACCATGCTGGCCAGGGCCACGGTCATGGCCACGCCGGCCGAGGGGCCGTCTTTGGGCACCGCGCCGGCGGGCACGTGCACGTGGATGTCGTGCTTCTGGAAGAACTCCGTCGTCGACGCCCAGCTGCTCGGCGATGCTGCGGACATACGGTGAGAGCCGCCTGCGCCGACTCCTTCATGACGTCGCCCAGTTGGCCGGTGAGGATGAGGCGGCCGCTGCCCGGCATGGCGCGGGCCTCGATGAACAGGATGTCGCCGCCGGTGGGCGGTCCAGGCCAGGCCGGTGGACACCCCGGGGTCGCTGGTGCGCCGCTTGGTCTCCCGGAACACCTTCTTCTTGCCCAGGAAGTCGGGCACCTGGTCGCAGTCCACGGTCAGGCTGGTCGCTGCTCCTCCTCGGCCACCATGCGGGCGAACTTGCGGGCGATGGTGCCTATCTCGCGCTCCAGGTTGCGCACGCCCGCCTCGCGCGTGTAGCTCTCGATGACGCGCGCAGGGCCTCGTCGGTGAACTCGAGCTGGCCCTCCTTGAGCCCGTTGCGCTCCAACTGCCGGGGGATGCCAGGTACCGCTTGGCTATGTGCAGCTTGTCTTCCTCGGTGTAGCCGGCGATGGAGATGATCTCCATGCGGTCGCGCAGCGGGCCGGGGATGGTGTCCAGCATGTTGGCCGTGCAGATGAACATCACGCTTGCGAGAGGTCGAAGGGCAGGTCGAGGTAGTGGTCGCGGAAGGTGCTGTTCTGCTCCGGGTCGAGGACCTCGAGCATGGCGCTGGACGGGTCGCCCCGCCAGTCGGAGCCCATCTTGTCGATCTCGTCGATCATGAAGACCGGGTTGCTGCTCTCGGCGTCGCGGATGGCTCGGATGATGGTGCCGGGCATGGCGCCCACGTAGGTGCGGCGGTGGCCGCGGATCTCGGCCTCGTCGCGCACGCCTCCCACGCTGATGCGGATGAACTTGCGGCCCATGGCCCGGGCGATGCTCTTGCCCAGGCTGGTCTTGCCCACCCCGGGAGGGCCGGCGAAGCAGAGGATGGGGCCGGAGACCTCGCTCTTCGAGCTTCTGCACGGCCAGGAACTCCAGGATGCGGTCCTTGACGTCTTCCAGGTCGTAGTGGTCCTCGTCGAGGACCTGTGCGGGCGTGGGCGATGTCCAGGTCGTCCTCGGTGGACGTGTTCCAGGGCAGCGAGACGATCCAGTCGAGGTAGGTGCGGATGACGCCGTACTCGGCCGCCGCCGGAGGGCAGCTTCGCCAGGCGGTCGAGTTCGCGCCGGGCCTGCTTGTCGGCCTCTTCGGGCAGCTTGGCTTCGTCGATGCGCGTCGCGCAGCTCGTTGGCCTCGGCCTGGGTCTCGTCGGTCTCGCCCAGCTCGTCCTGGATGGCCTTGAGCTGCTGGCGCAGGAAGTACTCCCGCTGGTTCTTGTCCATCTCCGACTGCACCTGGTCCTGGATCTTGGAGCCCAGTTCCAGCACCTCCAGCTCCGGTTCATGAGGTCGGTCAGGCGGCGCAGGCGCTTGGCAGACGTCGCACCTCCTCGAGCAACTCCTGCTTCTCTTCGGTCTTGATGCGCATGGTGGAGGCGATGAAGTAGCCCAGCGTGGCCGGGTCGTCGATGTTGGCCGCCGCCATCTCCAGCTCTTCGGGCAGGTAGGGCACCAGCTGGATGATCTTGGTGTACACCGACACCAGGTTGCGCTGCAGGGCCTCGAGCTCGGTGCCCTCTTCCACGACATCGGGCAGGTCGTGCACGTCGGCCGTGAGATACGGCTCCTCGGCGGTGTAGCTCGTCGATGGTGATGCGGCGGATCCCCTGGACGATGATGCGCAGGGTGCCGTCGGGCGCCTTGATCATCTTCTGGATGCGGCCAGCACGCCGACGTCGTAGACGTCGCCGGGCACGGGGTTCTCGATGTCGGCGGACTTGGCGGCCACCAGCCCCACCAGCTTGTCCTTGGCGCAGGACGTCGTCGATGAGTCGCACCGAGCGTGGCTGGCCCACAGCCAGGGGCATGATGGTCTCGGGGAAGACCACCGTGTCTTTGAGGGGCAGGATGGGCAGGTTAGGCTCCGCGGTGGCTTCGTAGTCGCCGCTCTCGAGCGGGCCCTGCGAGACGATCACGAAGTTCTGGCCGGTCGTATCCAGCCGTCCTCCGCTCTCGGCGCTCTCCGCCGACACGGGTTCTGGTTGTGTCTTTCTGGCGGTCATCGCTGCCGCCCCCCTTCTTTGTCGGGCTGCCCGTCTTCATCGGGGGGTGAGCACTCGTCGGTCATGTTGATGGCGATGCGCTTGCGTCCCGAGCGCCGCCTGAGAGGAAGCACGATCTCCAGAAACCCGTTGGTGTATTCCGCTGAGGCGCCGCCGACATCCACCTCCGGCGGCAGCGAGACTAGCCTCTCGAAGCGGCCGTAGCTTATTTCCATCTGCTGGTAGACGGCGTCGGGATGCTTCGTGTCGGCCCGCATGCCACTTACGCGCAGCACCCCCTCGTCGACCTCCAGGTCGATCTGGGCCGGGTCGATGCCGGCCAGTTCCAGTCTGACGACCACCACTCCGCGGCGACCGTCGAAGTACACATCGGCGTTGGGTCTGAAGCTGAGGCGCCGCCGTAACGGCGTACTCGTTCGCCGCCCATAAGTTCGAGGAACATCCTGTCCACGTCGCTCTGACGCGGCGAAGTCGGGCGGATCGTTCTTGCGTCTTGGTTCCACCGGGTGACCTCGTCTGGGAGTAGTTGTCATGGCGGCAGAAAGGCTCTTATTAAGTGTATTGCCTCAATGTCGTCCCGCCAAACCGCGAGCCCCCGCGTTTGCCCTAACAGGGAACGGGGGGAAGGGGAGAGGCATGAGGTTCTCTTACACGGATATTCCGCGTCTTCGGCATCGACGTCCGCGTGCATCTCAGCTTCCTCTTCATCGTGGCCTACTTCGCGTATGTCTGGGGCGTGCAGGTGGAGCCGGGCGGGGTCTGGGGAGCGCTCTACGGAGTGCTGCTGGTGGTGCTGCTCTTCGCCCTGGTGGTGATACACGAGTTGACCCATTCGCGGGTCGCTCAGCACTACGGCATCGCCGTCAGAGGCATCACCCTGCTGCCCATCGGCGGCATGGCGACCATGGACGAGATGCCCGAGGAACCCCGCAAGGAGCTGGCCATCTCCATCGCCGGTCCGTTGTCGAACCTGGTCATCGCTCTTCTCATGTTCGCAGCCCTTCCGTTCGTGGTCGACTGGAGCACCCTCAGCCTGGAACGCGTCTCCGAACTCATCCTCGAGCGCAGCTTCGCGGGCGCCTATGTCTACATCTTCTTCACCAACGTGCTCTTGGCCGTGTTCAACCTGCTGCCCGCCTTCCCCCTGGACGGAGGGCGCGTCTTCCGCGCCATTCTGGCCATGCGCATGGATCGTGCCCGGGCCACGCGCGTGGCGGTGATAGTCGGCCAGATCCTGGCCGTCCTGCTGGCTCTCTACGGCTTCCTGGGAGGCGGTCTCATCCTCATCCTGGTGGCCATCTTCATCTTCTTCGGCGCCCAGGGTGAAGGCGGCGTGGTGGAGGTGCACCGGGTGCTGGGCGATCTGCGGGTGAAGCACGTCGTCAACACGGGGGTGCACACGGTGCGGCGCGATCAGACCCTGGGCGAACTGGCCGCCCGCCTGTTCCACACCTACCAGGAGGACTTTCCCGTGCTCACAGGCCGCGGAGAGGTGGAGGGTATCGTCACGCGCGACCGGCTCATCGCCGAACTGGGCCGCAACGGCCCCGACTACCCGGCAGGGAGCATCATGCGCACCGACTTCCCGGTCATAGGCTTGGAGGACACGGTCAACGAGGCCCTCGACCGTATGCGCATGGGCGGCTTCAAAGCCATCCCCATAGTGGAAGACCGCCGCTTGGCCGGCATGCTGTCGGTGGAGGACATCGGCGAGGTGTACTCACTGCTGTCCGCGGGCGGCCACGCCCTCGCTGCTCGGGTGAGGGAGGCTCCACCGGCCTCTCGGCGGGCGAGGCCACGCAGCCCCGGCGAGTGACGGCGGCCTAGGTCCCTAAGCTCGGCCGGTGACCGCTGCCGCCTACTGCTGAAGGGCTGCCAGCGCCTCCAGCACCTTGCCCAGCTCTTCGAGTTGCCGCCCGTACTCCGCCCAGTCTCCCCGCTCCTGTGCCTCCACGGCCGCTTCGTAGTACTGGTTGGCCTGCTCGATGAGCGTCTGGGCGTCGCCACTCAGTGTCGTCGTGGGCCCGGAGGGCACGGTGGTGCTCGAGGTCGTGGTGCTGCCGCCCGGGGCGGTGGTTCCCGGCGTGCTGGTGGTGGTGGAGCCCGACCCGATGGGCTCGCCGAAGATCACGGTCAGCGCTTCACCCAGGGTCGGCTCCATGGCCACTTTGTCCGCGTAGCTCACGATCACGCGTGTCAACTCGGGCAAGGGGCTCTGCGAAGCCTGTAGGTACAGGGGCTCGAAGTACATGACCGTGTCCTCGATAGGCACCACCAGCAGATTGCCCCGGATCACCTCGCTGCCGGCCTGGCTCCAGAGCGTGATCTGGGCCGAGACGGCGGGATCGTTGGTGATGCGGGCCTCCACCTGGGAAGGGCCGAAGACGAGCTTGTCTTTGGGGAAGTCGAGCAGGGCCAGCTTGCCGTAGTTCTCCCCGTCCTGCCTGGCCACGAGCAGGGAGGCCATGTTCTTCTTGCTCAAGGGGGCGAAGGGCTGCAGGAGCGCGAACTCCGGCTCGGTCTGAGTGGGCAGGGTCAGCACCTCGTAGTAGGGAGCCACCGGGATCTCTTCTTGGCCGTAGATCTCCGTGGGGATCTCCCAGACGTCCTCTTTGTTGTAGAACATCTGAGGATTCGTCATGTGGTAGACGGTGAGCACTTCGGCCTGGACCTTGTACATGTCCTCGGGATAGCGCATGTGCCGGCGCAGGTCCTCGGGCATCTCGCTCGCCAGGGGTGAAAAGGCCCTCGTACACCCCGCCCCAGGCGTTGGCCACCGGGTCGTCGGGATCGATCTGGTAGAAGGTCACCTTGCCGTCGTAGGCGTCGACTACCACCTTGACGGGGTTGCGCAGGTAGTTGGTGCCGTCCGCCCGCGGCTGTGAGTAGGGGAAGCGGCTGGAAGAGGTGAAGGCGTCCCACATCCATACCAGAGAACCGTCGTCGCGGACCACCATATAGGGGTCGCTGTCGTACCTGAGGAAAGGAGCCAGAGCTCGCACACGCTCGGCGATGGTCCTCCGGTACATGATGCGGGAATCATCGGTGAAGGAGTCTGAGAACAAGAGCTTGGCCGTCCGGAAGCGGAAGCTGAACGCGACCTGGCGGAGCGTGCTGTCGATGGAGACGCCGCCGTCACCCGCATAGGTGGCCTCCGCGTTGCCTTCGCCCTTGGGGTAGTCGAACTCGGGGCTTGTGGTCCCCACGACCACGTAGTCGTTGCCCAGTTCGCCGTAGTAGATCTCGGGCCGGGTGATCTTCAGGTCGGTCTCGGTGCGGGGCGGGATGTCCTTGACCATGAGAATGGGCAGGCCGTCGGCCCCGGCCTCGTTCACGGGGCTGAGCACGAAGCCGTAGCCGTGTGTATAGGTGAGGTGGAGGTTGACCCAGGTGCGCGACTGCTCCTGCAACTGGCTCTGGTCGAGCTCGCGGACGCTCAACAGAACCTCCCGGAACTTGCCGTCGATGGTGTAGCGGTCGACGTCCACGTCCTGGAAGGAGTAGTAGAGGCGGATCTCCTGGATCTGGGAGTAGGTGGAGAGGGCCGGTCGCGGCTCCCAGAGGCGGATGTTGCCGATGGTGTCCTCATTGGCTCTGATGTCGTCGGCGGTCAGGTCGTCGGTGGCGCTCGAAGCGACGTTCGCCATCCCGTTCAGGCCGAAGGCCCAGCGCGTGGCTTCGATGTTGTTCTCGATGTAGGGCGTCTCTGCCGCGATCTCGTTCGGCGACACCCGGTACTGCTGGACGAGGGCCGGGTAGGCTTTGCCGCCGATGCCCCAGGTGAGGGCCATGATGAGTATGGCTATCGCGGGCAGGCGCCAGCCACGATAGCGGATGTTGGCCAAGAAGATGGCTGCAGCCACCAGGGAGACGATGGCCAGGAAGTGAAGGACCGGCAGGCGGGCGTTGACGTCGGTGTAGCCCGCCCCGAACACGGCCGCGTTCTGGGTGAGGTTGAGCGACCAGGTCTGGATCATGTAGTCGCCGGCTTTGGCGACCATGGCCGCGGCCAGGATGACCGACAGGTGGGCCTTCACGTGGGGAGCGAGGCTCACCCGGTTCTTGGCGTTCAGGACCATGGCCCGATCGACCACATACACGAAGGCCGTGGCGACGAAGGTGAGCAGGAGCGTGAAGCCCACGAAGTTCACGAGCATCTTCCACAGGGGCAGGGTGAAGACGAAGAAGGAAGCGTCTCTTCCGAAGACCGGGTCGACGTAGCCGAAATCGCCGCGGTTGAAGAACAGGAACACCTGCTCCCAGCGCGACCCATAGACGATGCCGACCACGATGGCGATGACCACCGAGACGATGAGCATCAACCGTCCCGGCCAGCGGCGAGAACTCTTGAGCTCCAGGACCTCGCCCTCCGGCCCTCCCGGCACCGCGAGCAACCGCGGAGAGATCTTGCGGGCCGCATAGAGGCTGCCGAAGAAGATGACGAAGAAGATGACCGCGAAGGCGAGTCCGACCGCTACGCCGGCCCAGATGGGCGTCCAGAAGACTGTGGTCTGACCGACCTCCTGATACCAGAGCAGTTCGGTCCATATGCGGGATAGCACACTCCCCACACCGAACACCAGCACCAGGATGATGGCGATGATAACCGCGCGGCGGAGGGGGCCCGGTTTGAGCCGCAGGATCCGCCCTCTCTTGGCCTGCTTCACGGGCTTGGCCGATTGTTCCGTCGTGGGGCCGGGTCCGCTATCTGCTGGAATGGCTACTTCCCTCCCTGTCGGTCACACCTTCGCACGCGCTCACAGTGGAGACGTGCACCCCAGGCCGGCTTGTTCCGGCCCATCGCGCGGATGGCACACTGTACCAGAAGGCTCTCAGCGCAGTCTCTCGACCACCCCCTGATCCATCCCCACACGGTGGAGTGCCTCGAATCGCGCTTCCTCCCGAGATAAGGCCTCCAGAGCGGCGGGCACGTCGTCCAAAGCGATCCTCAAGGCGAGGCCGCATCCGGCACTGAGGTCGCGGGGGGGAGGTATCACGTCCAGCGACAGGCCCTCCTCGCGCAGGACGTCCTCCGCCGCCATGGCCTCGTGGGTGCTGGCGAAGGTGAATACGGCCCTATCGCCGGGCTCAAGCACCAAGCCTCAGATGGTCACGACTTTGGCCGCCCCGCTCATGAGTTCCTGCAGCCGGGGGGGGGGTTTCCAGTCATCGCGTCACTCGCGCGGTCAGCGGGCGGCGCTGAGGACGACGATGCTGCGCTCCGCCGGCAGGGTCTCGGCCGTCATCTCGATGGTGGACGTTTCTTTCCGCTCCACGCGAGCTTGGGTGGCCAGGAAGGGGTCCACGTTGGCGATGGGGAAGTCCACCTTGTCGGTCTTGAAGTGCATGGGCACCACGATGCGCGGCTGCAGCGTGTCCACGACTTTGGCTGCCGCGGCATGGTCGATGGTGAAGAAGCCGCCGACCGGGATGAGCAGTACGTCGACCCGTCCGAGCCGTTCCGCGGTCTCCGTGTCGAGGACGTGGCCCAGGTCGCCGAGGTGCGCCAGACGCACGTCACCGTCGTCGAGGACGACCATGGTGTTGTCGCCGCGGTCGCCGCCCCCGCTGTCGTCATGGGCCACGTCGACACCGGTGATCGTGAGACCGTCGACCGTCTCCGCTTTGGGCTGGAGAAGTTTCAGTGGCTCTCCCGGGATCGTGTCGACACCACAGTGGTCGGCGTGAGAATGCGAAGCGATGGCCACGTCGGCCGGTTCATCGATAGGCCCGTAGCGAAGGGCGCCGTCGTAGCAGCCGGGTACGTAAGGGTCGAGGACCACCCGGATGCCGTCACGGGTCTCGACTAGAAAAGAGGCATGGCCGAAGTAGGTGAGTCTCATGTGATCGCCTCCATAGCGGCTTTTGGCTCCGCCGATAGGTTAGCCGATTGCGGTTGGGGGTAACAATAGCCAGGCGGCCGGTTGGCCGGAGGGGTACCTCACCGTTTGAGGTGACGACTTCAACGCCGGCTGCTAGAATACCCTACCTGGTATAGAGACGGGCGGGCCGATCCGAGAAACAGCGGAGGTTTCGGCGAAGGGCTCAACCCGTCTGCGTACCGGCTAGAATGGAAACATGTAGGTGGGCCGGGCCATCCGAGACAAGGAGAACAGAGATGAGCGGGGCAGTGCAGGAAGTAGACACTAAGGGTTTCGACCAGATCGTTTCGACGTCCACCGTCCCCGTGGTAGCCGATTTTTGGGCTCCTTGGTGCGGCCCGTGCCGTATGGTGGCCCCCGTACTGGAGAAACTGGCCGAGGACCATGGCGACAAGGTCAGCGTCGTCAAGGTGAACGTCGATGAGAACCAGGAACTGGCCGCGCGCTTCGGGATCATGAGCATTCCCACCGTGATGATGTTCCAGGGCGGAGAACAGAAGGCGCAACTCATAGGCGCCCGCAGCCAGAAGGACTACGAAGCGGAGTTCGGGCTCGTCTAGCCCGATACACGCAAGGGAGAGATGTAGATGGAGAAGACCGCTACCCAGTTGGTGCTGGTCGGTTCGCGACGCGCGGATGCGCGCAGGGGCGGCGGCTGACGACCCTCTCTATCTCTGGAGGAGATAGTGGGGTATCTGAACCAGGATCTGCGCAGGCGCATGGACGGGGTCGAGCCGCTGCACTATGTCGACATCGACGACCACGAACTCGGCGAGTACCCGCAGTTGGCCGAGGCCGTGACCCGTGGCGACCGCGTTCCGATGGTCCTCGTGGGGGACGAGATCAAGACCCCCGCGTCGATAAGTGTGTACTGGGTCGAGGAGCAGCTTGCCGCTCTGGGCGTGGCTCCTTTCGCCGACAAGGTCAAGGGGCAGGGCTGATGGCATCGTACGACCTGCGCTGTTCCTCCTGTGGCAATGATTTCGAGGTCTTCTGCCTTGGTTTCCTGAAGGAAGAGGCCAAGCTGTGCCCCGACTGCGGCAGCCGCGAGGTGGAGCAGCGGTTCACGGGCTTCGGCGGAGTGACCGGGTTGGTCTCGGGCGCCTGCCTGGACACCGGCTCCTGCAGACCGAGCAGTTCATGCAACCCGCGCTCGGGTTTCAGCTGAGCGAGCTGACGAGGCCCGTGCGGTCTCTCGCCCGCTCGACAGAGCATTGCGGCCCACGGACGCCCGGCGTCCGTGGGTCTTTCTCTCGGCCATCTTTTTCTGCGCGGGAACCCGGCCTGAACGCGCGCCGTCGCTCTACCGGTAAGGTGTGCGGACGCGTGAGATAATCCTCCGGCACAAGCGACCCCCGCTTGCGACAGTATTCCGGCGGGGAAGCGGCGCCGGCGCAAAGGAGTGGAATGTACCCTGAGCTGTTCAGTATCGGCGGCTTCACCATGAACTCGTTCGGCGTGATGATGGCGCTGGCTTTCATCTCTGCCGGCTTCGTCGCTCATTGGCAGTTCAAGCAGCGGGGCGTGCGGCCGGACTTCATCTACGGTCTCCTCATAGCGGCCGTCATCGGCGGGCTCCTGGGGGCCAAGATCCACTACCTCATCATCCACCCCGACGCATGGCCGGGTAACCTCCTCAGCGGCGGAGGCTTGGTGTGGTTCGGAGGTCTGTTCGGCGCCATCGTGGCGGTGGTCATCGTCACCTCGCTCTCCAAGGAGAGACTGGCCGCGGTCATGGATTCGGGCGCGCCGGCCGTCGCCGTCGGGTACGCGGTCGGGAGGATGGGCTGCTTCTTGCGCGGGGACGACTACGGGGTCCCTACCGACCTGCCCTGGGGGATAGCGTTCCCGGAGGGGCTGCCGCCCACCACCGTCCCCGTGCATCCCACACAGTTGTATGAGATAGGGGCTTCGCTGGTGATCTTCGCGCTCCTGGTGTGGGTGATCAGCCCTCGGTTCAAACGCGAGGGCCCGCTGATCTTCGCCTACCTCCTGCTGGCCGGCGTCGAGCGTTTCCTCGTGGAGTACGTGCGCACCAACGAAGCAGTGGCTCTGGGCCTGACCCAGCAGCAGTGGATCAGCGTGGCTCTAGTGTTCATCGGTATCGGTGGCATGTGGTACTTCGAGAAACACGGTCGGCTGCGCCCCGTGATCCCTGCGAAGCCGGCTGCCACAGTGACGGTGGCCGGGAGCAGGGCGGGCAAATGAAGAACTCGCACGTGCGTGGGCGCGCCACCGCCCTTAGGCCCGTGGCCGGCCCACTGATGCGCTCCGCAGGAATCGCGCTGCTCCTCCTGGTACTCCTTCTGGCCGCGGTGGCCTGTGGGTCCTCCGCTTCGGAAGGTACGACCGAGACCACGCAGACCACACAGACGACCGACGCGGGGGGAGCGCAGGCTCCCGATTTCAACGGAGTCACACTCGCCGGCGAGGAGGTCTCGCTGAGTGAGTACCGCGGCAAGCCGTTGGTCCTGGCCTTCATGGCCAGTTGGTGAAGTTCCTGCCGGGCCGAGGGGTCCGAACTCGATAGGTTCTATCGAGAGAACAGCGAAGAAGCAGGACTGCTGAGCCTGGCGGTGAGCGACACCGACGAGGCCATGCGGGCCTTCATGGATGCCGGCGGTTTCACGTTCCCCGTCATGCTCGACGTCGATGAGGTCTATCAGGAGTACGGGATCAGCGCGATCCCGGCGATGGTCATCATCGATGCCGAGGGTCAGATCGTGGACACGATGGTCGGTGCCGCTACCGCCGACGAGCTGTCCGCCGCGATCGCCGGCCTCTCCGACTGACGTCCCGCACGACCCGGCCGACCGGTCGGCACTGCGCCGTCCGGAACCGTGCCGTTCGCCTGCCCACAAACGGAACGCCGCTGCGCACCCTCGCGTCTGACGGGCCACAGGGCTTCGGACAGAGGGGGTGCATGATGAGGGGCATCGGCACAGGTATACGGATTCACAAAGCCTTCGCCATCGGAGTGGTAGTCGCCGGGATCCTGGTTCTGGCGGCAGTGCTGGGGGTCGCGGGGTGCGCGGACCGGAACGCGGAGTCAGTCACCACTACCTATGCGGCCGCCACCGAGACGACGGCCGCAGCCGCTCTGAGTTCCGGGCAGGACAGTCCGCCGGTAGCTGATGGAGAGGTCGCATGGGACGAGGGCAGCGGAGACACGCAGGGAGGTGGCTCGCAGGTCACCGGCAGTCTGATCGCGCTGGAGGGGACCGCGGGCCAGAAGGTCATCAGCGACGCGCAGATGGAGATCGAGGTCGAGAGCGGCAGGTTTGAAGCGGTGTTCGATCAGGCGCTGATGCTGGCCGACCGCTACGGAGGCTACATCGTCAGCTCGGGAGCCCACGCCAGTGGCGAGGACGGAGGGATGAAGAGTGGCAGCATGGCCATCCGCGTCCCCGCAGCCTCCTTTTCCAGAGCTCTGGCGGACGCCGGCAAGCTTGGTGAGGTAAAGGTCCAGCAGATCCAGACCCAGGACGTCACCGAAGAATACGTGGATCTTGAGGCGCGCATCGCCAACTCCGAAGCTCATGTCCAGGCCCTGTTGGCCCTGCTGGCCAAGGCCAAGACGGTGGACGAGGTCCTACAGGTGCAACAGGTGCTGACTGGAGCCCAGCAGCAACTGGAGGAACTGAAGGGGCGGCTGCGCTATCTCGACGAGCACACCAGTTACTCGACTCTGGCCCTGACGATCTACGAGACCGGAGCCGTGATCACCACCTCCACCGAGTGGGGCTTCACAGGCGCCCTGAAGGACGCCGTCCGCAACCTGGTGCGCGCGGTCAACGCGATCGTGAGAGGGCTGGGCGTGCTGGTGCCGGTGCTCATCGTGCTGGGGATCATCGCTTATGTGATCTACAGGATCTGGCTTTCCGTGACGCGGCGAAGGCGCAAGCAGGACGCCGGCAGGTATCAGCCATATCCACAGGGTGGGCGAGGCCCGGGAGCAGCTCAGGCTTCGGCGGGCGAGGCGGCTGCTCAAGCGGCGCCTGCTCAAGCGCAGCCTGCCCCGGCGTCGAGTGAGGCAGGCTCGGACCTGCCGCCGGCGGAGGGCTGAGCCTGCGCAACGGGGAGTGGCGGGGGAGTGGCGGGGCGGCGCCGGGAGAGAACTCCCGGCGCCGCCCTCATGGTGTATACTCGCTCCTTCGTGGCGCCACCAACAGGTCGCTGATCGAAAGATCCGTCCGGCGGCACGAGTACAATTCCATACCACACCCCTGCTCCGGCAGTAAGGCCGGGGCCGCTCAGACCGTAGGAGGTGACCCAAACTGAACAGCTACGAGCTGGTTCTTATCCTGCGTACAGACGTTGAGGATGAAGAACGAAACGCGGTGCTCGATCGCACCAAAAGCATCATCACGGGTGACAACGGCACCATCGTGAAGATCGACGAGTGGGGCAAGAAACGCCTCGCCTATGAGATCAAGGATTCCTTCGACGGCGTCTACTACATCCTCTACTTCGAGGCTGAGTCCAAGACGCTCGACGAGGTGACCCGCGTACTGGGCATCACCGACAGCGTCCTCCGCTACATGCCTCTCAAGCATGAGAGGCCGTTCAGCTTCCAGCAGCCCGCCGCAACAGCGGCTCCCGCCGCAGCTCCGGCAGCGGCAGCTCCAGTCGCGGCTCCGGCGGCGGCTCCCGTGGCGCCCCCCGAAGTGGCTCCCGAGTTGGCTCCGGAGTTGGCTCCCGAAGCCCCAGCAGCCGACGCCCCTGAAGAAGCCTAGGCTAAGGAGCGCAACATGGCTCGCGGTATCGCACACGTGACGCTGGTGGGTAACCTTACCCGCGACCCCGAGCTCCGGCAGACTCCCAGCGGCACGTCCGTCTGTCAACTGGGAGTGGCTGTGAATTCCTCGTACAAGGACTCATCGGGGCAGTGGGTCGAGAAGCCCAATTTCTTCGATGTGGTGGTATGGGGTACGCAAGGTGAGAACTGCGCCAAGTATCTGGCCAAGGGCCGCCAGGTAGCCGTCGACGGCCGTCTCGATCAGCGCAGCTGGGACGCGCAGGACGGTACGAAGCGCAGCAAGGTCGAAATCATCGCCGACACGGTGATGTTCATCGGCGGGCAGGGCGGCGAAGCGCGCGAACCGGCTTTCCGGGGTGGCGCGCAGAACGCTCCTGGTCCGGCCGCTCAAGACGATTTTCGTGACATCGATTTCGGGGGCGACGACATCCCCTTCTAGTCGTTCTCCAAGGAGGTAGAACAAAGTGGCGAATCTCAAGAAGCCGACGCGTCGAGTCCGGCCGACGACCGGCAACCGGCGGCGCAAGTACTGCTTCTTCTGCAAAGAAGGCGTGGAGATGGTCGATTACAAGGACTTCGGCACGCTGCGCAGGTTCATGTCCGAGCGTGGGAAGATCCGGTCTCGGCGGACCACAGGTGCCTGTCGGCGCCACCAGCGGCAGGTCGCCGTGGCGATCAAGCGGGCGCGCGAGGTCGCGCTGCTGCCCTATAGCAGCCGCTGACAGTAGCCCTGGTCATGGATCGGCCTTCCCCGGTCGCATTCGTTCAGTTCAGCAAGGCGATGGCGATCACCGTCGTCCTTGGCGTATGTATCTCGTTCCTGCCTCTGGGCCTGCCGGTGTTCGCGCCTTTGCTGGCGCTTCCCCTGGCTTATCTGGTGGTGCGCGGGGGACTGGGGCAGGGATTGGCCCTGGCGGTCGTGGTCGGGATACTCGTGTGGTTCGCAGCCGGACTGGGGACGGCCGCAATGATCGTCCTCCTGTTGCTCGGGCTGGGCGTGACGCTGGGAGAAGCGCTGCGTCGGCGCTGGTCGTTCGGGAGGACGTTGGCCGTTGTAGCGTCGGGTGCGCTCGTAGCTCTGGTGCTCTGGGGAGTGCTGCTGTGGCAGCTGGGCTTGAGCCTGAGCGATCTTCGGGAAAGCGCCTTCAGCTCCCTCGACCGGGCGGAAGAGATGTACGCGGGCATGGGTGTGCAGGCGGCTACCACGGATCTGGCATCTGAACAGTTGCGGCGGCTGATAGACATGATGCCGTACCTGGTCCCCGGGCTGCTGGGGATGGGCGTCATCCTGTTGGCGGCCAGTTGCATCGGACTCGCCTACGCCTTCTTCCCCCGTCTTCGCGACAAGGTCGAGGTGCAGATGGCGTTATCCGGGTTCCGGATGCATTGGTCCATGGCCTACGTTTCCATCGCCGGGTTGGCCATGCTCGTGCTTTCGCGTGGCGAGGCCGTGTGGCACTCGGTCATGCTCTACGCGGGAATCGACCTGCTGCTCGTCTCGCAGACGCTGTTCTTCCTGCAGGGTCTGGCGATCGTGCGCTGGTACGCGAGGACCCGGCAGGTGCAGCCCGGGGCGAGTACGGCACTCTACTTGGCTGCCGTCTTTGGCCAGGCGTTCCTCCAGCTGACGGGGTTGCTGGGGTTGTTCGATACGTGGTTGGATTGTCGCAGAAGGTTCGCTCTCAAGAGCCCCCGCCCGGGCCCTTCGAGGTGACATAGCTAAGGAGTGAGATATGGAAGTGATACTGCTTCAGGACGTCGAAAAGCTAGGCAACAAGGGCGAGGTCGCGAACGTGTCCGACGGATACGCCCGCAACTACCTCTTCCCCCGCAAGTTGGCCGAAATGGCCACTCCCGCGCGCGTAGCCTCCGTGCGCAAGATCATGGACGAGAAGCTGGCGGCCGAACGTCGCGAGGCCGAGCGGGCCGACGAGACGCGCGACCTCCTCTCGAAGACCGTGCTCACCATCCCTGCCTCGGTGGGATCGGCCGATAGGCTCTTCGGCTCGGTCACCAGCCAGGACATCGCCGATGCCATCTACGCCGCCCGCAAGATCCGCGTGGACAAGCGTAATGTGGCGTTGGAGGAACCCATCAAGACCGTGGGGACATTCATGGTCAAAGTGTCCGTGCATCACAGCGTAGAGGCTGCGGATGTGAAGGTCATGGTCGTCCCGGAGGGGTCCAAAGAGTAAGCGCGGCCGTTTCTGCCGGGGGAGAGGCGCTCATGGAATCACCGGCAAGCAGGGGCGGCCCGGCAGGGCCGCTCGGGGGAGAGCAGACAGTCCCGCAGAACATCGACGCCGAGATATCGGTGCTCGGCGCCAGCATGCTCACGCCCAACGTGATCCCGGGCGTGAGCGAGATCATCCGGCCCAAGCACTTCTATCGCCTGTCTCATCAGCGCATCTTCGAAGTCATCGAGGATCTGTTCTCGCGGGGAGAGCCAGTCGACCCCATCACTGTCAGCGAGGAACTGGCCAATCGCGCCAGCCTCGACCTGGTCGGCGGACGGGCCTTCATCCATAGCCTGGCCACCGCCGTGCCGGCCGCCACGAACGCCCGCCACTACGCGGAGATCGTGAGGGAGAACTACCTGCTGCGCTCTCTCATCCGCGTGGGCGGCGAGATCACCGAGATGGGCTACAGGCGCGAGCAGGCGCCCGTGGAACTCATCGACAAGGCGGAGCAGATGGTGTTCGATATCTCCGAGGACCGCGTCGTCGGGGAGTTCGAGTCCATCAGCGACCTCATCAGCGAGAGCTTCGCCGAGCTCGAGCTGACCATGAGCGAGGGGCACCACACCGTCGGTTGTCAGACGGGCTTTCGCGAGCTCGACACGATCATCAGCGGCTTCCAGCCCGCCAACCTGGTCATCCTTGCCGCTCGGCCCTCCATGGGCAAGACGGCTCTGGCGCTCAATATCGCCCGGAACGTAGGCGTCGACCAGGGCAAGGGCGTGGCCATCTTCAGCCTGGAGATGTCGAAGATGGAAGTGGTGCGGCGGATGATGTGCGCCGAGGCCCGCGTTGACAGTTGGCGGGTGCAGAGGGGCATCATGCAGCCCCAGGAGTGGAGCCGGCTGGCCGCGGCCTGCACGCCTTTGCATTCCGCTCCCATCTTCATCGACGATAGCGCGTCGCTCAATCTCATGGAGATCCGGGCCAAGGCCAGACGCCTCAAGGCCAAGGAGAAGAACCTCAGCCTGATCCTGGTCGACTACCTTCAGCTCATGATGGGCGACATCGGAGTGGAGAACCGCCAGCAGGAGATCTCCCGCATCTCCCGGGGTCTCAAGATCCTGGCCCGCGAACTCGAGGTGCCGGTCATGGCGCTCTCGCAGCTTTCCCGGCAGGTGGAGGCGCGGGCCGGCAACCGGCCGGTACTGTCGGACCTTCGCGAATCGGGCGCGATCGAGCAGGATGCGGACCTGGTGATGTTCATCTATCGCGACGAGGTCTATAACCGCGACAGCCCCGACAAGGGCACGGCCGAGATCATCGTGGGCAAGCAGAGGAATGGGCCCATCGGGGACTGCAAGCTGGCCTTCATCCAGAGCTACACGCGTTTCGCCGACCTGGCCGACAGGCGCGGGGCCCAGTAGGTCCGCCAGGGCCGGCCGGGCGAAAGCCGAGAGGACGGGGGAAAGATGTCGGAGGACGGCCGGCGCTACGACGCGATCATAGTGGGGGGCGGTCCAGCTGGGATCTTCGCCGCTCTCGAACTGTCCCGTCACCCCGGCCTGCGGGTGCTCCTCCTGGAGAAAGGGGCCGACATCTCCGAGCGCAACTGCCCGGCGCGGGCAACCGGCTCCTGCGCGCACTGCCCGACCTGCGACATCACCACCGGATGGGGTGGCGCCGGGGCCTTCTCCGACGGCAAGCTGACCCTGGGCACCGAGGTGGGCGGGTGGTTGGGCGAGTATCTGGACAACGGGACCCTGAGGGGGCTCATATCCCGCGTGGACGCGATCTATCGCGAGTTCGGAGCCCCCGACCGGCTCTACGGCGAAGACGTCGAGCAACTCGACCGCTGGGCCGATCTGGCTTCGCCCCACGGCCTGCGCTTGGTCCGCTCGCCCGTGCGGCACCTGGGCACAGAGCATGCGGCCGGCGTGATGGCGGCCATGCGGGCCTACCTCAAGGACAAGGTAGATATCGCCACCCACCAGGACGTCGCGCGGGTCCTGACGGAACCGGTGTCGGGCGCCTCCGCCGCGTCGGTGGCGAGCGCGCCGGCAGCGCCAGCGGTCGGACTCGCGGCTGGGCGGCGCGGGGGCCCAGCGGTGGCGCAGCGCGTGGTGGGGGTGGCTACCGCGGACGGGGAGACGCACCTGAGCGAGGCCGTCATCCTGGCCCCGGGGCGGCAGGGGTCGTCTTGGCTCACGGGGGAGGCCGACCGGCTGGGCATCCCGCTGGTGAGCAACGCCGTGGACATCGGGGTGCGCGTGGAGGTGTCGGCCGTCGTGACGGATCCCATCACCACGGAACTGTACGAGCCCAAGCTTCTCTACACCTCGCGCCATTTCGAGGATCAGGTGCGCACCTTCTGCATGAATCCGCGGGGCGCCGTGTGTACGGAGAGTTGGGGAGACGCGGTCACGGTCAACGGGCACAGCTACGCGGCCGCCG
Source organism: uncultured Actinomycetes bacterium (assembly GCA_963829545.1). Lineage (GTDB taxonomy): Bacteria > Actinomycetota > Thermoleophilia > RBG-16-64-13 > RBG-16-64-13 > JAXGXJ01. Next base: position 151,956 of record CAWHIX010000007.1, read on the forward strand.
AGCGCAAGACCGACAACACCAACTTCGCTCTCCTAGTCTCCACGCGTTTCACCGAGCCTTTCAAGGAGCCCATCGCCTACGGCAAGTCCATCGCCCGTTTGGCCAACATGCTGGGCAAGGACATCCTCGTACAGCGGCTGGGCGACCTGCGGGCCGGGCGTCGCACCACTCCGGCGAGACTGGCGCGCAGCGTGGTGGAACCGACGCTGCGCGCCGCCACCCCCGGCGACCTCAGCTTCGCCCTTCCCTATCGCCACCTGCGCGATCTTCTCGACATGCTCGACGCTCTCGATGCCTTCCTTCCCGGGGTGGGAGGCCGGGACACGCTTCTCTACGGGGCGGAGGTGAAGTTCTACTCCTCCCGGCTGGCCCTCGACTCCCGGTTGGAGACGCCCATCTCCGGGCTGTACGCGGTGGGTGACGGCGCGGGCGTGACGCGGGGGCTGGTCCAGGCTTCTGCTTCGGGGCTGGTGGCGGCAGGAGCCGTGGCGGCAGGAGCCGTGGCGGCGGGGGCGGCACAGGCCGGGGCCGAACGGGGCGGGGCGGGCCTGGTGTAAACTGTCATCGGCGCTCGGCCGCGGGAAGTGCGGCGCGAGCCCTGTGCGGGTCGGGAGCGTTTTCGAAGCGCGACCGGTGGCAGACCGCGAGGGGCGACAAGGGGCGCCGGGCGGCAGCCGGCCGCCGTTTTGGTCTTGAGACTACACATACGGGAGGCATGGTGCCGGTTCTCGTCGTTTTAGGTGCCCAGTGGGGCGATGAAGGCAAGGGCAAAGTCGTCGACCTGCTCTGCGAGCAGGCGGACGTGGTCGTGCGCTACCAGGGCGGCAACAATGCCGGGCATACGGTCGAGAACGAACTCGGCAAGTTCGCCCTCCACCTGGTCCCCTCGGGGATCTTCAACCCCAGGATAGTCTCCGTCATCGGCAACGGCGTGGTCATCGATCCCACCGTCCTCCGCAAGGAGATCGACGAGCTCGAGGCCCGGGGAGTGTCGACGGCTCGACTCAAGGTCTCTCCCGGGGCCCATCTCATCATGCCCTACCACATCATGCTCGACCACGTGCAGGAGACGCGGCTGGGCAAGGGCAAGATCGGCACTACCGGACGGGGCATCGGCCCGGCCTACGCCGACAAGGCGGCCCGCGAGGGCGTGCGCATGCAGGACCTGGCCGACGAGAAGGGTTTCCGCGAACGCGTCCGGGGGTGGATGCAGGCCAAGGGCGAGATGATGGCGCGTGCGTACGACGAAGATGTCAGCAGCCTCGAGGCCGACTGCGAGCGTTATATCGAAGCGGCGCTCTCTCTCAAGGATCACGTGGACGACACCTCTCTCTTCCTCTGGGAGTCCCTACGCGCCGACAAGCGGGTGCTCCTGGAGGGTGCGCAGGGGACCATGCTCGATCTCGACCACGGTACCTATCCCTATCGTGACCTCCTCCAACCCCGTGGCCGGGTACGCCTGCGTGGGCAGCGGCATCGGGCCGGTGGAACTGAGCGAGGTGTGGGGCGTCACCAAGGCCTACGTGACCCGGGTGGGCGAAGGTCCCTTCCCGACCGAGTTGAACGACGACACGGGCAAGATGCTCTGCGAGGTGGGCCACGAGTACGGCACGACGACGGGCCGTCAGAGGCGTTGCGGTTGGCTCGATCTCGTGGCTCTGAGGTACGCGGCCCGCGTGAACGGGCTGACCGGCCTATGCATAACCAAGCTGGACGTCCTCAACGACCTGGAGACCATCAAGGTCTGCAACGGCTACCGATTCGACGGGAAAGAGTCGAGCGAGCTTCCCGCCTCGCAGGCGGTCTTCTCAGAGGTCGAGCCCATCTACGAGGAGTTCCCCGGCTGGAAGAGCGACATCTCCGGGGCCAAGAGCGTGCAGGATCTTCCCCAGGAGACCATCGACTACCTCAACTTCATCGTGCGGCAGGTGCGGGTGCCCATCTCCCTGATCTCGGTGGGGGCGCACCGCGAGCAGCACATCAAGGTGCCCCACCCCAGCATCAGCCAGCCGCAGCAGGGCTGAGGAGGCCGCCATGGGATCTGACCGGCAGTTCGGCGTGCTGGTGGTCGGCGGAGGAGCTCGAGAACACGCCCTGGTGCGCGGGCTCGCGCGCAGTCCCCACGTGGGCCGTCTGCTGTGCGCACCCGGGAACGCCGGTATCGCCCAGGAGGCGGAGACGGTGGCCATCGAGGCGGAGGATATCCCCAGCCTCATCGCCTTCGTGGAGCGGGAACGGATCGACTTGACCGTTGTGGGGCCGGAGGCCCCGCTGGTGGCCGGTTTGGCCGACCAGTTGCGCGATCGGGGTTTCGCCGTGTTCGGTCCCGGGGCCGACGGCGCGCGTCTGGAGGGGTCGAAGGCCTTCGCCAAGCAGGTCATGGAAGCGGCAGGCGTGCCTACCGGTCATGCCGCCTTGTTCACCGATCATGAGAGTGCGCTCGCTTTCCTCACGACTCACGGGGCACCCGTGGTGGTGAAGGCTGACGGCCTCGCCGCGGGCAAGGGCGTCATCGTCGCCCACACGCTCGAGGAGGCCGAGGCCGCTTTGGACGAATGTTTCGTGGAACGTCGCTTCGGCGATGCTGCGCACACCGTCCTTGTGGAGGAGTTCCTGGAGGGGGAAGAGGTGTCCCTCCTCTCCATCGTGAGTGGGCGACACATCCTGCCTCTGGCCCCGGCTCAGGACTACAAGCGGGCTCTGGACGGCGATGCCGGTCCGAACACCGGCGGCATGGGCTCCTACTCCCCGGTTCCCATCGTGGACGAGGAGCTGTACGAGCATCTGCTGGAGACCGTTGTCCGGCCGACCGTGGAGGAGTTGGGCCGTCGGGGCATCGACTTTCGTGGGGTCCTGTATGCAGGGGTGATGCTCACTCCATCCGGACCCAGAGTGCTGGAGTTCAACTGTCGGTTCGGCGATCCGGAGACTCAGGCCCTGCTACCCCGGCTTACGATCCGATCTGTTCGAGTGTCTGTGGGCCGCCGCCCAGGGGGAACCATTGCCTCCTGCGGCCGAATGGGGCGAGGGGGCGGCGGTGGGCGTCGTCCTGGCGTCCCGCGGCTACCCGGCAGGCAGTTCGAAGGGTGACGTCATCAGCGGGTTGGACCGCGTGCGGTCTCTGCATGGCGTGGAAGTCTTCCACGCCGCGACCAAGAACGTGGACCGCGATGTAGTCACCAACGGCGGGCGGGTGCTGACGGTGACCGGCCTGGGTGCCACCTTCGCCGAGGCCCGCGCCCGCGCCTACGCAGGCGTGGAGGTAATCGACTTCCCCGGCGCCCAACATCGTTCCGACATCGCGCTCAGGGCCGAAGAGTGGGAACGGGGACGGACGAGAAAGGAAGACGCATGAGCGAGACGACCGGGCAGCCCCTGATAGGCATCCTTATGGGCTCGGATTCCGACGCCGAGGTGATGGACGCGGCGGTGAAGGAGCTGGAGGCTCGGGGCATCGCCCATGAGGTCAACGTCCTTTCGGCCCACCGTGATCCGGAGGCGGTGCGCGGGTATTCGCTGGGAGCCGAGGCGCGGGGACTGAAGGTGATCATCGCCGGAGCCGGGAAGGCTGCGGCCCTGCCGGGAGTGGTGGCCTCCATGACCGACCTGCCCGTCATTGGCGTGCCCATCCGCACCTCCGATCTGGGTGGCCTCGACTCCCTGCTCTCCATGGTGCAGATGCCTCCGGGCGTGCCGGTGGCGACCGTGGCCATCAACGGTGCCCGCAATGCCGCCATCCTGGCTGCGAAGATCCTGCGCGTGGGCGGTCTGTGGAGCGCCTCGGAGACCGGTTCGATGGCCGCAGGGGCCGGTTCGGTGGCGTCCGCCGCCGGCGAAGGCGACGAGGAGGGGGGTCGGCGATGATCCTCCGCTATTCCACTCCCGAGATGTCGGCCATCTGGACCGACGACGCCCGCATGCAGGCCTGGCTGCAGGTAGAGATGGCCGTGTGCGAGGCTTGGACGAAGCTGGGCCGCATCCCTCAGGACGCCATGCTGGAGATCAAGCAGAAGGCCGGTTTCGACGTCGACCGCGTGAACGAGATCGAGGAGGTGACGCAGCACGACGTCATCGCCTTCGTCAGTTGCGTGGCCGAGAAGGTGGGGGACGCTTCCAAGTACATCCACTACGGCCTGACGTCGTCGGACGTCCTCGATACCGGCCTGGCCCTGCAGTTGAAGGAGGCCGGCGGGCTGCTGGTCCAGGAGACGAAGGCGCTGGGCCGCATCCTGCAGCGGCGGGCGCTGGAGCACCGCGACACGGTGATGATCGGCCGCACGCACGGCGTGCACGCCGAGCCCATCACCTTCGGCATGGTCCTGGGCCTGTGGGCCTTCGAGGTGCACCGGGGGCTCGAACGGCTGGAGCGGGCCGTCGAGCAGGTGTCGGTGGGCAAGATCTCCGGGGCCGTGGGCAGCTACGCCAACGTCGACCCAGAGGTCGAGCGCGTCGCCTTGTCCATCCTCGAACTGGACGTCGCCCCCATCTCCACCCAGATCGTGCAACGCGACCGGCACGCGGAGTTCATGGCCGCCCTCGCCCTGCTGGCCAGCACGCTGGAGAAGATCGCCGTGCAGGTGCGCCACTACCAGCGCACGGAGGTCCTGGAGGCGGAGGAATACTTCGCGCCCGGGCAGAAGGGCTCTTCGGCCATGCCCCACAAGCGCAACCCCATCATCTCGGAGCGGCTCTGCGGCCAGGCGCGCATCATCCGCGGCAACATGCTGGTCGCCTTCGAGAACATCGCCCTGTGGCACGAACGCGACATCAGCCATTCCAGCGCCGAGCGCATCATCTTCCCCGACAGCACCATCCTCCTGCACTACATGTTGAGGAAGGCCTGCTGGCTGATCGACAAGCTCAACGTCTACCCGGAGAACATGGCCGCCAACCTGGAGAAGAGCTACGGCCTCATCCACAGCCAGCGAGTGCTCCTCGCCCTCGTAGAGGCCGGGATGCTTCGCGACGACGCCTACCGGCTCGTACAGAAGAGCGCCATGAGGGCCTGGGAGGAGAAGACCCCCTTCCTCGACCTGCTCAAAGCCGACCCCGAGGTGACCGGCCACCTGTCGGCCGACCAGATCGACGCGCTCTTCGACCCCGGGACCAACTCCGGAACGTGGGCGTGATCTTCGACCGCGTGGCCGCCCTCGACTGGTAGTTGCGGCCCCGAGCGTCCGGGAGGCGATGAGAGGCGGCCGTCTGGGGTATCCTTCAATCGACGAACGATCGAACGCCGGAGGAAAGCCGTCGATGAAGTCGGGGCCCGAGCCGGGGAGGAAGCAAGCATGACCGGCCAGACCGTGTGCCCGCGCTGTGGGGCGCTTGACTCGTTCATGAAGGGATACCTGCCCGAGACCTGCGCCTGCCTTCGCTGTCAGAGCCAGCTCGACTGGCGGGAGATACCGGGGTGTGGACCCGACTGCAAGGCGGCCGAGCCCGAGGCGACAGAACCCGGGTCCGAGGCCACCCAGACCGAGTCTGGGACCACCCCGCCCGGCGGGGACTTGTCCGGTTGGGTCACCGACCGATGATGTTGGATCCCTGGCTGGACGACTCCCCCCACGACGAGTGTGGGGTGTTCGGCATCTACGCTCCCGAGATGGATGTGGCCAGGCTCACCTTCTTCGCCCTCTTCGCGTTGCAGCACCGCGGCCAGGAATCGGCCGGCATCGCCGTCACGGACGGGTCGCGCCTGATCGTCCACAAGGACATGGGTCTCGTCTCGCAGGTCTTCTCCGAGCAGACCCTCCAGACCCTACCCGGGAAACTGGCCATCGGGCACGTGCGCTATTCGACCACGGGCGCCAACGAGATCCGCAATGCCCAGCCCTTCGCCCGCACGCGCAACGGCTCCTTCATCGCGCTGGCCCACAACGGCAACCTGGTGAACACCGACGAACTGCGCGAGGACCTGCTGCGTAGCGGCCATATTTTCGAGAGCACGTCCGACACGGAGGTCATTGCGGCTCTGCTTGCCGAGCACCCCTCCCGCGACATGAAAGAGGCCCTCCGGGACATCATCCCCCGCCTGCGCGGCGCGTTCAGCGCTGTTCTTCTCACCAAGGACGAGATCATCGGCTTTCGCGATCCCTACGGCGTGCGTCCTCTGGTGCTGGGGGAACTCGACGGCCGCTACTGCCTCTCCAGCGAGTCTTCGGGACTCGACATCATCGGCGCCAAGCTCCTCCGCGAGATCGAACCGGGGGAGATCTGCTGCATCGACGAGGACGGCTATCACATCGAGCAGGTGATCAATCGGGAGCGGGAATCGCTCTGCATCTTCGAGTTCATCTACTTCGCACGGCCGGACTCGCTCATGAAGGGCCAGACCCTCTACACCGCCCGCAGCCGCATGGGAGAAGAGTTGGCCATCGAGTCCCCTGTGCACGCCGATCTGGTCATCCCCGTCCCCGACACCGGGCAATTCGGCCGCCATCGGCTACGCGGCCGCCAGCGGGATCACCTACGGCGAGGCCCTCATCAAGAACCGATACATCGGCCGGACGTTCATCGACCCCGACGACCGGGTCCGCAAGCTGGGCATCCGCATGAAGTTCAATCCCCTGGCGACGGCCATCCGCGGGAAGCGTCTGGTAGTGGTGGACGACTCCATCGTGCGGGGCAACACCACCCGTGCTCTGGTGCGCGTGCTGTTCGAAGCCGGGGCGCGTGAGGTCCACCTGCGCATCAGCTCGCCGCCTATCGTCTTCCCGTGCTTCTACGGCATCGACATGGCCGATCAGGACGAGTTCATCGCCTTCGGCAAGAGCGTGGACGAGATCACCCGGGAGCTGGGGGCGACCTCGGTGGCCTATCTCTCCCTGGAGGGCCTGCTGCGGGCCACACATGCCGGTACGGCCGACGACTGCTTCTGCACCGCCTGCTTCAGCGGGGATTATCCCTGTGAGGTGCCGGAAAGCCTGCGCCTCTCCAAGTTCCGCTACGAGAAGGACGCCTGCGCCGCGCTGGATAGGTGAGTTTCGCGCCGGCGGGAGGCCGTCGGCGGGCCGGGTGCCGTGGCCGGGCGCGATAGGCTACGCGGACAGGCGCGACAGTTCGGCGACCACCTCCGCGGTGGTGGCGACTCGGATGGCTCCCGCGGCCAGCAACTCCTCCGTGATCCGTTCCGCTTCCCCGCCCGTGAGGTCGCGCTGGGAGATGGGCGGTTGGTCCATGATCACCACGGGTTTGCCCGAGCGGCGGGCCTCGAGCGTCATCCGCAGCGGCTCCAGATTGCCGGGACCGAAGAAGATGGGCGCCACGGCCAGCATGTCCGCCTCGCGGATGTGAGTGTGGAGTTGCTGCAGCGCGTCCGCCGGGAAGGGCTGGAAGGGTGGGGCGGACACCACCTCGAGCTCGTAGCGCTGGGCTGTGCTGTAGTCGGTGTCGAACACGCTCACGATGCCCACGCTGGGAGTCAATCCACGCAGGACCAGCTCCTCGATGAGTTCGGAGGCCGCGCCTCCGCCGGCGATCACATGCACGCCGCCCAGCGGCTCCTCGCAGATCTCTCCGCGGGACTTGGTCCACAGGGGCGTGACGTACGGTCTTTGCCCCTGGCGGTGGACCGCCACGCGGACGCGGAAGACGTCGAGGATGACTCGAGGATCGAGCACCGCGCTCGGCTCGCCTCGCGCCGCCTGCAGCCCATGATTCAGCAGGAGCAGCTCTTCGCAGTACTGAGCGGCCATGTTGAGGTCGTGGAGGACCACGGCGATGGTTCGGCCTTCAGCGTGGAGTCCCGCCAGCAACTGCATGATCTCCAATTGATGGTTCAGGTCGAGGTTGTTGAGGGGCTCGTCCAGAAGCAGGGTGGGTGTCTGCTGGGCGAGGGTCTGGGCGATGAGGGCGCGCTGGCGCTCGCCGCCCGAGAGCCCGGTCACCAGCCGGCCCGCCAGATCGGTGAGACCGGTCTGAGCGAGAGCGTTTTCCACGGCCACCGCGGCATCGTCGCCTGCGGAGGCGGCCTTGCCCCGGTGCTCTTCGTGCCGCGGATGGGCATAGCGGCCCATGCTCACCATCTCTCTAACCGTAAAGCTGAAGTCGAGGTAGAACTGCTGGGGCACGACCCCGACCCTGCGGGCGAGCTCGGTCGCGCGGTAGTCGCCCAGGGGGCGGCCTTCCAGCAGGGTCGTGCCGGCCGTCGGCTTGACTGTCCCGGTGAGGGACCGCAACAGGGTGGTCTTGCCCGATCCGTTGGGTCCCAGGATGCCGACGAAGCTGCCCTGTCGTATCTCGAGGTCGAGGGGGCCCAGCAACGCGCTGTCCCCCGAGGACGACCTCCAGCCCGCGTACGTCGAAGACGGCCCGAGCGGGGGCCGCGCTATCTGTCGGCGCCGCGCGCCGGGCGTCGCGATCACTACGCGCGTCGTGAGCCACTCTCACGCCCCCTTGCGCATGCGGAGCAGATACAGGAAGAACGGGCCCCCGACGGCCGCGGTGATGATCCCCACCGGTATCTCGGCCGGCGCGAGGACGGTGCGCGCGACGGTGTCGGCGAGCAGGAGGAGGAGGGCGCCGAAGAGGGCCGAGGCGGGAAGGAGGTGCCTGTGGTCGGGACCGACCACCAGGCGCATGATGTGCGGCACCATCAGCCCCACGAAGCCGATCAGCCCCGTGAAGGCCACCGCCGCCGCGGTGGTGAGCGAGGCCACGATCATCAGGTTGCGGCGCGTGCGCTGGCTGTCGACGCCCAACTCGCGGGCGCGCTCCTCGCCCATGAGGAGGAGGTTCATGCGCCGCGACATGAGCATCATGTAGACGAAGCCGGCGCCGACCACCGGCAGGGTGATGGAGACCTTCGTCCAGGTGGCCGTGGTCAACCCGCCCATCAGCCAGACGATGACCGTGTGCAGGTCTCGCTCCGTGGCCACCATCATGAAGGACATGATGGCCGTGAGGGTGGAGCCCACGGCCACGCCGGAAAGCAGCAGCGAGGCGCTTCCTGTCCGGCCGGAGAAGGTGGCCACGCGGTAGACGAGGAAGGCCGTCGAGCGCTCCGCCCACGAAGGCGAGCACCGGGATCCCGTAGATGCCGAGCGCCCAGCGGCTTCCACACGATGGCGATGGTGGCCCCGAGGGCGGCGCCGGCCGACACACCCAGCAGGTAGGGCTCGGCCAGGGGGTTGCGGAAGACGCCCTGGAACGAGGCGCCGGCGGTGGAGAGAGCGGCTCCGGCGATCAGGGCCAGGGCGATGCGGGGCAGCCGCAGGCTCCAGAGCAGACGCGGAGCCCAGTCGGGGAAGTCGCCCTGCGCGTCGGCGCCGGAGCCGAAGAGGGCGAAGAGGGCGCGGAGAGCTTCGCCCATGGAGAGGCCGGCCGCTCCCACCACCGCCGCAGTCACCACCGCGGCGACGAGCGCCGCTGCCAGGATGAGCATCACCAGGCGGTAGCTTCTGCGGCGGTCGGTGGCGTCGGTCATGCCGTGCTCCTAGGACGACCGGGGTCGGGGACTCAGAAGGCCTCCGGGTGGACGGCCTCGGCCAGGGCCTTCAGCCCCTGCCCGATGCGCGGTCCCGGCCGGGTGACGACCACGTCGTCTATGAGGATGACGCTGCCCTTCTTTCACGGCCCTCAGATCGGCGAAACGGGGGTCGGCGACGAACTCGTCGATACTCGTGTAAGCCGTGTTGGGCAGCAGGATAACGTCCGGGTCGGCGGCTACCAGTTGCTCCGGAGCGAACTGGTAGTAGGGCTGGACGGCGGCACTGTCGGTGCCCTCCATCGAGCCCACGTTGGTGGCGTTGACCAGCTTCAGCAGTTCGTCGACGAAGGAGCCGGGACCGGCGGTCCACAGCGTGTTGTCGAGGGCGTAGAAGACCTTGGGCGACTCGGTGGTCGCCGCAGTCGCGTCGGTGACCATCTTGATCTCCGCTTTCAGCGCTTCGACAAGTTCGGCCGCTTCCGCCTGGGCGCCCGTCGCCGTGCCCACAGTGTCGATGTTGGCGTAGATGCCCGCCAGGTTCGTCGGGTCGAGGATCAGCACGGGCGCGCCCGCCGAGGTCACCGGGGCCAGGGCTTCCTCGTTCCCGGCGTAGCCCACCACCAGGTCGGGGCTCAGTGCCATCACGGCCTCGGTGTTGACCTGGAAGTCGCCCACTTTGGCGACGGCCGCCGCCTCGGGCGGGTAGTCGTCGAGAGAGGTCACGCCCACGATACGGTCGGCCAGGCCCAGGGCGAAAAGAGTCTCGGTGTTGGCCGGGGCGGTGGAGACGATCCTCATGGGCTTGGCGGAGATGGTGACGCTGGCGCCCTGGTCGTCGGTGACGGTCACCGGGAAGGTGCCTTCCTCCGCCTGAGCCGCGGTGGTCTCCGTGGGGGCCGAGGTCGTCGGTCGCCCGCCGCCGACGGGCCGGCCGTCCGGCCGGTCGGTCTCGTCGCCGGCTTCTTCAGACCCGCACCCGGTCATGAAGAGCGCTGCCGCGAGGAGCACGGCGAGCATAGCTACAAGTAGGAGGGGCAACAGGGCGGAGTGTCGTCTCGAGGACGACGATTCGGGCCCCACCTGTCGGCGATGGGGCAGTGGGTGTCCGTTCATGCGGACTCCTTTCGGTTCAACCTATGGTCACGACCGGCAAGATGGTGGAGAGCAGGTTGGCTACTCCCCGGCCGGACCAATGCGTGGTCGAACCGAGTCGGCGCCCCGCGACAGCGGGACGGAGTGCGCTCTCTCCACGGAGAGCGTCTGCTCCTCCTCTACAGCAGGTATCTGGCTCCCGTGGTCTCCGTCCGAAGGGGTGCGACCGCCCGGCGGAGCCTCGGTTACAGTGGCGGGACCGTGCCGGCTTCTCACCGGCTTCCCTCTCGGCTCCGATTTCCGGAGCCTGACTGCAGAGGCACCATGCTTGCTGCACGGACTCTAACATCACACGGCTGACTCGTCCAACCCACGGCGGAGACGCTCGACGTCTTCCCCAGGTGGGCGTGCTCATCGGGTAGAGCCGCGTGGCCGCGTCTGGTACGCTGGGGAACGTGAAAATCTCCATCAGTATCGTCCTCTTCTTCTTGCTGAGCGCGTTCTTTCTCAGCGTTCTACTCGGCGCCTTGGAGCACAGCCGCCGCCTTCTCGGCGTAGCCGCCGCCTGTTTGGTGGCGGTCGTGTGTGTGATCGTGTTCCTGACCCCCGTACATCTGCCCAGTCTCGATGCCGTGTTCGGCGTCTTCGACGGCGATCCATCTCCCACCGCTACCACGGAGGTGCCCGGTGTCCAATAGCAGAGACTCGGGTGACCTTGCCTACAGCGCGGCCGCTCTCACCTATAACGCGGCTGGGGTCGACATCGAGGCCGGAGACGAGGCCGTCCAACTGATCAAGAAGGACGTCGAGAGCACGTACATCCCTGGGGTACTGGGGTCGCTGGGTGGCTTCGCGGGTCTCTACGAGCTGCCCAAGGGCCTCGAGGACCCGGTCCTGGTGACGGCCACCGACGGGGTGGGCACCAAGTTGCTGCTGGCTCAGGAGACCGGCCGTTTGGACACGGTGGGCATCGACCTGGTGGCCATGTCGGTGAACGACGTGCTCACCATCGGCGCCCGGCCCGTCCTGTTCCTCGACTACGTAGCCGTCGGTCGCCTGACGCCGGTGGAGATGGCACAGATAGTGAGCGGGGTGGCCGAAGGCTGCCGGCAGGCCGGCTGCGCCCTCATCGGGGGCGAGATGGCGGAGATGCCCGGTCTCTACGATCCGGGCGAGTTCGATCTGGCGGGCTTCTGCGTGGGCTTGGGGGAGAGACGCAAGTTGATCGACGGGTCGGCGGTCGCCGAGGGCGACGTCGTCATCGGATTGGGGTCGAGCGGCCTGCACTCCAACGGCTTCTCTTTGGTGCGCAAGGTGCTGGAGGTGAGCGGCATTTCTTTGGGTGACACGTTCCCTGAGTCGGCCGAGACCGTGGCGGCCGTCCTGCTGGAGCCCACGCGCATCTACGTGCGCAGCGTGCTGGGCCTGCTGGATGCGGGCGTTCCCGTGCGGGCGATGAGCCACATCACGGGCGGCGGGATGGCGGGCAACCTCTCGCGGGTCATCCCGGAGGGGCTCACGGCGCGGCTGGACTTCCGGGAGTGGCAGATCCCGCTCGTCTTCCGAGTTCTCCAGGACCTCGGGGGCATCGCCGACCTGGAGATGTTCCGCACGTTCAACATGGGCGCCGGCTACGTGCTGGTGTTGCCGCCCGAATCCGTCGACGAGGCGACCGCCCGGTTGACGGACGCCGGCGAGCAGGTGATCAAACTGGGGGAGATAACGACGCGAGCCACCGGGCCGGGGTCGGCCAAGGTGACGTTGGAGGGTGTGCAATGAGCTTCACGAGCAACGAAGAGTGGTCTCCCGGAGATCCCTGTACCTTCTTCAAGATAGTGGTGCTGGCCTCGGGCACCGGCTCCAACTTCCAGGCTCTGGTGGAGCAGCTGCAGAGGCGCATCCTTGCCGACCCTGAGGGCAACCCCGTCCTGGCGCCCGTGTGCTGCACGGGGAATCCGCCCCTCATGGGCGCGGTCGTCTTCGACATCACCCTCCTCATCACCGACGTCCCCGGGGCACCCGTTCTGGAGAAGGCTTGGACTCGGGGCGTGCCCACGGCCGTACTGTCCTATGAGGCCTACGCCACGGCGGAGGAGCACGACAAGCACCTCATCGACGCCGTGCGGGAGAGTGAGGCCGACCTCATCGTGCTGGCCGGCTACATGCGCGTCCTGTCGCCGGCTTTCGTGCAGGCGTTCGCGGGCAAGATCATCAACCTTCATCCCGCGCTCCTGCCGGCGTTCCCCGGTACGACCTCCATCGCCGACGCTCTCGAATACGGGGCCAAGGTGACCGGAGTAACGGTCCACTACGCCGACGAGGGTGTCGACACCGGGCCCATCATCGCCCAGGAGCCGGTACGCGTGGAGGAGGGTGACACGGTGGAATCGCTTGCTGGGCGCATCCACGCTGTGGAGCATGAGCTTCTCTCCGACGTCGTGCGGAAGATCGCCGCCGGGAAGGTCATGGCGCCTCAGTCGGGGTCGCGGAAGGTCCGAGTAGACAAGTAATAAAGCGGGATAGTCGGGCGGGCCGGAGTGGGACCGGCTCCCAGGAGGAGGAAAGAGTGAAGGTCAAGCGCGCGCTGGTCTCGGTGTCGGACAAACGGGATCTCGAACCGTTCGTCCGGGGCCTGGTGGAGCTAGGGGTGGAGGTCATCTCCACCGGAGGGACGGCCCGTTCGTTGCGGGAGAGCGGTCTGCCCATCGTCGGCATCTCGGAAGTCACCGGCTTCCCCGAGATCATGGACGGGCGCGTGAAGACCCTCCATCCGGCCATCCACGGCGGCATCCTTGCCGACCGCAGCCGGGCCACCCATATGAAAGCCATAGCCGAACTGGGTATCAAGCCCATCGATCTGGTGGTGGTCAACCTCTATCCCTTCGAGGAAGTCACCTCCGAGCGGGGCGTCAAGGAAGCCGACGCCGTCGAGAACATCGACATCGGCGGTCCCTGCATGGTGCGGGCCGCGGCCAAGAACTTCGGCGGGGTGGGCATCGTCGTCGACCCAGCCGACTACGTGGCCGTGCTGGCCGAGCTTACGGCCCACCAGGGCGAGCTGTCCCTCGAGACGCGCAGGGGCCTGGCCGTGAAGGCCTTCCATCACACCGCCCACTACGACTCGGTCATCGCCGCCTGGTTCGGGGAGCAGGAGAACGACTTCCCCAACAACCTCATGGTCGACCTGGTCAAGGTCAAAGACCTGCGCTACGGCGAGAACCCCCACCAGCGGGCCGCTTGGTATGCGGAGGCGAACGCCGTCGGCAGAGCCGAGGACATGCTGGAGCAGTTGCATGGCGGGGCGCTTTCCTTCAACAACCTGCTCGACCTCGACGCCGCCCGCCGCACGGTCGACGAATTCACCCTGCCTGCCGCCGTCGTCATCAAGCACAACAACCCTTGCGGAGTAGCTCTCGCCGAGACTATCGCCTCGGCTTACGACAAGGCCTTCTCCTGCGACCCCGTCTCGGCCTTCGGCGGCGTGATCGCACTCAACCGAGCGGTGGATGAGGACGTCGCCCGCCTGCTTTCGACCAACTTCGTCGAAGTGCTGTGGGCCCCTGCCTACACCCCCGAAGGACTGGCCATCCTGACCCAGAAGGAGAACATCCGCATCCTCACCGGGCAGCAGAAGCGTGAGGTCTGCGGGGGCAGCTTCGACATGAAGCGCATCCACGCCGGCATGCTGGTGCAGGACTGGGACTGCGAGGTCGACGAGCGCGAGAACATGGAGGTCATCAGCACGCGGCACCCGACCGAGGCGGAGTGGGGCGACCTGCTCTTCGGCTGGCGGGTGGCGAAGCACACCAAGTCGAACGCCATCATCCTGGTCAAGGACCTGATGACCATCGGCGTGGGCGCCGGTCAGATGAGCCGCGTGGATTCCTCCAACCTGGCCGTGAGCCGGGCCCGCTTCCCGCTGGCCGGCTGCGTGGTGGCCTCGGACGCTTTCTTCCCCTTCCCGGACGCGCTCCAGGTGGCGGCCGACGCCGGCGCCACAGCTGCGATCCATCCAGGAGGGTCCAAGCGGGACGACGAGTCGCTGGCTCTGGCCAACGAGCGCGGGATGGCCATGGTGGTGACGGGGCGGAGGCACTTCCGCCACTAAGAGCGGGGAGCGAGCCTGGTATTACCTCGCTCCGGCGCCTATGGCACCATGGCGGCCGCCTGCGCTAGGCAACACCAGGCTCGCGTCTCTGATGGGCAAATCCGGTGCGGTGCCGCCGGGCTGCGTAGGCAGGTCTTTGCTTGAAGCATCGGCGCCCCGGCGGCTGCAGCCGCCGGGGCGCCTTCTACACGGTGAGTCTTCGGGCGGTTCGCCCGGGGGCGCCGCGTCGGCGCCTCGGCTCACCGGTTGCCGTCAGTCATGGCCGCCGTGCCGCCGCGAAATCGCCGGCCGTCGCTTAGAGCTCCGGCTCGAACTCTCCCCGGGGGCGGATGCTCGTCCGCCGAGGGTCTGTTTGGGGGCGGCGCTGAGCGCGTGTCTCCCAGGCCAGTCGGCGTTCCTCGGTGTCGCGCACCTTCTCTGCCGCCCTGGCCTCCCGCACCGTCTTGCGGCTGCGCCTGAACACGTTCCGGTAGTAGTTGAAGTGCCAGCTCAGGTGGAAGAGCGAGATGAGCGTCATGGCCACGCCGGCCTCGACGTGCCAGAAGAGCAGGTCGAAGGGGATGGTGAAGGGCAGCTCGTAGTCGAGTTGGATGGTCAGGATCAGCCCGAAGATGCCCGTGATGAGGAAGGTAGCCGCCAGCAGCACGTTCCAGACCTTGCGGTGGGTCGCCAGCCGGATGCGCTTGGTCTTGTGGAGCGCGAAGCTGACCGCGTAGACAAGGAAGAAGGCGATGGCGATGGGACTGACGTTGTAGTGGGTGAAGAGGAGGGGACTGCTCGACTCCTCCGTGGCCCCGACGAGCGTCGCATCGTCCGTCCCGACCGAGGAGCCGCTCGAGGGAGTTGTGGTCGATGTCGTGGCCGAAGAGTCGGCGGCGGCGAGGGCGATCGCGCCCGCGGCCAGGACCTCGTCGGCGTTCTCGTCCGCGAGAACCGCACCGGTCGAGGCCGACACGATGGAGCTGATGCCGAGGCAGGCGCCGCAGTTGGCACAGGGGCCCAGCGGGCAGTCACCGGTGGGCGGTTCTCCGGAAGTAGTCGTCGCGACGGCTGTCGTGGTCGTCGTGGCCTGTTCTTCCTCCTTCACTACCTCCGTAGTGGTGGTCGTCGCCTCTACAGGCTCGGACTGGGAGAGATCGCAGATGCCGTCACCGTTGGTGTCGACGTAGCGGCGACAGGCCCCAGGGTAGGGGTCGTTGACGAGACCCAATGGGCAGTTGTCCCAGGCCAGGGCCGACGACGGCAGGGCAAAGGTGAACGTGAACGCCAGCAGCACCAGACAGGCGGCCAGGGCAAGGGTGCCGATCCTCGTCTTGCTCAGTCTCATGTCAGACAGCCTTTTCGTCAGGAAGGGTGCCGGAGAACAACCGTGGCCTCCACCAACCGTGGCAGCCAGCAGCACTGGCCTTGATCAACCGTGACCTCGATCGTCCCGGAGCAGCGCGCCTCTGTTTGAACTCTGCTCGAACTGGGTCCACTCTACCCAGAGGGGTATAAGATACCCGTAAATGCGTTGACACTCACCCTACCTGGGGCTACAATCGGACCTCCCTATGTGGGCCGTTAGCTCAGTTGGTAGAGCACCGGACTTTTAATCCGAGGGTCGATGGTTCGAGTCCATCACGGCTCATTAGAAAAGCCCCGTTTTGCGGGGCTTTTCTTCGGGTTTTGGCTCAGTTCGCCGCTCGGGGCGGAGCCGGCCAGAATGAACACCGCGAGTTCACGTGTGTGGTGTGTGGTCCCGGTACATAGTTGACACATTGGCTCCGGTAGCTATGTGACACTCTGGGACGCGGCTCCGGTACCTGGGCGACACTGGCTCCGGTACCTGTGTGACACTTCCTCGTCTTTGTCTCCGGTCCCAATCCCCCGATAGCCGAAAGAAACGGCTGCTATCGGGGAGGTTAGACCATGCTCGTCAGGCTGGGACTGGTGGAACAGCGACACAAGGCGGTCCTCGAGGTCTTGGGCGGTCAGACGGTGACCGACGTCGCTCTGCGCTATGGCGTCACCCGCCAGACCGTGCACCGCTGGCTGACGAGCTATGCCCGCGCCGGACTCGGCGGTCTCGTCGACCATCCTTCCCGGCCCGATCACTGCCCCCACCAGATGCCGCCTCCCGTGGAAGCCCGCATCGTCGAACTCAGGCGCTCTCACCCCCTCTGGGGCCCGCGCACCATCCGGCACCAGCTCGTGCGCGAAGGGGTCGATCCCCCGCCCGGCCGCTCCTCCGTCTATCGCTGTCTCGTTCGTCATGGCCTTATCGATCCCCAGAAGAGGCGCCGACGCAGAGAAGACTATCGGCGCTGGGAAAGGAGCCGCTCTATGGAACTCTGGCAGATGGACATCATGGGTGGGGTCAAGCTGGAAAGCGGCCAGGAACTCAAGATCGTGACCGGGCTTGATGACCACTCCCGCTATTGCGTCTCGGCTCTTCTTGTCTATCGGGCCACGGCTCGGCCGGTGTGCGAGGCTCTGGCCGCTGCCCTGCGCCGCTATGGCGTCCCCGAGCAGATCCTCACCGACAACGGCAAGGTGTTCACGGGCAGATTCGGACCAGGCAAGGGGGAGGTGCTCTTCGATCGGATATGCCGGGAGAACGGCATCCGTCATCTGCTCACGGCTCCCTTCTCGCCCACGACCACCGGCAAGGTGGAGCGCTTCCAAAGACGGTGCGGCGCGAGTTCCTTTTGGGCCGCGCCTTTGCCTCCCTTGAGGAAGCACAAGACGAGCTCGATCGCTGGGTGGACTTCTATAACAGCGAACGACCCCACCAGGGCATCGGCATGGTCTCACCAGAGAGACGCTTCGCCCTAGCCCCAAGCGAGGTGGTCATGCCCGTCTTTGCGGAAGAAGGGGAGGGCGAAGAGGCACTCGAGCCGGCTGGCGGCGCTCCCCGACTCACGCGCCGAGTGAGCGACCATGGCCGCATCAGCCTGCTTGGCTTTGCCTATCACGTGGGCTCCTTCCTGGCCGGGGAGGTGGTGGAGATCGAGATCGGAGACGACGGGCTCCTCAGCGTCTTTCACCGCGGGGTCCTGGTGGCAACGCACGCTCGCCGGCACCTGCCCGAGAAAGAGCCGGCCTCCTGGCGCGCACCTCGAACGGCTCGGCCCCGGAAGCCCAAGCCGACCGGCGTCATCGTGGTCCGCAAGGTGGATCCGGCCGGTTCGGTCAGCTTCGCCGGCTCGGGCTACCGGGTGGGCAACGCCTATAAGCGCAAGGAGGTGGAGGTGCACCTGGCGGGGGACACCGTTCAGATCTTCTTCGAAGGCAAGCTCGTGCGCACGCATGCGGCCCGGCACGACCGAACCAAGGAACACGGCGCCTTCGCTAATCCCGGGGGCCGGCCTCGGAAGAAAGCCTCCTAAGTGCGAAGGAGGTCACTCCTAGTCCCGGGGGGACTGTAACAAAGGAACAGGAGCCAGGGTGTAACACGGGTACTGGGACTTGACAACACCACGAGTCCACGCGACCTCCACGGAGGCCGACTGGCGGCCGAAGACAGGCGCCTTGTTGGAGTCGCATACTCCAGTCCCTGCAAATTGTCGCAGAATCTTCCTTTCAACACTTCTGTGTTCATGGCTGCCCTTCCAGCTGTAGCCTCACACACTGCAAATCGTTCTCGCGCACCAATCAGAGGATCCCCATCGACACCCTATAGGCAGATTCAGTTGCGTTGACGACCTTCCCCACGCACCTGCAATCGCCGATCTCAAAGACCGGAACACCCGGAATCGCTTCTTCTAGTGATGCGACTGTTTCAGAACGCGGTTTCATGCCAACGCTGTAGCAAACGCTGTCCGCTTCGATCATCTCTTCATTTCCATTGCTGTCGATGACCTTCAAGGCGTTGCTGAGTATTTCGGTGCATCTATGTCCTGGAACCAGTCGAACGTTGTGTCTTTCCATCTCGTCAAAAAGTGCCGCGCGAGGCATGCCGAATGATTCCGGAGCGATTCTCTCCAGCATCTCGATGATCGTCACCTCGTGACCGGTGGCGGCAAGGTGAAGGCCCGTTTCGCAGCCCACCAGACCACCGCCGATGATGACGACCCTTTTGCCCACCTTATCTAGATTGTTGTAGAGGTCCAACGCATCCACGGCGTGTTCCACGCCAGGGATGAGGGGCAACCGTGGCAACGAACCGACGGCGAGAATGACGGCATCGGGCTGGAAGTCCTTCAGGAATCGAGGGGTGACCTCCGTATTCAGCAGGACCACAATCCTCTTCGTTTCGACCTCGCGGATGAGGACATCCTTGAAGAGGCGCAGGTCGCCCTTGTGCACGTCGTGATCGGTGAACTTCAAGATACCGCCCAAGACACCGGACTTCTCGGCAATGGTGACCGCATGCCCCCGTTCGCTCGCGGTGATGGCCGCCTGCATCCCGGCCACGCCACCGCCCACGACCAACACCCTACGACAACCGGTCGGAACGGCAAAGTCCTCAGGGTTGATATGGAGATTCGAGATCGGATTGATGGCGCATTGACCGACCACAGAGAGCATCTTGGGCAACACGAAGGACACAAATTCCTCGAGCGGCAACTCTGTCTCGTGCTCCCGGTAAGCGCCCGGGTAGCAATGGAAGCAGCGGACGCAGGGTCTGATAAGGTCTGCGCGGCCGGCCGCCGCTTTGTTCGGGAACTCCGGATCGGCGAACGCCTGGCGGCCGAGGACCACCAGGTCCGCCTTGCCGGAGGCGATGACCTCCTCAGCCATCTCGGGACTGTTGATGCCCCCGATCACGGCGACCTTCGATTGCCCTACAGCTTTCTTGATCCTTTCGGCGAAGGGAAGGTTGTAGCCATGGGCATCGTACATACTTGTGAAGGTATGAGTCCGATAGCCCAGCCACTTGAGGCCGTTGGAGACGTGGATGATGTCCACCTTGCCGTCGATGATCTTGCAGAACTCCACGCAGTCATCGATGGTCATGCCCCCGGGCAGCCCATCCTCAGCGCTGAAACGAAGTTCCAGGATCCTGTCGTCGCCGATGGCGTCCCGCAGAGCCTTCAGCACCTTCAGCGGGAAACGGGCTCTGTTCTCCATGCTCCCGCCGTATTCATCGGTCCTTGTGTTGAAATGCGGCGAAATGAATTCCTGGAAGAGAAAACCGTGCCCACCATGGAGGAGAATGCCGTCAAAGCCCGCTGCCATCATGAAGCGGGCCGCCCGAGCGATGTCGTTCGTGATCTTGTCCATGATCGCCTCATCCATGGCGAGTACTTGGACTCCGTCTTCCCTTACGAATGCAACGGGACCGTAGGGGTGATAGGGCGGTTTCACCTCGGCAAAGGCGACGTCGTGACCGAACTCCACCATGGCGATGGCGCCGTGCTTCTTGATCCGGTCGGCGTACTCCCTGTAACCTTCGAAGTAGCGGCCCTCATGCTTCGAGTAGTCGACGGGAGCATTCAAGATGCAATCGCCCTCTTCCGTGTTGACGGCCACTTCACCCGTGGTCACAGAGGCTGCGCCGCCCTCCGCCCTGCGCTCCACCATGCGGAACAAGCCTTCTTCGAACCCCTCGAGGAAAGCCGCAGCCGCAAACACCGTCGGGCCGGTGGTGATGCGGTTCCGGTAGGTGTGATTGCGGATCGTGAGCGGGCTAAATAGATTCGGGTATTCATTCATTTTGAACACTCACATGCAGCCAGGCCGCCAAGCCTTGCCGCCACGACGATGACGTCCGCGGACTCTTGCCTCATGGTTCCCCCTACCGCTCGCCTGGCGAGGAATTGATGTGTTCTATAGTGGACTTTGCCGTCCTGTCTTTCCACCGTTAACGAACAAAACAAATTGACAGCCACCATGCCGTGGATGACGACTTTCCCTCAGCAAGTCTATAAATCGGACGATGATCCTTGACCGATACTACTCCGCTGGCGTTATCACCGGCACTAGCAGGTGCGAGGGGTATTCGGCGTTGTGAAAGATCTTATGGAGCACCGTCTTGCTGGAGCAGACGTGGTTCGGCATGTACTCGGCGTAAGTCTCGCCGGCGACGCCCTCGGCCAGGTCGAGGCTGGTGATCTCCAGGCAGATGCGGTGACCACGCTCGAACAGGTTGGCCGTCGAAAGGATCTCCACCTGTTACGGGTCACGTCTCCAGTTCCAATGGGAAATCACAGGTGCTGGGGATGTAGTCGCAAAGAGCGATCGCGATTTCCTTCCATAGATCAGGCACCCTGTCGAGCAGACCCTCGAAGTGCCTCGGCCCTACCACAAGGAGCTTCACGGCAGTCTCGGCCGTAACGGTAGCTGGGCTTGGCCTCTGCGCGATGAGGCCTATTTCTCCAAAGAAATCGTTCTGGGAGAGTCGGCCGAGCAGTCTCCCGCATTGTTCAGCCTTCGCCTGACCTTCCAGGATCATGAGGAATTCGAAGCTTCGCGTATCTTCTTTGACCAAGACCTTGCCCGCCGGCACTTCAACCACATCCGCTATTCGGACGACCTCTACCAGGTTCTTCTTGCTCAACCTGCTGAATAGGGGTACCTTCCTCAGCACATCTTCCTTGGTAAAGCTCTTCTCTGCCATTCTTCTCCCCCCGTGTTCTCGAAGGATTCTCCTCATTTGAATTGTAGTCGGCCCGGAGGCTTGGGGCGAGAGCCCGCTCATTGGCACGTACTGCCGAGCGGCAGACGGGCCACTCCAGCTTCCGGTGGGCGACCTCGCCGTCGCGGCAGGTGGGGTCTGGCCGGGCCAGCTACCGCAGGCGGAACTGGAAGGGTATTCTACTTGGAGCAGGTCTCGGATGAAGAAGGGGGCTCAGACGACTGAGTCCCCACCGAAGCCGGGGCGGTTCGTGGCTGATCGTTGTGATCGATGAGGTGATGATGTGTCTGACAAGAGGAAGCTCGTAAGAAAGTCTCAGTTGACCACCGGCGGGCCGTGCTGGGTCTACGTGGACGAGGAGGAGAACAAGATCGTGCGGGTGACGCCGATCGACCTGACGGACGAGGACGCGCCCTCATACAAGATCGAGGCGCATGGGCGGACGTTCTCGCCGCCGCGCAAGTCGACCATGACGCCCATCACGGCCGCTTCCAAGTCGTACGTCCACTCCGACAAGAGGCTGCTCTACCCGCTGAAGCGCATCGGCTTCGACCCGAAGGGGGAGCGCAACGAGGAGCTCAGGGGCGAGCCGCAGCCCGGTGGAGATCCCAGGTACCCAGGGTACGAGCGCATCTCCTGGGACGAGGCGCTCGACATGGTGGCGGACGAGATCACGTACTGCAAGCGAGAACTCGGTCCGGGCTCGGTCGTCATCGAGTGCTCGTCGCATCATACGTGGGCACTCGTGAACTATCGGCATTCCTTGTTGCCCCGCTTCATGAACACCATCGGGGCGTCCATGGTCGACCACAACCCGGACAGCTGGGATGGTTGGCATTGGGGCGCGATCCACACGTGGGGACACAGCGCCCGACTCGGCATCGCCGAACAGACCGACGGGTTCGTCGACTGCATCCAGAACTGCGAGATGATCGTGTGGTGGTCGAGCGACCCGGAGACCACCGGCGGCATCTACGGCGCATTCGAGAGCACGGTGCGGCGGCAGTGGCTGCAGGAACTGGGCGATCAAGTTCATCTTCATCGACCCGCACTACAACCACACGAACGCACTCTGCGGCGGCAAGTGGTTCAGCCCGCAACTGGGCACCGACGCGGCGCTGGCGGCTGCCATCGCCTATGTGTGGATCACCGAAGGTACGTACGACAAGGAATATGTAGACACGCATACGCACGGCTTCGAGGAGTGGACCAAGTACATCCTCGGCGAGACCGACGGCGTACCGAAGACTCCCGAGTGGGCGGCCGCGGAGTGCAAGCTGAAGGCGCACGATATCCGTGCGCTTGCCCGCGAGTGGGCGAAGCACCGCACCATGCTGGCGGCCGGCGGCAAAGGCGGTTGGGGCGGCTGCTGCCGGAGCCCCATCGGCATGGACTGGTCGCGCATGATGGTCGCTCTCATCGCCATGCAGGGTCTGGGCAAACCTGGTGTCAATCTCTATACGACCACCGAGGGCGCGCCGGTGGACAGCGATTTCTATTTCCCCGGCTACGCGGACGGCGGTATCGGCGGAGACCCCGAGAACTCGGCTGCGGCTTTCGCCTTGGCGCCCAGGTTGTTCGCGCACGGCACGGGCAATCATCCGACGGGGACCAACATCGTGACGGCGGCCGGCGCGCATCTGGACCGTCTGCTCCTGCCCGAGTCCATCTTGGACGGCTACGCGGAGTGGAGCGGGCGCGGCTTCGTAGGCGCCAGCATCGAGCAGCAGTTCCATCGCTATCACTACCCTGCCGATGGCTATGCGAAGATGCATCTCTTCTACAAGTACGGCGGTTCGCAGATCGGGACCATGGGCGCGACCAACCGCTACGTGAAGATGTACCGCACCAAGAACCTGCCCATGGTCGTCTCGCAGTCCATCTGGTTCGAGGGTGAGACGAAGTTCGCCGACGTCATCCTCCCGGCCTGCACAAACTTCGAGCGTTGGGACGTCAGCGAGTGGGCGAGCAACTCCGGTTACAACCCCGACAGCCACAACCAGGCGAACCACAGGTTCATCGTGCTCCAGGAGCAGTGCATCAAGCCGCTCGGCGAGTCCATGAGCGACTATCACATCTTCTGGGAGGTATGTAAGCGGCTCGGCCTCGGCGACGTGTTCTCCGACGGCAAAGACACGCTCGACTGGTGCGAAGCGATCTACAACGTCTCCGATATGCCGGCCATGATGAGCTGGGACGAGTTCAAGGAGAAGAAGTACTTCATCGTCCCCGTGGATAACAAAGCGCCCGACGCGCCGCCGTACCGCTGGTTCTACGAGGATCGCGAGCAGGATACGCGCGGTTGGATCTCGCACATCAAGCCCAGCGACACGATCGGGCGCAAGGGTCTGCAGACGCAGTCCGGCAAGATCGAGTTCGTCTCGAACAGCCTGAAACGTTTCGGGCACCACGACACGGACGACACGGAGCGGCCTCTCATGCCCATGTATCTGGAATCGTGGGAAGGGCACCATACGGAGAGGTTCAAGGACTATCCCCTCGCCGTGGTCTCGCCGCATCCCCGGTTCTCGTTCCACACCATGGGCGACGCGAAGGATTCGTTCCTCAACGACGTCAAGGACCATCGCGTAGAGATGGACGGGCACTACTACTGGATCTTCCGCATGAACGCGGCCGACGCGGAAGAGCGTGGGATCAAGGATGGCGACCTCATCCGTGCATACAACGAGCGCGGCTCGGTCATCTTCTGCTGCCGTATCACCAAGCGGGTACCGAAGGGCACCTGCCACTGCTATGAGAGTTGCGCCGAGTACGATCCTCTGGGCACGCCCGGCGAATCGGACGACCGCGCCGGTTGTATCAACCTCCTGACGCCGTCGCGCCTTCTGTCGAAGTACGCCACCGGCATGACGACGGAGCATTGCCTGGTGCAGGTCGAGAAGTGGAACGGAAGGTAAGGGCGATGAAACAGAACTACATGATCATCGACGTGGCCAAGTGCCACGACTGCAACAACTGCTTCTTGGCCTGCCAGGATGAACACGCCGAGAACGACTGGGCCCCGTACCAGGCGCCCATGCCCAGGCATGGCCATCGCTGGATGGATATCCTTCGGCATGAGCGCGGGCAGAACGACCGCATCGACACGGCCTTCCTGCCGAAGCCCTGTCTGCACTGCGAGAACCCGCCATGCGCCGAGGGGGGCGATTTCGTGAGCGTCCGCGAGGACGGCATCGTGGTCTTCGACCTCGAAGGCGGCAAGGGAAAAGACATCTCGGGCTTCTGCCCGTACGGCGCGATCTGGTGGAACGAGCAGGAGCAGGTCTCGCAGAAGTGCGATTTCTGCGCCCACCTTCTAGATGACCCCTCCTGGGAGCCTGGCATCCCGCGCTGCGTGCACACCTGCCCCACGGGCGCGATGTCCTTCGTTCTCGAGGAGCCGGAGGCGTTCGCGAAGCGGATAGAGGCGGAAGGCCTTGCTGCTTACAAGGAGGAGATAGTCGCGAAGCCGCACGTCTGGTACAAGAACCTGCATCGCTTCACGAAGAACTTCATCGCGGGGCAGGTGCTGAAGGCCGGCGACGTCGCGCCGGGTATGGTGGTCACGCTCAAAGGGGCGGACTCGACGGCTGAACTGGTGAGCGACATGTTCGGTGAATTCCGCTTCGACGGGCTCTCGGACGGAGAATATGCGCTTCTCGCGGAAGGTAGAGAGCTTGCGAAGGTGACGGTCCTCGGATCCTCGGTCGACGCCGGAGATTTCGAGATCTGAAGCTCGCGTCATAGACGTATCCAGGAGTTGCTCGTTCCTCGAAGCGAGGTTGAGGTCTGTCTTGCGGCGCGGTTGGTTGACTTCGCGTTGACTGCCGACCAGAGATCGCTGCAGGACGGGGCGTCTCGCGCCGGTCATCGGACCTGCAATCCGAGGGCGGAGCGCCCTAGTCCAGCAACCAGACCGCGCCCAGGCGCGCTCGGCCGTGATTGTGGCGACGGGTGCGACCGCGTTGCGTTTGGAGGATATTCCCGGCATCGACGACCCCAAAGTAGTCACCGCGGCCGACGTCCTGCACGGCCGGGCGCTCCTGGGCGGTCGGGTGGCGGTCATCGGCGGCGGCATCGTCGGCACGGAGGTCGGCACCGAGGCCGCGGCCGAGACGCCGGCCGCCGTCTTCGTGGCCAGTCCTGAGCGGACGGCGGTCAAGGAGTGTGCATCATGAGGAGGGCGTCGAACTTCATCATCGGTGTCTGCGGCATGATGGGCGACTGTGTGGGCTGCTGGTTCGATTATCTCAGTACATCGAGGCGATGGCTCGACTTGGCCAGGGCCGGCGAAGAGTCACCCTGAGCAGCGCACCACATAACGTGAAACGCGGGAGGCTGGTGCGATTCCGGGCCTCGCCGCGTGGTCGCACCCCTCGCCTCCCATTACCCAGGTGGTATCTGGTGGTGCTCAGTGGACAAGCTGGATGGTTGTCGGCCTGAGGCGGGAGGGAGCCACCCCCAGTTCCTGGCGCGTGCGGAGAGGAGCGCCCAGCGAGCCCAAGCTCAGACCTTCGGTGACTTGCGTGCCTTAGGTGCGTTCGGTGCTTTGGGTGCCTTCGGCGCCTTCGGTTTCTTGGATTCCTTGTTAGGTTTCTTGTCGCGTTGAAGTTCCATATCGTGCTCCGCTCTGGGTCTAAGGGCGTCGAGGTTCGAAAGGGAGGTTACCCCGGGCGCAGAGAGTCGACAACAGCACCGGCCGGCGACTTCGCATGAAGCTTGGGATGCTCCCGCCAAAGTCGCGATAGCCCCCTTGCTAGGCGCGGATCATCACCAACATCATTTTGAAGGGCGTCAGCGCGCTCAGGGCGTGAGGGACGTTCGCCGGCATGATGATGAGCTCCCCCTCACCGACCTCGTGAGCGACGCCACCGATGGTGATCTGCACCCGTCCCTCAATCGCGTGCACCAGCGCATCGAAAGGGGCTGTGTGTTCGCTGAGACCTTGCCCTTGGTCAAAGGCGAAGATGGTCACCGTTCCCTGCGGTTTGCTGATGAGCTCGCGGCTGACCACCGCACCGGGCTGCACGCCTACCAGTGAGGCTGCCCTGACTTCCTGCCCTACTGCCGGTCCGAGTTCTTCTGGCATCCTCCACCTCACACTAAGAGACTACGTTGTATCCAGGGTACGCGCTCGTGAGGGTGATTATCAAACGGAAAGCATCGAAAGCAGGGCAAGATCATCACTATGGCCTCTGCGGCGGGCGTCATCAGCGTCGCCGGCAGTGCGGTTCAGGTCGCGCAGAACTTCTCCGACAAAGTGCCTCCGGGTCTGTGTTGGAACAGCCAGTTGGCCGTCCAGGCAATCGATAAGCTGCGGCACCTGGACGCGCAGGGAGCTCTGCTCATATTCGGCCGCGAGCTTTCGCTTTTGGACTCGCTGAAGCTCGCGCCCGAATACTACGAATGACCCCGGTTAGCCGGCGATCGGGCAGGGTCACCGGACCTGTATAGCATCACCCCGCAGGACCCGATGAGGGGGCTTCCCGGTCGGCGTCGATACGTACGCGGTACAACGAGGGTAGGAACTGCCTGCGTTTGAGGTCATCGTGGTTGAGGTCAGAGTCGCACCCGTTTGAGGGCACGTCAGGTAGTGTGATCGACTACCGCTCGGCTGGGACGACTAGACGGGATGAGCTGCAGCGTGAATGACGCCCGCTCTAGTAAGGCGCCGCCGTGATACGCTTTGCACCCAACCCCGGACGCTCTGCGGAGATCGACCAGCGTGATCCAGGCCCATGATGTCGCCTCCTGAACGCCGCGCCCCCCAGCCCGCCCCGAGCGATCGCGGCCTCGGACCTCACGGGCTCCTACAGCCCAGACTGGCTCGATCGGCCGCCGTCAGTCCCGCGCGCTGTTCGGCCATCCTCAGCACCCTGAAGGAGATCAGCACGGCCACGGCCGACACGGAAGGCTGCCGGCGGCTGCTGGAGTGCATATCGGCGGAGCTTGAGGCTGAACACGCGGTGTTGATGCTCTGCAACCCCCTCACGAAGGAGTTGGAGTTCGTAGTCCACAATCAGGATCCGGCCCTGCCGAGAATGTACGTCGACTACTACAGCGATCTCGACCCCACGGGACTGCCCGAGTACATCAAAGGCAACGTCCCCCCGCCGGCCGGCTCCCCCATCACCACCGTGTTCGACCTCATGGAGGTCGTGGACTACAAGTCACTGGTCTCGACGGAGTTCTACAACGACTTCTTCAAGACGGGCAGCATCCACTACGATCTGGTCGCGTTCGTGTCGGCCAACTCGTCGGCGCGCGGTGCGGTCTGTCTGCACCGAGCTCACGAGCGGAAACCATTTTCCGCCGAAGAAGTGGCCATCCTGGACATGATCGCGCCCTTCGTGGGCAACCACCTGGAGAAGATGGTGTCCGTGTCCGTCCTCTCCGTCCTCAAGACGGCTTCGGGAAAAGGCGTGATCTTGTGCGACGTCCAGGGACGAGTGCTCTACTGCAACGAGGTTGCCAGGGAACTCTGCGCGCCCATGAGGAGGATCGACGGTACGTCGCGACTGGTCGAGGACGTGTCCTTCGTCGGATACTCCCTGGACGATCTCAATGTACTGGCCAAGAGCTGCAACGCGGAGGTCAGCTCTCGCGAGGTGGTCCTCGAGCAAGGTAAGCTGGGCCGGCTCATCACGTTGGAACCCCGCGACGGCGGCACGCTGGCTTGGGCCGAGCCGCTCAAGGAGCGCTTTGGGCTCAGCACCCGAGAGATCGAGGTCCTGAACCGAGTGATGGCCGGCGGGGCCAACAAGGAGATCGCCCAGGCGCTCTTCATCAGTGAGTACACAGTGAAGAAGCACTTACAGGGCATCGCGGCCAAGGTCGGGGCGCGCACGCGCACCTCCATAGCCCACGCCGTGCGTCAGGAGTTGGGCCTCACTCCCTGACGGTCCCCTCGCACCGCTGCGGTGGACCGCAAAGACTCCACTTTTGTGTACTTGTCCCTGCCCCCTGCCTTTGGTCAAATGCGAGACGAGAGGACCGCGCCGAGGGCGGTCCCGCCTTTGCAGTCATCGATCTCAGATGGCGGCAGCGTGTCGCCCCATCCACCGTCACTTGTCCGGACACTACCTCCGCGCGGAAATGCAAGCCACATGGCCGTGGCTCAGATTCGAAAGTCCCCAGGTGTCCGAGGAACTCGGGGCGACTACGGGTAGTGCCAGGTTTTCAGGCAGAAGGCCGGTCTTGATCGGGGGGAGCACCAGAGTGGGCAACCACCCGAAGGAGACAAGTACATGAAGAAGCGGAAGAGACTCGAGGTGGTCGAGTGCGAGGGAACACCATTTGAGATCGGCAGGCGATACGGAAGCGCCTGCAAAGAGAGCCTCATCTCGTCGATCGAAGCGTTGTTCGACGGAGTGGGCATGTTGCTGCCCACCGGCAAGCCCAGTAGACAAGAAGTGGTCAAGGTTGTGCTGAAGTACCTGCCGCTCGTGGAGGCCTTCGACCCCTTGCTGATCGAGATCCTGAAAGGCCAGGCAGCAGGCGCCGGGGTGGAGTTTGAGGAGGTCTTCGCGCTCCGCTGCAAGTTCGAACTGGGGATCTGCTACCCGACTCTGATGGGGGCTACCGGGACATCTACGGCTGGAGGATATCGGTCCGTTGCGCAGCGGGGAGAACATCCGGCTGGTCGTGCTGGAAGGAAACACTGGGGTCGATCGGGGCTTGTAGCCTTATGTCATGGGCCTAGCCAACTATGAACGGAGACGCACATGGATGAAGTCACTCGCATCAGCGGTCAGAACGAGGCCGTCGCCAAGACCATAGACACAGACGTGGTGGTGGTGGGTTTCGGTATTTCGGGCCTCACGGCCGCGCTGTCGGCTTCAGACGCCGGAGCCGGGGTCGTCGTCCTCGAAAAGGGTGCCAAGAACAACGCCCGGGGCTTCGACGATGGCGCCGTGAATAGCAGCGTCCACATGGAAGCCGGAGTGTCCATCGATCGGGAAGAACTCATCGGTGAGCTCATGGTCCAGTCCAACTACCGCGCCGACCAGCGCCTGATAACTACCTGGGTGGACAGGAGCGGCGAGACCATCGACTGGCTGCGCGGGCTCGTGGAACCAAGGGGCGTCGAGGCCTCCCTCCCCACGGGCGGGGCGGAGAAGGAAGGCCCCTACAGAGTGTGGCCCACCGCTGTGAACTGGACGGGCCAGAACGTAGGGCTAGCTAAGGAAATGGAAGCCCTGATCGTGGAGAAGGGCGGGGATATCCACTTCAACACCCTCGCAGTGAGCCTGGTGCGCGAAGGCGAGGGCCGCGTGACTGCCGTCATCGCCAAACAGCCCGATGGCAGTCCTCTCCTTATCAATGCGAAAAAAGGCGTCATCCTGAGTTGCGGTGGCTACGACGATAACCCCGAGATGATGCAGAGGTACCTGCGTCCTGCCGATCTGCGTGTCGCGCGTCATAACTCCGAGACCGGAGGCTGCGTGGGTGATGGGCACAACATGGCCCTGGCCCTCGGCGCCGCCATGGACGAAGCGCCGCACTGTCTCATCGTGGGTAACGGGGTCATCCCGGACAAGGACCACACCGAGTTCTACCTAGTCATGTTCACCCCCTACCTGCGCGTGGACTGCAACGGCGAACGCTTCGTCAACGAAGATTCCGACTACTGCCGTGCCGCCAACGCCAACGCTCGTCTACCCAAGGGCTTCCATTGGTCCATCCTCGACTCCACCAAGGAGGAAAGTTGGGCGGGCGACAAGACGACTCTGCTCGACCAGCATGTGCCCGCAGGCGCCGTGCTCAAAGCCGACACGCTGGAAGAACTGGCCACGAAGACGGACCTGCCGGCGGAGACCCTCAAGGCCACCGTGGAGCGCTACAACAGTCTGGCCGCTGGTGGCAAGGACGTGGATTTTGGCGTTGAGGCCGGCAAGATGAAGCCGGTCGAGGTCGCTCCCTACTATGCAGTGAAGGTTCTCAACTTCTGCCTAGTAACGGTTAGCGGTCTGACTATCAACACCAACATGCAGGTGATGGACACCGAAGGCAAGGTAATTCCCGGTCTTTATGCCTCGGGCAACACCAGCGGTGGCTTCTTCGCCGACACCTACCCCCGCAACGTCCACGGCGCCAGCCATGGACGCGCCATGACCTTCGGTCGCCTCGCGGCCCTGCATGCGGCCTCCCAGGAGGGCTGATATGGCCTCCGGGTCTCACGTGCAACGGACACTCTTCACTCCCCGGAAGGGTCCTCGGTACCGATTCCGACCCCAACAAGCAGGTGGAAGAGGTGGTCGAGAAGATGCACCAGTTGCTGGCTCGGCGCGGCTTGGGCATCGGTGCCATTGCAGCACACCCTGTTCGTCAGAACGAACGTGGTGTCCCCACGGGCAACGACCGCTTGGTGGAAGTCAACGCCACCGCCGCGAGGTAGTCGGGGAGATGGGCGTTATCATCTCGGAAGGACGTGACTTGAAGCATCGATCTGACGAAGGCAGCCTCTGCCAAGACCACAGGAGGGCTAGAGACATGACCCGCTCCATAGATCCACTCGTCTCCACAGACTGGCTGCTAGGCCAATTGGGCAGCGACGGGCTTGTGATCATTGACACCCGACCGGCGGAGGACTACGAGGTCGGCCACATCCCCGGCGCCATCTCCGTGCCCTTCGGCCTGGTCTCGGCATGGGCAGATACCGGCGAGTTGATCCTGGAACTGCCCGCCGAAGCAGATCTGTTCAAGACGATCGGGGACTGCGGGATCACCACGGACTCGAGGGTAGTAGTAGTCGGTCCCATGCCGGCGCCGGGGACCCCACCCTATGCGCTGGCGGACGCCGTCAGAGTCGCCGCGACTCTCATCTATGCTGGGGTCGAGAACGTGGCCGTCCTGGCCGGCACCTACGCTAAGTGGACAAACGAGGGCAGGCAGACGACAACCGAGGTCCCAGAGGTCACACCGGTCGCCTACAGCAACACCGTGGACAGCGACTCGTGGATCTCGACCGAGTACGTGAAGGACCGTATCGGCAGGTCGGTCATAATCGACGCGCGAGACCCCGACGGGTATTTCGGGGCGTCCAAAGACCCCTTCGTCGACATGGGGGGGCACATACCCACAGCCCGGAGCCTGCCCTTGTCCTGGGTGTGGGAGCCAGACAGCACATACAGGCCGGTCGAGTTCATAGAGGGGATGGCGGCTGGGGTCATCGGCCCGGACAAGCAGCAGGAGGTCATCTGTTATTGCAGTGCCGGCGGCTATTCCAGCGCGTGGTGGTACCTATTGACCCAGCTGCTCGGGTACACGAACGTCAAGCTCTACGACGGGTCTCTGGAGGCATGGGTAGAGGAGAACCCCATCGTGGCCTTCACCTGGACGGAGTAGCAGGGGGGAGGGGGATTCGAAAGCCCTCGCTGCAGGAGAGCCTCCCTGTTCGGGCGTGGGATATCCATGATCCCTCACCGAACAGGGAGGCTGCTTTCGTGCTGATGAGTCTCGTCAGACTCTCGGCTAGAAGCCCTCGTCAGGGAAGAACTCCAGGCCCTCGTCGCGGTCTACCACTTCTCGCGGCAACACCTGGTTGAAACCCTTCTCCGTGTGTTTGAGACTCTGATTCACCTCGATGAAGAGCCATGGCTTCGTCGTCTTCTTGGGGATCCACGGGCCGTGGGGGAAAAGCGCGGGCATGAACATCACGCAACTCTTCGTGATGATGTGTTTCTCTCGCTCCGGCCCGAGATAGAACTCGATCTCAGCACCCAACTCCTCCGGATTCTCCGGGTCTCCTCCGATGACGAAGATCAACTCGGGGACTTTGTGGACGTGAGGTGGATGTCCGGCATCCATGAGCTGCTCGGTGAACGGAAGCACCCACTGGACGCAGTAGAAATTGCAGCCTGGATAGTAGTCGCCGTCGAGTCGGGTGACCCACTTCCAGGGCATGACGTCTATCAATGTGGGCGCGGAATGACCATCCGGATCCTTGGGGGCAAAACGGGCGTAGTAATCGTCTGTCTCCGGGTCATAGTGATAGATGTACTTGCTGTACTTGGTGCCGTCGGCCGGCGCCCGGACAGGCCGCGGCTCGCTATTGTTGTAGACGGCCTCGAACGGGCACCAGTACTCCGTCGCCACGCATTCGCCGCACTCGGTGCATAGCTTCTGATCCAGGGCCACTGACTCGTATACCACGGAGTGCCTGAGCTTGCCGGGATTGGTGCCCACGAAGGCGCTGCTCGGACACGCGTCTATGCACAGTCCACATTTCACACATCTGTCGTCATCAATGCGATACATCCGGCCTCCCTTTGCGCTGTCCTCTAAAGTACCCGACCTGGCCGTCCAACCTGACCGGCCGCCTCTGCCACGGCTTCACCCTCTGACTGCGCGATCTGCTCCAGAAGGTCCTCCAGCATCAGCTTCGAGCGTTCCTCTATCCAATGGCTGCCTATGCCCATGATGCACGTCCCCTCCTCGGCCCACCCCCGCGTCCAGAGGATCCAGGCGACCTGAAGGGGGTCTATCTCTTTGCGGATGGTGCCTTGTTGCTGCCCCTCTCTCACAATCCGAGCCAGATCATCAACAAGCATCAGCATCTTTGCGCCCACAACCTCGCGCAGACCCTCATCCGGTGGCGCTGCCGCAAATTCAAAAAGAGCCATGCGGACGGTGACCGCTCGAGATACGAAGTCGGTGTGGCCAAGACATATGTCGCGCAGTCGCTCCAGAGCGTCGGGATCGGTGCACGATCTGTGCAGCTCGAATATCCCCTCAAACGACGCCTCCAAGGTCGCAAGCAGGATGTCCTTGCGACTGGCGAAATGGCTGTACAGCGCGGCAGTCGTCACCCCAATCTCTGCGGCGATAAGACTCATCGTGATGCCCCTGACCCCGTGTTCGGCTGCCAGCCGCATAGCAGCTTCCACGATCTGTCGCTTTCTCTCCCCGGCCTTCAGATAGGGTCTGGCCACAGGCAGCGCACCTCTTCCGAGCCTCGGGCGATGGCCCGAGGCGAGTCTCGTTCTAATCGGCTCCCGCTGGTCAGGACCCGCGCTGCAAAATACTACTGGACGTTTAGTAGCTTTTGCAAGTCCGACCCCGCCGTGATACGCTTTGCACCCAACCCCGGACGCTCTGCGGAGATCGACCAGCGTGATCCAGGCCCATGATGTCGCCTCCTGAACGCCGCGCCCCCCAGCCCGCCCCGAGCGATCGCGGCCTCGGACCTCACGGGCTCCTACAGCCCAGACTGGCTCGATCGGCCGCCGTCAGTCCCGCGCGCTGTTCGGCCATCCTCAGCACCCTGAAGGAGATCAGCACGGCCACGGCCGACACGGAAGGCTGCCGGCGGCTGCTGGAGTGCATATCGGCGGAGCTTGAGGCTGAACACGCGGTGTTGATGCTCTGCAACCCCCTCACGAAGGAGTTGGAGTTCGTAGTCCACAATCAGGATCCGGCCCTGCCGAGAATGTACGTCGACTACTACAGCGATCTCGACCCCACGGGACTGCCCGAGTACATCAAAGGCAACGTCCCCCCGCCGGCCGGCTCCCCCATCACCACCGTGTTCGACCTCATGGAGGTCGTGGACTACAAGTCACTGGTCTCGACGGAGTTCTACAACGACTTCTTCAAGACGGGCAGCATCCACTACGATCTGGTCGCGTTCGTGTCGGCCAACTCGTCGGCGCGCGGTGCGGTCTGTCTGCACCGAGCTCACGAGCGGAAACCATTTTCCGCCGAAGAAGTGGCCATCCTGGACATGATCGCGCCCTTCGTGGGCAACCACCTGGAGAAGATGGTGTCCGTGTCCGTCCTCTCCGTCCTCAAGACGGCTTCGGGAAAAGGCGTGATCTTGTGCGACGTCCAGGGACGAGTGCTCTACTGCAACGAGGTTGCCAGGGAACTCTGCGCGCCCATGAGGAGGATCGACGGTACGTCGCGACTGGTCGAGGACGTGTCCTTCGTCGGATACTCCCTGGACGATCTCAATGTACTGGCCAAGAGCTGCAACGCGGAGGTCAGCTCTCGCGAGGTGGTCCTCGAGCAAGGTAAGCTGGGCCGGCTCATCACGTTGGAACCCCGCGACGGCGGCACGCTGGCTTGGGCCGAGCCGCTCAAGGAGCGCTTTGGGCTCAGCACCCGAGAGATCGAGGTCCTGAACCGAGTCATGGCCGGCGGGGCCAACAAGGAGATCGCCCAGGCGCTCTTCATCAGTGAGTACACAGTGAAGAAGCACTTACAGGGCATCGCGGCCAAGGTCGGGGCGCGCACGCGCACCTCCATAGCCCACGCCGTGCGTCAGGAGTTGGGCCTCACTCCCTGACGGTTCCCTCGCACCGCTGCGGTGGACCGCAAAGACTCCACTTTTGTGTACTTGTCCCTGCCCCCTGCCTTTGGTCAAATGCGAGACGAGAGGACCGCACCGAGGGCGGTCCCGCCTTTGCCGGTTCCGAGTCTATCTCTTGGGGGGCTGGTTGAGATGGCGATCTCTTCCGACTATGACCTGGTGCTGCTCCACGGGAACGTTGTGACGGTGGATCCCTTCTTCTCCATTCGCAGCGCCATTGGCATCCGAGGGAACCGGATCGTGGCCGTGGGCGCCGACGATGAGATCAAAGGGTCCATCGGGGCGCGCACCGAGGTGGTAGATCTCAAGGGGAGGACCGTCCTTCCCGGCATCAACGATTCGCACGCGCACTCTGCGCTCTGGGCCGGGACAAGGCCTCCTTTCGTGCTCGACCTCAGCTATCCAAACGTGAGGTCGGTGGCCGACATTCTCGCCAAGGTGAAAGAGATGGCGCGGTCTCTCCGCCCCGGGGAGTGGGTGCGAGGCACCGGGTGGGATGCCGGCTATCTGGACGAATGCTTGAAAGACTCTCGCTTTCGCATGCGCCGTGAGCTGTTGGATTCGATCTCTCCGGATAATCCCGTGGCGCTGGTGGACTTCTCCTTGCATACTCTGTGGGCGAACAGCAGAGCCCTGGAATTGGCCGGTATCGGCCGCGACACCGCCGACCCGCCCGGCGGGCTCATCGAGAGGGATCCCGATACGGGTGAGCCCACAGGCGTTTTCGTCGAGTTTCCCGCTACCAGTCTCATCATGGGGCTCATCCCGCCCTGGACCCGGGCGCAGAAGAGGCAGGCCGTCTCTGCGGCCCTCGATGAGATGAACTCTCTGGGGATAACCAGCATGACCGAACCGGCTCTCGGACCAGGCGGAGACCGTTTCCAGGGCGGGTTGCTGGGCTCGGAATGCATCGGCGCCTATCAGGACCTACTGGACGATGATCGGCTCAAGGTGAGGGTGAACGTCCTTTACCTGTTCGGTGAGTATGGCGCCAACTCGCTGGCCGACCTGCAGTCGGCGCTGCCGCTTCTTGGTTTTCACGCGGACTTCGGCAACGAGAAGCTGAAGATCGGAGGCATCAAGATCTTCGCCGACGGGACCCCTCCCAACCATACGGCTTGGATAAGCCGGGAGTATGTGGGCGGCGGGCATGGCAGTTTGGCGCTACCTGGGAGTACGGACGAAGAGCGCGTGCGCGAACTTGAAGACATGATTCGTTGCGCCCATGAATTCGGGTTCCAGGTGGGCGTGCACTGCGTCGGCGATCTGGCCATCGGGGCCACCATCGCCGGCTTCGTCAAGGCTGAGACGGAAGACCCGAAGCGTCTGCGCCATTACGTGATGCACGTGGATTTCATCACCGCCGAACAGGCGGCGACAGTGGCCCGACATGGTTTTGGGGTGAACATCACGCCCACGCTCCCCTGGACCATCTCCGACATGAATGTTGACATCGTCGGCCTGGAGCAGGTGCAAAGGGAGTGGCCATATCGCCTTATCGCAGACGCCGGGTGCCACCTGCAGCCAGTTCTGACGCTCCCTGTACGTATCCGTCCTGGCTCCAGGGTGTCCAGTCGGCCCTTCTGAGGGAGAGCAAGGCCACGGGCACTGTCTACAGTCCCGACCAGTGTCTGACCATTCGAGAGGCCATCCGCATGTACACCATGGGCGGGGCGTGGCAGGACCGGCAAGAGCACATCAAAGGCTCCATCGAGCCGGGGAAGCTGGCGGATCTGTGCGTCCTCGACAAAGACATCCTGTCGGTGGATCCGCGTGAGATCGGCAGCATCAACAACGTGATGACAATCATGGATGGCGAAGTGGTCTGGGCCGTCTAGCGATAGGCCGCATCGAAGATCCAATGACGCACAGGCAGAGGGGGACTGCCAATACGAAAAACACGGGGGAGTCATGAGGAGGGGGAACGATGGGGGACACGTAGGAATGGCTGATCACAAACCTATTCTGCTGGGCAATCTCCTCGTTCAACGAAAGAATAATCGTATAGGAGAGCCAATGAAACTTCTTCACTCAAAGTCACGTGCTATTTGTGTCCTCAGTATTCTCCTTCTGCTGACCATTCTCATGGTCGTTGCCTGCGGAGATGATTCGACTACTACTACTTCGGCCGCCACTTCTGGTTCCGATACTACGGCGACCACGGCTGCCACAGCTACCACGGCTACCACGACCACGCCTACCAGTGCCCCCTCAGCCGATCAGCCCGTGCTGAAGGTGGGAGCCCTCCTGAGTCTCGATACCGTCCAGGGCGTCGAGATGAAGAAGTGGCTCGAGCTGTTCGCCCAACTCTACAACGATGCCGGCGGCTGGAAGATCGGTGACCAGACCTACAAAGTCGAGCCCATGATCTACGACTGCGGCATCTGGGACGCCGCAAAGACCCGGTCGGCGACCGAAAAGGCCGTCCTTCAGGACAAAGTGCAGTTCATGGTGTGTAACTGGGGCGACATCCCGGCCGAGACGATCTCGGTGACCGAGCCCAACAAGGTCCTGTGGATGGGTCTCGACTTCACCGACGGCACCGTCGCGCCCACGCTGAAGTACTCGATCCGCGCCCAGGGACTTTTCTTCGCCCAGGGACTCTTCTACTACATCATCGAGGACTACATCAAGCAGGGGGCGAAGACCGGCCTGGTCGTGTGCCCGGATAGCCAGCAGGGGCAGGTTGGTTCGCAACTCGTGGCTGCCACCGGCAAGACGCTCGGCAGCAGATGATGGATCCGGTCTTCTTTGCCCAGGACACGACCGACTTTGGTCCCATCGCCACCAAGATCGTCAGCGCCAAGCCGGACTCGGTCTACATGTCCTACATGGCCGGCGACCAGGTCGTCAACCTCCTCGGCTCCCTCAAGGACGCCGGATACGAGGGGATGATCCTCCCTGGTGAGCTCGACAACCAGACTCTGGAGAACTGCATCAAGAGGGTCGGCAAGGAGTACATGGAAGGCATGCAGACCGGATCGTACGACCCGGTGGGAGTGGAGACCGATCCACAGATCGTCAAGTACATCGACGCTTACAAGGCCAAATACGGAGACTGGTATAGCGCGGGATGCTTCTGGGTGGGCCCCTGGTTCATCTTCGAGGACGCGGTGAACGCCACGCAGAGCACCGACGTGGACACCCTGGTTGCGTATCCCAGGATTCCGAAGGGCGTCAAGACACTGAACGGATACAGCCAGCTTTTCGCGAGGCCCGATATCCAGAACTTCAAGACGGTCGACAGTGCGCCCGGGCACTACATCGGTGTGGTGAAGGACGGGAAGTTCGTGTATTCGTCCACAATCGCCTGCAAGGACCAGTATCTGTCGCGATCCTGGTCTACGGACTGCAGGACGTCTACCAGAAGTACTGGGATGAGTACGGGACTCCGACGTTCCCCGACCAGCCTAGCCGCCTGGAGATCGAAAGATATCCAGAAGTAGTTGAGTGTTGGCGCGGGAGCGCCGGCCTCGGGCCGGCGCTCCCGCGACTCGACCCAAGGAGGCCACGGGAAGGATGTTTCTATGACCCCAGAATTGTTCATACAGCTCCTCATCAATGGCCTGATGATCGGAGGGATCTACGCCTTGGTGGCCTCGGGGTTCACACTGATCCTGGGGGTCCTCCAGGTCTTCAACTTCGCGCAGGGTCAGTTCTACATGCTGGGCGCTTTTGTCGCGTACGCCGTGGCCAGCGTGCTGGGGGCCCCCTAAATACCAAAGTGGCCGCGTGCGCCGCGATGGCGCTCCTCGGGATCTTCGTGCACTTCTCGATGATCAAGTGGACGTTGCGGTCGGGTTTCTTCCACACGATGATGGTCACCGTGGCCTTCGGTGCGATCCTGGGCCAACTGGCCGTGCTGCAGTTCGGCAAGTCGACTGCAGTGGTTTCACCGGTGATCGAGGGGCACGATCCGTTTCGGCGGGCTCAACGTCAACCCGGGGAAACTGCTGGTGCTGGTGGGCGCGCTCGTGGTGATGGGCGCGCTTGTACTGGTTCCTGCGCACGAAGATAGGCGTCGCCATGATGGCGTGCGCTGAAAACAGGGAGATCGCCTGCCTCCAGGGGATAAACGCCAACAAGGTCTTCTGGGTCACCATGGCCGTCGGCTGCGGCCTTTGCGGCATCGCGGGCGCCCTCGTGGTCCCGGTGCTGTCGGCGTCGACGGCGATGGGCAGCACCATGTTCTTGAAGGCGATGCTGGTCGTTCTCGTGGGCGGGACGGGCAGCATGGCCGGCGCGCTACTGGCGGCGTTCTTGGTGGGCATCGTCGAGAGTTTTGCGTTCCAGTACGTCGAGTCGTTCAGACTCCCGTGGTCTTCGCTTTCGTCGCCCTGCTCATCTACTTCCGCCCGGGGGGCCTGCTCGGCAAGCCTCTGCCGATTCCCGGCCAGTAGTGGACCGGGGAGGTTCTCATGCTTAAGTCAAACAGGATATGGCTGGGCCTCATACTGATCGTGGCCTTGGTAGTGCCGCTCTTTGCGGGGCCCTACCGGCTGCAGATCTTCATCTTCGCCATCACCTATTCCATGCTGGCGTTGGGCTTTCGGCTGAGTTGGAAAGTCGGCCTGCCCAGATTCGACGTGGCGGCCTGGTGGGGAGTCGGGGCCTATACCACTGCGATGCTGATGCTCAAAGCCCATTGGTCGTATTGGGCCACTCTGCCGGTCGCGATCATAGTATCGGTCGTCTTGGGATACATAGTGTTCTCGATATCGGTGCGGCGCGGAATGATGGTCTTCATGATGTTCGGCATGGTCTTTGCTCTGGCCCTCCAGCAGGTCTTCGGCACCGTCGATTTCTTCGGAGGATGGGGGGGTACGAAGCGCTACCTCCGATCACCATTGGCTGATAAATTTGAACAACAAGATGGTCATCTACTACTTTGGACTGGCGTTCCTCATAGTCAACATGGTGGTCTATTACTTGTTGTACAACTCCAAGATAGGAAGGGCTTGGGATGCGATCGGGTCCGGGTCTACGACTGGCCAATTCCCTGGGCGTGGACGTGGTCCGCTACCGGGTGGCCAACGTCCTGGTAGGCAATGCCTTCCTCGCGCTGGCGGGGAGCTTCAGCGTCATGTACATGGCCATGGTGACCCCCAGCACCTACTCGTTCTCGCGGTCGATCTACG